>NC_013729.1:2526496-3158120 GCF_000024345.1 Kribbella flavida DSM 17836 | reverse complement strand
GTCGTCGATGAACAGCACCATCGGATCGACCGCGACGGCAGGGAACACCCGCTGGAGCCGCTCGGCCTCGGCCCAGTGCGTCGCGGCGCGGCGGCCGTCGAGCAGTCCGGCCGCGGCCAGGACGAACGCGCCTGTGCAGATCGCCAGCATCCGGGCACCTGGTCGAATCTGCTCCAGCGCACGCAGTACGGCGTCGTCGAGCGCACCCGCGGCGTCGAGGATCTCCTGGAGTTGATGCGAAGGCGGAACCACGACTGTGTCGGCGGTGGCGAGCACCGAGGCGTCATACCGGACGGTGATGGCGTAGCCGTCCGACGTCTCGACCGGCGAACCGTCGACCGTGCACGCGACCACGTCGTACAGCGGCTGCTCCGGATCGTCCCCCGCGAAGGCGCCGCCGAAGATCCGCGCCGCGATGGCGAGCTCGAACGGGACGACACCCGGCAGCGCGAGGACGGCGACGCGGTGCTTGCGGGCGGGGCGGACGGACATGGCCCGATAGTTTCACATGATGTCCATCAGGCCAGTAGGCACGACCGCGCCGCCGGGCGAGACTTCGGGGCATGACAGCGAACGAGAAGACGATGCGGGCCGTGGTCGCCCGGGGCGCCGGCGGACCCGAGGTGCTGCACCTGGAGAACGTGCGGCGGCCGTCGCCCGGGCTGACCGAGATCCTGGTCCGGGTGCAGGCGGCCGGAGTCAACCCGACGGACTGGAAGCGCCGCGCGAAAGGCGGGGACGCGACCGACGCGGACGCTCCGGTGATCCTGGGGTACGACGTGGCCGGCGTGGTCGAGGAGGTCGGGCCCGGCGTGACCTGGCTGCAGGTGGGCGACGAGGTGCTGGGAATGCCGAAGTTCCCGGTGCTGCCCGGGGCGTACGCGGAGTACGTCGCCGCCCCGTCGCGGCAGTTCGTCCGCAAGCCCGCGTCACTGAGTGTCGAGCAGGCCGCGGGGTTGCCGCTCGCTGCGCTGACGGCGTGGCAAGGTCTGGTGGAGACCGGAGGGCTGCGCTCGGGGCAGCGCGTGCTGGTCCATGCGGCCGCGGGCGGAGTCGGTCACCTGGCCGTGCAGCTCGCGAAGAGCTTCGGCGCGGAGGTGATCGGGACCGCCAGCGCGGCCAAGCACGACTTCGTGCGGTCGCTCGGGGCCGACGAGGTGATCGACTACCGCACCGAGGACTTCGCCGCCGTCCTGCGCGAGCGGCCGGTCGATCTGGTCCTCGATCCGATCGCCGGCGACACCGGCCGGCGCTCGCTCGACGTGCTGAAGGACGGCGGTTCGTACGTCTGCATCCTGTCCGTCGACGAGGCGACCGTCCAGGAGGGCCGGCGGCGGGGCATCCGCGCGGAGTTCACCCTGGTGGAGCCCGACCGCCTCGGCCTGACCGCGATCACCGACCTCGTTGCTGAGGGCAAGCTCCGGGTGGAGCTCGACTCGGTCTTCCCACTGGCCGAGGCCGCCGCCGCCCACCGTCGGGGCGAGACCAACCAGGCGGCCGGGAAGATCGTGCTGCGGGTCTGACGAGCAGCTACCCGGCGCGGTAGAGGTCGCGGAGCAGACAGATCTCGGCGCCATGGTGGATGGTCTCGCGGTTGATGTGGGCGATCAGGCCGAGCATCGTGTCGTCGGCGTACGGGCCGGCCTTCGGACCCAGCGGTCGCGCCAGCGCCTTCTCGTCCATCGACCGGATCCCGTCGTGCCACCGGCGGTACCAGTGGTCGAGAAACGCCAGCCCACCCGCGGCGGTCAACGGCAGGTCGGCCGGACGGTGCCGGGCATCGAACATGTCGGCACCGTCCGGGTTGTCCTCGAAGAACGTGTTGACCCGGATCGCGAAGCACCCGACGCCGATGTGCACCAGCCGCCACGCGATCGTCGTCACCGGCGCCGGGGACGGCTCCGGCACTTCCTGGTCCATCACGATGCGGCCGGCGCCGTCGGGATGCACGGTCCAGCTGGGCTGCGCCGGCTCCCACAGGTACTCCGCGTCGGTCAGCCCGTCGAGCCGTGGCCGGAAATGCACGTCCCAGTAGAACTCCAGCTGCCCGATCAGCAGTTCCCCGGTTCCCATCAACTCCACCTCGCAGCCCTCGTCGGTTCCCCGACCCTAGAGGGCCCCGAGGACAGTTCCGCTGCCGCGAGGGCATTCGGGCGAGTACGCCTCTGATGTTCTGTACGACGTTCTGCGAGCGGCCCTAGCAGACGCGGATCCGGCGCCGGGCCGGGGGTGGTGTTCGACCGGCAGAGGCTGACGTGACAGATTGCGACGGTCTCGTCACGTTCGGACATCCCTGGAGGATGCATGAAGGTCCGTACCCTGGCCGCGCTCGGCCTCGGTATCAGTCTGCCCGCTCTGCTGGTCGTGCCCGGCTCCGGCGCCACCGCCGCCGTCGAGCCGGCGCCGATCCTGGACAGACCCGGGTACGTGGCGAGTCGCTACCTGGACCAGAAGGTCAGCTGGAAGCCGTGCGGCGAGCCCGAGCTGCGGGTGAGCTGCGCGAAGATCACCGCGCCGCGCGACTGGTGGAGCCCGGCCGGCCGCGACGACATCCAGATCGCCGTCAGCAAGGTGGCGCCGGCCAAGGGCACGCCGCGCCGGGTCGTGTTCGGCAACCCCGGCGGACCGGGGGGCGCCGGGCTCGGGATGGCACCGTTCCTGGCCGCGCGGCCTGCGCTGGCCAAGGACCACCTGGCCGTCGGCTTCGACCCGCGCGGCACCGGCGACAGCTCCAACGTCACCTGCCAGGGCGCGCCCGGCTACACGATGGACGCCCGGGACCGCGACGCCGGCAACCTCGACCTGATCGCCGAGGCCACCGAGCTGACCCACCCGTACTGCGCACGCCAGTCCCGCGGCCTGCTCCCGTACGTCGACACAGCGCAGACCGTGCACGACATGGACCTGATCCGCCACCTGCTCGGCTTCGAGCGCATCGACTACGTCGGCTACTCCGGCGGCACCTGGCTCGGCGCGTACTACCAGACCTTCTTCCCCGGGCACGTCGGCCGGTTCGTGCTGGACTCGAACACCGACTTCACCCGGCCGTGGGTCGACACCTTCAACGCCCAGCCGCAGGCCTTCGAACGCCGGTTCCGCCAGGACTTCGCGCCCTGGGCGGCGAAGTACCACCAGCAGCTGAAGCTCGGCCGCACGCCCCGGCAGGTGCTGCGCACGTACGAGCAGCTGCGCGCCGACCTCAAGAAGCAGCCCGCGGTCGAGGAGTACCTGGACGGATCGGTGAAGATCAGCTACGACCAGAACACTCTGGACAACATCGTCACCGGAGACCTCTACACCAAGCGCGACTTCTACTCGCTGGCCGTCGACCTCGCCTTCCTGCGCGACCTGTCCGCCGCCCAGACCACCGGCGGACCGCGCGCCGCGCAGCGCAAGGTGGACGCGCTGTCCGTCGACCGGCAGCGCCAGCTGGTTCAGCGCGCGACCCGCAGCACCGTGGGCCTGAGCCCGATCGGCCGGCCGTTCGCCGACGACGCGGAGCACGCCACCTTCACAGCCGTCACCTGCAACGACACCGAGTGGCCGCAGGGACGCGAGTACGGCGAGCGGCTGTCCGCGCAGCTCGGTCCGCAGTACCCGCTGCTCGGCTGGGGTATGAACGAGAACCCGTGCTTGTCCTGGGACCGCCCGCGCCGGACGCTGCCGACGCCGACCGGCGAAGGTCTGCCGACCACGCTGATGGTGCAGTCCGTGCACGACCCGGCGACCAACGTCTCGCTCGCCCTCGGAGCCCACAGCCGGTACGCCGGGTCGCGGCTGATCACCGTCACCGGCGAGGGCGACCACGGTGTCTACGGCGGCGTGAACAAGTGCGCCGACCGGCTCGTCGACGCGTTCCTCGCGACCGGCCGCGCCCCGGCCGACGACACCACCTGCCAGGGCGAAGGCCTGCCGGGGCCGCAGATGCCCCACCCGGACGGCGGCGGTGACGGTGCGCCACTGCACCGGATCGCCGGCTTCACCCGGCAGGTGTCCGGCTACCTGCGCTGAGCAGCTCGGCGCCCGGGCCGAACCCGGTCACAGCGCGGTACGAAACACCACTCTGAACCGGGCGATGTCGGCGCAGATTCGGGCACCGAACGGCAGACTCCGGTCACGCTGCGCGAAAACCAGGCGGCGCCTTCGTTGTCAGCACCTGGTTGTCAGGGCGATGTCAGGGTAACGTCCCTGTGCCACAGAGCGTCACCAGGACAACCTGGAGTCAGCGCGGGAGAACCGATCGTCGAAGGGGGCTCGACGGGAGGGGACGTCGCCGACGCGGCTTCGGCCGGCTGTGGAGTGGGGGGACTGCCTGGGGGGTCAGACAGAACACAGCCGGCCGGGACCCGTCGACGTCGGACGGTCCTGCCAACGGTCCCTCGCGGGGTACCTTCGATCCCCCAGGTCGTGGTGCTCCGCGAGGCTGGCTTCGGAGCCGGCGGGGCGGCCGGCTCCGAACCACCGGCCTGGGTCGTGCGTCCTGGTGGTCGCACGACCCAGGACCGGGTCGAGCTACAGCCTGGTGGAGCGGTCCGGGGCCGCGGCCGGGCCGGGATAGCCGTCGGCGACAGCCGAGAGCGGCGTCGCGCGGCCTGCGGACCAGGCGGCCCGGAACGCGCGGCGGTCCAGGGCCCGCTCGATCGCCTGCCGGGTGGCCTGGTGGTCGGCCTTCTCGATCTCCGGCACCGGAGCGCCGATCACCTCGCGGATGCCGTCCGCCGCCCCGAGCAGGAACGCGGCGTACTCCGTGCGGTGGCGTTGCTGAGCGACGGTCGCCAGCTCCTCCAGCACGCTCGCCGAGCGCCAGCGATCACCGAGATCGCGGTGCTCGGCCAGGCTTTCGTCGAGCAGGTGGACCGCGCGTTCGGTGAACCCGCGCCGGCGCTCCACGATGCCGAGCTGGTTGAGCGACCAGGCGACGCCTTCGCGGTACCCGAGCCGTTGGGACAGCGCGAGACTCTCCTGCAGCAGGTCCTCGGCCTCGGTCAGGTCACCGGCGTACTGCGCGATCGCGCCGAGGCTGATCAGTGCCCACGCCAGCCCTTCGCCGTCGCCGAGCACCCGGAAGCTGTCCCGCGCCTTCCGGCAGCGCCGGGCCGCGACCTCCAGGTCCCCGCGCAGCCAGGCGACGAACCCGAGCTGGTTGTGCGCCCAGGCCATGCCCGACCGGTCGCCCAGACTCTCGAACAGGTCGTAGCTGCGGCAGTGCAGGCTTTCCGCGGTCAGATAGTCACCCCGCTCCCGGGCGACGCAGCCGAGCCGCTGCATCACCAGCGCAGTACCGGCGGTGTCGCCGAGTTCCTCGTACTGCGCGAGCGCGGACTTGAGGCGGGTGGTCGCGATCTCGTACTCACACTGCAAGAAGGCGAGCATGCCCGCGCCGAGTTGGGCCTTCGCCTTCGCGGACCGCAGGCCGGGCGCGTCCTCGGCCAGCACGAGCGACCGCTCCAGCCACTCGCTGCCCTCCGAGTAGTGCCCGCGCAGGTAGCAGAACAGCCAGAGCGCACCGGCCAGCCGCACCGCGTCGGCACTGGCCTTGGCCCGCAGCGCCCAGCTCATCGCCGCGCGCAGGTTGTCGAGCTCGCCCTCGAGCCGGTCGAGCCAAGCGCCCTGGTTCGCGCCGCGCAAGTGGGTCTCGGCCTCCTCGGCGAGCGCGAGGAAGAAGGCGGCGTGGTTGCGGGCCACCTCGTCGCCGCGCCCGCTCTCCGCCAACCGGCCGGCTGCGAACTCGCGGATCACCGCGAGCATGTCGTAGCGCGCGATACCGCCCTCGCGGCTGACCCGGATCAGCGACTTGTCCACCAGCCGGCTGGTCAGGTCGAGCGTTTGGGCGCGTTCCAGCGGTCCGGGCGTCGCCGTGCCGGCGAGCACCGCCGCCGCCGCGTTCAGCGTCCAGCCGCCGACGAACACCGACAACTCGGCGAACAGGGTCCGTTCCGGTGCGGTCAGCAGGTCGTGGCTCCAGCCGATCGCGTCGGCCAGCGACTGCTGGCGCGGTTCCGCCGTGCTGGAGACGCCGGCGAGAATGCCGAACGACGTCTCCAGCTCGGCGGCGAGCTCCTCGACCGTCAGCACGTTGGTCCGGGCCGCGGCCAGCTCGATCGCCAGCGGCATGCCCTCCAACCGGCGGACCACCCGGGCCACCTGCTCGATCTGCCCGGTCGGCTTGTTCCCGCGCGCGCTCGCCCGGTCGACGAACAGCCGGACGGCCGGCGACGACTCGGGCTGCTGCTCGACGGCCGGCAACGCCAGCGGTGGTACGACGTACACGCTCTCGCCCGGCACCCGGAGCAGTTCGCGGCTGGTCGCCAGGATCGACAGGTTCGGGCACGACTCCAGCAGCGCGGCGCAGATCCGCGCAGCCTCGGCGACCAGGTGCTCGCAGTTGTCCAGCACCAGCAGGATCCTGCGGCGGCCGAGCTGCTCGGCGACCTCCTCGACCAGGCGGGCACCCTCGATCGGGTGCAGACCGGTCGCGGCGGCGATGGTCGGCGCGATCGCGGCCTGGTCGGCGATCGGCGCGAGCGGCACCCAGCAGACGCCGTCGTCGAACTTGGGCCCGATGCCGCCGGTCAACGCGAGCGCGAGCTGCGTCTTGCCGACCCCGCCGGGCCCGGTCAGGGTGAGCAGGCGGGTCACCCGCTCGCCGAGCCGCCGGCCGGTCTCGGTCAGCTCGTCGCCCCGGCCGATCAGCCGGTTCGCCGGGACCGGCGGCGGGCGCAGCGTCGAGCGGCTGGGGTCGCCGTCGCGCCGGGCGGCCGCGGTGAGCTGGGCCCGGTCGGGCGCACCGAGCCGGAGAGCGTCTCCGAGCAACCTCAGGGTGTGCGGCCTGGGCGCGCGGCGACGACCTCGTTCGAGGGCCGCGATCGCGTCGACGCTCAGACCGGCGAGCTCGGCCAACCCTTCCTGCGACAGTCCGGCGTCTCGCCGGTGCCGGCGCAGCAGATCACCGAACCCCGTTCCCTGAACGTCGTCCGAGCCACGGCGAGACCCGTCAGATGGCACAGGACGGCTCCACCCAGTCTCCGACCCGTGCACGGCGGTCGCCGCGCACCCCTCGAAAGTAGCCTCTCCGCCGCAGGATTGTCAGGCGGTGGAGGCGGTTCGCGCCCAACTGCTGCGAATCCGCGCACGGCCCGCGACCGACGCAATCGTTTGATCGACCGGGCTCAGACGCCGTCGTGGCGGGAGATCGCGGTCCGCATCGACGCCCGGGCCCGTTTGCGGTCGCCGGCCGCGTCGTACGCCGTGGAGAGCCGGAACCAGGCCCGCCAGTCGTCCGGCGCCGCCTCGACCGCCACCTTGTACTGCGTGAACGCGGCATCCGCGGCGGCCCGGTCCACCCGTCCGGAGGGCCGGCGCGGCAGGTCGTCCACCGGCAGGCCACCTTCCAGGTCGAGCTCGTGCGCGAGCTGCTCGGTCCGGCGGCCGAACTGCAGCTCCCGCCAGACCAGGTACGCGCCGACCACCGGGATCACCAGCACCGCGACCCCGAGCCCGATCGCGACCGGCTCCCCGGTACCGATCAGCAGCACGCCGCGCCAGCCGAGCAGCACGGCGTACACGACGAAGACGGCCGCGATCACGAGCGCCGCGCGTTTGCTGGTCATCGGTCGCGGATCTCAGTCGAGGTCGAGGAAGTGCTCGAGACCGACCGTCAGCCCGGGGGTGTCGACGATCCGCCGGACGCCGAGCAGGACACCGGCCATGAACGACTCGCGGTGCATCGAGTCGTGCCGGATCGTCAGCGTCTCGCCGGCGTCGCCGAACAGCACCTCCTGGTGCGCGACCAGTCCCCGCAGCCGGACGCCGTGCACCCGGATTCCGTCGACCTCGGCCCCGCGGGCGCCGTCGAGCGCGGTCGTGGTGGCGTCCGGGACGGGGGCGGCGCCGGCCTCCCGGCGGGCTGCGGCGATCAGCTCGGCGGTGCGGCGCGCCGTACCGGAGGGGGCGTCGACCTTGTCGGGATGGTGCAGCTCGATGATCTCGACCGACTCGTAGTACTTGGCGGCCTGGGCGGCGAACCGCATCATCAGCACCGCGCCGATCGAGAAGTTGGCCGCGATCAGCACCCCGCTCGCCGGCTGCGCGCCGAGCTGGTCGCGCAGCGTCGCCAGCCGCTCGTCGTCGAACCCGGTCGTGCCGACGACGGCGTCGACGCCGTGCCCGATGCACCACTCGAGGTTGCCCATCACCACCTCGGGCCGGGTGAAGTCGACGACCACCTGGGCGCCGGCCTTCGTCAGCTCCGCCAGGTCGTCACCCTGATCGAGCCGGGCCACCAGCTCCAGCCCGTCCGCGTCCTCCACCGCCAGACACGTCTGGGACCCCATCTTGCCCTTGGCCCCCAGCACCCCGACCTTGATCATCCGCACCCTTTCCACACCGTTGCGTCCCGCCCAAGGATGTCACCCACCGTCAGTGGCCGGTCGGCACCCCGGGCGCTGGGAGCACGGTCACGGGAGAGGCTTGGCGTAGCAGAGGGCGGTGGGCTCGTCGACGTACTTGCCGTACGCCGGGATGGGCCGGTAGCCGAGGGACTCGTACAGGCTGACGGCCTCCGGCTGGCGGACACCGGTGGCCAGGCGGAGGGCGGTGGCGCCGCGGTGCCGGGCGACGGCCTCCGCGGAGCCGATCAGGCGGCGGGCGACACCCCGGCCGCGGTGCTCGGGGCGCACGTACATGCGCTTGATCTCGCCGACGCCGTGCACGACCGGCATCAGGCCGATACAGCCGACCGCGTCGCCCCCGGCGCCCGCAACCAGGAACGAGGTGTCCGGGTGGACCGGGTGCGACGTGCTCGCCGGGTACCGGATGAAGAGCTCCTGCAGGGCCAGATCGAGCAGCAGGACCAGACCGAGGTCGTCGCGCGGGCGCGGCTCGATCAGCAGTTGGCTTTGCACGCCGCTCAGGATGGCACGCCCGAGGTGTACGCCGCCTGCGCCCGTTCGGCGAAGTGGCACGCCACGTGCTGCCCGGACTCGATCACCCGCAACTGCGGGACGTCGACCGAGCACCGCGCCTCCGCCTGCAGGCACCGGGTGTGGAACCGGCAGCCCGACGGTGGCGACACCGGCGACGGCGGATCGCCGGCCAGCACGATCCGGCGACGGCCCTGCCGTGCCAGCCCTGGCTCGGCCGAGAGCAACGCCTGCGTGTACGGATGTGCCGGTACGTCGTACACCTGGTGGTGCTCCCCCAGCTCCGCCACCTTGCCGAGGTACATCACCGCCACCCGGTCGGACACGTGCCGCACCACCGACAGGTCGTGCGCGACGAAGATGATGCTCAGCCCGAGCTCACGCTGCAGCCGCATCAGCAGGTTCACCACCTGGGCCTGCACCGACAGGTCCAGCGCCGACACCGGTTCGTCGCACAGCAGCACGTCCGGGTTGAGCGCGATCGCCCGCGCGATCCCGATCCGCTGCCGCTGCCCGCCGGAGAACTGGTGCGGGAACTTCGTCTCGTCCTCGGCCCGGAGGCCGACCAGCTCCAGCAGCTCGCGGACCCGCTTGCGGACGTCCAGGCCCTTCGCGACGTCCACGTGCACGTCCAGCGGTTCGGCGACGATCTCGCCGACCCGCATCCGCGGGTTCAGGCTGGAGTACGGGTCCTGGAACACGACCTGGACGTTGCGCCGCCAGCGCCGCAGCTCCCGGCCCTTCAGCTTGGCCACGTCGACGCCGTCGTACCAGAGCTCGCCGGCGGTCGGCTTCTCCAGCGCGGCGAGCAGCCGGACCAGCGTCGACTTGCCGCAGCCGGACTCGCCGACGATGCCGAGCGACTCACCCTTGCGCAGTACGAGATCGACGCCGTCCACCGCGCGGACCAGCGTCTTGGTCCCGAACGACAACGCCGGGCTGATGTCGTAGTGCTTCACCAAGTTTGTTGCTACCAGCAACTCAGTCATCGGACCGTCTCCTTCACGGCGTTGCCGGTCCGCCGGATGCACGCGGCGTCCCGGCCGGGGGCGACGGTCAGCAGCGGCGGCACCTCCAGCGCGCACTCGTCGATCGCGAGCCGGCACCGGGTCCGGAACGCGCAGCCGGACGGGATCGCCCGCAGCGACGGCGGCGTCCCGGGAATGGTCGGCAGCTCCTGGCCCTTGAGGTCCGCCGACGGCATCGAGCCGAGCAGTCCCTCGGTGTACGGGTGCATCGGCTGCTCCAGCGCGGCGGCCGTCGTGGCCCGCTCGACCACGTGGCCGGCGTACATCACCACCACGTTGTCGGCGACGTCCGCGACCACGCCGAGGTCGTGCGTGATCAGCACGACGCCCATGTCCCGCTCGGCCTGCAGCTCCGCGATCAGCTCCAGGATCTGCGCCTGCACGGTCACGTCCAGCGCGGTCGTCGGCTCGTCCGCGATCAGCACGTCGGGATCCAGCGCGAGCGCCATCGCGAGCATCACCCGCTGCCGCATGCCGCCGGAGAACTCGTGCGGGTAGTCGTGCACCCGCTTGGCCGCGGCCGGGATCCGCACCCGGTCGAGCATCTCGGCGGCCCGCTTCATCGCCGCGCCCTTGGACAGGCCGCGGTGCACCCGGTAGCACTCCGCGATCTGCCTGCCCACCGACTGGACCGGGTTCAGCGCCGACAGCGAGTCCTGGAACACCATCGTGATCCGGTCCCCGACGATCCGCCGGCGCTGCTTGACCGACATAGTGATCAGGTCGTCGCCGCGGTACTTCGCCGTACCGGACACGATCCGCCCGGGCGGCATCTCCAGGATCCCGGTCAGCGCCTGGGTGGACACGCTCTTGCCCGACCCCGACTCGCCCAGGATCGCCAGCGTCTCCCCCGCCCGCACCTGCCAGGAAACCCCGTCCACCGCCCGGACCGGCCCCCGCGGCGTGTCGAACTCCACGCTGAGGTCCTCGACCCGCAGCAGTACTTCGCTCTTCATCGGATCAACTTCGGGTCGAGGGCGTCGCGGATCGAGTCGCCGATGATCATGAACGAGATCGTCATCGTCGAGATGAACAGCGCCGGCCAGATGAACAGGTGCGGGGTGTCGCGGTACGAGGCCGCGACCCCGAACTGCGAGCCCCAGGAGATCGACGGCGGCTGCAGACCGACGCCGAGAAAGGTCAGTGCCGCCTCCAGGCCGACCATGCCGCCGATGCCGAGCGTGGTCATCGCCAGCAGCGGCGCCATCGCGTTCGGGAACACGTGCTTGCGCAGGATCCGCAACGGCGGCACCCCGATCGACCGGGCCGCCAGCACGTACTCGCGGTTGCGGACCGAGAACACCGTCGAGCGCATCAGCCGCATCCCGCCCGGCCAGCCGATCACCAGGATGACGCCGACGATCACCCAGATGCTGCGGTTCGGCACCGAGTTCAGGATGACGATCAGCATCACGATGCCCGGCACGGCGAACAGCACGTCCGCCGTCCGCGAGATCAGCGCGTCGACCGCGCCCGGGAAGTACCCGGCGAGCAGGCCGAGGCCGCCGGCCAGCACGAAGATGCCGAAGCTGGCGATGATGCTGACCAGCACCGACGGCCGGGCCCCGTGCACGACGTTCGCGAAGTAGTCGCAGCCCTGGATGTCGTAGCCGAAAGGGTGCCCGTCGCTGCGCGGCTGCCGGCTCTTGGCCAGCTCGCAGAACCGCGGGTCGACCGAGGTGAACAGCTTCGGGAACGCCGCCATCGTGAAGAACACCAGCAGCAGCAACGAGCAGAGCACGAACTGCGGTTTGCGCAGCAGCGCCCGCAGCAGTTCCCGGTTCGACAGCGCCCGGCCGTCCCCGAGGTCCTGCGCCTCGGCGCTGACGACCGCCTGGACCTCAGACATTGCGCACCCGCGGGTCGAGCAGGCCGTACAGGATGTCGACGAGCAGGTTGATCACGATGAAGGAGACGAACGCCAGGGTCGACAGCAGCACCACGACACCACCTTCCTTCAGCTTGATCGCCTGGAACATGAACTGGCCGAGCCCAGGCAGGTTGAAGATGCTCTCGGTGATGATCGCCCCGCCGAACATGCCGGCCAGGTCGATCCCGATGAACGTCACCACCGGCAGCAGCGCGTTCGGCAGGATGTGCCGCCACAGCACCCGCTGCTCCCCCAGGCCCTTGGCCCGGGCGGTCTTCACGAAGTCGGCGTTCACCGTCTCCACGATCGACGTCCGCATCAGCCGGGCCAGCCCCGCGAACCCGAGCAGGCCGATCACCAGTGCGGGCAGCAGGTACGAGCGCGGGAAGCCCTCCAGCACACCCGACACCGGGAACCACTTGAGTTCCACCCCGAACACGTACTGCGCCGCGAAGTACGCCACCAGCCCCGGTACGGCGAGCAGCACCAACGTGACCAGGAGCAGCGACCGGTCGATCAGCCCGTTGCGCTTGAACCCGGCGTAGATGCCGAAGAACAGGCCCAGCGTCCACTGGACCGCGTTCGCCAGCAGGGTGAGCTTCAGCGTCACCGGAATCCGGAGCCGCAACTGGTCGGCGATGTCCGCGCCGGCGAACGTCGTGCCGAAGTTGCCGGTCAGGATGTCCTTCATCGACAGCAGGTACTGCACGATGAACGGCTGGTCCAGGTGGAACTGGGCGCGCTTCGCCGCCAGCACCGCGGCCGGGATCGGCTTGTCGCCGGCCATTTCGCGCAGGGGGTCCCCGGGCATCGCGAAGACGAGCGCGAAGACCCCCAGCGTGACGATCAGGCCGATCGGGATGGCCGCGAGTCCGCGGCGCAGGACGAACCGGATCACTTGAACGTGGCGTAGAGCGCCGAGACGCCGGTGTACTTCGACACCCGGGGCTCGATCTTGGCCGAGTGCAGGTACGCGTTCTGCTTGTGGATCAGCGGAATCAGCGGCATGTCCTCCAGCGCGATGTCCTCGGCCTCCTGGTACAGCTTGATCGCCTTGTCCGGGTCCGGCTCGGAGTCACCCTTGGCCAGCACCTGGTCGAGGGCGGGGTTGCTGTAGCCGGAGAAGTTGGCGTCGCCGGTGGACTTGAACATCGGCGTCAGGTAGTCCTCGATCGACGGGTAGTCGTGACCCCAGCCGCTGAACCGCAGGCCGTCCAGCTTGCGGGTGTCGGCCAGCTCGCCGATCTCCGAGCCCTGCTTGCCGGTGTACTTCACCTCGAGGCCGAGGTTCTGCCGCAGCATGTTGCCGATCGCCTCGGCGAAGATCTGGCCGGTCGCCGAGCTGGTGTTGTAGTTGATGTTCACCGGGCCGGAGAAGCCGCCGGCCTCCTGCAGCAGCTGCTTGGCCTTGGTCGCGTCGAAGGTGCAGTACTTGCAGGCGTCGGCGCGGTAGCCGTTGATGTCCGGCGCGATCAGCCCGTTCGCCGGGGTGGCCAGACCGACCAGGTCGCCGTAGGCCTTCCGGTCGATCGCCATCGAGAACGCGTGCCGCAGCTTCGGGTTCTTGAACCGCTGGTCCCAGGCCGGGATGACCAGGTAGTTGGCGCCGGAACTCTCCGCAGTCACCCACTGGTCCGGCGCGTCGGTCTTGAACGTCTTGATCTTGGTCGACGGCACGTCCACGAAGTCGACGGTGCCGGCCAGGAACTCGTTGTACGCCGTGTCGGCGTTCGGGATGAACCGGTACGTCAGCGCGTCAGCCTCCGGCGGGTTCGGGCCCTTGTAGCCGTCCCACTTGGCCAGCTTGATGTCGTCACCGGGGTTCCAGTCGGCGGCCAGCTTGTACGGGCCGTTGCCGATCGGCTTGCGCTTGTAGGCGTCCGGGTTCTTCCGGACCTCCTCCGGCAGCGGCGCCAGGCCGAGGTACTGCAGGGTCAGCCCGAACTGGGAGAACGGCACCTTCAACTTCACCGTGAAGGTCAGCTCGTCGACCAGCTTGAGCCCGCTGAGCGTCTTCACCGAGGTCGGCTTCGGCGTCGCACCCTCCGGGGTCGGCGGGTTCAGCGCCTCGTAGCCCTCGACCTTGGAGAAGAAGCCGTTGTTGTCCCAGGCGGTCGAGCCCTGCGCGGTCAGGTTCCAGCTGTCGACGTAGTCCTTGGCGGTCAGGGGTTGGCCGTTCTGGAACGTGTGGCCCGGCTTGAGCTTGACCGTCCAGGTCTGGCTGGTCCGGTCCGGCGTGACGGACTCGGCCAGCACGTTGACGGTCTTGCCGGTGTTCGGGTCGGTGGTCACCAGCGGGGCCCACATCGCCATCGCGATCTGGATGCCCGGGCTGCCGTTCTCGTTCAGCGGGTTGATGTACTCCAGCGGGTCGGCGGCGATCGCGATGGTCGCGCTCTTGGCGCCACCGGTTCCCGAGCCGTCCCCACTGCTGCTGCCGTCTCCACAGGCGCCGAGCACCAGGGCGAGCCCCAGCGTCGCCCCCAGAACACCAGTCACACGTCGCACGTCGAACCAACTTCCTCGGCGGAGGGCCGCTAGGCGGGCGGATGTGCACGCCATGTTGGCTGGTTGTTACTGCGCATGTCAACGTTGTCAGTAACAAAACGCGAGCAAGTAATACACGCGTTACTTGCGAAGACCTCAGAGCACCTAGCCGTTTCACCGGCCGGAACATCGAGACTAGCGCCGGAACCGGGGATAAGTCATCAGACCATAGTCACGTTTCTGCGTTCTCACTTCGAGCACAACTGCACAAAGGGGCTGCGTACGCACTGTGCCGGGCTCTTGACGGAGCGCTCAATCGTCGCCGCGGGCCTGCCCCGCGAAGATCCGCGCGAACCGGCCGTCCCGGACGCCGAGCAGCTGCTCGTACCGGCCCTGCTGCACAACCACTCCGTCGTCGAGCACATAGATCCGGTCCATCTCCCGCAAGGTCCAGGCCCGGTGCGACACCACGATGGTGATCCGCTCGTGCCGGGTCCGCCGGAGCTCGGTGAAGATCTCCCGCTCCGCCTCGGCGTCGATCGCCGACGTCGGCTCGTCGAGAATCCAGATCCCGGCCGCTCGCAAGTAGATCCTGGCCAGCGCCAGCCGTTGCCACTGTCCGCCGGAGACGCCGGTGCCACCCCACTGCTGACCGAGCTGGCTGCTCAGACCGTCGGCCAGCCGCCGGGTGAACGTCTCTGCCTCGGCCGACACCAGCGCCCGCCGTACGCCGTCGTCGTCGACCGGGCCGGGCGCCCCCAGCCCGACCACCTCACGCAAGGAGAACTCGAACTTGCCGAACTCCTGCACCAGCAGCCCGAAGTGCCCCAGCCGCTCGCTCTCACTGAGCACCGCGGCGTCCCGGCCGTCGATCAGCACCCGGCCGGAGCTCGGCGTCAGCATGCCGACCAGGACGTTCACCGCTGTCGTCTTACCTGCCCCGTTGACGCCGACCAGAGCAATCATCTCGCCCCGCTCTGCCCTGATCGACACGCCCCGCAGCGCCTCCTGATCAGCTCCGGGGTAGCTGAACCCGACGTTCTCCAGGCAGACCGACCCGACGTCGCGGACCACGGTCTGCGGCACGGACGCCGGCACGGACGCCACGAACCGCCGGTAGATCCGCGCCTGCGGAGCCGCCGTGATGATGGTGCCGAAGGCGTAGCCGCACAGCCGGATCGCGTTCAGCCCGGAGATCGTGCCGGCGACCGCCGCGGCGGCTCCGGCGCCGGAGGCTCCACCGGCCACGAGTGCGACCAGTGCGGCACCGAACAGTACGGCGGTCGCGAGCGCGGCCGCGAGTTCCCAGAGCATCGCCTTGCCGACCATGCGATCCAGCACCGTTGTCGCCGCGCCTCGCCGGAGCCCCACCAGGGCGGCAACCTTCCGTCCGGAACCCAGCACGGCCAGCTCGGTCCCCGAGCGCTGCTGCACCAGCTGCTCCGTCGCGTACGCCGCGCGGCGGTCCGCCGCAGCGACGTCGGGCCAGCCGCGGGCCTCCATCCGCGCGATCGCGGTGAACGCGAGCACGGTCGGCACCAGCGCGGCGGCGACGAGCAGGCCGGACAGCGGGTTGATCTGCCACACCACCGCGCAGAGCACCACCGCTGTCACCGCGGCGCCGAGCACCTGCAACGTCCGGCCGGCCACGCCGTCCATCGCCGTCGTCGCGTTCTGACTGGCTTCCAGGTCCGTCGTCACATCAGGCCGAGCCAACCGGCTGGGCGGGAGCCGCGCGGCCGCGTAGGCCAATTCGGTGCGGTACTGCAGCCGCAGCCGCAACGCCATCCGCTGGGTCGCCGCGAGCGCGACCTGGCCCAGCGGGTACATCAGGCCCACCACCGCAGTCAGCCCCAGCAACGGCGCCCAGCTCGTACGGCCCTCCGACAGCATCTCCACCACCCGCTCCAGCAGCACGACCTGTGCGCCGGGCAGCACGGCTTGAGCCAGCAGCAAGGCGGCGGAGATCACCAACCACCGCGGCGTACCGGTCGCGGCGTCGGTCAGCGACTCGCCGGCGGTTCGGACGGCGTCCCGGAGGGATGCACGGGTCGAAAGCTCCATCGGGTGTCCCCTGTCATCGCAGGTCGGCTCCCCTGCCGATGCAGCGGCGTCACACGAACCAAGCTTTCGGTCAGAGGGTGAACTTGTCCGTGTTCTCCGCGAACGGGCCCATCACGGTGAGCGCGGGCGTGCCGGCGTACAGCTCGGCGGCCAGAGCGTGCACGTCGTCGAGGGTGACGGCGTCGATGCGGCCGAGGATCTCGTCGACGGTGGGCAGCTCGCCGTAGACCAGTTCGGCCTTGGCGATCCGGGTCATCTTGGCGCCGGTGTCCTCCAGGCCCATCACGACCGAGCCGCGCATCTGGCCCTTGCCGCGGAGCAACTCGTCGGGGGTGATACCGCCGGCGGCCAGCGTGGCGAGTTCGCCCCGAATCACGTCGAGCACCTCGGGCGCCTTCTTCGGCAGGCAGCCGGCGTACACACCGACCATGCCGGAGTCCGCGTACGCCGAACCGAAGGTGAAAACCGAGTACGCGAGCCCGCGCTTCTCCCGGACCTCCTGGAACAGCCGCGACGACATCCCGCCACCGACGATGCCGTGCAGCACCCCGGCGACGTACCGGCGGTCGTCGTTGCGCACCAGCCCGGGCATGCCCAGCACCAGGTGCGCCTGCTCGACGTCCCGGCGGTGCACCCGCACTCCCCCGTACGTCGGGACCCGGCGCCCCGATCCGCGGCGTACCGGCGCGGGCGCCGACTCGGCGCTGACCCAGTGCCGCTCGAACGCCTTGCGGACCAGCCGGACGACGTCCGCGTGCTCGACGTTGCCGGCGACCGAGACGACGATGTTGTCGGGGGTGTAGCGGCGGCGGTACCAGCCGACGACCTGGCGGCGGGTCAGCCCGGCCACCGACTCCGGCGTACCGGTGATCGAGCGGCCGAGCGGGGACGAGCCCCACAGCTGCTCGGCGAACAGGTCGTGGATGTGGTCCGAGGTCTCGTCGGCGTGCATCGCGATCTCCTCGTCGATGACGTCGCGCTCGCTCTCGACGTCCTCCGGCGTCAGCGTCGCCGAGGTGATCATGTCGCAGATCACGTCGACGGCCAGCGGGAGGTCGGAGTCCAGCACCCGCGCGTAGTAGCAGGTGTACTCCTTGCCGGTGAACGCGTTCATCTCGCCACCGACCGCATCCAGGGACGCGGAGATCTCCAGCGCGTCGCGCCGCTCGGTGCCCTTGAACAGCAGGTGCTCGAGGAAGTGCGTGGCGCCGGACAGCTGCACCGGCTCGTCCCGCGAGCCGACGCCGACCCAGACGCCGAAGGTGACCGAGCGAAAGCCCGGCACGGACTGGGAAAGCACGCGGAGCCCGGAGGGCAGGACGGTCCGTTTGACCGGACCGCCCTGCTCCGGGCTCAGCAGAGTGCTGGTGGTGGCTCGTGTCACTCGGCGGGCGCGGCCTCGGACTCGTCGGCCTTGTCGCTGCCGCCGTCCTCACCCTCGACGACCGGGATCAGCGACAGCTTGCCGCGGTCGTCGATCTCGGCGATCTCGACCTGGAGCTTCTGGCCGACGGACAGGATGTCCTCGACCGCCTCCACCCGCTTGCCGCCGGCCAGGCCGCGCAGCTTCGAGATGTGCAGCAGGCCGTCCTTGCCGGGCAGCAGGGAGATGAACGCACCGAAGTTGGTCGTCTTCACGACCGTGCCCAGGTAGCGCTCGCCCTTCTCCGGCATGGTCGGGTTCGCGATCGCGTTGATCGCGGCCCGGGCCGCCTCGGCCGAGGGGCCGTCGGTGGCGCCGATGTACACCGTGCCGTCGTCCTCGATCGAGATGTCGGCACCGGTGTCCTCGGTGATCTGGTTGATCATCTTGCCCTTGGGGCCGATGACCTCGCCGATCTTGTCGACCGGCACCTTCACCGAGATGACCCGCGGCGCGAACTCGCTCATCTCACCCGGGGCGTCGATGGCCTTGGCCATCACGTCCAGGATGGTGAGGCGGGCTTCCTTGGCCTGGGTCAGCGCGCCGGCGAGCACGCTGGCCGGGATGCCGTCCAGCTTGGTGTCCAGCTGCAGGGCGGTGACGAAGTCCTTGGTGCCGGCGACCTTGAAGTCCATGTCGCCGAACGCGTCCTCCGCGCCCAGGATGTCGGTCAGCGCGACGTACTCGGTCTTGCCGTCGACCTCACCGGAGATCAGGCCCATCGCGATGCCCGCGACCGGCGCCTTCAGCGGCACACCGGCCGACAGCAGCGACAGCGTCGAGGCGCAGACCGAACCCATCGAGGTGGAGCCGTTCGAGCCGAGCGCCTCGGACACCTGACGCAGCGCGTACGGGAAGTCCTCCCGCGACGGCAGCACCGGCACCAGGGCCCGCTCGGCGAGCGCGCCGTGACCGATCTCGCGACGCTTCGGCGAACCGACCCGGCCGGTCTCACCGGTCGAGTACGGCGGGAAGTTGTAGTTGTGCATGTAGCGCTTGCGGGTCTCCGGCGACAGCGTGTCCAGCTGCTGCTCCATCCGGAGCATGTTCAGCGTGGTGACCCCGAGGATCTGGGTCTCGCCGCGCTCGAACAGCGCCGAGCCGTGCACCCGCGGCAGCACCTTGACCTGCGCCTTGAGCGGCCGGATGTCGGCCAGCCCGCGGCCGTCCATGCGCACCTTGTCCCGCAGCACCCGCTGCCGGACCAGCTTCTTGGTCAGCGACCGGAACGCCGCAGACAGCTCCTTCTCGCGGCCCTCGAAGTCGGCGGCCAGCTTGTCCACCACGGCGGCCTTGACGGCCTCGGTGGCTTCCTCGCGCTCCTGCTTGCCGGTGATGGTCAGCGCCTGCGTGAGCTCTTCGGTGGCGGCAGCCTGGACAGCGGCGAACGCGTCGTCGGCGTAGTCCGGGAAGATCGGGAACTCGCCGGTCGGCTTCGACGCCTTGGCGGCCAGCGCGGACTGCGCCTCGACCAGGGTCTTGATGAAGCCCTTCGCGGCCTCGAGGCCCTCGGCGACGATCTCCTCGGTCGGGGCCTGCTTGCCGGCCGCGACCGCGTCGAAGGTGCCCGGGGTGGACTCGGCCTCGACCATCATGATCGCGACGTCACCGCTGTCGGTGACCCGGCCCGCGACCACCATGTCGAACACGGCGTCCTCGAGCTCGCTGTGGGTCGGGAACGCGACCCACTGCTTGTCGATCAGCGCGACGCGGGTGGCGCCGATCGGGCCCGAGAACGGCAGCCCGGCGATCTGGGTGGACATCGACGCGGCGTTGATCGCCAGGACGTCGTACAGCTTGTCCGGGTTGAGCGCCAGGACCGTGATGACGACCTGGATCTCGTTGCGCAGGCCGGACACGAACGACGGCCGCAGCGGGCGGTCGATCAGCCGGCAGGTCAGGATGGCCTCCTCGGAGGGACGGCCCTCCCGGCGGAAGAACGAGCCGGGGATCCGGCCCGCGGCGTACATCCGCTCCTCGACGTCCACCGTCAGCGGGAAGAAGTCGAACTGGTCCTTGGGCTTCTTGCTGGCCGTCGTGGCCGACAGCACCATCGTGTCGCCGTCGAGGTAGGCGGCGGCGGAGCCGGCGGCCTGCTGGGCCAGCCGGCCCGTCTCGAAGCGAATGGTGCGGGTGCCGAAGCTGCCGTTGTCGATCACGGCTTCGGCGTAGTCTGCGCCCTCCATGGGCGCGTTGGTGGATCCCGACACGGGATACCCCTCTCTCACAGTCGACGACCGCGAGCGCGAGCTTCCGGGGTGCCGGTCTTCGATCGAGGCCCGCGGGTGCCGCGCCGTCGTGCCGACGGCTGCTCCCGAAAGCCACTACCGAGGACCGGTCGTCCTCCCGCCACGCGCTCCGCGTCGTCTGGTGGTCGTTGCTTGATTCTGACGATGTTCAGTTGTGCCGCGCCCACCGGGCACGGATACGCGAGAAGCGGCCACCCGGGATGCGGGAGGCCGCTTCTCACGACGTCATCGGCGCAGGCCGAGCCGCTCGATCAGGGACCGGTAGCGGTTGATGTCCTTCTTGGCCAGGTAGTTCAGCAGGCGGCGACGCTGACCGACCAGCAGCAGCAGACCACGACGGCTGTGGTGGTCGTGCTTGTGCTCCTTCAGGTGCTCGGTCAGGTCCGCGATGCGGTGCGTGAGCAGTGCGACCTGGACCTCGGGGGAACCGGTGTCGCCCTCGGTCAGGGCGTACTCGCCGATGATCTTCTTCTTCGCCTCAGGATTGGCTGACGACACGTGCGATCCTCTCGATGTCCGTTGCGCGGCGCACCGGGGCTTGGGTCACCCGGGCACTCTCGATCCGCGGCCGTTCAGACGGCAGCGTCCACAGTATCAGCCTGTGGACAGCGCGACGAATTCCCCGGGCCGGTGGCCTGTCGCCGCTGCGGCGGCGCGTCGCCGCTGGTCACTGCGGCGTGTCGCCGGTGAGCAGCCGGCGCGCGGCGTCCACGTCGGCCTTCATCTGCACCAGCAGGTCGTCGATCGAGTCGAACCGGATCTGCGAGCCGCGCAGCCGGGCGACGAAGTCCACCGCGATCCGCGACCCGTACAGCTCGAGGTCGTCGCGGTCCAGCACGTAGGACTCGACCCGGCGGTCGACGCCGTCGAAGGTCGGGTTGCTGCCGACGCTGATCGCCGCCGGGAACGGATCGCCGTACGCCGGGGCGCCCGGTGCCGGGTCGAGCACGGTCAGCCAGCCGGCGTACACGCCGTCGAGCGGGACCGCGGCGCCCGGCTCGGCCGGGATGTTCGCCGTCGGGTAGCCGAGCTCGCGGCCGCGCTTGTCGCCCTCGACGACCCGCCCGGTGACCCGCAACGGCCGGCCCAGCGCCGTCGCGGCGCCCTCGACGTCACCCGCGGCGACGAGCTCGCGGATCGCGGTCGACGACCACGGCTGCCCGTCGCCCTTGAGCGCCAGTCCCTCGACCTGGAAGCCGGCCACCGCACCGGCCTCGACCAGCGTGTCGACGTGCCCGGCGGCCCGGTGCCCGAAGCGGAAGTTCTCGCCCACCACGACCGCCTTGGCCTGCAGTGTGCCGACCAGGACCCGGTCGATGAACTCCTGCGGCGACCAGTTCGAGGTCTCCTTGTCGAACGGCAGGATCAGCACCGCGTCCGCGCCCGCGTCGCCGAGCAGCCGGGCTCGCTCGGCCGGCTCGCTGATCGTCGCCGGCGCGCGGTCGGGCCGCAGGACCGCGATCGGGTGCGGGTCGAAGGTGAGCGCGACGACCGGCAGCCCACCGAGCTGCTCGGCCCGGGCCCGGGCGTGCGCCAGCACCTCCTGGTGGCCGCGGTGCACACCGTCGAAGTTGCCGATGGTGACCACCGACGGACCGTAGTCGGGGCCCACCTCGTCCAAACCGTGCCAGACACGCATAGCAGAAGGATTCCACGTCGCCCGGCGGGTCGGTGCAGCAGGTCCGCGATCACCCCTTGTAATCGGTCGGTGACTCAACTTACTGTGGGCCGCACTGCCACTCCCCCGGAGGTCCTGTGAAGATCCACCGCGTAGCCGCCGCCTTCACCGCGCTGGCCACCCTCGGCGCGCTCTCCCTCGCCGCGCCGGCCCAGGCCGCCGCCCCGACCACCGTCGCCCCGGCGTACCAGAAGTACGTCGCGCTCGGCGACTCCTACACCTCGGCGCCGCTGGTGCCGCTGCCCGAGCTGCTGTCGCTCGGGTGCCTGCGGTCGACCAGCAACTACCCGAAGCTGCTCGCCGGGCTGCTGCGCGTGCAGCGCTTCACCGATGTGAGCTGCGGTGGCGCCGACACCACCAACATGACTCAGCCGCAGCAGACCCCGCTCGGCACGTTCCCGCCGCAGTTCAACGCGCTGACCGCCGACACCGACCTGGTCACGCTCGGGATCGGCGGCAACGACTTCGGAGTGTTCGGCAAGATCGTCGACACCTGCCCGAAGCTGCGCGCCCGGGACACCACCGGCGCCCCGTGCCAGGCGCACTTCACCGTCGACGGGGTGGACACGCTGAAGGCCGACATCGCCAAGACCCAGGCGCGGATCACCGAGGTCGCCCAGGCGATCAAGGTCAAGGCGCCGAAGGCCACCGTCGTACTCGTCGGCTACCCGAAGATCGCGCCGGAGCAGGGCACCTGCCCGGCGATCCTGCCGTTCGCCGACGGCGACTACCGCTACCTGTACTCGGTCGAGCAGGCGCTCAACCAGGCCGTCGAGAACGCGGCGAAGGCGGCGGGCGCGCAGTACCTGGACACCTTCGGCCCGTCCACCGGCCACGACGCCTGCGCCCCGAACGGCCAGGCCTGGATCCAGGGCAAGGACACCAACCTGATCCGCGCGCTCAGCTACCACCCGCGCTTCGAAGGTCAGGCGGCGGTGGCGGCGCTGACCGTCAAGAAGCTCACCGGCCAGCCGCAGACCATCACGTCCGCCGAGCAGACTCGGTTCACCCGCCAGGCCCACGAACTGAGCCGGCAGGCCGGCAAGTCCGGCCTACCTGACACCTACCGGGCCACCCTGAACCGCCTACGGACCGGCGCGCAACGCTGACCCTTTCCATCCGTACGGCGGACGCCGGGCCGCCCCACTTCACGCGTGGGGCGACCCGGCGGTCTTCGTGGCGTGGCGGGTGGTCTCCCCCCGGCCCCCGCCGCCGGCGCGTTCCCTCAGCGCTGGCAGCTTCTTCCACCGATAGCGCCGTGCAAGGCGTCAGTCGTCACCTTGCACGCCAGCCACCGGCGGAGGGTCAGGCCAGCGCCGAGGTGAGGGTGGTGAGGGCGTGGCCCAGGGGGAGGTTGACTCGGTGGGTGGCGTGGGGATCGCCGCGGGTGATGCCCTGGTTGATGATCAGGACCGGTTTCCCGGCCTTCGCGGCGTACCGGACGAAGCGGAAACCCGACATCACGGTCAACGACGATCCCAGCACCAGCATCGCCTCCGCCTCGTCGATCAGGCGGTAGCAGCGTTCGACGCGCGGTTTCGGGACGTTCTCGCCGAAGAACACCACATCCGGCTTCAGCAACGGCGACCCGCACCTGCGGCACGGAACCAGCCGGAACCCCTCGACCGCCTCGTCCGGCAGCTCCACGTCGCCGTCCGGGTTGATCCGCAGGGCCCGCCCCTCGAACGCCGGGTTGGCGGCGCGCAGCCGCCGGTCGAGATCCTCGCGGGGACTCGTCTCGTGGCAGTCCAGGCAGATCACCCGGTCGAGGTTCCCGTGCAGCTCGATCACGTCGCGCGCGCCGGCGGACTGGTGCAGACCGTCGACGTTCTGCGTGATCACGGCGGTCAGGTAGCCGCGCGCCTGCAGCGTCGCGACGGCCCGGTGCCCGGCGTTGGGATCGGCCCGGGCGATCGTCCGCCAGCCGAGGTGGCTGCGCGCCCAGTAGCGTCGCCGCCCGGCCTCGCTGCCGACGAAGTCGCCGTACGTCATCGGGGTGTGGGTCCGCAGACTGCCCGACGCCCCGCGGTAGTCCGGGATGCCGGACTCGGTCGAGATGCCCGCGCCCGACAGCACCACGACTCCCCCGGCCGCGACCACGTCGGCCACCGGCCGCAGATCCGTCGTACCAGGCGCAAGCGCCAGCACCTCAGGACCAGGGGTCCAGCTCAACGTGGGACGGGAACGCACAACTCCCAGAATACGTGGGCGCACCACCACAGACCCTGGGAGAACGCGCCCCGACGCCTTGCCGGCGACTGGAGGGTCAGGCGTTCGGCGGGTACTCCGTACCCCGGGTGAGGTTGAGGGTGGCGATCAGGTCCTCGTGGAGCTCGAACCAGACGGTGTGGCAGGAGTCGATGCCGGTGCCGTCGACCCAGCGGCCGTCTCCGGCGGAGGCTCGGTCCAGGGCGGCCGCGAATCTGCGGTCGTAGCCGCCGAAGCGTTCGAGGGCCGTGCACAACCGGTCGGAGAGCAGGCCGAGTTGCTGGGCCAGGGAAGCCAACTCCTCGATGACCCGTCGATCCCACGCGGGATCGGTGTGGTCGTTGGCGGCGAGCGGGTCGCCGGGCGACGGCCTGAGCTGCCACTGCGTGCAGGCCTGCTGCAGCCGGTCGTTGAGGGGAAGGAAGTCCCGGTAGACCTCATCGACCACAGCCGTCCCGGGCGTTCGGCTCAGCTCGGACGACAGTTGCTGCTCGTTCTTCGCTCGGCCGGACTCGGTGAGCGACCAGCCCCCGGTCCCGGCGAACTCGCTCCAGGTGATCCAGCCGAAGGCCTGGAAGTCGAGCAACAGCTCGTTGGTCGCCGCCGGGTCGAGCGCGAACCGATCGGCGACGGCCAGGTCGTCCGCCATGCCTTTGAGGCGTACGGCGTGCAGCGCCAGCAGGTCGGCGGCCGACGGGCGCGTCACGTCGCCGGCCCGTCGGTTGCGCGGGCGCCCCGCGAGGTGAGCCGGTCGAGGCGCTGCTGACACGCCTGCGGCGAGTTCAGGCCGAGGGCCTGGGCCATCTGCCCCCAGGTGAGCCCGAGGCCGCGCGCCGTGAACAGCAGCCCGGTCTCGAGCTGGTCGAGCTCCGCCCGGGCCACCGGCAACAACCGCAACGCCGCCAGCGCCGCCTCCCTGAGATCGGCCTCCGCCGGTACGCCGTACGCCGCCGCGGCGCGTGCCCCAGGCGTCGCAGTGGTTGCCTCCGGCGTGCGAGTGCTTGCTTCCGGCGTGGTGGTGCTTGCCTCCGGCGCCTTCCGGTCACCCTTCACCCGGTACGCCGTCGGGGCCTCCAGGGCCTGCTCGGCTGCGACGCTCGACCGCCACAGGAAGAAGTGGATCAGATCCGCGGCCGACGGCGGGATCGGAGCCGGCTGCCACGGACGACGCTCCAGGCCATCGGCTCCCAGCGCCAGCAGTTCCCGGCGCGCCTGGCGCTCACGCTCGGCTGACGCCCGGTCATCGGCGCCCGCAGAATCTCGTCTGTCACGCACGCCGCCACCCTTCCGCATCAACAGATCGTTGTCAACATTCTGTTGATGTCCTCCAGGAGGGGCGAGCATTAGTTGAACGAGGCAACCACTTCCTCTTGGTTGCCGCGCGCACCCATGAGCTGTTGACAGCAAGAACTCCTTCACCTAACGTCATTTTTCAGTTACGAATCGTGATCGGTCGAGACGGCCTCTCTGGACCGCCGTCGATCACCGGGGTGCACACACACACCAGCAAGAGGGCAGAACCCAAGCGTCCTGCCGCTCCTGGTGGTCTCCCGATGTCCTGTCGCCGGGCCTGGACCCGCCCGGAACCACTCGATGTCGTTCTCACGGCCGCCGATCGCCCTGTGCGACGAACTGCTCGGGTAACAAGCCGCGCCGATTCCTGGGGGCAGGCGGCGGCTTTCGATGGACTGAGGGTGGAAAACCGATCATGAAACTATCCACGTACGCGCCGGCCGCGGGCCGGTTGCGACTGAGTGCACTGGCGGTCGCGGCAGCGGTCGTCGTCTCCGCGGGCGGCCTGCTGGTCACCGGCAACGCGGCGCGAGCGGCGGCCGTACCGGTCCCGTTGGGCACCGCCGAGAGCTTCGTCGTGCTGGCCGGGGCGGGCATCACCAACACGGGTCCGACGGTGCTGACCGGGGACATCGGCAGCTTCCCGAACCCCTCGATCACCGGCACCGCAACGATGACGATCACCGGCACCAACCACGCCGGCGACAACGTCACCCAGGGAGCGAAGGACGACCTGGTCACGGCGTACAACGTCGCCGCCGGGGAGTCGCCGCCGACGCCGATCACCGACGACCTGGGCGGCAAGACCCTGAAGCAGGGCGTCTACAACTCGGCCTCCACGATGGGGCTGACCGGCGCGCTGACGCTGGACGCGGAGGGCGACGCGGGAGCGGTCTTCGTGTTCCAGGTGGGATCCAGCCTCACCACGGCGACCAGCAGCAGCGTCGTGCTGACCAACGGCGCCCGGTCCTGCAACGTGTTCTGGCAGGTGGGCAGCTCGGCGACGATCGGTACGGCGACCCAGTTCCGCGGGACCGTGCTGGCGCTGACGTCCATCACGATGAACACCGGCGCCACCGCCGTCGGCCGGATGCTGGCGCGCAACGGGTCCGTGACGCTGGACACCAACACCCTCACCAAACCGTCCTGCGACTCCGTCCCGCCCACGTCCCCGCCGACCTCACCTCCCACGTCCCCGCCGACTTCCCCGCCCACTTCCCCGCCCACCTCCCCGCCGACCTCGCCGCCAACTTCCCCGCCCACCTCACCCCCGACCTCGCCGCCGACTTCCCCGCCCACCACACCCCCGACTTCCTCGCCGACTTCGCCGCCCACCACACCTCCGACCTCACCGCCCACATCTCCGCCGACGTCCCCGCCCACATCTCCGCCCACGTCGCCTCCCACGATCCCGCCGACGTCACCGCCGCCCACCACACCGACCTCGCCGCCGATCCCACCGTCCTCCCCCCGGCCGCCACAGGTACCGCAGACCCCCGAGGGCCCGGTGGGAACAGGTGACGCCGCCGGCCTGGCGATCTGCCTCATCGAACCCCCGACAGCCACCTGGTTCGGCTGGATCGGAGACGACGCCCGATGAGGACCGGCGCAGCGGTTCTGCTCCTGGCGTCCGCGCTGACGGTGACCGGGTGTGCCACTGAGTCGGGCACGGGGCCGACTCAGCCCGGCCCCGTCGCGCCCGGTGCCACGACGAGCGGGGCCGCTGCGCCCACCACCGTGCTCATG
Organism: Kribbella flavida DSM 17836; assembly: GCF_000024345.1. NCBI lineage: Bacteria > Bacillati > Actinomycetota > Actinomycetes > Propionibacteriales > Kribbellaceae > Kribbella > Kribbella flavida. The sequence goes on along the minus strand of NC_013729.1, from coordinate 3,131,153 downwards.
CCCCTACCCACGCGCGCGACCGGCCAGCCCACCACCAAGGCGGCGAAGCCCCCCATCCGGACGCCGCAACGCCCCACCGCCGGCACGCCGAGTCCCGAACTCCGCCCGACGCCGTCCGCCGAACCGTCCCGGCCATCAACTCCCGGCCGGACCCGCAAGCAGGCGGCGCCGCTGCGGAGGTCCACCCCGATGCGGGTCACGATTCCATCGATCGGGATGGACTCCCACCTGATGCGGCTCGGTCTCACCGCGGACGGCTCCCTGCAGGTCCCGCCGAACGCCTTCCCGGCCGGCTGGTTCACCGGCGCCCCGACCCCGGGCGAACGCGGTCCGGCGGTCATCGCCGGCCACGTCCGCTGGTCCGGCCGGGCCGGCGTCTTCGCCCGCCTGGCCCGCCTGAAGCCCGGCGACACGGTCACGGTGACCCGGCAGGACCGCTCGACGGCGGTCTTCCGGGTCAACCGGGTCCAGCAGTACGCGAAGTCCAGGTTCCCGAGCGCCGCGGTGTACGGCGACATCAGGCACGCCGGCTTGCGGCTGATCACGTGCGGTGGCTACGACCCCGCGTCGAGGGAGTACGAAGCGAACCTGGTCGCGTTCGCCGACCTGATCGCCTAGGGCTTGCGTCCGGCGAGCGAACCACCGATCATCAACAGACTGTTGTCAACATCCTGTTGAAGGGCCTTCCGGTGATCATCAGCCTCACGGACTCCACCATCGCGAGCTCCGGAGCCAAAGCGGCCGGCCTGGGAACCCTGCTCCGGGCCGGTCTTCCCGTCCCGGACGGCTTCGTGATCCCCACCGCGGCGTACCGCGCCGTCGCCGACGACCTCGCCCTGCCGACGCTGCTCGCCGAGCACGGCCCGACCGCGGTACGTCAAGAGCTCGAAGCCCGGCCGTTGCCCCAGGCCCTGATCTCCGCACTGACCACCGCGTTGTCCGAACTGGGCGAGGGCCCGGTCGCCGTACGCTCCTCGGCCGCCGACGAGGACTCCTCCACCGCATCCGCCGCCGGTCAGTACGACAGCTTCCTGGCCGTCGTCGGTCCAGCGGCCGTCGCCGCCAGGGTCCGCGCGACCTGGGCCTCAGCCTGGTCCCCGCGCGCCGTCGCGTACCAGCGTACGGAGGGCTCGCTGGATCGGCCGGAGATCGCCGTCGTCGTCCAGCGGCATCTCGACGCCGAGGTCGCCGGCGTGCTGTTCACGAACGGGCGTGAGGCAACGGTCGAGGCTTCCTGGGGGCTCGGCGAGAGCGTGGTGCAAGGCCTGGTGACCCCGGACGCCTACACGGTCGCCGCCGACGGCACGATCACCTCCCGTCTCGGCGACAAGCAGACCCGCATCGACCGCGGGCCGGCCGGAACAGTCAGTACGCCGGTCCCGCGCGACCTTCGGCGGCACCCGTGCCTCACCGATCCTCAACTCCGGAAGCTGCAGCAACTGGGGCACGAGGTCGCCGGTCTGTTCGGCGGTGCCCAGGACATCGAGTTCGCCGTCACAGGCGGCGAGATCTGGCTTCTGCAAGCACGTCCGGTCACCGCCGAGCTTCCAGCGGCCATCCCCGGCGTCACTGCCTCACATCCCGAGGAACTGCAGGGAACGCCCGGAAGCCGAGGCCAGGCGACCGGCACCGCCCGCCTCGTCCACGGCCCACAGGACTTCCACCGCGTCCGTCCCGGCGACGTCCTCGTCTGCCGCTACACCGACCCGGCCTGGACCCCTCTGTTCACCGTCATTGCCGGAGTAGCCACCGAACAAGGCGGCCGCCTCTCCCACGCCGCCATCGTCGCCCGCGAACGCCAGATCCCCGCGGTCCTGGGCGTCCCGAACCTGATGACCGCCGTGCAGGACGGTCGGCACCTCACCATCGACGGCACCACCGGGACCGTCAGGCAGAACGGCCCATCAGGGCGGTGACATAGGCATCCAACCGTTCCGCCACGACGCGCGTCGTCAGCTCCGTCCTTCCGGCCTCTCTCCAGGGCTGCGAGATCAGATCCACTTCTTCCGAGGCCGCCATCCCGTCCCGGACCTGCCAGTACAGCCGCTCGCTCGCAGACGCCGCCAGGACCCCGCCGGCATCCTCGTACGCCGCAGCGAACCGCAGCCCCCAGGCCGGGCCGTGCAGAAGCGCGAGCCCGACCGAGCAGTGCGCCACATCAAGATCCGCCGGCCCCCACGAGGCGGCGGCCCAATCGACGACGCCGGTGATCCGGGCACCTACCGGCCGCACGTCCAGCAACACGTTGCCCGGCTGGAAGTCCCGGTGCAGGAATCGCCCTTCGTACGGCGGCGCGGGCTTGCGGATCACGTCGATCGCCGCCATCCACACCGCCCGGTCGGCGCCCTCGGGGATCACCACGGTGTCGGCGGTCGTCAACGCCACATATTCGCGGGGCCGCTCAGCGGGACGCACTGCATGGATCGCGACGAGCTGACGGGCCAACGCAGGGACGCGGGTCTGCAATCCCTCATCACCGAGCACCGGTCGGCCCGGCAGATGCGTCATGAGGAGCGACGGATACTCGCACTGCGCGCCGGTCGGGTCGACCGCGACCAGACCAGGAGCCGGTACGCCGGTTCCCGCGAGCAGATCCAGGGCGTCGGCCTCCCTGCTCAGCCACTCCTCGGCCTGCTCCACCTCGACAAAGCTCCGCAGCACCAGCTGACGGCTGCCACCGTCCCGCGTGCCGATGGTCAGTTTCCGCATCTCAGCGGTGATACCGCCGTGCAGCGCCTCAACCCGAACGATCCGCTCGCCGCCCTCCAACTGCCGCCGCACCCAAGCCAACGTCAACGGCCGCACAGCCACCGGCTCGCCGTCGTTGGTCACCGAGCCACCTCATCACCCGAACGGCACCCGCGCGAACGGTTTATTGGCGCCTCCGGTGCCGACCTGCCACGGAGAAGGGCCCGCCTGGGGGCGAAGTACTCCCCGAACCGACTACCCCACAAACACCGCAGTCGGCTTGGCGAGTGGACCGTGGGCTTCGTACAGCGCCAGGAACGTCCCGTCCGGCCCGAACATCGCCGTCGGCCCCGCGCCCAGCTTCAACCCCGCCAACGGCCGCCCGGTCCTGATCGCCGTTGCCTGCTCGGCGTCCGCGTCGTACCGCGGAAACGTCTCCCCCGCGACGTCGGCGATCGGTAGCCAGCGGAAGTCCTCGCCGAGCTCCTCCAGCGTGTACGCCGCCGAGAGGTCGAAGCTCCCCACCCGGGTCCGCCGCAGCATCGTCAGGTGACCCCCGACACCGAGCTCGACGCCGAGATCCCGCGCCAGCGCCCGGATGTAGGTCCCGCTGGAGCAGTCGACCGAGATGTCCACCTCGATCGCCTGCGCCGCACTGCGCACGTCCAGTACGTCGTACCGGCTGACGGTCACCTCGCGGGCCTTCAGCGCGACCTCCTCGCCCGCGCGGACCCGCTCGTACGCGCGCCGCCCGTCGACCTTGATCGCGGAGACCTTCGACGGCACCTGCGAGATCCGCCCACGGAACCCGGCGACGGCCTTCTCGATCGCCTCCGCGGTGACCTCACCCAGCGCCGCCGGGGAGGCGGTCGTTTGGATCTCGCCCTCGGCGTCGTCGGTGGTCGTGGTCGCGCCGAGCAGCACGGTCGCGTCGTACGACTTGTCGGCCAGCTGGAGGTGGCCGAGCAGCCGGGTGGCCCGGTTCAGCCCGACCACCAGGATGCCGGTGGCCATCGGGTCCAGCGTGCCGGCGTGCCCGACCTTGCGGGTGCCGGCGAGCCGCCGGATCCGGGCGACCACGGTGTGCGAGGTCAGCCCGGCCGGCTTGTCGACGACGACGATGCCGTCGGCAACGTTCGGCTCACTCGTCGTCATCGTCCTCGCGGCGCTTGTACGGGTCGGGGTCGCCGGCCGGCTTGGCGCGGGCCGCGGCCTTGGCCACCTCGGCGTCGGCCTCGCGGGCCTTGGCCAGCAGCTCCTCGATCTGGCCGGCGTTCTCCGGGACGGCGTCCAGGAAGAACGCCAGGCTCGGCGTGTGCCGCAGCCCGAGCGCCTTGCCGACCTCGCTGCGGATCAGTCCGCGGGCCGACTCCAGCGCGGCGGCCGTGGACGCCCGCTCCTGCTCGCCGCCGTACACCGTGTAGAACACACTCGCCTCGCGCAGGTCTCCGGTCAGCCGCGCGTCGGTCACGGTGACGAAGCCGAGCCGCGGGTCCTTGACCCGGCGTTCCAGCAGTTCCGCGACCAGGACCTGGATCCGGTCGGCCAGCTGCTTCGCCCTTGCTTCACCCATCAGGGCTCACTCCCTCATTCCTGCGGAACGTCCGGCGCGACGGCTGTGACACCGCCACTGCGACGTTACTCCGCGAGCCGGCGCCGGGACCCCGTGGGATCCCGGCGCACGACCGGTGGTCAGCTGCGCGGCTTCTCGCGCAGCTCGAACGCCTCGACGACATCGCCGATCTTGATGTCGTTGTAGCCCTGGATGGTCAGACCGCACTCGAAGCCCTCACGGACCTCGGACGCGTCGTCCTTGAACCGCTTGAGCGACGACAGGTCGGTGTTGTCGACCACCACCGCGCCGTCCCGGATCAACCGGACCTTCGCGTTGCGGCGGAGCAGACCACTGGTGACCCAGCAACCGGCGATGTTTCCGACCTTCGAGGAGCGGAAGATCTCGCGGATCTCCGCCTGGCCGAGCACGACCTCCTCGTAGATCGGCTTGAGCATGCCCTTCAGGGCCGCCTCGATGTCGTCGATCGCCGAGTAGATGACCGAGTAGTACCGGACATCGACGCCCTCGCGCTCGGCCACGTCTCCGGCCTTGCCCGCCGGCCGCACGTTGAAGCCGATGATGACGGCGTTCGACGCGATGGCCAGGTTGACGTCGTTCTCGTTGATCGCGCCGACACCGCGGTCGATCACCCGCAGGTTGACCTCGTCGCCGACCTCGATCCGGACCAGCGCGTCTTCCAGCGCCTCGACCGAACCGGACACGTCGCCCTTCAGGATGAGCAGCAGTTCCTGCGTCTCGCCCTTCTCCATCGAGGCCATGAAGTCCTCGAGGGTACGACGGGCGCGCCGCTTGGCGTTGGCCGCCGCCCGAGCGCGGGCTTCGCGCTTCTCGGCGATCTGCCGGGCCATCCGGTCGTCGTCGACCACCAGGAACTTGTCGCCCGCTCCGGGGACCGCGGTCAGACCGAGGACCAGGACCGGACGCGACGGGGTGGCTTCCTCGACCGCGTCGCCGTGCTCGTCGAGCATGGCCCGGACCCGGCCGTACGCCGGTCCGGCCACCATCGAGTCGCCGACCCGCAGCGTTCCGCGCTGCACCAGCACGGTCGCCACCGGACCACGGCCCTTGTCCAGGTTGGCCTCGATCGCGATGCCCTGGGCCGGCATGTTCGGGTTGGCCCGCAGATCCAGCGCGGCGTCCGCGGTGAGCACGACGCTCTCCAGCAGACCCTCGATGTTGATCCGGGACTTCGCCGACACGTCGACGAACATCGTGTCGCCGCCGTACTCCTCGGGCACCAGGCCGTACTCGGTCAGCTGACCGCGCACCTTGGTCGGGTCCGCGTTCGGCACGTCGATCTTGTTCACCGCGACCACGATCGGCACGTTCGCCGCCCGGGCGTGGTTCAGCGCCTCGATCGTCTGCGGCATCACGCCGTCGTCGGCCGCGACCACCAGGATGACGATGTCGGTGGCCTGCGCACCACGGGCACGCATGGCGGTGAACGCCTCGTGACCGGGGGTGTCGACGAAGGTGATCGCCCGCTGCTGGCCGTCGACCTCGGTGGTCACCTGGTAGGCACCGATGTGCTGGGTGATGCCACCGGCTTCCTTGGCCACCACGTTCGCCTGCCGGACCGCGTCCAGCAGCTTGGTCTTACCGTGGTCGACGTGACCCATCACGGTCACCACCGGCGGCCGCTTGACCAGGTCGTCCTCGTCGCCCTCGTCGGCGCCGAAGTCGATGTCGAACGACTGCAGCAGCTCGCGGTCCTCGTCCTCCGGGGACACGATCTGTACGTCGTACTCCAGCTCGGTGCCGAGCAGCTGCAGCGTCTCCTCGTTGACCGACTGGGTCGCGGTCACCATCTCACCGAGGTGGAACAGCACCTGCACCAGCGACGCCGGATCCGCGCCGACCTTCTCGGCGAAGTCCGTCAGCGAGGCACCACGGGCGAGCTTGACGACCTCGCCGTTGCCGTGCCGGACGCGCACGCCGCCGACGGCCGGAGCCTGCATGTTGTCGAATTCCTGGCGCTTGGCGCGCTTGGACTTGCGACCACGACGGGCCGGACCGCCCGGACGCCCGAAGGCACCCTGTGTCCCGCCCCGGCCCCGGTTGCCCGGGCCCGGACGACCGCCGCCACCACCGGGGGGACCGCTCGGGCCACCACCGGGACGGAAGCCGCCGCCACCGCCACCGCCGCCACCGCGCGGACCGGCACCCGGTCCACCCGGACCGCCGCCGCCGCCGGGACGGCCGCGTCCACCGCCGCCACCGCCACCGGCGGGCGCGGACGGACGGCCGGTGAACGTACCGGCCGAGGACTTCGGCATCATCGCCGGGTTCGGCCGCGGCGCACCGGGCACACCGCCCGGACGCGGACGGTCGTTCCCGCCACCGCTGCGGGCCTGCGGAGGCCGCGGCGGCATACCGGCCGGGCTCGCACCCGCCGGCGAAGACGATCCACCCGGACCAGGACGCGCGCCACCGCGCTGCATGCCCTGGGTCGAGCTGAACGGGTTGTTGCCCGGCCGCGGAGCGCCCGGACGGGGACCACCGGAACCACCGGCACCACCCGGACGGCCGCCACCCGGACGCGGAGCGCCGGGACGCGGCGCGCCACCGGGACGCGGCGCGGAGCCGGACGCACCCGGACGGGGCGCCGAACCCGGACGCGGACCGGCGCCCGGCGTGCCCGGACGCGGCGACGGACGGGAGTCCGCACCGTCGGCGGGACGCGGCGCGCGAGCGGCCGGAGCCTCAGCGGCCGGACGCTCCTGCGCCGGAGCGGCCGGAGCAGCCGGGGTCTCCGGCTGGGCCGGAGCAGCCTTCGCGGCCGGGGCCTCGAAGGCCGGCTCAGAAGTCTCCCGCTGAGTCGGAGCCGGGGCGCTCTCGGTGCGCGGACCGGGCCGGGGGCCCGGACGCGGACCAGGCCGGGCCGCGCCGGACGGCGCCGGGGTGGCACCGCCTGCCGCGGGACGGGCCGGGGTGCTCTGCTGGGCCGGAGCCTCGGCGGCCGGAGCGGCCGGGGCCTGCGCCGCGGGGGCGGAAACCTCGGGAGCCTTCGGCGCGGCCGGGGCCGGCGTGGGGCGCTCGGCCGGGGACTCGGCAGCCGGCGCCTGGCGCTCGGCCGGAGCGGCCGGTGCCGGACGGTCGGCCGGAGCCGCCGGGGCCTGCCCGTTGGCGGGCTCGGCCGGGGTGACCGGCGCGGTCGCCTGCGGAGCTGCGGACGTGCTGGCGGCGGCCTTCTTGGCCGCGCGCTTCTTCGGCGGGTTCTTCTCGAACTCCTCCGCCAACCGACGGACCACAGGAGCCTCGATCGTCGACGACGCCGATCGAACGAACTCTCCCATGTCGTTCAGCCTGGTCAGGACGACCTTGCTGGTAACTCCGAGCTCTTTCGCGAGCTCGTAGACTCGGACCTTTGCCACTACTCTCCCTCTGGTCCGAGCCTGGGGCGCGGACCGTTAGTTGACGTACATGCTCATCGCATTGCACTCATCGTTCGACACTCATCGAGTGGTCATGAGTCGATGACCCGCCTTCATGTCGTCACGGCTCATGCCGTGGGCGGCCGGGCGGCCGCACTTGGTGCTGAAGTCGCTCACTGCTCGACCTGTGCCCGCACGAGCGTCAGGTCCAGCGGACCCGGGACCTTGAAGGCCCGCGGGAACGCCTTGCGTCGCTCGGCGAGGTCGAGACACTCGGTCACCGGGTGCAAGTGCGCCCCGCGGCCGGGTGCCCGATGAGCGGGATCCGGGAGGACACGTCCTCCGGACACCGTCATCCGCAGCAGGTCGGACGGACTGTCTCGTTTCCGGCACCCGATACAGGTGCGCTCCCGAAGCTTCTCAGGGCGCGCGTCTGCAGTCTCTGTCACAGTTCCTCAGGGTGTGGTGACGACTCAGTCGACCGACCGAGAGATCAGTCTACCTTCTCGTCCCCACGAGTCACATCGGTATCCGGCCGGATATCGATCCGCCAGCCGGTCAGCCGGGCGGCGAGGCGGGCGTTCTGGCCCTCCTTGCCGATCGCCAGCGACAGCTGGTAGTCGGGTACGACGACCCGCGCGGCCCGCGCGGCGGCGTCGACGACCTCCACCGAGGAGACCTGCGCGGGTGAGAGCGCGTTCCCGACGAACGTCGCCGGGTCGTCGCTGTGGTCGATGATGTCGATCTTCTCACCGTGCAGCTCGTGCATGATGTTGCGCACCCGCTGGCCCATCGGGCCGATGCAGGCGCCCTTGCCGTTCACCGACGGGTTCAGCGTGCGGACCGCGATCTTGGTCCGGTGGCCGGCCTCGCGGGCGATCGCGGTGATCTCCACGGTGCCGTCGGCGATCTCCGGCACCTCCAGCGCGAACAGCTTCTTGACCAGGTTCGGGTGCGTCCGGGAGACGGTGATCTGCGGGCCCTTGAAGCCCTTGCGGACGCCGACCACGTAGACCCGCAGCCGGGAGCCGTGCTCGTACTTCTCCCCCGGCACCTGCTCCGGACCGGGCAGCACGGCCTCGATCTTGCCGAGATCGACCATCACCGAGCGCGGGTCGCGGCCCTGCTGGACGACGCCGGAGACGATGTCGCCCTCCTTGCCGGAGAACTCGCCGTAGCGCACCTCGTCCTCGGCGTCGCGCAGCCGCTGCAGGATGACCTGCTTGGCGGTGGTCGCCGCGATCCGGCCGAAGTCGGCGGGAGTGTCGTCGTACTCGCGGACCAGGGTGCCGTCGGGGCCCATCTCCCGGGCGAACACGGTGACGTGCCCGGTCTTGCGGTCGAGCTCGGCGCGGGCGTGCTGCTGGGCCCCCTCGGTGCGGTGGTACGCGACCAGCAGGGCCTGCTCGATCGCCTCCACCACCACCTCGAAGGCGATGTCCTTCTCCCGCTCCAGGGACCGCAGAACGGCCATGTCGATGTCCATCAGTTCTCCTCCACCGTGCCGTCAGCAGCATCGCCGGCTGTGTCTGGGGCAGGTTCGTCGTTGCCGGCAGGCCGGTTGAACTCGATCTGGACCTTGGCCTTGTCCACGTCGGCGTAGGCCACCGTGCGGAGCGTGCCGTCGACGTCCAGGTCGGCGGTCTCGTCGGAGACCGTCTTGATCCGGCCGGTCAGCTTGTCGCCGCTGTGCAGCGTGACCGCGACCAGCCGGGAGATGTTGCGCCGCCAGTGCCGCGGCAGGGTGAGCGGCCGGTCGACCCCGGGGCTGGAGACCTCGAGGGTGTAGGCGCCGTCGCCCATCACGTCGTCGGCGTCGAGTGCCTTGGAGATCGCCCGGGTCACGTCGGCGACGTCGTCCAGGCTGATGCCGCCGTCGCGGTCGACCAGGACGCGCAGCAGCCGGCGCCGGCCGGCCGGGGTGACCTCGGCGGCCTCCAGGTCGCAGCCGAACTGCTCGACGAGCGGCCGCAGGAAGTTCTCGAGGCTCGTGGTGTCCGTGTGGTCAGTCTTTCGGCTCACAGGTAAACCTGCCTCTCTCCAGTTGTGCACCCGTAACGCCCTGTCCGCAGGGCAGTAGCCCACCTTATCCGGCCCGGCGCCCGCTCCCTACCAGCGGCTCGGCCGAACCGGCCGGGCGGCGGGGTCCGGTGCGGGTCGCCGGTCGGGGCCCGGGGAGCGGATAGGGTTTCGGCCGTGCCGAACGATGCCCGCCGACTGTCGCGCCGTACCGCGCTCCGGACCGCCGCCCTGGTGGCGGGCGCCGCCGCGCTGGCCAGCGGGTGCGACGACGAACCCGACCGCAGCGGTACGCCGGGCGCGTCGACCGGCCCGGACGGATCGGTCCAGGCGCCGGAGCCCAGCGCGGACCCGGAGGTCGTCGCGGCGCTCACCACGGCCGCCACCCAGATCCAGCAGCTGGCCCTCCGCTACAGCTCCACGAGCCAGACGTTCCCCGCCTTGCGCACGCGGCTGTCGTCCGGCGTGCGCAGCCACGCGGCTCATGTCGCGAAGCTCAAGGAGCTCGGCGGCTTCGAGCCACCGCAGCCCGGCAAGCTCCCGCCGCTGCCGAAGGCCTCGGCGGCCGCGCTGGCCGATCTGGCGAGCCGGGAGCAGCGACTGTCCGTCGCGCACGCCACCGCCGCGGCGAAGCTGACCGGCCCGCCGGCTCGGTTGCTGGCCACGATCGCCGCGTCGGAGAGCCAGCTCGCCGCCGTGCTGACCGCGAAGAAGGCTGCTTCGTGAGCACGTCCCAGACCGAGGCGGAGGCGCTCCAGGCCGCGATCGCCGGCGAGCACGCCGCCCTGTACGGCGTCGGCGTGGCCGGCGGCAAACTCAGCGGCGCCCGGTTCCGCGCGGCGACCACCTTGTACGAGCAGCACCGCAAACGCCGCGACCTGCTCGCCGACCTGCTGGTCCAGAGCGGCCAGACCCCGGCCGCGGCCGAACCGGCGTACGACCTGCCGCAGGTCGTGACCGATCCGGCGACGGCGGTCGCGCTCGTTCTGGGCATCGAACGCCGGCTCGGCGCGGTGTACGCCGACCTCGTCGAGGCGGCCGAGCAGGACGGGCCGCGCACGTTCGCCGTTCAGGCGCTGATCGCGACCGCGCGTGAGCAGCTGGCGTGGGGTGGCCGCCCCGAGGCCTTCCCCGGCCAGACCTGAGCTCGCCTGCCACGCCGGGCCGCCGGTCGCTGCCCGTGTCCGGCTCAGCACGGTCTGCGCCCGAAGACCATGCACAACGAATGATTTCCGGTGCAGTTACGGCTTTTGGGCAATTCGTTGTGTACTGCCCTTTACTCCGAGCGTGACCTTCCCTATATTTTCGGCCACGGAGACTGGGGGGTCGCCGGGCTTTCACTCTCGCCGCGCGTCGTCGCTGCGCGGGTGATCATCCAAGGCTGAAGCAAAGCGTCTGTTCCGTACCTTCATTTGTTACGCCCAACTTCTTGAGTCGTGCCTGGCCGCGACTACGGAGGGTAGTGAAGCATGCGTACATTCGACTTGGTCACCGGCGAAAGCCTCTTCGTGAACGATCTGCGGGTGGTCCGCTGGGAGCAGTACGGCCTCGGAACGGCGATGCCTTTCCAGGCCATGTGGTACAGCGTTCCGCCGGGCGACGAGAGCCCGATCGACCAGCACCCCGAGCTGGAACTGTCGATCGTCGTCGCCGGCACCGCGCACGTCACCGTCGGCGACACCGTGCACGAGGTGCCGCACGGCAACGCGTTCCTGCTGAACAGCCTGGAGGCGCACGTCGTCCAGAACCGTTCGGCCGACGAGGTGCTGACCGTCTTCAGCGCCTACTGGTACCCCGAGGCCGCGACCGCGGCGGCGGAGGCACTCGCCGGCCGGTCGGCCGTGGCGGTCGGCCATGACTGATCCGGTCACCGGCGCGCGCACCGATCGCGTCACCGTCGTCACCTTCCCGCAGCCCACGGTGAACGGCCCTTTGCACGTCGGCCACCTGTCCGGCCCGTACCTTGCCGCCGACACCGCCGCCCGCGCCGCGCGGGCCCGGGGCGAGCGGGTGGTGGTCACCTCCGGTCTCGACGTGCACCAGAACTACGTGCTGACCCGGGCCGAGCGCGAAGGTCTCGACGTCGGCGCGATGACGACCGAGTTCCGCGCGGACATCAAGGAGACCTACCGGCAGGCGCGGATCGGGTACGACCGGTTCAGCGACCCGCTCGGCGACGAGCACGCGCCGATCGTCCGCGCCCTGATGAACCACCTGATCGCGTCCGGCGCGACCCCGCTGCGCGAGGTGACCCTGCACGGCTGCGCCGACTGCGGCCGCACGTTGCACGAGTCGTACCTGGTCGGCCTCTGCGCAACCTGCGAGGCGCCGGCCGCCGGTGGCGCGTGCGAGCAGTGCGGCAGCTTCACGCGGGTCGACACCATGGTCGATCCGGTCTGCGGCCGGTGCGGTGGTCCGCCGCGCGCGTTCCGGGCGACGGTGCCGGTGCTGCGGATGGAGGAGCACCGCGCCGCGCTCACCGACGCCTGGCTGCGGGCGCAGTTCCCGCCGGCCGTGCGCGCGGTGATCGGGCGGCAACTGGCTGCCGGACTGCCCGAGATCGCGCTCGCCTACCCGACCAACTGGGGCATCGAGGGCGACCAGGCGCTGTCCGGCCTGCGGATCGGGCCGTACACCGAGGTGGCACTCACCGACCTCTACAACATCGCCCGCGCGGTCGACCCGGCCGCCACCGACCTGCCCGGCTACCGGGCCGCGCTCGGCCGGATCGACAATCTGTGGCATTTCCTCGGCCTGGACAACGCGTACTGGTACGCGGTCTACTGGCAGGCTGTCTGGGCCGCCTGCGGCGTGTTTCCTTTACCTATTTCCGGGCTGGTGGTCAACCAGTTCTACACCTTGGACGGGGAAAAGTTCTCGACCAGCAGGAATCACGCCATCTGGGCCACCGAACTGCTGCGGGCGCAGGATCCGTCAATCGTTCGTTTGTTCCTCGCCTGGGACCGTCCGGACCGCTACCAGAGCGATTTCACCTGGAATTCCTTCCGCGCTTTCGCGGCCCGGGTGGAACCGCTGCTGAACGGCAGCCACCAGGTCACCGAGCCGCTCGCCCCGGCCCTGGCCGCGCGCGAACTGGCGCGCGGCCAAGCAGCCCTGCGACCGGCCGGCTTCGACCCCGCGCTCGCCGCCCGCTGCCTGATCACCCTGCTCTCCGGCGGCGCGGACGTGGGCCATCTCCGGACCGCGCTGACCGGGCTCGACGACGCCGTCGCCGACGCCCCGCGCGCGGTGCTGGCCGAGGCCGGCGCGGTCCTGCAAGCCGCCGCGCCCAGCCTCGGCACGGTGGACGGCGCCGGCGTCGACCGGCCGGGACCGCTCCTGGCCGGGAAGGGCGAGTAGCAGATGCGGATCTGCGTGATCGGAGCCGGCATCGCCGGCACGCTGCTGGCCTGGCGGCTGAGCGCCTACCCGGCGGTCTCGGTCGACCTCGTCACCGGCGTACCGGGACGGGACGCCACCGCTGCTTCCGGTGGTGGGGTCCGGGGCTTCGAGACCCATCCGGAGCAGCGCCGGCTCGCGATCGAGAGCCTGGCGGAACTGTTCGAGTCCCCCGGCCTGCTCGACCGGGCCGGCTACACCGAGACCGGCTCGACCTACCTGCTCGCGCGGCAGGCCGGGCTGGAGGAAGCCGTCGCCGAGGTGGAGCACGCGCACCCCGGATCCACCGAGATCGTCGACGGCAGCACGCTGCGTGGCCTCGGCTGGCACGCACTGCCCGACGGCACGGTCGGCGTACTGGAGAAGCGGGCCGGGTTCATCCGGCCCGACCAACTACGGGCACTGGTGATCGACCAGTTGGCCCGCGGCACCAGCAGCAGGGTCGTGACCGGCCCTGTGCTCGGACTGGTTCCCCACCCCGACGGCTCGGTCAGCTGCCGCACACCCGGCGGCAGCGACCGGTACGACGTGGTCGTGGTGGCGGCCGGTCCGTGGACGCCCGGACTGCTCACCGGCAACGCGTTGCCGGCCGATCCGTACCGGACGAAGGCGATCCAGGTCGCCGTGTACAGCGTGGCCGGCGCCCTGCCGACCATGTTCGTCGACGAGACCAGCGACCTGTACGGGCGCCCGACGGCAGACGGCGGTCTGCTGCTGGGCGTCGACACGCACCGCTGGTCCGTCCCACCCGGCAGCAGCGCGCCGGTCAGCGACCTGACGGCCCGAGCCGTCCGGATCGCCGGCGAGCGGCTGCCACACCTCAGGCTGTTGCAGGCCGCGCACACGGTCAACAACGCCGACTGCTATGCCGATCCGCCGGTACTGACCCTGTGGTCGGTGCTCGGCAGCACACATCGGCTCTTCACCTTCACCGGTGGGTCCGGCGGCAGCGTGAAAACCGCGCTGGCCGCGAGCCGGACGGCCGCGAGCGACCTGCTCGGGCCACTCGTCACCGGTGGAACCACGCGCACCACCACTTCGCGGACGGAGAACAAGCGCATGACCATCACGGAACCAGGCACCAGACGAACCAGCGACAGCCTGACCCGCTACCACACCATCGGCATCGGAGCCGGGCCGTCGAACCTCTCGCTGGCCGCCCTGTACAAGAACGTCACCACCGAGAAGCTGGCCCTGTTCGACTCCCGGCCGGTGGCCGGCTGGCACACGCCGCTGCTCTACCCCGGCGTCCGGATGCAGACCGGCTGGATGAAGGACCTGGTGTCGCTGGTCGACCCTCGGCACGAACTGACGTTCCTCAACTACCTGGTCACCTCCGGGCGGCTCTATGCGCTGATCAACTCCCAGTTCGACGCGCTCCCGCGGATCGAGTACGAGCGCTACCTGGCCTGGGCCACCGAGCGGCTCGGCGTGGTGAACTTCAGCTCCCGGGTGGACTCGATCGCGATCACCGACGAGGGCTTCGAGGTCAGCGTCGACGGTGAGCCGGTGGCGGTCTCCGAGCACCTCGTGCTCGGCCTCGGCACCCGCCCGGTGTGGCCCGAGTACGTGCGCGACCTGCCGTCCGCGCGGGCCTTCATCGCCGACGAGCTCGGTGTCCGGATGCCCGACCTGGAGGCGCACAAGGCCGACCCGATCGCCGTCGTCGGCGGCGGGCAGACCGGCCTGGAGTGCGTGCTGCGGCTGCTGGGCTCCGGCTTCACCGACATCCGCTGGATGGGCCGCAACCAGTGGTTCCGCAGCATCGACGACTCCCCGATGGCCAACGAGCTGTACCGGCCGTCGCACATCCAGTTCCTGCAGGGCCTGAACCGGACCAAGCGCCGGGAGATGATCGTCGACTCCCGGTACAGCGGCGACGCGATCACTCCTGGTGGGCTCCGGGCGCTCTACCAGGCCAACTACGACGGTCTGCTGACGCTGGGCCGGTTCCCCGTCACGCTGCTGCCGGGCCGCGACGTCACCTCGTCGGAGCTGCTCGAGGACGGCATGCTGCGGCTGCGCTGCTCGACCACGGCCGCGCCGGAGGAGCACGACGTCCGCCACGTCGTGGTCGCCGCCGGACGCGAGCACGTCCAGGCGCCGTTCAGCGACGACCTGCGGGAGCGGATCGACTACGACGACGACGGCGAGATGCTGGTCGAGCCGGACTACTCGGTGCGCTGGAAGGGCATGAACGGGCACCGGATCTACTCGTTCAACGCGAGCCGGTACAGCCACGGCCTGACCAACGCCGGCCTGACCCAGCTGCCGGTCCGCGCCGCGATCGTGCTGAACTCGATGTTCGACCGGGAGATCTACCCGATCTCCGACGAGCTCTGCGCGGTGAAGTGGTGAGCGCCGCGCCGGCCGAGCGGCCGTTCGTGCCGGACGTCGACGGCGTCTGGTTCCAGCTCGTGGTCGACGACCCCGCCGCGGGCGCGCCGTACGGGCAGTACCACCGCGAGGACGACCTGGTCTGGGCCGAGTTCTACGCCGGCGGCTCGCTGCGCAGCGGCCGGCTGGTCGGCCACCTGCAGCCGGACGGCTCGATCAAGGCCGCCTACTGCCTGCTCACCGCGACCGGCGACGTGGTCAGCGGCGAGTGCCTCAGCATCCCCGAGCTCGATGCCCGGGGCAACATCCGGATCGCCGACCACTTCCGCCGCAGCGACGGCAGCAGCGGAGTCACCTACATCGAGCAGATCCCCGCTCCGGTCCGGGAGGCCTGAGATGAACCCGACGACCGAACGACCGCACCTGCTCGTGGTGGCCACCGGAATGCGGCTGTTCCGCGAGTACATCCTGCGCTCGATCGCCCCGCAGTACCGGATCCACATGTTCCTGCACGCCGAGCCGACCTGGGAGAAGGAGTACATCGAGGCCTGGACCGTGCTGGACAGCACCCTGGACGCCGACGCGCTGGTCGCCGCCGCGCAGAAGCTGCACGCCGAGCAGCCGATCGACGGCGTGCTCTGCTGGGACGAGGCCCGGATCCTGCAGACCGCGCACGTCGCCGCAGCGCTCGGCCTGCCCGGCGGTGACGTCGAGATGGTGAACCGGTGCCGCGACAAGCACCTGACCCGTACGGCGCTCGCCGAGCACGGCGTGCCGCAGCCGGAGTCCGTGCTGGTGGACACCGTCGACGAGGCCCTCGTCACGGCCGAGAAGCTCGGCTACCCGGTGATCCTCAAGCCCCGCGCGCTGGCCGCCAGCCTCGGCGTGGTCAAGGTGAACTCGGCCGACGAGCTGCGGGCCAACTGGGCCTTCGCGCACGACACGACCGTGCCGGAGGCGCCGCACTACGACGTCAAGGTGCTGGTCGAGGAGTTCGCGGACGGCTACGAGATCAGCATCGACTCGGCGGTCTTGTCCGGTCAGGTGACGCCGTTCTGCCTGGCCCGCAAGGAGATCGGCTACCCGCCGTACGCCGAGGAGATCGGGCACTTCGTCGACGCGGCCGACCCGTTGCTGGCCGACGAGCAGCTGTTCCAGGTGCTCGTCGACGCGCACGCCGCGATCGCCTTCACCGACGGCGTCACCCACACCGAGATCATGATGACCGCCGACGGCCCGAAGGTGATCGAGATCAACGCCCGGATCGGCGGCGACATGATCCCGTACCTCGGGCTGCAGGCGACCGGCGCCGACCCGGGCCTGGCCGCGGCCGCCGTCGCCACCGGGCGCACGCCCGAGCTGGTGCCGGACCGCACGATGGTCGGCGGGGTCCGGTTCTTCTACGTCGACGAGAACGACACCGTGCTGGACTCGGTCGAGTTCGACCCGACCGACCTGCCCGGCACGATCGACCAGCTGGTCCCGCTGATGGAGGCCGGTCAGACCACCAGTCCCCCGCCGGTCGGCACGCTGTGGGGCCGGATCGCCTACGCGACCGTCGTCGCCACCTCGTTGGACGACTGCCGGGCCGGGCTGGACGCGGCCGAGAAGGCGCTGCGCTGGTCGGGCAAGGTGAAGGCCAAGGAGCCAGAGGAGGCAGCGTCATGACGTCGGCTGCTCCGGGCACGACCGACGACAGCACCGGCATCTGGGCGACCATCCGGGACGCGCCGCTGGCGGTGAAGGCGCTGCTGGTCGGCGTCTTCGTGAACAAGCTCGGCTGGTTCCTGCAGGTCTTCCTGGTGCTGTTCCTGACCACCTCGAAGGGGTTCACCGACGTCCAGGCCGGCACCGCGCTGGGCGTCTACGGCGCGGGGTCGGTGGTCGGCCTGATCATCGGCGGCTCGCTGTCCGACAAGGTCGGGCCGCGCGCCGCGGTGATGATCAGCATGTTCGGCATGGCGGGCTTCGTGCTCGCGATCGCCTACGTGCCGAGCTACCCGGCCGTGGTGGTCGTGGTCGCGCTGGCCGGTGCGGTCGGGCAGTTCTACCGCCCGGCCTCGGCGGCGCTGCTGACCGAGCTGACGCCGAAGAACCGTCAGGTGATGATCTTCGCGGTCTACCGGCTGGCGATGAACCTGGGCACCACCGCGGCCCCGCTGATCGGCGCCGCGCTGGTGTCGATCTCCTGGAACCTGCTGTTCATCGGCGAGGCGCTGGCCGCGCTGGCGTACGCCGTGGTGGCGATCGTCGCGCTGCCCAAGCGCCGTCCGGTGGCCGACACCCCGGCCGACCCGGTCACCGGTGAGGCGGTGGCGCCGGAACCCACCGGCGGGTACCTGGCCGTGCTGCGGGACTACAAGTACGTGCTGTTCCTGCTGTGCATGTTCATCAACGCGGCGATCTACATGCAGTACCTGGCCGTGCTGCCGCTGCACATGAAGGCGGACGGGTTGTCCACCTGGTGGTTCAGCGCGGTGGTCGCGCTGAACGGCTTCATCGTGATCACCTGCGAGCTGCTGGTGACCAAGGTGGTGCAGCACTGGCCGGCCCGGATGGTCGCGATCATCGGCTTCGTGCTGCTCGGCGGCGGCCTCGCGTTCTACGCGCTGCCGGGCGGCATCGCGATCTTCGTGGTCGGCACGCTGCTGTGGACGCTGGCCGAGATCATCGCCGGGCCGACCATGTTCGCCTATCCCGGGATGGCCGCGCCGCAACCGCTGCTCGGCCGGTACGTCGGGTCGGCGCACGCGATGTTCGGTCTCGGGTCCGCGCTCGGTCCGTTCCTCGGCGTCTGGCTGTGGAACTCCGTCGGCCCCCAGGTCTGGCTGTGGTGCGGCCTGGCCGGAGCCGTCGGTGTCGTCGCCGCGTACTTCGGGATGTCGAGCGGCACGGACGAACCGGCCGAAGAACCCGTTCTGGACATCACCCCGGCCGCCGAGCCGTTGCCGAGCGAGAGCTCGTAGGAGAACCTCATGACACAGTCGAAGTACACGATCATCGTGGACCCCCTGTCCACCGGGCAGGAGTACCCGGCCGCCTTCAAGGAGGCCGGGCAGATCCCGGTCGCCGTGCTCAGCGGGCTCGAGCCGCCGCCGGCGTACACCACCAGCTGGCACCCGGACGACTTCGAGCACGTGCACTACTTCACCGGGGACGTGGCCGCGCTGGCCGAGGAGCTGCGGCAGTACGGGCCGGAGTACCTCGTCCCGGGTGCGGAGAGCGGGGTCGAGTTGTGCGACCAGCTGACCGAGATCCTGGTCCCGGGCACCGGCAACGTGCCGGAGCTGGCGTCGGCCCGCCGGGACAAGTGGGAGATGGCCGAGGCGCTGCGCGTCGCGGGTGTGCCCCGGCTCCGGCAGATCAGGACCGCCGACCCGGCCGAGGCCGAGCGGTGGCTGAAGGAGAACGACCTGCTCGGCCGGCGGCTGGTGATCAAGCCGCCGAAGAGCGCCGCCGGTGACGAGGTGTACGTCGTGTTCGAGCACGGCGACTGGCGGGAACGGTTCGACCGGGTGCTCGGCCGGACCAACAAGATGGGCCTCACCAACGACGCCGTGCTGATCCAGGAGTACGCCGAAGGCACGGAGTACCTGGTCGACAGCTACACCGTCGACGGCAAGCACTCGCTGGTCGACGTCTGCCGCTACACCAAGATCAGCCGCGGCGACAAGATCGGCATCTACCACCGGATCGACTTCCTGGCCGAGGACGACCCGGAGGTGCAGGCGCTGTGGCCGTACACCCAGCAGGTGCTCGACGCGGTCGGCATCCGGGTCGGCTGCGGGCACGCCGAGGTGATGATGACCGCTGACGGGCCCCGGCTGATCGAGGTGGCCGCCCGGCCCGCGGGTGGCGGGCACCAGATGGTCAGCGAGCTGGCCACCGGCGACAACCACATCAAGCGGACGGTCGCGCACCGGGTCCGTGGTGAGGTGCGGGACGGGTTCGACCTGGTCCAGCACCTGCGCGGCATCTTCGTCTCCGCCTACCGCGACGGCTACTTCCGCAACCGCGAGGTCTTCGACGGCATCGAGAGCCTGAAGTCCTTCCACTGGATGAAGATCCTGCACGACGAGGACGCGGTCGTGCCGGAGACCGTCGACCTGTTCACCTGCCTGGCCTGGGTGATCCTGATCCACAGCGACGCCCAGACCCTCGACGACGACTACCACCGGGTGCTGGAGATGGAGGCCGCGATCGTCATCGACGCCCCCTGACCGCCGCGCTCAGCCACGACCCCCCAGTCCCCGGCTGAGCCCGACCCCTCGGTCGTGGGCACGGACGTTCCCCCAAACGCCCGTGTCCGCGGCTGTTCACCGGTCGAGAAGGCGCAACGCAGCACCATCCCCCGGGTGCCCTGCCGGTCGCGCCGCCTAGCGAGTACGGCGACCCGCTGTGGTGCGGCGAGGAGGCGGCGCTGTACTGGTGCGGACCAGCAGGTGCGGTTGCACCGGCTCAGGCTTGATCGACGTACCGCCGATGCGGGCGAGGGCCACCTGGATGACACGGCGGCCCAGTTCGGCGAAGTCCTGCCGGACCGTCGTCAGCGGTGGCGCGTAGTACGCCGCCTCCGGGACGTCGTCGAACCCGACCACACTGATGTCGTCCGGTACCCGGATCCCGCCTTCGGCGAAAGCCCGGAGCAACCCGAGAGCCATCTGGTCGTTGGCGGCGAAGACAGCGGTGATTTCCTCTCCCCCGCGGCGACGTGCGACGAGTTCACGACCGGCCAGGTAACCGGTCGGTGGCCACCAGTCACCGGGCAGCACGGGCGGGACCACCGCGCCGGCCGCTTCGAGCTCGCCGCGCCAGCGGCGTTCCCGGGCGTCCGCCTCGAGCGCGTTCGCCGGCCCGCGCAGATGGTGGACCGTACGGTGGCCGAGCTCGAGCAGGTGCCGGGTCGCGAGCGCAGCCCCGGCCTCTTGGTCGACCCAGACCGCGCTGTCCTGTCCGCCGTCCTCGGCCTGAACGGCGATCATCGGCACCCTGGGACTCAGATCCGGCAACGCGCGGACGGCACCCTCGTACGTGCTCAGCGCGACGATCGCGTCGACGGACTGGGTCGCCAGCCGTTCGACGGCCTCGATCATGTCGCCGGCGGTGTCGTCGTCGAGCACCGACACGGTCAGGAAGTAGCCGGCCTCGCGGGCCGCGCGTTCCAGGCCGAGCATCGTCTGCGCGGGCCCGTACTGGCTGATGTTGGCGATCGCGAGTCCGATCGTGCGCGACGACCCGGTCACCAGTGCCCGTGCCGCGCTGTTCGGACGGTAGCCGAGCTCGGCGATCGCCTCCAGCACCTTCTTCCGGGTCGCCGCCGCCACGTTCGGGTGACCGTTGATGACCCTCGACACCGTCTGGTGCGACACCCCGGCGTGCGCGGCGACGTCCGACATGCCCAGGGACCGGATCGTCCCTACCACCGCGATTCCGTCGTCCCCGAGATCTGCTGCTCCCGAATCCGCACCAGGCCCCCCATGGCTGACTCCGACTCCCGCGTCAGCGGGATGCGCCGGCGCGACGTTTATTGTAGATGTCGAAGGCAACGGCGAGCAGCAGCACCATGCCCTTCACAACGGACTGCGTCGACTGGTCGATGCCCATCAGCTGCATCCCGTTGCTCATCACCGCCATGATCAGACCGCCGACCATCGCCCCGACCACCGTGCCGACACCGCCCGCGACGGCCGCGCCGCCGATGAAGGCCGCGGCGATGGCGTCGAGCTCGAACATGTTGCCGGCGGCCGGCTGGGCGCCGTTGGACCGCGACGAGTAGATGACGCCGGCCACGCCGGCCAGGAATCCCATGTTGACGAAGATCCAGAAGTTGACCTTGCGGACCTTGACCCCGGACAGCATCGCGGCCGGCAGGTTGCCGCCGATCGCGTAGACCTGGCGGCCGAAGACGGTGTTCTTCGTCATCAGCCCGTAGGCGATCACCAGCACCGCCAGGATGATCAGGACGATCGGCAGGCCGCGGGCGTGGGCGAGCTGCCAGGCGAAGTACATGACGACCGCGGCGACCAGGACGACGCGGGTGACGAACAGCGGGAACGACTCCACCGGCTGCTCGTAGCGGACCCGCGCCAGCCGGGTGCGGAACACGCTGACGGCGTACCCGGCGGAGGCGATCGCGGCGATCAGCAGCGTGAAGGCGTCGTAGCCCTGCCCGCCGAGCAGGCCGTTCAGGAAGCCGCTGGCGACCTGCTGGTACTCGCCCGGGAACGGCGACAGTGAGACGTTGTCCAGGACCTGCAACGTCAGACCGCGGAACAGCAACATCCCCGCGAGCGTCACGATGAACGCCGGCATGCCGACGTACGCGACCCAGAAGCCGTGCCAGGCGCCGACCAGGCAGCCCACCGCGACGGCGGCCAGCACGCCGATCCACCACGGCTGGTCGTTCTGGATCACCAGCACCGCCGACACCGCACCGGTCAGTGCGACGATCGACCCGACCGACAGGTCGATGTGTCCGGCGATGATCAGGATCACCATGCCGATCGCGAGCACCAGGATGTAGGAGTACTGGAGCACGATGTTGGTGATGTTGCCCGGGCTGAGCAGCACACCGTCGGTCAGGAACGCGAACAGGGCCACGATGACGACGAAGGCGATGTAGATGCCGCTCTGCCGCAGGTTGCGCCTGATCAGGGTGAGCGGATCACCGGTGCCGACGTGCAGCGCGGCCGCCGGGGCGCCCTCGGCGGCCGTGGGCTCCGCCGCGTCCTGGGGACCTGGGGACGGTTTCGTGCTGGTCATCCGGCGAACTCCTTCTCCGTCGTCATGAGCGCCATCAGGCTTTCCTGGGTCGCCTGGCCGACCGGCAGCTCACCGGTGATCCGCCCGGCCGACAGGGTGTAGATCCGGTCGCACATGCCCAGCAGCTCCGGCAGTTCGGAGGAGATCAGGACGACTGCCTTGCCCTGGGCGACGAGCCGGTTGACGATCGTGTAGATCTCGAACTTCGCTCCGACGTCGATACCGCGGGTGGGTTCGTCCAGGATCAGCACGTCCGGATCGGTGAACAGCCACTTGGACAGCACGACCTTCTGCTGGTTGCCGCCGGACAGGGTGCCGACGGGATCCAGCACGGTGCGGGTCTTGATGTTCATCTCCCGCCGTCCCTGCTCGGCGACCTTGACCTCTTCGTTGGTGTTGACCCAGCCGGCCCGGGCCAGCTTGCTCAGCGCCGCGGCGGACACGTTGGCCCGGACGTCGGCGATCAGGTTGAGCCCGTACCGCTTGCGATCCTCGGTGGCGTAGGCGATGCCGTGGCCGATCGCCTCGGACACGGTGCGGGCCCGAACCTCCTCACCGTGCAGGTACAGCCGGCCGCTGATGTTGCGACCGTACGAGCGACCGAACACGCTCATCGCGAGCTCGGTCCGTCCGGCGCCCATCAGCCCGGCGATCCCGACCACCTCTCCGGCCCGTACGTCGAGCGAGGCGCCGTCGACCACCTTGCGCTGCTGGGTCGGGTGCCACACCGTCCAGTCCTCGATCCGCAGCACCTCCGGCCCCGGATCGCAGACCCGGTCGGGGTAGAAGCTGTCGAGATCGCGCCCCACCATGCCGCGGATGATCCTGTCCTGGGTCACTCCCGCGGCGCCCATGTCGAGGGTCTCGACCGTGCGGCCGTCCCGGATCACCGTCGTGGAGTCGGCGATCGCGGTGATCTCGCTCAGCTTGTGGGAGATCATGATGCAGGTGATCCCCTGGTCCCGCAGCCGCCGCAGCAGATCGAGCAGGTGGGCCGAGTCGACGTCGTTCAGCGCGGCGGTCGGCTCGTCGAGGATCAGCAGCCGGACCTCCTTGGACAACGCCTTGGCGATCTCGACCAGCTGCTGCTTGCCGACCCCGAGCTGGATCACCGGCGAGACCGGGTTCTCGTCCAGGCCGACGGAGAGCAGCAGCTTGCGGGCCTCGGCGTTGGACCGGTTCCAGTCGATCAGGCCCCCGCGGCCCCGCCGTTCGTTGCCCAGGAAGAGGTTCTCCGCGATCGACAGGTGCGGAACCAGCGCGAGCTCCTGATGAATGATGACGATGCCGACCGCCTCGGAGTCCCGGATGCCACCGAAGTGGACCGGCGTCCCGTCGAACCTGATCTCGCCGTCGTAACTCCCGGTCGGGTACACCCCGGACAGCACCTTCATCAGGGTCGACTTGCCGGCCCCGTTCTCTCCGCAGATGGCGTGGATCTCCCCGCGCCGGACCCTCAGCGAGACGTCCTCGAGAGCCTTGACCCCGGGGAACCGCTTGGTGATCCCGCGCATCTCGAGCAGGACGTCGTCCATGGCTCCTCCCCCGCGCTCGGGCCGCTCGATCACTTCGCCTGGCCGGCGGCGACCTCGGCGGCCGTGTAGTAACCGGTGTCGACGAGTTGCTTCTTGATGTCTTCCTTGAACACGGTCTGGATCGGCAGCAGGTACGCCGGTACGACCTTCGTCCCGTTGTCGTAGGTCTTGGTGTCGTTGGCCTCCGGCTCCTTCTTCTGCAGGAAGGCCTCGGCGGCGTTGACGGCCTGCTCGGCCAGCAGCCGGGTGTCCTTGAAGATCGTCGAGCTCTGCACGCCGGTGTCGATCAGCTTGACCGAGGCGATCTCCGCGTCCTGACCGGTGATCACCGGGGTGGGGTTGGCCGGTGTGCCGTAACCCGCGTTGTGCAGGGCGGTGATGATGCCGCGCGAGATCCCGTCGTACGGGGACAGAACGCCGCCCACCTTGGCGCCGTCGTTGTAGCTCGAGGTCAGCAGGTCCTCCATCCGCTTCTGCGCCGCCTCCTGCTGCCAGCGCAGAGTCGCGACCTGCTCCATGCCGGTCTGCTTGGACTTGACCACCAGCGAGCCGTTGTCGAAGTACGGCTTGAGGGTCTGCATGGCGCCCCCGAAGAAGTACTGGGTGTTGTTGTCGTCCAGCGAGCCGGCGAACAACTCGATGTTGACCGGCCCGGTCTTGCTGCCCTTCGAGCCGTCCGGCGTCTCCAGGCCGAGACCTCGCAGCAGCGCCTTCGCCTGGGCCACGCCGACCTTGAAGTTGTCGAAGCTGACGTAGAAGTTCACGTTCTTGCTGCCACGGATCAGCCGGTCGTAGGCGACCACCGGGATCGACTTGTCGGCCGCGGCCTGCAGTTGGCTGCTGAGCGCGGTCCCGTCGATCGCGGCGATGATCAGTACGTCGGCGCCGCGGGTGATCATCTGGTCGACCTGCTGGGACTGGGTCGGGATGTCGTCGTTGGCATACTGCAGATCGACCTGGTAGCCCTTGGCCTCGAGCTTCTCCTTCACCGCCTTGCCGTCCGCGATCCACCGCTCCGACGTCTGCGTCGGCATCGACACCCCGATGGTCAGGTCCTCGGGCTTGTCCGCGGCGGCGTCGGTACCACCGCCGGCTCCCTGCCCACCGCACGCCCCGAGACCGAGTACCAGTAGGACGCCACTCAGAACCACCACAAGCTTGTTCTTCACGAACTGTTCCCCTCCGGGAGAGGTGTCACTCCCGCATCTCACGCCCCGCATGGCTGTTGGCGCTCACAGTGTTAGCGTTCACATAGGAGGCGGTCAAGACATCGGCCCGGCATCCAGCAGTCACGGTCGGGTAACGAGAAGTTTCGACGGGGAGACGAGAGATCCCTTTGTTCGGGAGCGTTCTGGCCGCCACCCTCGGTGCGGTGCGCGGCCGGAGCAGCACACGCCCGGACGGCTGCCCTTGAGCGCGCTAACAATCACCGGCGCCGGAGCGGCCTGCTGCCGACAGCGTGGCGAAGTCCGCCAGTTCCGGGCCTACTCCCGCTTCATCCACCAAGTAGTCGCTCCACCCGTCCGGAGAGAGCGGGTGGAGCTCAAAGGATGTGGTTGGGGCCGTCAGCCCGGGGCTGCCGGGCCGACGGCCTGTCCGGCAGTTACCGGCGCCGGCGCCAGGGGCCGGTGATGGCATAGGTGATGCCGGGGGTGTAGACGTTGAAGAACATCGTGCGGCCGTCGGCGGAGAAGCCGGCGCCGGCGAGCTCGCCGTACTCGGGCTGCTCGGGGGTGCCGTTGTTCACCCGGTTGCGGGCGAACTTGAAGACCTCGCCGTCCTCGGTGGTGCCGAGGATGTGCTGCTCGCCCAGCCCGTCCTCGCACATCATCAGCCCGCCGTACGGCGACATCGTGATGTTGTCGGGGGCATCGAACTCCGGGTCGTCCGAGCCGGGCTTCGGCCGGGTGAAGATCACCATCAGCTTCAGCGTCTTGCGCCGCGGGTCGTAGCGCCAGACCTGTCCGTCGTGGTCGACCTTCGGACCGAGCTCGGTGCGCGCGAACGACGACACGAAGTACACGCACCGGTCCAGCGCGCCCCACCAGCAGCCCTCGAGCTTGTACCCGCCGGTGATCAGCTTGGCGTAGTCCTGCGAGCGGACCGACTCCGTGGTGGCCAGCGGGTCGGGCACCTTCACCCACTGCACGCCGCGGAACTCCGTGCCCGCCTCCTGGACCACCGACAGGTCCGGCAGGTCCGGGATGTGCATGGCCTGCAGCTCGCCGCCGGCCCGCAGGCTGCCCCAGCCGCCGCACGGGCGGTTCGGCAGGAACCGGTAGAAGCCGCCGAGCGGCGCGACGAACGCGTCCTCGGTCTCGTACACGATGCCGGTCGCCGGATCGATCGCGACCGCCTCGTGCTGGAACCGGCCCATCTCCTTCAGCGGCGTCGGGTGCACGTTGCGCCGGTCGTCGTACGGGTCGACCTCGAAGATGTAGCCGTGGTCCTTGGTGTAGCCGCGGGTGCCGGCCTTGTCCTCGGTCTCCTCGCAGGTCAGCCAGGTGCGCCACGGCGTGATGCCGCCGGAGCAGTTGATCGCCGAGCCGCCGAGGCTGGTGAACTCCTTGACGGTGTTGTTGTGCCGGTCGACCACCAGCGTGCTGGTGCCGCCGGCCGCGGCCGGGTCGTAGGTGCGCTCGGCCGGCGCCTTCACCGGAATCGTCGCGGTCGGGCTGCACTCGTGGTTGCGGACCAGGCGGTTGCCGCCGTGCCGGTCCGGGAAGGTGCCCATCCCGTCGAACCGGCTCGGGACCTGCAGCCCGTCCTTGCGGACGGCACCCTCCCGCGACAGCACCTTGTAGCTGAAGCCCCGGGGCAGGTCGAGCATGCCCTGCGGGTCCTCGATCAGGGGCCCGTAGCCGAGCTTCGGACCGGATGTGCCCAGCGCCGGCTGCGCCGTGTACAGCGCTTCGACCGACCCCACCACACTGACGGCGACACCCGCCGCTGCCGCACGGGCGACGAACTGCCGCCGGGACAGCGGCTGCGGATCCACGGACTGGGACTGCGACTCAACGGACACGGGCGGTGCCTCCTTGTCTGCACATGCAGTGGACGCCAGTGAACGTACGGTAAACAACTCCCCAACGGCAAGAGAACGAGTGTCAGGTACTCACAGTCACCGCCGCAGTTCGGCCGTCGTCCGGCCGCAGTCCCCGCCGTGGTGCGGACCTACAGCGAGCGGACCCAGTTGGCCAGGAGTTCGGCGCCGGCGTCGCCGGACTTCTCCGGGTGGAACTGGGTGGCGGCGAGCGGGCCGTTCTCGACGGCGGCGACGAAGCGGTCGCCGCCGTACGACGTCCAGGTGACCTTCGGCGCGACCGAGGCGCGGGCGTCGGTGAGCTGCCACTCCCGCACGCCGTAGGAGTGCACGAAGTAGAAGCGCTCCTTCTCGATGCCCTCGAACAACTGGCTGCCGGCCGGTACGTCGACCGTGTTCCAGCCCATGTGCGGGACCGGCTCCTCGCTTTGCGGGCGCAGGCGCTCGACCGTGCCCGGCCACTGCTCGCAGCCCGCGGTCTCGACGCCGTGCTCGATGCCCTTCGCGAACAGGATCTGCATGCCGACGCAGATGCCGAGCACCGGGCGCCCGCCGGTCAGCCGCCGGTCGACGACGGCGTCGCCGCGGACCGCCTTGAGCCCGGTCATGCAGGCCTCGAACGCGCCCACGCCGGGAACCAGCAGGCCGTCGGCGTTCAGGGCCTGGTCGTAGTCGGCCGTCACGGTGACGTCGGCACCGACCCGCTGCAGCGCTCGTTCGCCGGAGCGGATGTTGCCCGAGCCGTAGTCCAGCAGGACGACCTTCTTGCTCACAGCGCGCCCTTGGTCGACGGGATGCCCGGCTGCCGCGGGTCGAGCTCGGCCGCGTCGCGCAGCGCCCGCGCGAACGCCTTGAACTGCGCCTCCACGATGTGGTGCGGGTCGCGCCCGGACAGCACCCGGACGTGCACGCAGATCGCCGCGTTGAACGCGAGCGTCTCGAACACGTGCTGGGTCAGCGAACCGGCGTAGTCGCCACCGATGATCGCGTAGACCTGCCCCTCGGGCTCGCCGGTGTGCACGCAGTACGGCCGGCCGGACAGGTCGACCGTGCAGTGCACGAGGGCCTCGTCCAGCGGCACCGTCGCGTCGCCGAAGCGGCGGATCCCGCGCTTGTCGCCGAGCGCCTGCTTCAGCGCCTGGCCGAGGCCGATCGCGGTGTCCTCGACGGTGTGGTGCGCGTCGATCTCCAGGTCGCCGACCGTGGTGACGTGCAGGTCGAGCAGTGCGTGCTTGGCCAGCGCGTTCAGCATGTGGTCGTAGAAGCCCACGCCGGTCGAGATCTCGGCCCGGCCGGTGCCGTCCAGGTCGAGCTCGACCAGCACCTTGGACTCACTGGTCTCCCGGTCGATCCGGCCAGTGCGGCTCATCCACGTCCTCGCTTCGCTCCGGGCGCGGACGAGGCACTGTCCGCGCTGTGCTGTCCGATGAGCTCGCTCATGATTGCCTTCCCCCGTCGGTCTTCAGAACTTTCTCCAGCGACGCCCGGAACGCGGCCATCTCGGCGCCGGTGCCGATCGACACCCGCAGCCAGCCGTCGGGCCCGGTCTCGCGGATCAGCACGCCGTCGTCCAGCAGGGCCTGCCAGACCGCGTGCCGGTCGCGGAACGTGCCGAACAGCACGAAGTTGGCGTCGGAGTCGACCGCCCGCAGCCCCTGGGCCCGCAGCCAGTCGACGGTCTCGTCCCGCTCGGCCCGCAGCTGCCCGACCCGGGCGAGCAACTCGTCGGAGTGCCGCAGCGCGGCCCGGGCGACCGCCTGGGTCACCGCGGACAGGTGGTACGGCAGCCGGACGATGCGCAGCGCGTCGACCAGCTGCTTGCTCGCCGCCAGGTAGCCGACCCGAGCACCGGCGAGCGCGAACGCCTTCGAGGTCGTCCGCGCGACCGCCAGATTCGGGTACGACGGCAGCAGCGTGACCGCGCTCGGCGTGCCGGCCCGGCGGAACTCCGCGTACGCCTCGTCGACCACCAGCACCGCGCCGATTCCCGCCGTCCGGGCGGCCAGCGCCTCGACCAGCTGGATCGGCAGTGCCGTCCCGGTCGGGTTGTTCGGCGAGGCGAGCAGCACGACCGACGGCCGGTGCCGGGAGATCGCCGCCAGCGCCTTGCTCTGGTCCAGGGTGAAGTCCTCGGACCGCCGGCCGACCACCCAGCCCGTGTTCGTGTCGCGGGCGTACTCCGGGTACATCGAGTACGTCGGGGCGAACGACAGCGCCGTCCGGCCCGGGCCGCCGAAGGCCTGCAGCAGGTGCAGCATCACCTCGTTCGACCCGTTGGCCGCCCAGACCTGCTCGGCGGTCAGCCGCGCCCCCGACTCCCGGCCCAGGTACGCCGCGAGGTCGGCGCGCAGGGCGAGGAACTCGCGGTCGGGATACCGGTTGAGTCCGCGGGCCGCCTCGGCCACCGACGCGGTGATGTCCGCGACGGTCGCCTCGCTCGGCGGGTACGGGTTCTCGTTGACGTTGAGCAGCACCGGGACGTCGAGCTGCGGCGCGCCGTACGGCTCGAAGTTCCTCAGCTCGTCGCGGATCGGCAGCCCGTCGAAGCGGCGGCCCATCAGCTGTCCCCGGGGAACCGGATCGACACCGCGGCGCCGTGCCCGGGCAGGTCCTCGGCGTTCGCGAGCGCGACCACGTGCCCGGCGACCTCCTGGAGCGCGTCGCGGGTGTAGTTCACGACGTGCATCGCGCGCAGGAAGCTGCGCACGGACAGGCCCGAGGAGTGGCAGGCGCAGCCGGCCGTGGGCAGCACGTGGTTCGACCCGGCGCAATAGTCGCCGAGCGACACCGGCGACCAGCCGCCGACGAAGATCGCGCCCGCGTTGTTGATCAGCGCGGCCCGCTGCTCGGCGTCCTCGGTCTGGATCTCCAGGTGCTCGGCGGCGTAGGCGTCCACCAGCGCGGTGCCCTGGTCCAGGTCGTCGACCAGCACGATGGCGGACTGCTGCCCACCGAGCGCCTCGGTGATGCGCTCGCTGTGCTTGGTCCGGGCGACCTGCACGGGCAGCTCGGCCTCGACCGCCGCCGCCAGTGACTCGCTCGGCGTCACCAGCACGCTGGCCGCCATCGGGTCGTGCTCGGCCTGGCTGATCAGGTCGGCCGCGACGTGCGCCGGGTCGGCGGTGGCGTCGGCCAGGACGGCGATCTCGGTCGGGCCGGCCTCGGAGTCGATGCCGACCTGGCCGAGCAGGAAGCGCTTGGCCGCGACGACGTAGATGTTGCCGGGGCCGGTGATCAGGTTGACCTTGCGGCAGCCCTCGAAGCCGTACGCGAACCCGGCGATCGCCTGCGCGCCGCCGATCGCATACACCTCGTCGACACCGAGCATCGCGCAGACCGCGAGCACGGTCGGGTGCGGCAGACCACCGAACTCTTTCTGCGGCGGGGACGCCACAGCCAGCGACGGCACCCCGGCCACCTGGGCCGGGACGACGTTCATCACCACGCTGGACGCGAGCGGCGCGCGGCCGCCCGGCACGTACAGCCCGACGCGCTGGACCGGGACCAGCCGCTGGGTGACCCGGCCACCCGGCGCCGGCTCGGACTCGACGTCGCCGCCGAGCTCGTCCTCGCTCACCTCGCGGACGCGCCGGATCGACTCCTCGAACGCGCTGCGCACGGTCGGGTCGAGCTCCTCCAGCGCCGTCTTCAGCGCCTCGGCCGGAACCCGGACGTCGTCGAGGTGCACCCCGTCGAACCGCTCGCCGTACTCCCGGATCGCCTCGAGACCGCGATGGCGGACGTCCAGGCAGATCGGTCGGACGACGTCGAGAGCCTTCTCGACGTCGAACACGGCTCGGGGCACCAGGGCGTGAACATCGGCAGGGAGATCAACGAGCTCTCCGGCCGCCACTCGGCCCCGCAGGTCGACGCGGCGAATCATGGCTCCAGTCTAGTGGTCGCCGCCGTCCCGTCCGGCCCGGTGTCCACAGCTCCGCCTCGACCGTGAACCAGCTCACCACCAGCGGCTTTCCCGGACTCCGGATCGCCCGTCCCGACCCGCGGACGAGGGCCGCCTCCTACTCCGCCGTCGGCTGGGCCGGCCGCCCGCCCAGTGGTGCGGCGTACGGCGGTGGGGTCGTTGCCCTAGGCTCGTCGGTATGGACTCCCGTCTGCCCTTGCTCACTGTGGAGACGGTGGTCTTCCCGGGGCTGGTGCTACCGCTGCCGATCACGGACACGCAGGGCCGTGCCGTGGTCCGGGACCTGGTCGAGAACGGCGGCGAGCTGGTCTGCGGCGCGATCGCGGTGCGGGACGGCTACGAGCTCGGCGACCGGGTCTTCCGCTCGCTGTACGGCACCGGCTGCGCCGCGACGATCTCCGAGATCACTTTGGAGGCCGGCGACGACGGGCCGGTCGAGATCACGCTCACCGGCAACCGGCGGTTCAAGGTGGACCAGCTCGACAGCACCGGCGACTACCTGCTCGCCGACGTCGAGTGGCTGCCCGAGGAGCTCGGCGACGACCCGCTCGGTACGGCGACCATCGCGGTCGAACGCTTCCGCCGGTACGCCGCAGCGGTGACCGAGATCAGCCGGCCCGGCCTGCACATCGGCTCGCTGCCCGACGACCCCGGCACCCTGTCGTACCTGATGTCGGCCGCGACCACCCTGCTGACGCCCGAGCGCCAGAAGCTGCTCGAAGCTCCGGACACCACGACCCGGCTGGCACAGCTGATCGGCCTGCTCGACAGCGAACTGGCCGCGATCACGGCCATCCCGTCACTACCGGACACCGACATGTCGTGGTCCACGATGCACCCGAACTGAGTCCACACCACGCCATACCAGCCTGAATCCCACAGTGGTATCTTCGGGGGATGAGCAAGCAGATCACTGTGCGGTTGCCGGACGAGCTGGTGGAGTTCATGGACCAGCTCGTCGACGCCAACAAGGCATCCTCCCGGGCCTCCGTGGTGGCCCGGGCGATGGAGCGTGAGCGGCGGCGGGAGCTGGCCGCGCGGGATCTCGCGTTGCTGGCCGCGCACGGCGAGCCCGACGATCTCGACGGGCTCGCCGCGGCCGCCGGCGGTACCGTGCTGTCCGACCTCGACTGATGCGGCCCATCCACATCGCCCGGCTGGACAAACCCCGCCCGGTGGTGGTGCTCACCCGCGAGCTGATTCGCCCCCGGCTGACGAACGTCACCGTCGCCCCGATCACCAGCACCGTGCGCGGCCTGTCCACCGAGGTCCTGGTCGGCCCGCAGAACGGTCTCGACCACCCGAGCGCGATCAGCTGCGACAACATCCAGACGATCCCGAAGCTCCAGCTCGGCCGCCTGATCGGCTACCTGCTGCCCGACCAGGAACCAGCCCTCACCGAAGCCGTCACGCTGGCCTTCGACCTCGATCTCCGGTGAGGCCGCGCCGACGTCCGAAGAACCTCAGCGGCTGGACGCGAGGTTCCTCGGACGCTACGTCTTCGCGGGTCGTCAGCCGAGCTTGCTGACGTCCCGGACCGCTCCCTTGTCGGCGCTGGTGGCCATCGCGGCGTAGGCGCGCAGGGCCTGGGAGACCTTGCGCTCGCGGGACTTCGGGGCGTAGACGCCGCCGAGGACCTCCCGCCGCCGGGCCAGCTCGTCGTCGGGCACCAGCAGCTCGATCGAACGGTTCGGGATGTCGATCCGGATCTGGTCGCCGTCCTGGACCAGCGCGATCGTGCCGCCGGACGCCGCCTCCGGGGACGCGTGGCCGATCGACAGACCGGAGGTACCGCCGGAGAAACGCCCGTCGGTGACGAGCGCGCAGACCTTGCCCAGTCCCCGGCCCTTCAGGAACGACGTCGGGTAGAGCATCTCCTGCATTCCGGGACCACCCTTCGGGCCCTCGTAGCGAATCACCACGACGTCACCCGGCTGGACCTGCTTGGCCAGGATCTTCTCGACCGCCTCCTCCTGCGACTCGCAGACGACGGCCGGGCCCTGGAAGGTCCAGATCGACTCGTCGACGCCCGCGGTCTTCACGACGCAGCCGTCCTCGGCCAGGTTGCCCTTCAGCACGGCCAGGCCGCCGTCGGCGGAGTACGCGTGCTCGAGGTCGCGGATGCACCCGCCGGCCGCGTCGGTGTCGAGGGTCTCCCACCGCTCGGACTGCGAGAACGCCGTCGCCGACCGCTTGCAGCCCGGCGCCGCGTGCCACAGCTCGATCGCCTCGGCGGACGGCGAGCCTCCGCGCAGATCCCAGTTCTTCAGCCACTCGTCGATCGAGGCGCTGTGCACGGTGTGAATGTCCTCGTTCAGCAGACCGGCCCGGTACAGCTCGCCCAGGATGGCCGGGATGCCGCCGGCCCGGTGCACGTCCTCCATGTAGTAGGTGCCGCCCGGCGCCACGTTCGGCGCGACCTTCGCCAGGCACGGCACCCGG
This sequence comes from Kribbella flavida DSM 17836, assembly GCF_000024345.1. NCBI lineage: Bacteria > Bacillati > Actinomycetota > Actinomycetes > Propionibacteriales > Kribbellaceae > Kribbella > Kribbella flavida. Next base: position 3,098,056 of record NC_013729.1, on the reverse strand, counting down.
CGCGAGACCGCGTTGATGTCGTCCAGCCCGAAGTCGACCTCCGCCTCCTGGGCCGCGGCCAGCAGGTGCAGGATCGTGTTCGTCGAGCCGCCCATCGCGATGTCCAGCGCCATCGCGTTCTCGAACGCCGCGCGCGAGGCGACCCGTCGCGGCAGCACCGTCTCGTCGTCCTGCTCGTAGTACCGCTGGGTGATCTCGACGACCGTCCGGCCGGCGTTCTCGTACAGCGCCTTGCGGGCGGTGTGGGTGGCCAGCACCGAACCGTTGCCGGGCAGCGCCAGACCGATCGCCTCGGCCAGGCAGTTCATCGAGTTCGCGGTGAACATGCCCGAGCACGAGCCGCAGGTCGGGCAGGCGTTCTCCTCGATCCGCTGGATGTCGGCGTCGGAGACGTTCTCGTTGACCGCCTCGGACATCGCGTCGATCAGGTCCAGCTTGCGCACGGTGCCGTCGACCAGAGTGGCCCGGCCGGCCTCCATCGGGCCGCCGGAGACGAACACGGTCGGAATGTTCAGCCGCAGCGCGGCCATCAGCATGCCGGGGGTGATCTTGTCGCAGTTCGAGATGCAGATCAGCGCGTCGGCGCAGTGCGCCTCGACCATGTACTCCACCGAGTCCGCGATCAGGTCCCGCGACGGCAGGCTGTACAGCATGCCGCCGTGCCCCATCGCGATGCCGTCGTCGACCGCAATCGTGTTGAACTCACGGGCGATGCCGCCGGCCGCGTGAATCGCCTCGGACACGATCCGGCCGACCGGCTGCAGGTGGGTGTGGCCGGGCACGAACTCGGTGAAGCTGTTGGCCACGGCGACGATCGGTTTGCCGAAGTCCTCCCGAGCTACCCCGGAGGCCTGCATCAGGGCGCGGGCGCCCGCCATGTTGCGGCCGTGGGTGACGGTTCGGGACCTCAATGCAGGCACGACGGTGTCTCCTCGCTACTCGGACTGACCCACAGCATGGTGCCACCCGATGTCCGGATGCCGAAACGGTGGTCCCACATGGCGGCCGGTACGCCGGGGTCGGCGGCGCGCGCGTCGATTCTGTCGGAGCGCGCGCCTAGCCTGGGAACCATGGCCGAGCAGCAGCTTCGGTTCGACTACCACAGCCGCGCGGCGCATCCCGCCCTGCGGCCGTTCGTGGCCGGCCTGATGGGCTACGCGTACCGGGGCGACCCACCCGAGCTGCACCGGGGCCTGCCGTCGCCGTTCCTGACCGTCGTGATCAGCTTGGACGAGCCGCTCGGGCTGGCCTGGCCCGGTGCGCCGGTGGAGAAGTTCCACACGCTGGCCAGCGGGCTGCACCCGGCCGCCGTCCGGATCGGCGACTCCCCCAACCGGTCCGGCATCCAGCTCGCGCTGACTCCGTCCGGCAGCCGTGCCCTGCTCGGCCTTCCGTCCAGCGAGCTGACCTCGACCGCGGTTCCCCTCGACGCTGTGCTCGGCCGACCGGCCGGGGAGCTCGCCGAGCGGCTGCGCGAAGTACCGGGGTGGGAAGAGCGTTTCACACTGGTGGAGCGACTGCTGCTGAAAGCCTGGCGGGACGAGCCGGCGGCCGGTCCGGGGGCGGAGCTCGGCTGGGCGTGGCGCCGGCTCGAGCAGACCGCCGGGGGCATCGGCGTCCAGGAACTGGCGGCAGAGGTCGGGTGGTCGCGGCGGCACTTGACCGAGCGGTTCCGGCGAGAGTACGGGCTGGCGCCGAAGGTGGCGGCCCGGGTGTTCCGCTTCGAGCAGGCAGTGCGCCGGCTGAAGCAGCAGCCCCGGACCAAACTGGCCGATCTCGCCGCCGGCCTCGGGTACGCCGACCAGGCCCACCTCACCCGCGAGTGGAACGCGCTGGCCGGCTGCTCGCCGCGGCAGTGGATGGCCGAGGAGCTCCCATCCGTACAAGACAGGACCGGCGACCAGGGCGCACAGTCGCGGGTATGAACACGACGAAGAACGACACCGCGATCGGCGTCTGGCCGACGCTGGTCTACCGCGACGGGCAAGCCGCCCTGACGTTCCTCACCGAGGGGCTGGGATTCACACTGGTCGCCGCGCACCCGGGCGCGGCCGAGGGATCGATCGCGCACGCGGAGCTGACCTGGCCGGCCGGTGGCGGCGTGATGGTCAGCTCGATCGACCGCAACGCCGAGCCGAACGAGTTCGACCAGCTCGCCGGCCAGCGGCAGGCGGTCTACCTGGTGCACAGCGATCCCGACACGGTCTACGAACGCGTGCTCGCCGCCGGCGCGACCCTGCTGCGGGAGATGCGCGAGGAGGACTACGGATCGCGCGGTTTCAGCGTCACCGATCCCGAGGACAACGTCTGGAGCATCGGCACGTACGCAGGTGAGCGCTGACCTGCGACGACCGCCAACTGTTCGACCCACGGTGAAAGGTTCCCGGCCAGGCATCCTCCCGACCTTGCGTTCCGTCTCCCGATCGTCATTCAGACGTCCGGCACAGGGAGCGTTTCGTGAGACGACGAGTTGTGAGGGTCCTGCTGGCTGCCGTCCTGCTGGCCGGTGCCGTCCCGCCGACCGGCGCGACCGGCGCAAGACCACCCGACCCCACCGGCAGGAAGGACGCCCACGTCGTCACGCTGGTCACCGGTGATCGGGTGCAGGTGTCGCGAGGCGGCGCCCAGGTCGAGATCCACCCGGCCGAGGGGCGCGAGAAGGTCGGGGTCTCGATCCGCCGGATCGACGGCCAGCTGTACGCCGTACCGGCCGACGTCGCGGACCTGGTCGCGAGCGGCCGGCTGGACCGGCGCTTGTTCGATCTGACCACCCTGATCGCGGCCGGCTACGACGACGGGCGCAGCTCGGACCTGCCGCTGATCGTGGCGTCGGGGACAAGCCGCGTCCCAGGCCTCCCCCGGCGGGACGGCCTGCGGACCACCCGGGCGCTGCCGACCGCGGGCAGCGTCGCGGTCACCGCCCGCAAGCAGAACCTCGCGGCAACGTGGCGCTCGCTGGCCCCGGGGCAGGGCGGCATCGGCAAGGTCTGGCTCGACGGCCTGCGTCAGGTGTCGCTGGATCGCAGCGTGCCCCAGATCGGCGCGCCGGCCGCCTGGCGCTCGGGTTACACCGGCACCGGAGCGACGGTGGCCGTCCTGGACACCGGCATCGACACCTCGCACCCCGACCTGACCGGCCAGGTGAAAGCGGCGAAAAACTTCACCGGCGACCCGACAGGCGACCTGGTCGGCCACGGAACGCACGTCGCGTCGACCATCGCCGGCACCGGCAAGGCGTCGGCCGGCCGGTACCGCGGGGTGGCACCGGGAGCCGAGCTGCTGGACGCCAAGGTCTGCCAGTTCCGCGGCTGCCAGGAGTCGGCGGTCCTGGCCGCGATGGAGTGGGCGGCGGTCGAGCAGGACGCCGACGTGGTGAACCTCAGCCTCGGCGGCCCGGACACTCCCGGTGTGGACCCGATCGAAGCCGCTGTGAACACCTTGACCGCCCGCACCGGCGCGCTCTTCGTCGTCGCGTCCGGCAACAGCGGGCCGTTCGGCCGGACCGTGTCGTCACCCGCCTCGGCGGACGCGGCGCTGGCGGTCGGCGCGGTCGACCGGTACGACGAGCTGGCGCCGTTCTCCGGCCGCGGTCCCCGGATCGGCGACGGCGCGGTGAAGCCCGACGTCACCGCCCCCGGCGTGGCAATCACCGCCGCGCTGGCAAACGCCCGGCCGGGAGGAGCGGCGTACACCGCGATGTCAGGCACGTCGATGGCGACGCCGCACGTAGCAGGCGCCGCCGCGCTCCTGGTCCAGCGCAGGCCGGACTGGACCGCGGACCGGCTGAAGGCTGCGCTGACGGCCTCGGCCCGGCCTGCCGTGAACCAGTCGGTGTACGAGCAGGGTGCGGGCCGGATCGACGTCGCCGGGGCGATCACGCAGACCGTCTTCAGCGTGCCGGGCAGCCTGATGTTCGGCACGCAACGCTGGCCGCACACCGACGACCGGCTCGTCACCCGGCAAGCCACGTTCCACAACGACGGCACCAAGCCGGTCGCCCTCGCTCTGGACGCCGCGCTGACCGGTCCCACCGGACGCCGGGCGCCGGCCGGCACGGTCAGCCTCTCGACCCGTCGGCTCGTGGTCCCGGCCGGCGGCACCGCCTCGGTGGCGGTCCGGATCAGCACCCGGCACGCCGGCCCGGACGGTCTGTACTCCGGCCGGATCACCGCCACGGCGAACGGCAAGCGCGTCGCGTCGACCCTGCTGCAGGTCGACAAGGAGGTCGAGAGCTACGACCTGACGTTGCGCACGCTCGACCGCGACGGCAAGCAGGCGGACGCGACGAACGTCCTGGTCGGTACCGACCGGGACGTGCTGGAGGCGCCGTACGACCCCGACGGCGAGACAGTGGTCCGGGTCCCGAAGGGCCGCTATCTCGTCGAGTCGCTGGTGTACGCCGCCGATGCCGACCGTGGACGCCTGTACTGGACCGTGCAGCCCGCGCTCGTCGTGGACCGCGCCCGCACGGTGGTCGTGGACGCCCGGAAGACCCGACCGATGAGGGTTTCCGTCGAGCAACCGGGCTCCATTCCCGCGATGGCGAACGTCGGGCTGGTGCAGCCGCGCGGAGGCAGCGGGACGGAGCCCTACCTGTCCTCGATCTGGAACGGCGATCTCGACTCCCACTTCACCGCCCAGCTCGGGCCGTCGGCCGCGGGTACCGGCTTCTTCTCCTTCGTGCAGAGCCACCTGGGCCGGGAAAGCGACGGCTCCTACGACAACTCCCCGTACACGTACTCGTTGTCCGACCAGCGCCGCGGGGCCTTCTTCACCGGGTACGACCGGCACTTCCGCGATCGCGAGCTGGCCAGGATCGTGCACCGCTTCGCCGTCGACGGGCCGCAACCGGAGGTGGGCCTGCACTTCATCGGGCATCTGGCGCACGTCACCGGCCTGCCGACGAGTCCTCGCATCCTCTTCGGGTACACCAAGCTTCCGCCGTCCATCGTGCAGTATGCGACGGCGGATCCGGACGTCCGGTGGTCCACCATCCTGCATGAGGGCTACACCGGGACGTCCCTGAACTCCGACAGCACGCCCAAGCGGCACCGGCCCGGGCGTTCGTCCACCGAGGTGTGGAGGACCGCGATCGCCGGACCCGCAACCAGGTTCGCTCAGCCGCGTGCAGCGCTGGAGTCCTACGATCAGCACGCCCGGCGGGTCGAGGACCAACTGTCGGTTCACCTGTCGCTGCACGCGGACGGCAGCGGCCACAGCAGCTTCTACACCCCCGAGTGGGGCCGGCCGGAAGCAGCCCGGACGACGCTCTACCGCAACGGCAAGCCGATCGCCGAGTCGCAGCAGGCCGGGCGGATCGCGGCCGAACTACCCGCCGGCAGTGCGCAGTACGAGCTGCGTACGTCCGCGGATCGGGCCGACCGCAAGGAGCTGTCCACCAAGGTGTCGGCGAGCTGGCGCTTCCGGTCCGCGTCGGCCGGGCGGCAGGGTGCGGTGCTGCCGCTCTGGGCGGTGCGCTTCGGTCTGCGGGCCGACGACCACGGCAGTGTGCCGCGGACGAAGCACACGGTCCTGCCGGTGACGGTCGAGCACCCGCCCGGAGCGAAGGCCGGCACCCTCACCCGGTTCAGGGTGCAGGTGTCCGGCGACGACGGGCTGCAGTGGACCGCGGCTCGAGTCCTGCCCAGCGGCAGGAATCGCTACCTGGCCGTCTTCGAGACACCCGCCACCGCGCAGTACGTCACGCTGCGCGCCACCGCCGCGGACAGTGCCGGCAACACGGTCGAGCAGACCATCGAGCGCGCGTACCGCCTGCGCTGACGGTACGCCGGTCCCATCCCCGTGGTGGGGTGGGACCGGCGGCGCGCGGGAACCGTGAGCTGCCGCAAGCCGCGGTATCCACAGGCGTCCCCCCGGGCGGCGCCGATCTCCGTAGAATCGCCAGGTGGCCGAGACGACCGAACTGCCTGAGTCCGAAGCTGTGCAGGTCCTGCGGCGAGTGTTCGGGTACGACGCTTTCCGCGGTGAGCAGCGCAAGATCATCGACACCGTCATCGGCGGCGGCGACGCGCTGGTGCTGATGCCGACCGGTGGCGGCAAGTCCCTGTGCTACCAGATCCCGGCGCTGGTCCGGTCGGGCGTCGGGGTGGTGATCTCGCCGCTGATCGCGTTGATGCAGGACCAGGTGGACGCCCTCACCGCGCTCGGCGTGCGAGCCGGCTTCCTGAACAGCACGCAGGACTTCGAGCAGCGCCGCGAGGTCGAGCAGGCCTTCCTGGCCGGCGAGCTGGACCTGCTCTACCTGGCCCCCGAGCGGCTCCGGGTCGAGGCGACCGTGCGGCTGCTCGACCAGGGCAAGATCTCGTTGTTCGCGATCGACGAGGCGCACTGCGTGTCCCAGTGGGGGCACGACTTCCGGCCCGACTACCTGATGCTGTCGCAGCTGCACGAGCGCTGGCCGGACGTGCCGCGGATCGCGCTGACCGCGACGGCGACCGAGGCGACCCACGCCGAGATCGCCACCCGGCTCAACCTGACCGACGCCAAGCACTTCGTCGCCAGCTTCGACCGGCCCAACATCCAGTACCGGATCGTGCCGAAGGACAACCCGCAGCGGCAGCTGCTCGACCTGCTGCGCACCGAGCACGCCGGGGACGCGGGCATCGTCTACTGCCTGTCCCGCAACGGCGTCGAGAAGACCGCCGCCTTCCTGACCCAGAACGGTATCGAAGCCGTGCCGTACCACGCCGGCCTGGACAGCCGGACCCGCGCCCGCAACCAGTCCCGGTTCCTGCGCGAGGACGGCCTGGTCGTGGTCGCGACGATCGCGTTCGGCATGGGCATCGACAAGCCGGACGTGCGGTTCGTCGCGCACCTGGACCTGCCGAAGTCGGTCGAGGGCTACTACCAGGAGACCGGCCGGGCCGGGCGGGACGGACTGCCCTCCACCGCCTGGCTGGCGTACGGGCTGCAGGACGTCGTGCAGCAGCGCAAGATGATCGACACCTCCGAGGGCGACGCGGCGCACCGCCGCCGGCTGGGCGCGCACCTCGACGCGATGCTCGCTCTGTGCGAGACCGTGCAGTGCCGGCGCGTCCAGCTGCTCGCGTACTTCGGCCAGCACGGCGAGCCCTGCGGCAACTGCGACACCTGCCTGACCCCGCCGGAGTCCTGGGACGGCACGATCCCGGCCCAGAAGCTGCTCTCCACCGTCTACCGGCTGCAGCACGAGCGGAACCAGAAGTTCGGCGCCGGCCAGGTGATCGACATCCTGCTCGGCAAGCCGACGGAGAAGGTCAAGCAGTTCCGGCACGACGACCTGAGCGTGTTCGGCATCGGCACCGAGCTCAAGGACACCGAGTGGCGCGGGGTGATCCGCCAACTGCTGGCGCAACGGCTGCTCACCGTCGAGGGTGACTACGGCACGCTCGTGCTCACGCCCGGCAGCGCCGAGGTGCTCGGCCGCCGGCGTGAGGTGATGATGCGCCGCGAGCCCGAGCGGGTCGGGCGGTCGAAGTCGTCGTCGTCCGGCGGCGGCAAGAAGAAGGTCGTCGACCTGCCGGCCGAGGCGGCGCCGGTGTTCGAGCGGTTGCGCGCGTGGCGGGCCGCAGTGGCGAAGGAGCAGGGCATGCCGGCGTACGTGATCTTCCACGACGCGACGCTGCGGCAGATCGCCACCGACCGGCCGTCGTCGCTCGCCGAGCTCGGCACGATCAGCGGCGTCGGCGAGAACAAGCTCGCCAAGTACGGCGACGGAGTGCTGGAGGCTTTGGCGGAGATCTAAAAGGTGGTCAGGTCCGCCCGCGGGCCGGACAGTGTTGTGTGCACCTGTCCGGAGGTTCGCGGTACGGCACCGCGGTGCTCCGGCGCAGTCCGCCCACTGTTCGAAGGAGCACGTTCATGCAAACCTCCGCCCAGCTCCAGCTCGCCCGCCGGCGCCTCCTGCTCGGCGTGCCGGCCGTCGTCGTGGCCGCCGCGCTCGCTCCCCACGCCGCCTCTGCCGCACCCCGCCCCCGGCGTCCCAAGGTCCTGGAGTGCGCCGCCGACCTGTTCCAGGCCTCCTGATGGCGACCATCCCGTGGCTCGCCGACGTACTGCGGGCCGCCGGCGTCCAGGTGATCGAGGAGGGCAACTGGCTCGGCCGGGCCGTCGCCGGGTCGTTCAACCCGATCGGCGTGCTCTGGCACCACACCGCGTCGTCGACGTCCAGCCCGAGCAACCCGCACCCGGCGCTGAACGTCGTCATCAACGGCCGGTCGGACCTGCAAGGCCCGTTGTCCCAGGCTCTGGTCGACTACAACGGCGTCTTCCACGTCATCTCGGCCGGCCGCTGCAACCACGCCGGCGCCGCCCGGGTCAGCGGCCCGATCCCGGCCGGTGACGGCAACACGATGCTGATCGGCTGGGAGATCGACTACAACGGCGTCAGCCAGCAGATGAGCCCGGCGCAGTACAGCGCCTCGCTGAAGGCGACCGCCGCCGTGCTCCGCCGGCTCGGCCGCGACGCCAGCTACGTCCGCGGTCACCGCGAGACGAGCACGACGGGCAAGATCGACCCGTACGCGGTCAACCTCGACTCGATGCGCGCCGAGGTGGCGAGCCTGCTCGGCGGCAGCCCGCCACCGACGTACAACTTCAGCACCTACGGCTCCGGCGTGAACGTCCGGGCCGACGCCCGGCTGAACGCACCGATCGTCGCGACCCTGGCCGGCCCGACCCAGGTGTTCGTCCAGTGCCAGAAGCAGGGTGACACCGTCACCGCGGAGGGACACACCAACAACTGGTGGTCCCGGCTACGGGACCAGGGCGGCTACATCACCAACATCTACATCGACCACCCGGACGCGAAGCTGCCCGGCATCCCCAACTGCTGACACACCGCCTCACTGCTCGACGAGGTAGAGCCGGTTGTGGTCGGGGTCCTGGAAGCTGAACATCGGTGGGACGCCTGGCCAGCTGAGCAGGTCGGCGACGCCGACACCTTGGCTGGCCAGGGCGGTGTGGGCGGCGGCCGCGTCGGGCGTGCTGAGGCGGATGCCGGTGTCGGTGCCGGCGGGGGTCTGGTCCGAGGCGGGCTGCAGGGCGATCGAGGTGGTGGAGCCGGGCGGGGCGACGACGATCCACCGGCCGTCGAGCTGCGGGAGCGCGGCGTCCATCCGCAGCTCGAAGCCGAGCGTGCCGACGTAGAAGGCGACGGCACGGTCCTGGTCGGTGACGGGGATCGCGACCGTGCCGATGGCGGTGATGTGGTTCATCCGGAAGTCCTTTCGGGTTGCTGTACTTCCGGAGGTAGAAGCCGGCCCGGCGCTTTCGACATCGCCCGCGAGGAAATTTCCGCCTGGGGTCAGGCGTCGGTGAGGAGGTGGCGCATGTGGTCGGCGGCGGCGGGTGGGAAGGAGTAGACGATCAGCCACTGGTTGGGTGCGTCGAGCAGTGCGGTGACGTCGTAGCCGATGGTGAGCGGGCCGAGGGTGGGGTGGTTCAGGTTCTTGTCGCCGGTGACGCGTTCGCGCACGTCGCGGCGGGACCAGCGGGCGGCGAAGTCGGGGCTGGCGGCGGTGAGTTCCTCGACGAGGGTGCGGACGGTGGGATCGTCGACGAGGTGGCCGGCGGCGGAGCGGAGGTGGGCGACGGCGTCGTCGGCGACCTCCGGCCAGTCGGCGAACAGGTCCCGAGCGGACGGGTCGGTGAAGATGTAGCGGGCGTTGTTGGCGCTGGGGCCCGGCCGCTCCCCCGGCGGCGGCAGCCGGCCCGGGAAGAGCAGCGTCGCCGAGCGGTTCCACCCGAGCACGTCGCCGGTCCGGCCGAGAACGACAACGGCGGTGGGCGGTGCGAAGAGGTCCAGCAAGCGCGACGCGGACCGGGAGATGCGCTGCTCGGCGGCGGCGCTGGTGACCGTCGGATCTGTCAGCGCGTTCAGGTGGCGGGACTCGTCCTCGGTCAGCCGCAACGTCCGAGCCAGCGCGTCGAGCACGCTGGCCGAGGGGTGGTGGGCGTGACCTTGTTCCAGCCGGGTGTAGTAGCCGACGCTGAGCCCGGCCAGCTCCGCGACCTCCTCGCGGCGCAGCCCCGGCGTACGGCGTGGGACGTCCGGGAGCCCGGCCTGAGTGGGCGTGAGCCGGTTGCGACGCTCGCGCAGGAACGCGCCGAGCTCGCGGGCCCGGTCGGCGTACCGCGACATCGGCGACCTCCTGACTGTCCCTGACAGGTGCACCCGGCAACCTTTTCCGGCGGCCGGCAGCATCCCACGGTAGTAGGTGTGCGCGTATCCACCCAGCCGGTCCTCGCCCTGAGCGCGGCCGCCTCCTCGTTCTTCCTGATCACCCTCAACTCCTCGCTGGTGACCACGGCGCTGCCCTCCGTCGGCCGCGAGCTCGGCACCGGTCCGGCCCTCGCCTGGGTACTGACCGGCTACTCCCTCGTGTTCGCGGTGTGCCTGCTTCCGGCCGGCGCCTGGTCGGACCGGATCGGCGCCCGCCGCACCTTCGGGCTCGGCATGGTCGCGTTCGTGATCACCTCGGCCGTCTGCGCCCTCGCCGACACCCTCGCCCTCCTCCTCGCAGCGCGCGCTGTCCAGGGCGCGGCCGCGGCGGCGATCCTCCCGTCCGGCCTGGCCATGCTGACCGCCGCCGCCCCGGACCAGGTACGCCGTACCCGGGCGATCGCGCACTGGACGGCCGCAGGTGCCGTCGCCCTGGTCGTCGGCTCTCCCGTCGGCGGCGCGATCACCACGGCGTTCGGCTGGCCGGCCACCTTTTGGCTCAACGTCGTCCTCGGCATCGCCGTTCTGGTGACCGCGCTCGCTCTCCGCCCCGCCGACCACCCGGTACGCCGGCCGGCCGGCGCCGGCACGAAGCTCCGGTCCCGTGCGGTGGTGGTCAGCGCCGTCACCGGGTTCACGGTCAACTTCGCCTCGTACGGCGCGATCTTCGTCGTCACGTTGTTCGTGCAGCAACTGCTCGACCGGTCCGCGTGGACCAGCGGGCTCGTGTTCGTCCCGATGACCCTGCTGATCATCCCGGCGAACCTGCTGGCCGCCCGGCTGACCACCCGCCACGGCGCCACCCGGGTCCTGGTCCTTGGTCAGACCTTGATGCTGGTCGGTCTGCTCGGGCTGTGCTCGGTCGACGACCGGATCGCGCTCTGGGTCGTGATCGGCTGGCTGCTGCCGATCGGCGCCGGCGCGGGTCTGGTCGCTCCGGCGATGACGGCGATGATGCTGGACGGCGTACCGAGCAGCCGGGCCGGCTTCGGCGCCGGCTTGCTCAACGCCAGCCGGCAGACCGGAAGCGGAGCTGCGGCTGCACTTTTCGGCCTGCTGCTCGGTGGGAGCCAGTTTCTGACCGGGCTGCGGACCAGCCTGGTGCTGGCCGCCGCCGTCGTCGCCGTCAGCACACTCACCGCCGTGGGTCGCCGCAAGGTGCACCTGACGGGTGTACCCACCCGGTCCCCGGATCGGGAAAGCTGAAGCCGTGCCAATGATTGCCATCGACAACAGACAGGTCCACTACGAGGACGCCGGCGGCGACGGTACGCCGGTTCTCGCGCTGCACGGCGTGTTCGGCCGCGGTCGCACGTTCGCCCAGGTGGCGCGTCGGCTGGCCCCGGCGTACCGGGTGATCGCTCCGGACCTGCGCGGTCACGGGCTGACGACCGGTCCTGCCGACGACTTCGGCCGGGACGCCTTCGTCGCCGACGCGGCGGCGTTCGTCGAGCGGCTGTTACCGGCGCCGGCTCTGGTGATGGGGCACTCGCTCGGCGGCGTCACGGCGTACCAGCTGGCGGCGCGGCGCCCCGAGCTCGTTCGCGCGGTGGTCGTCGAGGACGTCGGCGCGGTCACCGACGAGTCGGCGCTGGACCGGCCGGTGCTCGACGTGACCAGCTGGCCGCGGCACTTCGCGACCCGGGCCGACGCGGTCGACTTCTTCGCGGCCACCCCTGCCCCGGACTACTTCCTCGAGAGCGTGGTCGAGCGGACCGGCCGGTGGCAGCTGCTCTTCGACCCGGACGTCATGATGGCGGTGCAGCACGGCAACGCCGGTGACTGGTGGCACGACTGGCTGGCCGCCGCACAGCCAATTCTGTTGCTTCGCGCAGCGAACAGCTTTCTGCTGAGCGAGCCGCTGGCGGCCGAGATGGTCCGCCGGCGGCCGGCGACCCAGCTGGTCACGGTCGGCCCGACCGGGCACTGGATCCATCGAAAAGACCCGAACAGCCTGGCAGCGGCGGTCCGGGTCTTCTTCGACCGGGTGCTTACTTCGCAACCACCCGCAGAGTGAACTCGGCCTGGCCCTCACCGGTCTGGCGAGCCGTCACACCGGCCGACCGCAGCGCCGAGGCGTCCTTGTTCGAGCTGATCTCGTCGCTCAGCGACGCGGCCGCCTCGAAGTCGACGAAGCCGACCATCACCGCGCCCTTGCTGTCCGGCACGGCCTGCTTGAAGTTCTCGGACTGGCCGAGGTTGCCGCCCTTGAGCACCTGGTCGGCGTAGGCCTGGTCGGTCGCGATCACCAGGGTGTCCTCGTCCTTGGCCTTCTCGACCGGGACCCGCACCGCGGACCGGGTCCGGACCAGGTTCATCAGCTTGTCCACGACCTGCTCGGCCTTGGCCGGGTCGGACTCCATCCGGGCCGCGATCTTCGGGCCGCTCTCGTCGTCCTTGTCCATCGCGACGGCCAGGTTACGGCCCAGCAGCGGCTTCAGGTCGTCCGGCAGCTTCAGCCCGTACTCGGCGGTGAAGTTCTTCGTCAGCTCGTCGAGGTTCAGCTCGCTCGACGACTTCTGCAGCTGGGCCCACATCGTGTCGACCATTTCGGCGCCACCCGACAGCGCGAACGCCCCGGCGGTGGTGTCCGGCAGCTGCGACACCAGCTCGCCGGCATCCGTCGACCCGGTCTTGACCTTCTCGTCGCTGCGCACGACCCCCTTCAGCTCGACGTACTGCGCGTCGAACCGGACCGCCGCCGCCATCGAACCGGCCGGCATCGCCTTGCGCTGCTGCTCGGTGAGGTCGTCCTGGGCAAGCAAGCTCAGTCCGGCGGTGTCGGCCCAGAACGACGCGAAGCCCTGCTCCCCGAGCGCCGACATGTCGCCGTCGAACTTCGCGTTCTCGCTCAACGGGCTGTCCTTGGCCGTGGAGGCCGCCGCGTCGACGATCGCCTGGTTGTCCCCCAGCAGCACGTAGCCGTCGGTGAAGACCCGCCCCGGCTTGTCGGTCTCCTTGGCGAACAGCTTGTCCAGGCCCTTCGTGGCCTTGTCCTCGTCCTTCACCTGGACCGCGACCACGACGTCGGGCTTCTCGCGGTCACCGGACGGCGGCAGCGCGGCCAGTCCGGCCCGGTCGCCGAGCCACGGCTTGACGTCCTTGTCGAAGTCGACGTCGGCCAGGTCGTCGCCGGCTTCGGTCTTGATCAGCTCGAACAGCTTCTGCCGCAGGTCGTCGTTCTCGCCGGTCAGCCCGATCCGCTCCTTGGCCGACGGGAACTTCATCAGGTACCGCAGCGCGGCGACCCGCTGGCCGGCCGACGGGTTCAGGTCGACTCGGGCGTAGGCGACCGCCGTGCCGGGCAGGACCTCGGCAGGCTGGCCACCGCCACCGTTGAGCCGCGCGTACGCGAACAGGCCACCGCCGCCGATGACGGCGAGCACAGCCAGCACCGCGACCAGCGGGATCAGCTTGCCGCGCTTCTTGCGCGGCTCCGGCTGCCACTGCTGGGCGGCCGGAAAACCCGGCCCGTACGGCGGCTGACCGCCGCCGGCCTGCGGACCGCCGTACTGCGCCTGCCCCTGGTGCTGGCCCTGGTACCCGGTCTGGCTCTGGTACGGCGGCTGCCCCGGGTACGGCTGCTGCGCCGGTCCACCCTGGTACGGCGGCCGGCCCTGGTACTGGCCGCCACCCTGGTACGGCGGCTGCCCGGCCGGCTGCTGCCACGGTCCCTGGTTGCCCTGAGCACCGAACTGGTTGCTTTGCGCACCGGTCCCCGGCTGCTGCGGACCGAACCGCGGGTCCTGCGGAGCGGAGTACGGCCCGTTCGGGCCCTGCGGACCGCCGGCGGCACCAGGATGGTGCGGGTGAACCGGCGGGTTCGTCTGGTCGGACATCTAGCCCCCTCGCGTCACCGGTGGGAAGCCACCGGGCCGGAACAGGCTATTTCACCTGCGCCGAGGATTCTGACGTCGCAGGTACCGATGTGGTTGCAACTGGTTCCGCGCGCCAGGTGAGCGCGGAGATGATCGCTGCGGCCAGCGCCGCGCCGACCAGCCAGGCCGCCAACGGGGTCCAGGTGTGCAGCTCGAGCGGCGCGTCCAGCAGGTCGCCGGGTTTGGCCGCCTCGAGCCGCGGCTGCAACGGGTCGTGCCCGAGCAGCATGCCGACGCCCCAGGCCACGGCCGCTCCGATCAGCGCGCCCACCGAGACGACCCCGACCGCCCACGGCCCGTAGTCACGCAGCCACCAGAACAGCGCGCCGCCGAGCACCAGCGCGGTCAGGAACCCGATCGACACGTACATGCCGTCCGGCCCGAACACCCGCGTCATCTGCTGCTCGCCCAGGGCGCCGCCGTTCTCGTCGACGGTGTACTGCGCGAGCGGCGCGAACTGCTGCCACGCCCAGCCGGCGATCGCCCCGGCGACCAGGAACACCGCCACCGTCACCGCGATCGCGCGGCTCCACGGCAGCTTCGGCGCCGGCACCGGCGGCGCGCCGTACGACGCCCCGAACGGCTGCGGCGCGTACGGGCTGGACTGCCCCGGCCCGTAGTGACCCTGACCTGGCTGAGGTGACTGACTCACCGGGCCAGTGTGACGTACCGGGGCAACGCGCTCGTCCACCGGTGCCTCAGCCGGCCAGGCACGAGGGGCCGAGCAACGCCTTCAGGTCCGCCATCAGCGACGACGTCGGCGTGACCCGGAACCGGTCACCGATCCGCATCACCGTCGTCTTCCGGCTGGCCTGCAGCCGCAGCTGCACCTCGGTCATGCCCGGGTGGGACTGCAGCACGTCGCGCAGCTGCTCGACCACCGGCGGGGTGCAGCGGTTCACCGGCATCGTGATCACCACCGGCCCGCTCAGCCCCTCGGTCAGGTCCGGCACGGTCACCTCGGACCCGCTCAGCTCCAGCCGGTCCTCGCGGCGCCGGACCCGGCCCTTCATCAAGATGATCGCGTCGTTGGTCAGCAGGTGTGCGTGCAGCTGGTACGCCGAGGAGAACATCATCACCTCGATCGAACCTTCCAGGTCCTCGATGGTGACGATCGCGTAGATGTCGCCGCGCTTGTTCACCTTGCGCTGCACCGCGGTGACCAGACCACCGATGGTGACCTGGCTGCCGTCCGGCCGGTCCTCGTCGGCGAGCAGCTGACCGATCGTGCAGTCGGTACCGTTGGTGAGCACGTGCTCGACGCCGAACAGCGGGTGGTCGGACACGTACAGGCCGAGCATGTCGCGCTCGTGGGCCAGCTTGGTCGCCTTGTCCCACTCCTCGATCTCCGGCACCGTCACAGTCAGCCGGCGGTTGCCCTCGCCGTCCTCGGCGTCGTCGTCGCCCATGCTGAACAGGTCGAACTGGCCGTGCGCCTCGTTGCGCTTGAGATCGATCGCCTCGTCCACCGCCTGCTCGTGCACCGCGACCACCGCGCGCCGGGCGTGGTTCATCGAGTCGAACGAGCCGGCCTTGGCCAGCGACTCGATCACCCGCTTGTTGCAGACCGGCAGCGGCACCTTGTCGATGAAGTCGACGAAGTCGGTGAACCGGCCCTTCTCCTCGCGGGCCGCGACGATCTCGGCGACCACGTTGACGCCGACGTTGCGGATCGCGGACAGGCCGAAGCGGATGTCGGTGCCGACCGGGGTGAAGTTCGAGTCGGACTCGTTCACGTCCGGCGGCAGCACCTTGATGCCCATCCGGCGGCACTCGTTCAGGTAGATGGCCATCTTGTCCTTGTCGTCCTTCACCGACGTCAGGACAGCGGCCATGTACTCCGCGGGGTAGTTCGCCTTCAGGTAGGCGGTCCAGTACGAGACCAGCCCGTACGCCGCCGAGTGCGCCTTGTTGAACGCGTAGTCGGAGAACGGGACCAGCACGTCCCACAGCGCCTTGATCGAGGCGTCGGAGAAGCCTCCTGCCTTCATGCCCTCCGAGAAGCCGACGTACTCCGCGTCCAGCACCTCGCGTTTCTTCTTGCCCATCGCGCGGCGCAGCAGGTCCGCCTTGCCGAGCGTGTAGCCCGCCAGCTGCTGCGCGATCGCCATCACCTGCTCCTGGTACACGATCAGGCCGTACGTCGTGCCCAGGATCGGCTCGAGCGCGACCGCGAGCTCGTCGTGCGGGTAGCTGATCTCCTGCTGCTTGTTCTTGCGCAGGGCGTAGTTGGTGTGGCTGTTCGCACCCATCGGGCCGGGCCGGTAGAGCGCGCCGACCGCGGAGATGTCCTCGAAGTTGTCCGGCTTCATCAGCCGCAGCAGGGCCCGCATCGGGCCGCCGTCGAACTGGAACACGCCGAGCGTGTCACCACGGCCGAGCAGCTCGAAGGTGGCCTTGTCGTCGAGCGTCTTGGCCAGCTCGTCCAGGTCCAGCGTGATGCCGCGGCTGGCCTCGACGTTCTTGACCGCGTCGTCCATGATCGTCAGGTTGCGCAGGCCGAGGAAGTCCATCTTGACCAGACCCAGCGTCTCGCAGCTCGGGTAGTCGAACTGGGTGATCACCTGGCCGTCCTGCTCGCGGCGCATGATCGGGATCAGCTCGATCAGCGGCTCGCTGGACATGATCACGCCGGCCGCGTGCACACCCCACTGGCGCTTCAGGTTCTCCAGGCCGCGGGCGGTGTCGACGATCTTGCGCACGTCGGCGTCGGACTCGTACAGCTGGCGGAACTCGCCGGCCTCGGAGTACCGCTTGTGCTGGGGGTCGAAGATGCCGGACAGCGGCACGTCCTTGCCCATCACCGCCGGTGGCATCGCCTTGGTGATCCGGTCGCCCATCGCGAACGGGTAGTCCAGCACCCGGCCGGCGTCCTTGATCGCCTGCTTGGCCTTGATCGTGCCGTAGGTGACGATCATCGCGACCCGGTCGTCGCCGTACTTCTCGGTGACGTAGCGGATCACCTCGGGGCGGCGGCGGTCGTCGAAGTCGATGTCGAAGTCGGGCATCGACATTCGCTCGGGGTTGAGGAAGCGCTCGAAGATCAGGCCGTGCTGCAGCGGGTCCAGGTCGGTGATCCGCATCGCGTACGCGCACATCGAGCCGGCGCCGGACCCACGGCCCGGACCGACCCGGATGCCGTGCTCCTTGGCCCAGTTGATGAAGTCGGCGACGACCAGGAAGTAGCCGGCGTAGCCCTTCGAGGTGATCACCTCGATCTCGTACTCCGCCTGCTTGCGGACGTGGTCCGGGACGCCGTCGGGGTAGCGCCGGTGCAGGCCGGTCTCCACCTCGGCGACGAACCACGACTCCTCGTTGTGGCCCTCGGGGCAGGGGAAGCGCGGCATGAACCGGCCCTCGCCCTCGGTGAAGCTGACGTCGCACTGCTCCGCGATCAGCAGCGTGTTGTCGCAGGCCTCGGGCAGGTCCTTCCAGACCTCGCGCATCTCGGCCGCGGTCTTCACGTAGAACTCGTTCGCGTCGAACTTGAACCGGTTCGGGTCGGACAGCGTGGAGCCGGACTGCACGCACAGCAGCGCGGCGTGCGCGGTCGCGTCCTCGGGCTTGGTGTAGTGCAGGTCGTTGGTGGCGACCAGCGGCAGGCCCAGCTCCCGGGCCAGCTTGAGCAGGTCCTGCTGGACGTTGCGCTCGATGCCGAGACCGTGGTCCATCAGTTCGCAGTAGTAGTTCTCCGCACCGAAGATGTCGCGGAACTCCGCGGCGGCCTCGACCGCCTCCTTGTACTGCCCGAGCCGCAGCCGGGTCTGCACCTCGCCGGACGGGCAGCCGGTCGTCGCGATCAGGCCCTGGCCGTAGGTCTGCAGCAGCTCGCGGTCCATCCGGGGCTTGAAGTAGTAGCCCTCCAGGCTGGCCAGCGAGCTCATCTTGAACAGGTTGTGCATGCCGGAGGTGTTCTTCGCCAGCAGCGTCATGTGCGTGTACGCACCGGAGCCGGAGACGTCGTCGCGGCCCGAGTTCGCGTCGCCCCACTTGACCCGCTTGCGCTCGCTGCGGTGCGTGTGCGGGGTCAGGTAGGCCTCGACGCCGATGATCGGCTTGACGTCGTACTTCTTCGCGGTCTTCCAGAACTCGTACGCCCCGAACACGTAGCCGTGGTCGGTGGTCGCGATCGCCGGCATGCCCATCTCCTGGGCGGTTTTGAACAACTCGTCGATCCGCGCGGCGCCGTCCAGCATGGAGTACTCGGTGTGCACGTGTAGATGCACGAAACTGTCGCTGGACGCCATGTCTGCGCAGACCTCCCAGGGCGTGAGTGAGCGGGACCAGCCCACCTTATGTCGGCCCTCCGACAGTCCTCGAACCGGCGCTCCGATGGCTCCCCCGGGCGCCCGCTATGCGGTCGGCCGGCCCACCGCGCACACTGGGAACGTGGTGCGCTTCGCGGTCGTCGTGGCAGTGGTGCTGGCGCTGGTGCTCGCCGCGATCTGGGGATTCCAGCGGCGCCTCATCTACCTGCCCGACTCGGCCGAGCCCGGATCGGCGGCGACGGCCCTGCCCGGTGCCCGGGACGTCGTACTCGATGCCGGTGACGGCGTACGTCTCGGCGCCTGGCTCGTCCCGGCCGGCGGCCCGGACCGGAGCGTCGCAGTACTGGTCGCGGCGGGCAATGCCGGCAACCGGGCCTCGCGAGCACCGTTGGCGCGGGCGCTCGCGGCCGAGGGGCTGACCGTTCTCCTCTTCGACTACCGCGGCTACGGCGGCAGCGACGGGCGTCCCAGCGAGCGCGGCCTGGCCCAGGACGTCCGGGCCGCCCAGCGCTACCTCGCCGAGCAGGCAGGCTTCCCGCCCAGCCGCACCCTGTACTACGGCGAGAGCCTCGGCGCGGCGGTCGTCACCGAGCTGGCCACCGAGATCGCGCCGGGCGGACTGGTCCTGCGATCGCCGTTCGTCGATCTCGCCTCGGTCGGAAAGGTCCACTACCCCTTCCTCCCGATGCGGCTGCTGCTCCGCGACAAGTTCCCACTCGCCGAGCAGCTCGCCACGGTGAAGGTGCCGGTCACAGTGGTACTCGGAAGCGAGGACTCCATCGTTCCGCCGGACCAGAGCCGAGCCGTGGCAGCCGCCGCGCCGGACCTGAAGAGCTTGGTCGAGGTCACCGGCGCGGACCACAACGACCCTGATCTCGTGCACGGCAAACAGCTGGCAGCAGCCGTCGCCACCCTCGCCGACACGGTCGCCGCGGGCAGCTGACCTCAGGTGTCAGGACGTCGTGAGCTCGATCTATTGACAACAAGTTGTCATCATGACAGCATCTTGTCATGACCGAGAAGAGCATGCGCACCGTTCACGTCGCCGTTCACGACACGCTGGCCGACTGGGAGATCGGATTCGTCACCGCCCACGTCAACAGCCCGGCCTGGCACCGGACGCCCGGCCGGTTCCAGATCCGCACGGTCAGTGCGAGTCCCGATCCGGTCACCACGATGGGTGGATTGCGAGTGCTGCCCGACCTGACGCTCGACGAGCTGAGCGCCGACGAGAGCGCGATGCTCGTGCTGCCGGGCAACGACCTGTGGCCGACCGAGGCGTACCAGCCGTACGTAGCCAAGGCGCGGGAGTTCCGGGCGGCCGGCGTACCGGTCGCGGCGATCTGCGGCGCCACCGGCGGCCTGGCGCTGGCCGGCCTGCTGGACGACCATGCGCACACCAGCAACGCGAAGGAGTTCCTGGTCGGGCTCGGGTACGGCGGGGCCGAGCTGTACCGCGACGAGCCGGCGGTGAACGACCGCGGCCTGATCACCGGCGGGGCGCAGGCGCCGGTCGAGTTCGCTCGGGCGATCTTCGCCGAGCTCGGCATCTACGAGCCGGCGGTGCTCGATTCCTGGTACAAGTTGTACGGCCGGCAGGACCCGGCCGGCTTCTACGAGCTGATGAGCGCCTGATCGATGAACCGTGACCAGGAGCTGCTGAGCGCGGCAGCGCTGACCGCCTTCAAGCTCAACGGCCAGTTCCTCGAGCTGGCCGAAGGGCTGGCGAAGCCGGTCGGTCTGACTGCGGCCTGGTGGCAGGTTCTCGGCGCCGTCCTGCAGGCGCCGTTGCCGGTTGCGGGCATCGCGCGGGAGATGGGCATCACCCGGCAGGCCGTGCAGCGCACCGCCGACGTACTGGTCGAGCGGGGCCTGGCGGAGTACCGCGACAATCCCGCGCACCGCCGCGCCAAGCTGGTCGCCGTCACCGACGAGGGCCTCGCTGCCGTGCGCGCGATCAACCCCGAGCACGCCGAAGCAGCCCAACGCCTGAGCGATCTGCTCGGCCAGGAGCAGTTGGCGCGAGCCGTCGACGCCCTGACCACCCTCTCCAAGGCGTTGGACGCACTCGACCGAACCAGCTCCCGCCGCGCCCCGTAGACCACCAGCACCTGGCCGCCCCGCACGGCCAGGTGCGGTACGCCGGTCGAGCTTCACTGGGCGTCGGCGAGGCGGTCCAAGGCCTGGTCGAGGTCGTCGGGGTACTGCGAGGTGAACTCGGTGTACTCGCCGGAGCCGGGGTGGGTGAAGCCGAGGCGCATGGCGTGCAGCCACTGGCGGGACAGCTCCAGCCGCTCGGCGAGCACCGGGTCGGCGCCGTAGGTGAGGTCGCCGCAGCAGGGGTGGCCGATCGCGGACATGTGCACGCGGATCTGGTGCGTCCGGCCGGTCTCCAGGGTGATCTCCAGCAGCGTCGCGTACCGGAACGCCTCGAGCGTCTCGTAGTGCGTGATGCTCGGCTTGCCGCCGGCCACCACGCCGAACTTGTAGTCGTGGTTCGGGTGCCGGTCGATCGGCGCGTCCACGGTCCCGGTGAACGGGTCCGGATGGCCCTGCACCAGCGCGTGGTAGATCTTTTTCACCGTGCGCTCCTTGAAGGCGCGCTTCAGCACGGTGTAGCTGTACTCCGTCTTGGCGACCACCATCAGCCCGGACGTGCCGACGTCGAGGCGGTGCACGATGCCCTTGCGCTCGGCCGCCCCACTGGTGGAGATGCTGAAGCCGGCACCGGCCAGGTGACCGATCACGGTCGGGCCGGTCCAGCCCGGGGACGGGTGCGCGGCGACGCCGACGGGCTTGTCGACGACCACGATCTCGTCGTCGTCGTGCACGATCCGCAGGTTCTCCACGGTCTCCGGCACGACGGTCACCTCACCGGGCGGCGCCGGCAGCTCGACGTCGAGCAGCACACCGGCCGAGACCCGGGCGGACTTGGCCGCAGGGGCTCCGTCGACCTGGACCAGGCCGGCCTCGATCAGTTCGGCGGCCTTCGTCCGGGAGACACCGAACAGCCGGGACAGCGCCGCGTCCAGCCGCTCGCCGGCCAGGCCGTCGGGCACCATCAGGGTCCTGGAGTCGCTCACTCGGCGCCCGGCTTCGGCTCGGCGGTGGTGCTGGTGTCGGTGTCCATCGGTTTGCTGCCCACGTCCTTGGTGCCGTCGAGGCGGATCCCGCGCAGGGTCTGGATCACCAGCAGCGCGGCCGCCGAGGTGACCGCCATGTCGGCGACGTTGAAGATGGCCCAGTTCGGGGTCTGCAGGAAGTCGACCACGTGGCCGTGGAACGGCGACGGCTCGCGGAAGATCCGGTCGGTGATGTTGCCGACCGCGCCACCGAACAGCAGCCCGAAGGCGACCGCCCAGCCGGCCGAGCCGACCCGCCGCGACAGCCAGATCACGCCGAGCGCGACGGTGATCTGGATCGCGCTGATCACCGGGGTGAAGTCGGAGCCGAGACTGAACGCGGCGCCGGGGTTGCGGATCAGGTTGAACCTGAGCAGCGAGCCGATCACGTTCACCGGCTCCCCCGGCGTCAGGTGCTGCAGAGCGAGCACCTTGGTGAGCTGGTCCAGCCCGAGCACCAGCAGCCCGACGATCGCGAACAGCGCGATCAGCCGCGGCCGTGGGTGCCGGGGCGGTGCCGCGTCGGCAGCCACCACGTCCGCCAGCTCGGCTCCTTCGGGAGTCCGCTCGTCCAGGCTGCCGTCGCCGCGCTCGGACGAGCGGTCACCGGCGGGAGCCGGAGACGACGGAGAACCGGCCGACGAGGAGTCGGCCGGTTCCGTCAGGTCTTCGGCGTCCCCGGGCGGGCGGGACGACTGGGAGTCGCTCAGCGGCGTTCTTCGCGTTCTTTGCATGACACGCACAGTGTCGCACGCGGGAACGCCTGCAGCCGCCCCTTGCCGATCGCCTTGCCGCAGCTCTCGCAGACGCCGTAGGTGCCGTCGTCGATCCGGGCCAGCGCCCGCTCGATCTGGTCCAGCATGTCCCGGGCGTTGTTGGCCAGCGACATCTCGTGGTCACGCTCGAGCGTGGTGGAGCCGACGTCGGCCTGGTCGTTGCCGGCCCCGTCGCCGCCGTCGCGCAGCAGCCCGACGATCTCCTTCTCGGCGTCGCGGATCTCCTCCTTGAGGTGCACCACGTCGGCTTCCAGCTCGGTCCGCAGCTCCGTCAGCTCGGCCGGGGTCCACGGCGTCTCGCCGTCGCGCACGGTCAGGTTCTCGGCCTTCTTGGGCGACTTGGCCGGCGCCGTTGCCGGGGTCCTGTTCTCATTGGTCTTCATGGCCACCCTCTTCGTCGGAGTCTTCTTGGCAGGGGTCGTGGAGTCGGCCGTGCCGGCCGGCTCGGTGGATGTCGCGGCACTCTTCTCGGCCGCGGTGGTGCGTTTACCGGGGGCGGACTTCTTTGCCGATGTAGCCATTGGTCGACTACCCCCTGCCTTCGTCGGAGACTGAAGCGGACTGGTCGCAAGACAGTAGGACACGTTGCGGCCACGTGCCAGCCCGACGCGCGACCGTGGACATACGGTAGTCGGTTCTTCAAGGCCGCTCGACGTTCCGCGCGTCACATCCACATCTCGGCCGGTTCTCGGCAGCACCGCCCGAAGTCCCGGCCCGACCGCAGCGTCATTGTCACCGCCGCCGCCGCGGCCCGCCACCGATTAACGATTCGTGGCCGGGTGGTACGGAGTCGTACACTTTTCCCGCCACCGCAAGGCAGTGATGGGGCCATCACCCCGGAGCCGCCGGAAGAACAGTCTCCCCCGGGAGACCCATTAGACCCGGCAGCGGAGCGCAACGAAGAGGGTGACCCCTGACCGGGGCGGTGGGGTGAGACGCATCGGTCACGTCATCAAGAAGGGTGGTACCGCGGAGCCCGGCGACGTCGCCGGTGCCTTCGTCCCTTCGCTGGAGCAGCAGCGACGAAGGACGGACAATGGCGGACAACCCCAGCACCCCGTGGCAGCAGGTCCCGGCTCAGGTCGACCTGCCCGCGATCGAGCGCGAGGTGCTCGCGCACTGGGCGGACCAGGACACCTTCGCCAAGAGCCTGGCGCAGACGGCCGGCGGCGAGCCCTGGACCTTCTTCGAGGGTCCCCCGACCGCCAACGGCATGCCCGGCACCCACCACATCGAGGCGCGCGTCTTCAAGGACGTCTTCCCGCGCTACCGGACGATGAAGGGCTTCTCGGTCGAGCGCAAGGCCGGCTGGGACTGCCACGGCCTGCCGGTCGAGGTGGCGGTCGAGAAGGAGCTCGGCTTCAGCGGCAAGAACGACATCGAGGCGTACGGCATCGCCGAGTTCAACGCGAAGTGCCGCGCATCGGTGCTGCGGCACGTCGACGCGTTCGCCGACCTGACCACCCGGATGGGCTACTGGGTCGACATGGACCACCCGTACCGGACGATGGACGCGCAGTACGTCGAGTCGGTCTGGTGGTCGCTCAAGCAGATCCACGCCAAGGGCCTGCTGGTCGAGGACTACCGGATCACGCCGTACTGCCCGCGCTGCGGTACCGGTCTGTCGGACCACGAGCTGGCCCAGGGCTACGAGACCGTCGTCGACCCGTCGGTGTACGTCCGGTTCCCGCTGACCTCGGGCCCGCTGGCCGGTCAGGCGTCGCTGCTGGTCTGGACGACGACTCCGTGGACCCTGGTGTCCAACACGGCCGTCGCCGTGCACCCTGACGTCGACTACGTGGTCGCCACCGACGGCACGGAGTCGCTGGTCGTCGCCGAGCCGCTGCTGGCCACGCTGGGCGAGGGCTGGACGGTCACCGCCACGTACGCCGGCCGTGACCTCGAGCGCTGGAACTACCAGCGCCCGTTCGAGCTGGTCGGCTTCGACGAGCCGGCGCACTTCGTCGTGCTCGCCGAGTACGTGACCACCGAGGACGGCACCGGTCTGGTGCACCAGTCCCCCGCCTTCGGCGCCGACGACCTCCAGGTCGCCCGGGCGTACGACCTGCCGGTGCTCAAGCCGGTCGGCCCGGACGGCCGCTTCGACGCGGACCTGCCGCTGGTCGGCGGCCAGTTCTTCAAGAAGGCCGACGAGGACCTGGTCAACGACCTGGCCGCGCGCGGCGTGCTGTTCAAGCACGTCCCGTACGAGCACCCCTACCCGCACTGCTGGCGCTGCCACACGCCGGTCATGTACTACGCGCTGCCGTCCTGGTACATCCGCACCACGCAGGTGAAGGACGCGCTGCTGCGGGAGAACGAGAAGACCAACTGGTTCCCCGACTCGGTCAAGTGGGGCCGGTACGGCGACTGGCTGCGCAACAACATCGACTGGGCGGTGTCCCGGTCCCGCTACTGGGGTACGCCGCTGCCGATCTGGCGCTGCGGCGAGGACCACCAGGTCTGCGTCGGCTCGCTGGCCGAGCTCGGCGAGCTGGCCGGCCGGGACCTGAGCAGCACCGACCCGCACCGGCCGTACGTCGACGACATCACCTTCGCCTGCCCGACCTGCGGCGGCGAGTCGCGCCGGGTCGCCGAGGTGATCGACGCCTGGTACGACTCCGGCTCGATGCCGTTCGCGCAGTGGGGCTACCCGTGGGTCGAGGGGTCGAAGGAGAAGTTCGAGCAGTCCTACCCGGCCGACTTCATCTCCGAGGCGATCGACCAGACCCGCGGCTGGTTCTACACGCTGATGGCGATCGGCACGCTGGTGTTCGACGAGTCGTCGTACCGCAACGTGGTGTGCCTGGGGCACATCCTGGCCGAGGACGGCCGGAAGATGTCCAAGCACCTGGGCAACATCCTGGAACCGATCCCGCTGATGGACGACCACAGCGCGGACGCGGTGCGCTGGTTCATGGCCTGCTCGGGCTCGCCGTGGAAGGCGCGCGGCATCGGCCCGAACGTGCTGAACGAGATCGTCCGCAAGGTGCTGCTGACGTACTGGAACACGGTCGCCTTCCACGCGCTCTACGCGCGGCTGGCCGACTGGGACCCGGCCGACGTGCCGCCGGTCGCCGAGCGGTCCGTGCTGGATCAGTGGCTCGTCAGCGAGACACACCGGCTGGTCCGGGACGCCGACGAGGCCTACGCCGGCTACGACACCCAGAAGCTGGGCGTGCTGATCAGCTCGTTCGTCGACACGCTGTCGAACTGGTACGTGCGGCGGTCGCGGCGGCGCTTCTGGGCCGGTGACGCCGGTGCGCTGGCGACGCTGCACGAGACGCTCGACGTGCTGACCCGGCTGATGGCGCCGCTGACCCCGTTCCTGACCGAGCGGGTCTGGCAGGACGTGTTCCGCCCGGTCACCCCCGGCCTGCCCGAGTCGGTGCACCTGGCCGCGTTCCCGGAGTACGACGCGGCGCTGATCGACGACACCCTGGCCACCCACGTGTCGATGGCCAAGCGCGTCGTCGAGCTCGGCCGCTCGGCCCGGGCCGAGGCGAAGGTCCGGACCCGGCAGCCGCTCAGCCGGGCGCTGGTCGGGTCGGCGGCGATCGCGGACCTGTCCGACGAGCTGCTGCGCGAGATCGCCGACGAGCTGAACGTCGGCTCGGTCGAGCCGCTGTCGTCGGCCGGCGCGGACCTGGTGGAGCACTCGGCGAAGGGCAACTTCCGCGAGCTCGGCAAGCGGTTCGCCAAGCAGACCCCGGTGGTCGCCAAGGCGATCGCCGCGGCGAACGCGGGCGAGCTGGCCGCGGCGCTCACGGCGACCGGCACGGCAACCGTGCTGGTCGACGGCGAGCCGATCGAGGTCGGCGCCGCCGAGGTGCTGATCTCGGAGCGGCCGCGGGAAGGCTGGTCGGTGGTGAACGAGCAGGGCGAGACCGTCGCGCTCGACCTGGAGGTCACCCCGGAGCTGAAGCAGGCCGGTCTGGCCCGTGAGGTCGTCCGCACGCTGCAGGAGGCGCGCAAGAACGCCGGCCTGGAGGTCTCCGACCGGATCCGCGTCTGGCTCGGCGCCGCCGACGGCGAGCTGGCCGATGCCCTGGGCAAGCACGCCGAGGACGTGGCCCGCGAGGTGCTGGCGACCGAGCTGGTCCAGTCGGCGCCGGAGGCGACCGAAGGGCTGGCCACCGGTTCGGACGAGGAACTGGGCCTGACCTACTGGCTGACGAAGGCCTGACAGTAAGCCCTGAGCACGCAGCGAGGCCCGGCCTGTGACAGGCCGGGCCTCCGCTGTGTTCGCTACCGGCGGCGGTGCTGGACCGCTGCTGCTGACTGTGCGTCACCCGAGGGGGACGGTCGGTCAGAAGTTCCCGGACATGACGAAGAGGCGGTGCCGCCGGAAAGCACCGCCTCCAAGTCCGAGGTAGATCAGACGCCGTGGCCGTGAGCCTGGGCGCGGGCCTCCGGGCGGAAGCCGTTGCGCGGGCTCAGGGTGTCGTCGCCGTTGCCGAGTGCCTTCAGCTGCTCGGTGAAGTACGTCTTCAGCCGGCTGCGGTACTCGCGCTCGTAGGCGTGCAGGTCGTCGATGGTGCGCTCGAGCTGGCCCTTCTGCTTCTCCAGGGTGCCCAGCATCTGCGCGCGCCGCTCGGCGATCTCGCCGTCGAGCTTCTCGGCGCGGGCCCGGGCCTCACCGGTCATCCGGTCGGCCTTGCCACGCGCCTCGTTCTCCAGCCGCTCGGCCTTGGCGCGGGCCTCGCCGATGATCTTGTCGGCGGTGTCCTTCGCCTCCTGGACCAGGTCGTCGGAGTGCTTGGTGGCCATCTCCAGCAGCCGCACCGCGGAGCTGGAGGCGTCGCCGACGGTTCCTGCTGCCGCAGCAGCCCCCGCGGCCGCTACAGCGGGAGCGACGACGGGCGGCTTCTCCTCGGGCTTCTCGACCACGACGGGAGCGGGCTTGGGCTGTTGCACGACGGGCGGGAGGGCGGCGGTCTGGTCGACCGGCCGGTCCTGTCCCGCACCAGCGCGCTGAGCCGCCGCCAGCTTCGCGCGCAGCTCCTCGTTCTCCGCAAGGAGTCGCTCGAGCTCGGCTTCCACCTCGTCGAGGAAGGAGTCGACCTCAGTGACGTCGTAACCCTCCCGCAATCGGACGGGCGTGAACTGCTTCGAGCGGACGTCATCCGGCGTCAGCGGCATCTTTCACCTCGTTTGTCTGTGTCTTGGCGGAGTCTGGGGGCACGAGACCCCGGCGACTCAGTAGATCACGTTATCGCTTCGTTGTGTTCTGGCGGAATCGGGGCCGGGCGACAACGTCCCCCCACGGTCCCTGCTCGGGTCTGGTCCTACCCCTCCCACCGCCTGCTCAAGCTCCGACTCCCGGCCTGGCGCACGGGTTCCGGCCCGGTCACAGCGACCGCAGCGCCGTCGAGTTGATCGACATCGCCAGCGAGACGAGCACGAACAACATCAGCATGGACAGGTCGACCCGGATCCCGCCGGCCCCGATCGGGGGCAGGATGCGGCGCAACGGCCGCAGGAACGGATCGGTGACGGAGTAGACCAGTTCGAACAGCAGCAGCAACGGTCCCTTCGGGTGCCACTGCGGGGCGAACATGACGATCAGGCTGAGGACGAAGCGCGCCACCAGGATGAGGAAGAAGGCGAGCAGCACCCAGCTGAGAACACTGAGGACGAGCGCGAGAGCAACCATGTCAGGAACGAGTGTAGAAGACCGGGGAAGTCACGCGGTCAGCTCTGGTTGTAGAACCCGTCCGCGGCGATCTTCTCCTTCTCCTCCGCGGCGACCGTCACGTTCGGCGGGCAGACCAGGAACACCTTGGTGGTGATGCGCTCGATCGAGCCGCGGCAGCAGAAGATCAGCCCGGCCGCGAAGTCCACCAGCCGCTTGGCGTCCGCGTGGTCCATCTCGGTCAGGTTCATGATGACGGGCGTGCCGTCGCGGAAGTGCTCACCGATCACCCGCGCCTCGTTGTAGCTGCGCGGGTGCACGGTGGTGATGCGGGCCAACTCGGTAACCTCCGGGGAAGGTGAGACTCCACGCCGATCTGGAAACTTGCTGACCGTGCCGCCCAGGTCCTCGCGGTCGTCGCGAACGTCGCGGCCTTCGCGGCCGTCCCGTCCGTCGCGCGCCTCGCGGGCCGGGACCGGCTCGGGCTCGTGGGACTCCCCGTCGACGCCTTCGTCCTCGTACTCGTCGTAGTCGTCGTACTCGTCGTCGTAGCGCGCGTTGTACCGCTCGCCGTCCTCGACCAAGCCGAGGTACACACCCATCTTGCGCAACGCGCCGCTCATGGCCCTCCAGCCCTCGGTCCGGTTCTTCGCCGACAAGTGAGCAGGTCTCGCAAAACCCGCTCGATGTCGACACTAGCCCAGAGGGGGACGCGTTCCGAGTAATGCGCGCCCGAGCCGAACGTGTGTCGCTCCCTGCCTGATCGCGGCGTCCAGGTCGCCGGTCATCCCGGCGGAGATCCAGCCGGCACCGGCATGCTCGGAGCGTAATCGGGAGGATACTGCACGAAGTGCGGCAAACGCCTCATCAGGGTCGGCTCCCAACGGCGCCACCGCCATCACTCCGCCGAGCTCGAGGCCGTCGGCCTCGGCGACCGCGGCGGCCAGTTCCGGTACGTCGGCCGGAGTTACGCCTCCCCTGCTGGTCCCGGTCGCGGCCTCGGCGGACCCGTACTCCGCGAGGCTCACCTGCAGCAGGCAACGCATCGTCTTCTGCTCGGCCACGGCGGCCTTGGAGAGCGCGGAGACCAACGACTTCCGGTCGACCGAGTGCACCACTTGCGCGAGCCTGACGACCGAGCGCGCCTTGTTCGACTGCAGCTGGCCGACGAAGTGCCAGGTGAGGTCCGAGGTGTCCGGAGCCTTCGCCTTGAGCTCCTGCTCGCGGTTCTCGCCGACGTCGGTGACACCGAGCGCGGCCAGCGTGCGGACGTCCTCGATCGGGAAGGTCTTGGTGATCGCCACCAGCGTGACGGAGTCCTCGGCCCTTCCGGCCGCCCGGCAGGCCGCGCCGATCCGGTCCCGCGCCTTCTGCAGGTTCTCCCGCAGCTCCGCCTGCCGGCCGTCGGTCCCGCTGCTCATGCGGTCAGCCTGACCAGTCCGGCCATCCGGCCGCTGACCGGACCCTCACGCCGGTAGGAGTACAAGTCCTCGGACTCGATCGTGCACCTGGTCGCGTCGACCACGTCGACGCCGTACTCGGCGAGCTGCGCGGTGACACCGGCCGCGACGTCGAGTGCCGGCGTACCCCAGCTGGTCTCCGAGTACGACGCCGGGACGCGGGCGGCGACCTCGGCGCGCATCTGCTCGGGCACCTCGTAGCACCGGCCGCACGCGTACGGGCCGAGCACGGCGGTGATCCGCTCGGCGCCCAGGCGGCGCATCGCTTCGACCGTGGCGGGCACCACGCCGAGGTACATGCCCGGACGTCCGGAGTGGGCGGCGCCGACGACGCCGTTGTCCTGGTCCGCGAGCAGCACCGGAAGGCAGTCGGCCGCGCGGACGGCGAGCACGACGTCCGTCCGGGTCGTGACGAGGGCGTCGGCGGACGGCTGGAGCTCCGGCGGCAGCGGGTCGTCCGGTCCGACGACGTGCACGTCACGGCCGTGCACCTGGCTCACCCGGAGCACCGCCTCCACGGGCAGGTCGAACGCCGCGGCGACCCGGCGGAAGTTCTCCGCGATCACGGCCGCGTCCTCGCCCTGGGCGCTGCCGAGGTTCAGCTCGCCGTACGGCGGTCGGCTGGCACCTCCGTAGCGATCGGTGAAGGCGAAGCGGACGTTGCCGAGAACCTCGTCGTAGCCGAACACGCCTGCAGATTACGTGACGGCCGGAGAACCGGCGAAGCCCCGGCCGTGACGGCCGGGGCTTCGGCGACTCACTTCAGGAAGTCGGGGATGTCGAGGTCGTCCTCGGGGTCCGGCTTGGGCCGGGCCGGGCGGGTCGGCGGCGTCTGCTGGGCCGGTGCCGCCGACGGCGTCGAGTACGGCGCCGGGTTGTGCTGGGCCGGCGGCGGGGTGCGGACCGGCTCGCCCGGCTGGGGCCGGGCCGAGTGGGTCGTGCCCGTGCCGGGACGGCTCTCGGTCGAGTTCGGCACCGGGACGGTATCGTCGCTGACCGGGGCGCCGAACGGAGCCTGGCTCACCTGGCCACCGCCGTCACCGGCCGGCGGCTGCGGCTGGGACTGGGTGGCGCCGGGATGCGGGTTGGCCGGGCTGAACGGAACGGTGCCCGGCACCTGCGGCGGAGCGCTCTGCGGCGACGTGGCGCCCTGACCGTTCTGCGGCTGACCGCCGAATCCGCCACTCGCCTGGTTGCCCGCGCCGTTGCCCGGCTGTGCGGTGGAGTAACCGCCACCGGTCTGACCGGGCGCGCCACCCGCCTGCCCCGGCGAGCCCGCGCCACCCGGCGTACCGCCGGTCTGGTGCATCGGGGCCGAGAAGGCGCCCTGGTCCTGGCGCTGCGGCGGAGCCTCGGCGCTGCCGGCCCGGTTCTGCGGGCGGGCGCTGCTCATCGCCTGCTCGCGGCGCTTGGGCATGCCGCCGTCGAAGCCGGCCGCGATCACCGTCACCCGGACCTCGTCGCCGAGCGCGTCGTCGATCACCGCGCCGAAGATGATGTTCGCGTCGGTGTGCGCCGACTCCGAGACCAGCTGGGCCGCCTCGTTGATCTCGAACAGGCCGAGGTCCGAGCCGCCCGCGATCGACAGCAGCACACCGTGCGCGCCCTCGATGCTTGCCTCGAGCAACGGCGAGGAGATGGCCGCCTCGGCCGCCGCGACCGCGCGGTCCTCGCCGCGGGACGAGCCGATGCCCATCAGCGCCGAGCCGGCGTTGGACATCACCGCCTTCACGTCGGCGAAGTCCACGTTGATCAGGCCGGGGGTGGTGATCAGGTCGGTGATGCCGGAGACACCCTGCAGCAGCACCTGGTCGGCCTGCTTGAACGCGTCCAGCACGGACACGGCCCGGTCGGAGATCGTCAGCAGCCGGTCGTTCGGGATGACGATCAGGGTGTCGACCTCTTCGCGCAGGGCCGCGATGCCGTCCTCGGCCTGGGTCGCGCGGCGCTTGCCCTCGAAGGAGAACGGCCGGGTCACCACACCGATCGTCAGCGCGCCGAGCGAGCGGGCGATCCGGGACACCACCGGGGCGCCGCCGGTGCCCGTGCCGCCGCCCTCACCCGCGGTGACGAAGACCATGTCGGCGCCCTTGAGCGCCTCCTCGATCTCCTCCGCGTGGTCCTCGGCGGCCTTCTGGCCGATGGCGGGGTTCGCACCGGCACCGAGTCCGCGGGTCTCCTCGCGGCCGATGTCGAGCTTGACGTCCGCGTCGCTCATCAACAGCGCCTGCGCGTCGGTGTTGATGGCGATGAACTCAACGCCCTTCAGACCGTGCTCGATCATCCGGTTGACGGCGTTCACGCCGCCTCCGCCGATACCGACGACCTTGATGAGTGCCAGGTAGTTCTGCGGTGCCGCCACGTCCGCGCCTCTCGCCTCGTTCTGTCCCGTTGTGACCAGTTGGCCGTGTTCCAGCGAAAGTTCCAGCGAAAAGACTGAACCTCAAGTGGATGCTTAGAGTTCTCTCAACTATAGATTGCGTCGCACGCTACGGGACGCGTTCGGGCAATGTCCACGCGCCTCGCCGCCGTGCCACGATGTGGCGCCCGGATGTGACGCGTTACCTCTTTTCCCCTTTGGTGACAGGGAGATCGGGCGCGGACACGTCGTACACCTTGGCCTGGCGCCGCATCAGCACGCTGAGTACCTCGGCCTTGCGCGCGCTGTCATCGGAACCGCCCCAGACCACCTTCACGCCATCCCCGAGGTTGAGGGTGATGGAGTCCGGCGACCCGGCCGAGATCGACCGTACCTCGGACCGCAGGGCGACCGGCAGCGCGGCCGAGACGGTCACCACCGAACGGATCGTCACGTCGCGGCGGCTGCCGACCACCAGGGCCTCAGGCAGGTTGTCCGGCCGGGTCGGCACCGTCTTGAACGACACCCCGGTGGCGTCCACCAGCTCGAACCGGCTGCCGTCGGTGACGACGACCACCGGCACCCGCTCGGTCACCACGATCTCCAGGTGGTTCGGCCAGGCCCGGGTGACCTGCGCGTCGGCGACCGCCTGGATGGTCCGCACCCGTTCCGCGATCGCGGGCAGGTCGACCTTGGCCAGCGGTGTCCCGAGCGGGGCCGCGGCGACCTGGGTCACCGTCGCCTCCGGCACCGTCTCGATCCCGGTGACCCGGACGCCCTCGACCGCCAGCGCGGAGGAGGAGTAGAACAGCCAGACGGTGATCGCGCCGAGAAGGACCAGTACGCCGCCGGCCGCCCACGGCAGCCAGCCCTTCCAGCGCACCAGCCGCTGCCGGCGCGCGAACCGCTGCTGGGCCCGGGCCAGGTCAGCGTTCGGGCTCATGCGGTCCACCACAGCGATTCAAAAGGCTCACTCGATCAGCGCGGCGTTGTGCGCCGCCCGCTCGGCCAGCAGCCCGACCACCTCGGGCCCGATCAGGGTCACGTCGCCGGCGCCGAGGGTGACCACCAGGTCACCGGGCAGCGCCAGGTCGGCGACCACCCGGGGCACCGCGGACCAGGACGGCTCGAAGCGCACCTGCTCGGGCTTCAGCGGCACGTGGTTGGCGATCAGCGCACCGGTGACGCCCGGCTCGGGGTCCTCACGGGCCGCGAACACGTCCATCACCACGACCTCGTCGGCCAGCGCGAGCGCTGCGGAGAACTCGGTCGCGAAGATCCTGGTCCGGCTGAACAGGTGCGGCTGGAAGCACGCGATCACGCGCCCCTCCCCCGCCACCTGCCGGGCCGCGGTCAGGTCCACGGCCAGCTCGGTCGGGTGGTGGGCGTAGGAGTCGTAGACCCGGACGCCGTCCTCCTGGCCCTTGAACTCGAACCGGCGGCCGGTCCCGGTGAACGACGCCAGTCCCTCGGCCAGGTCGGCCGCGGAGAAGCCCAGGCCGAGTCCGACGGCGAGCGCGGCCGACGCGTTCAGCGCGTTGTGCTTGCCGGCCTGCTGCAGGTTCACCACCGGCAGCTTGCGGCCCCGCCACACCGGCACGAACGACTGCACGGCGCCGGTCGCGGTGATCTCGGTGACCCGCAGGTCGGCGTCCGCGGACTCGCCGTACGTGCGGACGTCGATCCCGCGCTCGCGGGCGAACCCGGCCAGCCGGCGCGCGCCCGCGTCGTCGACGCAGATCACCAGGAAGCCGCCCGGCAGCACCCGGTCGCAGAAGTCCTCGAAGGCCTTGGTGTAGCTGGCCTCGTCGCCGTAGTTGTCCAGGTGGTCGGGCTCCACCGAGGTGACGATCGACACCTCGGGGCCGTAGGTGAGGAACGACTTGTCGGACTCGTCGGCCTCGGCCACGAACAGGTCGCCGGTGCCGTCGTGCGCGTTCGAGCCGGACTCGTTCAGGTTGCCGCCGATCGCGTACGACGGGTCGGCGGCGCAGTGCTGCAACGCGACGGTCAGCATCGACGTGGTGGTGGTCTTGCCGTGCGTGCCGGCCACCGCGATCGTGCGCCGGCCGGCCATCACCGAGGCCAGCGCGGCGGCGCGCGGCAGGATCGGGATGCCGGCGGCCTGCGCGGCCACCACCTCGGGATTGGTCTCCCGGATCGCGGTGGAGACCACCACGGTGTCGGCGTTCGCGACGTGCTCGGCGGCGTGGCCGACCCAGCAGGTGGCGCCGAGCGCCCGGAGTGCGGCCAGCACCTTGCCGTCCTTGGCGTCGGAGCCGGAGACCTCGATGCCGCGGGAGGCCATGATCCGGGCGATGCCGGACATGCCGGCGCCGCCGATGCCGACGAAGTGCACGCGGCCCAGCTTCTCGGCGGGCAGCAGGGTGTCAGGAGCGGTGACGATCACGAAGCAGACCTCACCACATCGAGGATCAACCGCGCCAACCGCTCGTCGGCGTCGGTCCGGATCACGCCCTGGGCAGCGGTGGACATGGCGGTCAGACGCTCGCGGTCGTGCAGAAGTTGCGGCACGGTCGCCCGGACCCAGTCCGGGGTCACCGCGGAGTTGTCGACCAGCAGTCCGCCGCCCACGTCGACCACGGGCTTGGCGTTCAGCCGCTGCTCACCGTTACCGTGCGGCAGCGGCACGTAGATGGCCGGCAGACCGACGCCGGACACCTCGGTGACCGTGTTCGATCCGGACCGGCAGACCACCAGGTCGGCCGCGGCGTAGGCGTAGTCCATCCGGTCGACGTACGAGAGCACCCGGTACGGGAGCGGGCCGGTCTGCTCGACCTCGAGCGAGTTCTTCGGGCCGATCGCGTGCAGGACCTGGATCCCGGCGGCCTGCAGGTCGGCGGCCGCACCCGCGAACGCCTCGTTCAGCTGGCGTGCGCCCTGGGAACCGCCGGTGACGAAGAGGGTGGGGGCGTCCGGGTCGAGCCCGAAGAACTGCCGGGCCTCGGCCCGCAGCGTGGCCCGGTCCATCGTGGAGATGGCCCGGCGGATCGGCAGACCGACGTACTGGGCGTGCGGCAGGTCGGTGCCCGGGAACGAGGTGATGACGGTGTCGGTGCAGTAGCGGGCGGCGAACTTGTTCGCGATGCCCGGGACCGCGTTGCCCTCGTGCACGACGATCGGCGTCTTGCGCCGCCAGGCCGCGACGTAGGCGGGGGTGGAGACGTAGCCGCCGAAGCCGACCAGGACGTCGGCCTTGGCGTCGTCGAGCACCTTGCGGGCCGCGCTCACCGAGGACAGCATCTTGCCCGGTACGGCGAACAGCGCCGGCGTCGGCTTGCGCGGCAGCGGCACCGGCGGAATCAGCTCCAGCCGGTAGCCGGCCTCGGGCACCACCTTGGTCTCCAGGCCACGCTCGGTCCCGAGGGCGACGATCTCGATCGTCGGGTCGATCCGGCGCAGTGCGTCGGCGGTGGCGATCAGGGGTGAGGTGTGGCCGGCGGTACCGCCGCCGGCCAGGACGATGCTGGGCACAGCTTTCAACGCTCCCGCGGTGTTCTCACGGCCGCTCGGGCCAGGTGTACGCCACGACGACATCCACCGGAGCAACGGCCGCCGGGTCTCCTTCAGGGCGGCCTGCGCGCCGGGCTCGGCCTTCGCGAAGGACAACAGCATGCCGACCGCGATCAGCGTCGGCAGCAGTGCGGACCCACCGTACGACAAAAGCGGGAGCGGGATGCCCACGATCGGCAGCAGCCCGATCACGGCGCCCAGGTTGACCAGCGTCTGGGCCATGATCCAGATCGTGATCCCGGCGGCGCAGTAGCGGATGAACGGCTCGGTGGTGCGGGTCGCGATCCGGACGCCGGCGTAGGCCAGGGTGAGGAACAGGCCGAGCACGGTGAGCGACCCGACCAGCCCGAGCTCCTCGCCGATCACCGCGAAGATGAAGTCGGTGTGCGCCTCGGGCAGGTTGCCCCACTTCTGCCGGCTGAAGCCGATGCCGACGCCCCACCAGCTGCCGGTGGACAGCGCGTACAGCGCGTGGTACGCCTGCCAGCCGACGCCGCTCGGGTCGGCGAACGGGTTCACGAAGTTGGTCAGCCGGTCCATCCGGTGCTGCTCGGTGGCGACGAAGTACGAGGCGATCGCGCCGACCACGACGATCGCGGTGACGAACAACCGGGTCGGCGCGCCGACCACCCAGATCATCCCGATCATGATCGCCATCAGGACCAAGGAGGTGCCCAGGTCGCGCTGGCCGACGATCAGCGCGATCACCAGGCCGCAGACCGGGACCATCGGGATCAGCAGGTGCTTCCACTGGGTGAGCAGCTTCTGCTTGCGCGCGTACAGGTCGGCGCACCACATCACGAGCGCCAGTTTGGCGAACTCGCTGGGCTGGATCTGCAGCGGTCCGCCGAACGACACCCAGTTGGTGTTGCCGTTCACGGTCTTGCCGAGTCCGGGCACGTAGGTGAGCACCAGCAGGAAGGTCGAGCCGAGCAGCGCGAGGTAGGCCAGCATCCGGAAGTGCCGCGGCGTCATCCGGGACGCGACGTAGGCCATCGGCAGGCCGACGCCGACCCAGATCAGCTGCCGGTTGAAGATCGTGAACTGGTTGTTGGTGGTGTTGTACGACAGCACGCTCGAGGCCGACAGCACCATCATCAAGCCGAGCACCATCAGCAGCCCGGTGGCGCCGACCACCAGGTGGTACGACGTCAGCGGGCGGTCCAGGAGGTTGCGCAGCGACACCAGCCAGCTGTTCTCCGCGGCCTTCTCGCCCGGCCGGTCCACGATCGACGTCACCCGATCACCTCCGGATCAGCGGTCGCCAAGCCGTCGGACGGCTGCGGCGAAGGCGTCTCCGCGGGCTCCGTAGTTGGCGAACATGTCCCACGAAGCGCAGCCGGGCGCGAGCAGCACGGTGTCCCCCACCTGCGCAAGCTTCGCCGCCTCCCCCACCACGGTCTCCATGGCTCCAGTGTCCGTTGCCTCGACAGTGATCACCGGGACATCGGGCGCGTGTCGGGCAAGTGCTTGCGCGATCACGGCCTTGTCCTGGCCGAGCAGCACCACGCCGCGCAGCCGCGACCGGGCCGCGGTCACCAGTTCGTCGAAGGTGGCGCCCTTGGCCTGCCCGCCGGCGATCCAGACCACGTGCTCGTAGGCCAGCAGCGAGGCCTGCGCGGCGTGCGGGTTGGTCGCCTTGGAGTCGTCCACGTAGTTGACTGCGGCAACCTCCGCGACGTGCGCGATCCGGTGCGCGTCCGGCCGGAACCCGCGCAGCCCGTCGCGGACCGCCGTCGCCGGTACGCCGAACGCCCGGGCCAGCGCGGCCGCCGCGAGCGCGTTCGCCACGTTGTGCGGAGCCGGCGGGGTGATGTCGGCCAAGGTGGCCAGCTCCAGCGCCGAGGTGGCCCGCTGCTCGACGAACGCGCGGTCCACCAGGTACTCGTCGACCAGCCCGAGCATCGACAGCCCCGGCGTACCGAGGGTGAAGCCGATCGCCCGGCAGCCCTCGACCACGTCGGCCTGCTCGACCAGCTTCTCGGTGGCCGCGTCGGCGACGTTGTAGACGCAGGCGACCTGGCAGTTCTCGAAGATCCTGCCCTTGTCGGCCGCGTAGGCCTCCAGCGAACCGTGCCAGTCGACGTGGTCCGGCGCGAGGTTGAGCACGGCCGCGGAGTGCGCGGACATCGAGTGGGTGAAGTGCAGCTGGTAGCTGGACAGCTCGACCGCGATCACGTCGTACGGCTCGGGGTCCATCACCGCCTCCAGCAGCGGCAGCCCGACGTTGCCGGCGGCAACGGCACGGTGGCCGGCCGCGGTCAGCATCGCGGTCAGCATCTGGACCGTGGTGGTCTTGCCGTTGGTCCCGGTGACGCACAGCCAGGGCGCGGCGTTCGCCGGGTCGCGCAGCCGCCAGGCCAGCTCGATCTCGCTCCAGACCGGAACGTCGCGCTCGGCCGCCGCGGCCAGCAGCGGCGCGTGCGGCGGGATGCCCGGCGAGGTGACGACGACCTCGACACCCGCGGGCAGCTCGGCCGTGCTGCCCGGGCCGAGCCGGATCTCCGCGCCGAGCGTGCCGAGGATCTGCGCCTTCTCCCGCAGCTGCTCGGTGTCCCGGTCGTCCAGGACGACGACGTGCTCGGCGCCGGCCTGCAGCAACGAGTCGGCGCACGCGTAGCCCGCCGTACCGAACCCGAGGACGACGAACCGCGTGGTCTGCCAGCCGTCGTCGGTCCTTGTGGTGACACTCATCCGGCGACCCACTCTGCGTAGAAGAGACCCAGGCCGGTGGCGACGCACAGGCCGGAGATGATCCAGAAGCGGATCACCACGTTGACCTGTTCCCAGCCGAGCATCTCGAAGTGGTGCTGCAGCGGCGCCATCCGGAACAGGCGTTTGCCCACGCCGCCGGTGCGCTTGGTGATCTTGAACCAGCCGACCTGCAGGATCACCGAGGCGGTGATGATGACGAACAGGCCGCCGAGCAGCAGCACCAGCAGCTCGGTCCGGGTCATCACGGCGAAGCCGGCCACCGCGCCACCCAGCGACAGCGAGCCGGTGTCACCCATGAAGATCTTGGCCGGCGACGCGTTCCACCACAGGAAGCCGAACAAGGCGCCGGTCAGCGCCGCCGCGACCACGGCCAGGTCGAGCGGGTCGCGGACCTCGTAGCACTTCGACCCGGGCGAGGTGGCGCAGCTCTGGTTGGACTGCCAGATGCAGATCAGCGTGTAGGCGCCGAACACCATCATCGAGGCGCCGGTGGCCAGGCCGTCCAGGCCGTCGGCCAGGTTCACGCCGTTCGACATCCCGGCGATCAGCAGCAGGATCCAGATCACCACGAGCACCGGCGCCAGCTGCAGCCAGTTGATGTCGCGGATGAACGAGATGAACGGCGAGGCCGGGTTCTGGCCGCGCTCGTCGGGGAACTGCAGCGCCAGGATCGCGAACGCCACCGCGACCAGCGTCTGCCCGGCCAGCTTCGCCTTGCTGCGCAGCCCCAGGCTGCGCTGGCGGAAGATCTTGATGAAGTCGTCCAGGAAGCCGACCGCGCCCATCCCGGCGAACAGGAACAGCACCAGCAGCGCCGAGGCGCTCGGCGGCTCCATCGTGATCAGCTTCGCGGCGAAGTAGCCGACGATCGTCGCAGTGATGAAGACCGTGCCGCCCATCGTCGGCGTACCGCGCTTGGTGTGGTGCGAGGTCGGGCCGTCGTCGCGGATCTCCTGGCCGTAGCCGCGCTTGGACAGCACGGAGATCGCCAGCCGGGTACCGAGCAGCGTGAGCACCATCGAGACGGCGCCCGCGAACAGGATCGAGATCACTGAGCGGCTCCCTCGCCGGCCGGCGCGGTCTCGAGCAGGGCGTCGGCCAGGCTGCGCAGGTTGGCCGCCTTGGAGGACTTCACCAGGACGACGTCACCGCTGCGCAGTTCACCGCGGAGCAGCTCCAGCGCCTCGGCGATCGTCGCGACGTACGCCGACTCGTTGCCCCAGGACCCCTCCAGCGACGCGCCCAGGTGGATCGGCTTGGCTCCCTCGCCGACCGCGAGCAGCCGGTTCACGTCGAGCCGCACCGCGAGCCGGCCGACCGCGTCGTGCTCGGTGGCCGAGGAGTCGCCGAGCTCCAGCATCTCGCCGAGCACCGCCCAGGTCCGCGCCTCGCGGGCCCGGCCGATCGCGACCAGCGCCTTCAGCGCGGCCCGGACCGAGTCGGGGTTGGCGTTGTAGGCGTCGTTGATGACGGTCACGCCGTCGGGCCGCTCG
Source organism: Kribbella flavida DSM 17836 (assembly GCF_000024345.1). Taxonomy (NCBI): domain Bacteria; kingdom Bacillati; phylum Actinomycetota; class Actinomycetes; order Propionibacteriales; family Kribbellaceae; genus Kribbella; species Kribbella flavida. Next base: position 3,058,594 of record NC_013729.1, on the reverse strand, counting down.
ACGACCTCCATCCGGGCCTGCGAGACCCGGGCGGCCGCGTTCAGCCCGTCCGCGACCTGCTCGGGCGTCAGGCCGACGGCCAGCGCGGCGGTCGCCGCCGCCAGCGCGTTGGACACGTTGTGCTCGCCGATCAGCTGCAGCTGGACCGGGAAGCTCTGCCCGTCCGCGTGCAGGGTGAAGCCCGGCCGGCCTTCGCCGTCGACCTCGAGGTCGGTGGCGCGGACGTCGGCCTCGGGTGCCTCGCCGAAGGTCCGGATCGTCTGCTCGGTGCGGCTCGCCATCGCGGCCACCCGCGGGTCGTCGGCGTTCAGCACCGCCGTACCGCCGGGCGCGACGTTCGCGATCATCTCGCCCTTGGCCTGCGCGATCGCGTCCCGGCTGCCGAACTCGCCGATGTGGGAGTAGCCGACGTTCAGCACCAGGCCGACCTTCGGCGGCGTGATCCGGCACAGGTAGGCGATGTCGCCGAGGTGCCGGGCGCCCATTTCGGCGACCAGGTACCGGGTGTCGCGGTCGGCCTGCAGCGCGGTCAGCGGGTGGCCGATCTCGTTGTTGAACGAGCCGGTCGGCGCCACCGTCGGACCGTACGGCGCGACCAGCTGGGCGATCAGGTCCTTGGTGCTGGTCTTGCCCTGCGAGCCGGTCAGGCCGATCACGGTCAGCTCGGGCAGCTGCGCCACGACGTACCGGGCCAGCTCGCCGAGCGCGACCTGGGTGTCGGCGACCACGATGCAGGGGCAACCGTCGACCGGCCGGGTGGTCAGCGAGACGGTCGCGCCGGCCTCGGTGACGGCCGGCACGTAGTCGTGCCCGTCGACGCGTTCACCGGGCAGCGCGACGAACAGCCCGCCGGCGACCACCTCGCGCGAGTCCTTCGCCACCGCGCCGGTGACGACGGCCGCCGGGTCGATCCCGGCGAGCTCACCGCCCACGGCGTCAGCGATCTGGCCGCAACTGACAGGGATCACCGGGTCTCCTCCAACAACTCACGCACTGTCTGACGGTCGTCGAACGGGTGGATCACGCCGCCCACGTCCTGGCCGGTCTCGTGGCCCTTGCCCAGCACGACCACGGTGTCCCCGGGGCCGGCCAGCTCGATCGCGGTCCGGATCGCCGCGCGCCGGTCGCCGACCTCGCGCAGCTCCACGTCCGGTACGGCGGCCCGCGCGCCCTCGACGGCGGCGGCGCGGATCGTCGCCGGGTCCTCGCCGCGCGGGTTGTCGTCGGTGACGATCACCGTGTCGGCGGCCCGGGCCGCGGCGGCGCCCATCGCCGGGCGCTTGCCCGGGTCGCGGTCGCCGCCGCAGCCGACCACGGCGTACAGGCGGCCCTTGGTCGCGCCGCGGGCGGCGCGCAGCGCCAGCTCGACGGCGTCCGGGGTGTGCGCGAAGTCGACGATCACCGCGAGGCCGTCGGGCCGCAGGAAGGTCTCCATCCGGCCGGGCACCCGTGCGGTCCGCAGCCCGGCGGCGATCTCGTCCGCCGGGACGTCGACCTGGCGCAGCATGGCGACCGCGAGCAACGCGTTGGCCACGTTGAAGTCGCCCGGCAGCACGATCTCGACGGTCAGTGCCTCCCCCGGCCCCCGGATGTCGATCACGGTGCCGCCGTGCTCGGACTGGTGGGTGCCGGCGACCGTCCAGTCGGCGTCACGGGTGGTGGAGACGGTGACGAGCGGGACCACGGTCTGCGCGGCCAGCCGGCGGCCGTACTTGTCGTCGATGTTCACCACGGCCAGATCACACCGCTCCGGGGTGAACAGCGACGCCTTGGCGGCGAAGTACTGCTCGAACGTCTTGTGGAAATCCAGGTGGTCCTGGCTCAGGTTGGTGAACCCCGCCACGGAGTACCGGGCGCCGTCCACCCGGCCCTTGGCCAGCGCGTGGCTGGAGACCTCCATCGCGCACCACGCGACGCCCTGCTCGCGCATCACCGCGAACAGCGCCTGCAGATCCGTTGCCTCCGGCGTGGTCATCGCGCTCTTCACGACCTGGTCGCCGATCCGGGTCTCGATCGTGCCGACCAACGCGGCCGGGCCGAGCCGGCGCAGCACCGCGTCGAGCAGGAAGCTGGTGGTCGTCTTGCCGTTGGTGCCGGTGATGCCGAGCAGCTGCAGGTCCTTGGTCGGCTCGCCGTACACCGTGGCGGCGACGTCGCCGAGCACCGCGCGCGGGTCGGGAACCACCAGCAGCGGCAGGCCGGCCGTCAGCGCGCGCTCGACCCCGGCGGGATCGGTCAGGACGGCGACCGCTCCGCTCGCCTGCGCGCCGGCGACGAAGGCCGCGCCGTGCGTCGCCGCGCCCGGCAGCGCGGCGTACAGGTCGCCGGGCCGGATCGAGCGGGAGTCGAGGGAGACGCCGGTGACGAGGACTTCGGCGGCGCCGGCCGGGACCGGGGCTCCGGCGGTGCGGGCCAGGTCGGCGAGAGCGACCGGTTCGGTGTGCCGCGGCCGGATCGCGGCAACAGCTCCGCCTGCGGCGGTTGGGGTGGACACGGCCTCAGAGGCTACCGGTCCGGGCGGGGCGACACCTATTTCACCGCCGGCCACGGGCGTCCGGGTCATCGCCGGTCCCCCGTCCGTCGCGACCGGGCACCGACCTGGGCGCTGGCGGGATGGCCGTTGACCAGCAGTTCGTGCGACTGCGCGAGCTCCAGACCGGCCGTCTTCCACAGGCGCGCGGTCACGTCCGCCACGCGCCGGGACACCAGCAGCACCAGCCGACCGCGCTCCGGGTCGAGCACCCGGTCGAACGACTGCATCATCTGCCGGGCGAACGTGCTCAGGTCGACGTCCAGCTCGTCGTACTCGCCCCACGGCGGGTCGGTCACGATCGCGGACACCGACCCGGTCGGCACCGACGGCAGTTCCAACGCGTCCTCCGTCAGCAGCGTGACCCGCTTGCCACGCCGCAGCTCCGGCAGGATCTGCACCTGCGGCTCACCAGCGGCGAGGTCGGAGTAGATCAGCCGCCTGTACGCCGACGCCATCCGCGCGCTGACGATCGCCCCACTGCCCGCGAACGGGTCGAGGAAAACGTCGTCCGGTGCCGGCTCGGACGCCTTGACCAGCAACGTCGCCAGGTCGGCCCCGAGACTGCCGGCCGCGCCCTGCTTGACCCCGCTGGTCAGCCGTTGGCAGAACAGCATCGACGACAGGTCCCGCCGGCCGATCACCCAGTACTCCGCACCGGCGCCGCCGCGCGCGTTGACCCGGGCGCCGGTGGCCTTGCCGATCGCCGACTCCAGCCGCAGCTTGGCCGGCCGCGGCAGGCCGACCAGCTTGCCGTCGACACTGACCATCGTCCGGAAACTCGTCACCCGGCCCTGGCCGCGCAGCATCGGGGTCGTTTGCACCTGCTCGGCGAACCGCTCGGCCGCCTTCTGCGGCGTCGACCGCGGTACGGAGCCCAGCACGGTGAACGCGTTCTTCAGGTAGCCCAGACCGCCGACCTTGGCGCGGTCGCTCCGGCTGTCGAAGAGCAGGCTGCTGTCGTCGGAGCTGATGACCTGCACCCCTGCCAGATCCCGCCGCAGGCTGTCGATCACGAGCTCACCGAGCCCAGCCCGGTACTGGGCAAAGTAACGCATTCACCGCACGCTACCGCAGCCGCTCGGCGGGAACTCCGCCGCGGCACCGGCCCCGGAAACCGTCGTGCTCACCAGGTGATCGGCACGGACGGCTGCTTCGCGCCGGTCGGCGGCACGGCGTACTTCTGCAGGGCGTAGCTCATCACGTCACGGAACACCAGGCCCCCTTGTTCGCCACCGCTGCGCCCGTTGGTCGGGTCCTGCAGTACGACGTAGGTCACGAACCGCGGGTTGTCGGCGGGAGCGAATCCCGCGAACGAGGTGGCCCACTTGCGGTAGCAGCCGCAGGCCGAGTCGACCTGCTGGGCCGTTCCCGTCTTACCAGCCACCCGGTATCCGGGGATCGCTGCCTTCGTCGCCGTACCGCCCTTGGCGGTGACCGCCTCCATCATCGTGGAGACCTGCCGGGCCGCCGACTCGCTGACCACCCGGCGCGGCTCGGCGCCCTGGTTCGGGGTGACGTTGCCGTCGGCGTCGATCCAGTCCTTGACCAGCTTCGGCGGCATGTAGACGCCGCCGTTGGCGACCGCGTTGACCGCGGCGGTCATCTGCACGGCGTTCGCGGACAGCCCTTGGCCGAACGCGACGTTCGACCGGGTCAGCTCGCTCCACTCGTCGCCCGGCGGCATCAGGCCGCGGCTCTCGCCGGGAAAGTCGAGCCCGGTCGGCTCGCCGAAGCCGAACTTCTTCAGGTAGTGCACGAAGTCGCGGATCGGCATCTGCTGGGCCGCCATGATCGTGCCGACGTTCGACGACTTGGCGATCACGCCGGCCATCGTCAGGTTCAGGATGCCGTGCTCGAAGTGGTCGCCGATCTTTCGCCGCTGCACGGTGTACGAGCCGGGCACCTTCAGCTTGGTGTCCAGCGAGATCAGACCGGCGTCGGCCAGCGCCGCCATCGTGACGACCTTCTGCACGCTGCCCGGCTCGTAGACCTGCTCCAGCGCGCGGTTCTTCAGCGCCTCGGCCTTCACCGGCTTGTTCGGGTCGAAGGTCGGGTAGTTGGCCATCGCGAGCAGTTGACCGGTCTTGGTGTCCATCGTGACCACCGTGCCGGAGCTGGCCTTGTACTGCTTGACCGCCTGCTCGATCCGCCGCTCGGCGAACCACTGCAGGTCCGCGTCCAGGGTGAGCTGGGCCGAGACGCCCGGTTTGGGCTCCTCGACGGTGTGGTCGGCGTTCGGGATCTTGTTGCCCTTGGCGTCCACCTCGTACATGGCCTTGCCGTCCTGCCCGGACAGCTTGTCGTTCAGGCCGTACTCCAGCCCGGCCAGACCCTTGCCCTCGGCACCGACCACGCCGACCACGGTGGCGGCGATGGTGCCGTTCGGGTGGCTGCGGACCGGGTCGGCCTCGGTGTAGAGACCGGCCAGCAGCGGCTTGCGCTGATCTTCCGGCAGGCCCTTGTTCTGCTCCTTGATCGCGGCGTTGCGCCGCTTGATCTCCTCGGTGATCTCGTTCCAGGTCTGCGGGCTGACCTGGTGCGCGAGCATCACGTAGCGGCCCTTGCGGGTCAGGTTCTCGAACAGCTCGGCGTAGCTGGTACCGGTCAGCTTCGGCGCCAGGACGCCGGCCAACTGGTCGGCGACCTTGCCGGTCAGGGTCGGGTCGGCGGTGATCGCCACCGCTTCCTCCGACACCGACAGCGGCACGCCGTTGCGGTCCAGGATCGCGCCGCGGGAGGCGTGCAGCACGAAGGGCTTGGTGTTCTCCTTGGACGCCGCCAGTGCGTAGGAGTCCGGGTCGACGCCCTGCAGCAGCACCAGCCGGCCGGCGAACAGCGACAGCACGAACGCCATCACGCCGAACGTCACCCGCAGCCGCAGCGCGGGGCGCCCGAGCTTGAGCGTGCGCGGCGGCCGCTTCGGCCTCGGCTTGCTCGCCGCCGGCGGGCGCCGCTTCTGCGGTGGCCGCTTCCTGGGCATCGCTTGCCGGCCGACCGGCCGTCCGTCCGTCCGCCGAGGCTCCGGCCGCCCGTCCACCGTCTTGCGCGGCCTGTTCGGTGCGGCCTTCTTCGCGGCCGGCCGCCCGTCGGGGCCGACCCTCCGCGGCGACGCAGCCTTCTTGGCCGTCGGCCGTCCGTCGGTCGCGACCCGCGGCTCGCCCCGTCCGTCGACTGCCCTCCGAGGCCGGTTCGGTGCCGCCTTCTTCGCGGCCCGCCGCGGCGCGTCACCGACGCGCTCCGCCGACTCGACCCGGCCGTCACGCGTACGGCGTTCACCATCCGCCCGCGGGCCGGAGCCCGTGCCAGCACGCTTCGCACTTCCGGCGCCGGGGCGCTTCCCGCTCGCCGCGTCTCCGCGTGCCGAGCCCGCGCCTCTGGGTGCCTGCCGCTCGTCGGACGCCGGACGGCGGGGACGCTGCGGAGTTGCCCGGCCGCTTTCGGTAGCCGGGCGGCGGGACGACGGAGTTTTGCGAGGCGGGTTGTCCCGCTCCGGTTCGCCGCCACGGCCGCGTGGCGGTTCACTTCCCCGTCGTTCCGTCATCCGATCATCCCCCGGTCGGTGTCGTGGTCCCTGGACTCACCGGCGTGCGCGGTGTGCCGGTCTGGCCGGCCCGCGGCGTCGTGCCGTCGGCCGGCGGCTTGGTCGTCGTGGCAACCGGCGGCTTCGTCGTCGTCGCGGCCGGCGGCTTGGTGGTGGTGGCGGCCGGCGGCTCAGGCGGGGCGGCGGGCTTCGGCTTGGCCGGCGCGTCTCCGAACATCGCCGCCCCGGTTCCCGGCCGGCCCTCGGCCGGTACGCCGAGCACCTGGCCGTCCGACAGCCGCAGGAAGACCGGGTTCGGGTTCGGCACCATGCCCATCCGCAGTGCCCGGTCGGCCAGGTTCTGCGGCGACTCGAGCGTGCGGGTCTGCCGCTCCAGCTGCTCCTGCTGGTCGCGCAGCTGGTCGGCTCGCTGGTTGAGGTCCGTCACCTGGAACGCCCCGCGCTGCAGCTCGGTGTTGAGCAGCAGCAGGCCGACCAGCCCGGCCGCCAGCAGCGACACGACGAAGATGACGAACGGCATCCGCGGCGGCCGGAACGGCGCGCCGTACACGATCCGCAGCTTCGGCTCGGGCCTCGACGCCGGCGCCGGGGTGACCCGCGCCTTCGACGGGCTGAAGACAGTACTCATCAGGCCACCAACCCCTTCGCCCGGACTCGCTCGGCGGCCCGGACCCGGGCCGAGGCGGCCCGCGGGTTCTCCGCCACTTCGTCCTCGGTCGGCCGTTCGGCGCCGCGAGTCAGCAACTTGAGGTACGGCTCGTGCCCGGCCGGGATCACCGGCAGGTCGTCCGGTACGTCGGACCGGGTGGCGGCCGCGAGCGTCTGCTTGGTGATCCGGTCCTCCAGCGAGTGGTAGCTCATCACCACGATGCGGCCGTGCAGCGCGAGCGCGCCGAGCGCGGCCGGCAGCGCGCGGCGCAGCACGTCCAGCTCGCTGTTCACCTCGATCCGCAGCGCCTGGAAGGTCCGCTTGGCCGGGTGTCCCCCGGTCCGCCGGGCCGCCTGCGGGATCGCGTCGCGGACCAGCTCGGACAGCCGCGCGCTGTGGCTGAACGGCTCGGTCTCCCGGGCCCGGACGATCCGGTCGGCGATCTTGCGGGCGAACTTCTCCTCGCCGTACTGGAACAGGATCCGGGCCAGGTCGGCCGCGCTGTAGGTGTTCAGGACGTCCGCGGCCGTGGTCGGCGCGGTCGGGTCCATCCGCATGTCCAGCGGCGCGTCCTGGGCGTAGGCGAACCCGCGGTCTGCCTCGTCCAGCTGCATCGACGACACCCCGAGGTCGAACAGGATCCCGTCGATCGCGGGCACGCCGAGCTCGTCGAGGACCCGCGGCAGCTCGTCGTACACGGCGTGCACCAGCGTGGTGCGTCCGGCGTACGGCGCGAGCCGCTCGCCGGCCAGCCGGAGCGCGGCGGGGTCACGGTCGAGGCCGATCAGCCGGGCCTCGGGGCAGCGCTGCAGGAACGCCTCGGAGTGCCCACCGAGACCGAGAGTGGCGTCGACGAGCACTGACCCGGGCTGCTGGAGCGCGGGAGCGAGCAGCGCGACGACCCGGTCGAGCATCACGGGCACGTGGCGCTCGGACGGCTCAGGCCCTGTCATCGGACCTCCCGTCCCGGACCGGCCGGCGGCGCGGCGACAGAACGGTCATGGCCATCGGCCAGCCGTTCCCTGCGCACCGCTCGGCACCGTCCATCTCGACCCTTCCGTAGCCGCGGGAGCGACCCTGCCCCCGCGGGTTCTCGACTGCTGTCCTGCTGGTGCCGACTGGTCGGCGGGGGCGGTTGTGGAGCGAAGTGGAGCATCGGGTGGAGCACAGAGGTGCACAGTCGTCCGGTCAGATCGCGGGTACGCCTCCCGGGGAAGTACCTGCGGCCTTGGCGCCGGGGAAGTGGCGCCAACACCCAGGTCGGAAGTCGGACCCGTGATCTCACCGGACGTCCGGTGACCACGTGGTCTTGCTCGGTCGGCTCGTGCTCAGGTCCCTGCTCAGAAGATCCCGGGCAGTACCTCCTCGGACAGGTCGGCGAAGGCCTGCTCCTGCTCCGCGGAGTACCGGTTCCAGTTCTCCGTGTTCCAGATCTCCACCCTGTTCATCGCCCCGATGACGACACAGTCGCGATCCAGTCCCGCGTAATCGCGCAGCATCGGCGGGATGGTGACCCGGCCCTGCTTGTCCGGCACCTCGTTGGAGGCTCCGGCGAACAGCATCCGCAGGTAGTCCCGAGCACCCTTGTTGGTGATCGGCGCCTGCTTCAGCTGCTCGGTCAGTTGTACGAACTCCGCTTCGGGCCACACGGACAGCGACCGCTCCTGTCCGCGGGTGATCACCAGACCCTCCGCCAGTTCGTCGCGGAACTTCGCCGGCAGGAACAGCCGTCCCTTGTCGTCGAGCTTGGGGAAGTGCGTTCCGAGGAACACGCTCCACCTCCCCGTTGCGGACTCTCCGACTCAGGTCGAGCTGATTTCCACCACATCCGTACCACTGCGCTCCACCTTACTCCACTTTGCCCCACGGTCAACCAAATCCGCCCCGTTTCGCTCCCCCGTACGCTGGAGGTCACGCATCAGCACCGCCGGGTGAGGGATCACGTCGATGAATGCCGAAACGCGGGGTAACGAAATTCCCGCAGGGCTAGGCCGGACCCCCACGCCGGGTCAGAATGATTCGGCCATCAACCAATGGGGAGGACTCAGGGTGAGCACCACCGCGACCAGCTCGGCCATGGACTTCGACGAGCTGACGGAGGTGGCGGGACGGGTCCGCCGAGCCATCGAGCAGGTCATCGAGGGCAAACCCGATGTCGTCGAGACAGCCGTCACCGTGCTGCTCGCCGAAGGTCATCTGCTGATCGAGGACGTACCGGGCGTCGGCAAGACGATGCTGGCCAAGGCGCTGGCCCGCTCCATCGACTGCACCGTGCGCCGGATCCAGTTCACGCCGGACCTGCTGCCGTCGGACATCACCGGCGTGTCGGTGTTCAACCAGGAGGTCCGCGACTTCGAGTTCAAGCCCGGCGCGGTGTTCGCCAACATCGTCGTCGGCGACGAGATCAACCGCGCCTCGCCGAAGACCCAGGCCGCCCTGCTGGAGTCGATGGAGGAACGCCAGGTCACCGTCGACACCACGACGTACCACCTCGAGGCGCCGTTCATGGTGATCGCGACGCAGAACCCGATCGAGATGGAGGGCACCTATCCCCTCCCCGAGGCGCAGCGTGACCGCTTCATGGCCCGGGTCTCGATGGGCTACCCGGAGCCGGCCGCCGAGCTGCGGATGCTCGACGGGCACTCTGCCACCGACCCGCTGAACAACCTGCAGCCGGTGACCGACAGCCAGCAGGTTCTGCGACTGGTGAAGACAGTGCACTCCGTGCACGTCTCGGAGTCCGTCAAGGAGTACGCCGTGGCGCTGGTCGGGGCGACCCGTCGTTCCCAGGAGCTGCGGCTCGGCGCCAGCCCGCGGGCGACGCTGCACCTCATCCGCGCCGCGCGCGCCGCCGCCGCGCTGGACTCGCGCGAGTTCGTGCTACCGGACGATCTGCAGGAGCTCGCCGTTCCGGTGCTGGCTCACCGGGTGCTTCCGGCGGCCGAGGCTCACCTGGGCGGGCGCAGCGCAGCCGACATCATCTCCGGGCTGGTGGCCTCCGTGCCGCTGCCCCGAACTCGCCGGGACTGACCATGAGGCAGGCACTGCGCGGACTGACCACCCGCGGACGAGCTTTTGTCGCAGCCGGGATCACAGCGTCGCTGTGCGCTCTGCTGCTCGGCCAGAAGGACCTGCTGCGCGTCGGCGTCCTGCTGGTCGCTCTGCCGCTGGTGGCCGCTCTGGTGGTCGGCCGGACCAGGCTGAGGCTGCAGGTGCGGCGCAGCCTGTCTCCGGATCAGGTCCCGGTCGGGACCCAGGCCACGGTGGAGCTCGCGCTCAGCAACCAGGGCCGGATGCCGGCTGGGCTGTTACTGCTGGAGGACAGGATCCCGTACGTGCTCGGTCACCGGCCGCGGTTCGTCGTCGACCGGGTCAGCCCGAACTGGAAGCGCACGGTCACCTACCCGATCAAGTCGGACGTGCGCGGGCTGTTCCAGGTGGGGCCGCTGATGCTCACCGTCGCCGACCCCTTCGGTCTGGTCGAGACCAGCCGTACCTTCGCGCGCAGCCAGCACCTGCTGGTCACGCCGCGCGTGCAGAAGTTGCCCGAGGTCCGGCTGGGCTCCGACCGGGCCGGCTCGGGCGAGAACCGGCCGCGGGCGATCGCCGCGGCCGGCGAGGAGGACGCAACCGTGCGCGAGTACCGCGACGGTGACGACCTGCGCCGCGTGCACTGGCGCTCCACCGCTCGGCGTGGCTCGCTGATGGTGCGCCGGGAGGAGCAGCCGTGGCAGAGCCGGTGCTCGATCTTCCTGGACGCCCGGACCGTCTCCCACCACGGGCACGGGCCGTCGTCCAGCCTGGAGTGGTCGGTCAGCGCGGCCGCCTCGATCGGCGCGGACCGGATCCACCGCGGCTACGTCACCACCCTGCTCGGCGGACCGACCACGCTGTCGGCCATCGCCCACCGCAGCTCGACCGCCGTCCACCAGCCGCTCACCACGCAGCAACTGCTGACCGAGTGCGCGACGGTGGAGGAGCACAAGTACGCCGAGATCAGCCCGCTGCTCACCGTGGACCGGCACGTCCAGGAGCCGAGCCTGGCGATCGCTATCGTCGGCGCCTGCAGCTCCGACGACATCGTCACCCTGAACCGCTGGCGGACCGGGCAGGCGACCGGCGTCGCGCTGCTGCTGGACGCGGCGACCTGGGCCGCCGGGGCCGAAGGCACCGAGAAGGCCGGCCGGCTCGCCACCGCCACCGACGTCACCGAGCAGGAGCTGCGCCGCAACGGCTGGCGGGTCGCCAGGGTGCGGCGCGGCGACCACCTGCCCACCGTGTGGTCCGGCCTCGGACTGCGCAGCGGACGGATCGCCTAGTGAGAAGCGGAAGGAAACCCCAGTGACCGGACACGTGAGGATCTCGATCGCCGCCTGGGTGGCGACGGTGCTCGGCTCGCTGGTGCTCGTGCCGGTGTTCTCCGGGCCGTTCGTGTTCATCAGCGCGTTCCTGTGCGCGATCGTCACCGGCGTCGGCATCGGCCTGCAGAACCTGCGGGCGCCGCGCATCGTCGTACCGATCGTGCAGCTCGTGGTGCTGGTCGAGGTGCTGGCGCTGATCTTCCTGCGCGACACGCTGCGGTTCGGCGTGGTGCCGTGGCGGGAGACCGCGCTCGAGTTCAACCAGCAGATGGTCGACGCGATGAACGCGATCAACCGCTTCAGCGCGCCGTTGCCGCCGGAGGACCACCTGACGCTGTTCGCCGCGTCGGTGATCGCTGCGACCGGGTTGCTGATTCATCTGATCGCCGTGCAGCTCCGTCAGGCCGCCTGGGCCGGTCTGCTGCTGCTCACCATGTACACAGTGCCGGCCGCGACGGTGCACGGCGGTCTGCCGGCGATGCTGTTCATCCCGCCGGCCGTCGGCTACATCGTGCTGCTGTCGGCCGAGGGCCGGACGAGGCTCAGCCGCTGGGGCCGGCGCATCTCCGGCGTCACCCACCTGGACGCTGCCGGACCGATCGAGGCATCGGCGCTCGGCCAGGCCGGTCGCCGGATCGGACTCAGCGTGGTCGCGCTGGCGACGGTGCTGCCCGCGCTGCTCCCGGCGCTGCCGGAAAGCGTGGTCGGCAACGGTCTGGCCGGCGGCGGCTCGGGCTCCGGGATCGGCGCGTCGATCTCGGCGACCGACCCGATGCTGGACATGGGCAAGAACCTCAAGCGCGGCGACAACGTGACCGCCCTGACCTACACCGGCGGGCCGGCCGGCGGCACGTACCTGCGGCTGACCGCGCTCGACGTGTTCGACGGCAACGCGTGGCGGATCTCGCACCGGACCCAGGGCCAGAAGATCACCAACGCCGATCTCAGCCCGCCGCCGGGCTACAACGGCGACCTGAGCAAGGTGCCGACCACCAAGATGAAGGTCGAGGTGACCCGGAACTTCCGGTCGTCCTTCGCGCCGGTGCCGTACCCGCTGCGGTCGATCTCGCTGAAGGACCGCTGGCGGTTCAACCCGAGCTCGCTGGACGTGGTCTCAGCCAACGGCGGAGTCGTCGGTGGTAAGGACTACAACCTGCAGGCCTACCAGCTGCAGCCCACGCCGGAGCAGCTGCAAGCCGCCGAACCGGGCGCCGAGCCCGACCAGTACACCAGCCAGGTGCCGTCGAGAGGCATGCAGCAGATCCAGGAGCTCACCAAGCAGGTCACGGCCGACGCGAACGGCAACTCGTTCCAGCAGGCGGTGCTGCTGCAGAACTGGTTCCGCAGCAGCGGCGACTTCACCTACAGCACGGAGACCAACCAGCAGAGCGGGATGCCCGCGCTGCGCAGCTTCCTGCTGAAGGACCGGGTCGGCTACTGCGAGCAGTTCGCCACCGGCATGGCGCTGATGGCGCGGGTGCTCGGTATCCCGTCCCGGGTCGGGATCGGCTTCCTGCCGGGCCAGGCCGGCAAGGACGGTGAGTACATCGTCCGGATGCACGACATGCACGCCTGGCCGGAGCTGTACTTCCAGGGCCTCGGCTGGATCCGTTTCGAGCCGACCCCGTCGGCCCGGGTGGCGACCACGCCGACCTGGACCGAGGCGGCCGCGCCCGTCCCGAACACGCCGACGACCGCCCCGACCACCGCACCCACCACGCCGGGCCAGTCCGAGAACCCGGACCTCGAGCGCGGCGGCGCCGACCGTGACCTTCCCGACGACAGCGGCGTCGCGGTGGTCGACACCGGCAACTGGTTCACCAACGGTGGCGCGAAGGCGATCGGCATCGGGCTGCTCGTCGTGCTGGTGCTGGGCATCCCCTGGCTGATCCGGGTACTGACCACGCGGCGGCGGTTCGCTCGTCCGCCGGGCCGGGTCGGGGTCGAGGGCCTGTGGGCGGAGATCCGCGACACCTGCCGCGATCTCGGTCTGGACTGGTCCGACGCCTCTACCCCGCGCCAGGTCGGCGACTGGCTGGCCGAACGAGTGCCGGCCGACGTACAGCCGCAGGCGCGGCGTCTCGCCCGCGGACTGGAAGCCGTCCGGTACGCCGGGCTGGCGGACGGCGCGGTGGATCTTCGCAGCGAGACCGCTGACGTGCGGAAGGCGCTGTGGAGCCAGGCGAAACTTGTGCAACGCTGGCGGGCCAGGCTGCTGCCGCCGTCGTGGCGCTGGTACCTGAACCGGGGCAGCGCGGAGGCGTCGGACCTGCTGGACGAGTTCGACCTGCTGCTGGCGCGGATCAGGTCGGTGCTGGTCCCCCGCCGCGGACGGCACGCCGACTGATCGGAACCACGAAGAACCCCCTGAGCCGGTTGTGGAGCAGTTCATTGGCTCAGGGGGTTATCTGCTGAGGAGTCCTTGTCGCTCCGCTCACCCTTGGGGCCGGCCGAGAGCCGGCTCGTTGACCGTGATCGATCAGCTGCGGCGGCGCGGCTGTTCCGGCAGGCCGCTGGCGCTGGGGTCCAGCTCGACGGTGCGCTCGGTCGCCACCGGCTCCTGGGACGCCGTGCCGGGGACCGGTTCGACCGGCTGCTGCACCGTCTCGGTGTGCCGGACGGTCTCCGTGGGTTGCACCGTGGGCTGCACCGCCGGCTTCGGCGTCGGGCGGCGGCCCTCCGGGTGATGCTCGATCCGGGTGTGGTGCTCGACGTGGTCGTGATCGTGCCCGGCCTCGATGGTCCGGTACTGCTCCTCGACCGCCGGATCGATCGCGTCGGTCCGGACCCGCCGCCGGTCGTTGGTGATCTTGTAGGACAGCCAGATCCCGGCCGCCCCCGCCAGCATCACGACCACCCCGACCACGGTCAGGTTGACCGCTCCCGCCTCGTCGTCCCGGATGCCGAAGGCGAGAATCGCGCCCACGGCGATCAGAAAGATCCCGACCCCGATACTCATGCTTCACTCCCTAACCGGCCACCGCGGCGGCCTCGGCCACCCTGTCGCGTGCGGTGGTCCGGTACCCACAGTGACCGGGAGTGATGTATCGGTCCCGCAGAGCGGACCGCCAGCCTCAGGCAGGAGTCGCTGGCAGAGACAGAATCACACCCGGCGCAGGTGCGCGGGTGTGGTCCGAGAGTGTGCTCAGCCGGTGAGCGGCTGCGCCGTCAGAGGTCCTCGTCGCGGCGGCGCCGCCAGCGGTCTTCCATCCGCTCCATGAAACTGCCGGACGAGTCGTGCCTGGTCCGGTGCTTCCTGGACGACGGAGGCGGAGGCGGCGGCAGGTCGTCGCTGTCGCTGGTGTTGCTGATCCGCTTCATGCTCAGCGCCGCGACGTACAGGCAGGCGACCATCACCACGAAGCCGATGACTCCGATGATGGTGTTGGGAATGATCGCGCCGGCCATCAGGATGGCGATGCCCAGCACGAATCCAACGCCGGCAAGAACTGCCCGGCGCTTGTAGTACAAGCGCACATTGGTGCCTCGCATGGCGGAAACGAACTTCGGGTCTTCCGCAGCGAGGGCACGTTCGAGCTGCTCGAACTGGCGCTGCTCTTCTTCCGAGAGGGGCACCGTCGATCCCTCCATGGTGAGCGCGATCTCGATAGGCCGAGTCCAGTCTAGGCCGCCGGTGCGGTCCACGAAACCCTGACCGCCTGTCCCGCGCGTCACGGTCCGGCAACTCCGGGCGGTGACGACTCGCCGAACAGCGTCGGAACCGCTTCCGCGCCCGATCCGCGGTGGGGTTTGCCGCCTGAAAAGCCGGTTGGTGCCTCTGCGGCACGGTCAGATCGCCGGGCGCCTCGGCGTGTCGCCCAGCACAGGCCGTAGCCGACACAGCAATGCCACCGACACCTCAGAGCCACCCTTCGGTCGTTACGTTGCGCCGACGACGTGAGTAAACGCGCCCGCCCGTCGTCCCTCAGCCGGTCGACGGCGCAGCTACCGGGTGGCGAGGATGTGGAGCTGCGGCGCGAGCGCCCGGAAGGCCGGGTGCTGGCTGGCGGCGCGTTCCAGGTCGGCGAGCGCCTCGGTGGCCCCGGGCTCGGAGTCGACGAACGCAGCGGGGACCAGGTCCGCGAACGTCCGTACGCCGTGCACCGTGTGCACCATGAAGCCGGCCTCGGCCAACTGCGCCACGATGCCCGCCTCGTCGAACCGCCGCGGCATCGGATCGGCCGGCCCCCATCGCCCGTCCGGGTCCTGCAGCGCCGTCCGGGCCTCGGCCAGGTGCCCCGCCAGGGCCCGGGCCAGCACCACAGCGTTGCGCTGGGCAACCAGAAGACTCAGCACCCCGCCGTCGCGCAGGACCGAACCCATCGCCTGCAACGCCTGCACCGGATCGTCGACGACCTCGAGCACGCCGTGACACAGCACCGCGTCGGCCGTCGACTTGCCGGCCACCTCGGGCAACTCCGCCGCGTCGCCCTGCACACCACGCACGAGTTCGCTGACGCCTTCGTCGCTGGCCCGGCGTTCCAGGGAGGCCAGCGCGTCCGGGCTCGGGTCGACCACCGTCACCCGGTGCCCCTCCACCGCCAGCGGCACCGCGAACCCGCCCGTACCGCCACCCAGGTCGACGATGTCGAGGCCCGCGGCGGGATCGGTCCGGATCCGCCCGGCCAGCGCAACCCGAAGCGCCTCGGCCACCAGCGCCGTCCGCATCGAACGCCGACGTCGGTCGCCCATCAGACACCCCTCCCAGTACCGGACACCTTGCGCCCCACACCCTACTTGCCCTGCGACAGCTGCATCCGCTCCCCCACACCACCGCTCGTCGAGCCACATCGGTGCTGCATCCCCCGGTATGGACCGGAACGCCGGACGAGGCGGCCGCGCTCGGTCTGACCTCGAACGGCGGCATCCATGGCGGCGAGGCGCGAGGGGCGCGAAGCGAGGCGCCGGGCGCGAGGTAGGTGCGCGCAGCGCAGGGCGCCGGGCGCGGGGTAGGCGCGCAAGGCGCGAGGTGCGCGAAGCGCAAGCCGCCGGGCGCGAGGTAGGCGCGCGCAGCGCAAGGCGTGAGGTGCGCAAGCCGCCGGGCGCGAGGTAGGTGCGCGCAGCCCGGCGCACGAGGTCCGCAGCGCAAGACGTGGAGTGCGCGCAGCGCAAGACGTGAAGTGCGCGAAGCGCAAGGCGCCCGGCGCGAGGTAGGTGCGCACAGCGCAACGCGGGGGGTGCGCGAACCGCAAGGCGCCGGGCGGAGGGTAGGTGCGCGCAGCGCAAGGTGTGAGGTGGCAAGGCGGCCGGCGCGAGGTAGGTGCGCGAAGGGCAAGGCGGGAGGTGCGCGAAGCGCAAGGCGCAAGGTAGGTGCGCGAAGCGCAAGGTGTTAGGTGGCAAGGCGGTCGGCGCGAGGTAGGGGCGCGGGGCGCGATGTGCTCAGTGCAGGGCGCGAGGGGCGCAGCGCAAGGCGCGAGCGGCGGATGCGAGGCGCTCAGCGCGCGACAGCGCGGCGCCTGGCGTGGCGCCGCGTTGTCAGGTGATGTCGTCAGCAGACGTTTGCCCAGCGCCTCGCCAGGTCTTTGCCCTTCACCAGGCCGTCTCCCAGATCCCAGATGCCGTCCGAATAGCGACCCCGGCGAGCCATCTCCTGCAGAACCTTCCAGGACCGGCTCCCCGCGAGAGCTGTGACGACCTCCTTCTCCTTGGCCTTGTCGCCGGTCTTCTTCGCAGCCAACCACTGCTCGTGCCAGGTGCAGGTGACCGCGTTGATGACCATCGCGCCGAACTGGTACCGCTCGAGCACGAGCACCTTGAGCAAGGGCGCGCGATCGAATCCCTTCGGAGTCGGAACGTCGGCGAGCATCTCGTCGACCACCCGCGGCGCGTCGGACTGCTTCACGATGGCGGCCGGCATCGCGTCCAGCCAGGTGTCGGTGTCGACGGTCTTCAGCTTCGCCGCCACGCTCCGGAACTTCGCCTCCGACCCGAGGTCGGCGCGGATGGTCAGGTAGTAGTCGCCCTTCGGTGGCAGGTAGGCCTCGAAGTCGGTGGACATGCCGCTCGAGTACAGCGGGCCGGTCTGGCCGAGCAGTGTGATCGTGCCGCGCGGCCCGACCTCCCCGCGCACGCCGTAGCCCTCCTTGGCACGCCAGTTCACCTGGAACATCTGCCGGCCCGACCTGAACTTGATCTCGCCCTCCTTGGCGGTGAACTGCGGTATGTCGGCGATCGTCCAGGCCGGATCGTCGATCAGCAGCCGGGGGGTGGCATCGGTCGCCGCCCGGAGCTCGGCGCCGTACGCCGAGACCGGCGCGGCCGGGTTGTTCTCGGGAAGGAACACTCCGGAGGCGGCGGCGATCACCGCAGCGGCTGCTGCCGCCGCGATCGCGATGAACGGCCTGCGCCGGGTGGCCGGCTTGAGTCTGGGTGCTGGTGCGTCGGTGTTCAGAATGGCCTCCAACAGCTCGGATGCGGCGGCCTCGTCCGGCACCTGCCGAAGATTGTCGGCGCCGTACGGGTTGGCACGCGCCACCAGACGGTCGAATTCGCTGTCGTTCACCGGTCCTCCTCGGCTGGTCGCGGGTGCTGCCGTTCCCGTACTTGTCCGTCACGGTCGAAGGCGTCTCCGATCAATCGCTGCAATCGGGCGCGCGCTCGGTGCAACCGAGTCCGGACCGTGCGTGCCGGTACGCCGAGCACGGTCGCTGCCTCCCGCGGTTCCAGTCCGTCCCAGGCGATGAGCATGAGCAGTTCGCGGTCGTCCTCACTCAACGCGGCCAACCCTTGCCGGACGATGGTGGTCGCGTCGGACAACGCCGCCGGATCCGGGGTGATCTCGGCGACCGAGTGGTGCAGACGGGCAGCCAACCGCCCTCGCCGGAGCTGACCGCGTCGGTGGTTGGCGACGACCCGGCGTGCCACGCCGTACAGCCACAACCGTGCGGTCCCGTCGTCGGGCACCTCGTCGATCCGGCGCCAGGCCACCAGCATCGTCTCCGCGACGACGTCCGCGGCGTCGTCGGGCGAAGCGACCCGCCGCAGCGCGTAGCCGAGCAACCCGCGGTACTGCTCGTCGAACAACTGCCGGAACCTGGCCTCGGACTCCGGCACGGCACGAATCTGCGCCACAGGTGGCGAACCGGATGTACTCGTCATGCCCACCCCATGTCCGGCAGCACCGCGGTCGTTACACCCCACCGACGGCTTCTTCTGCCTCGTTGGCGGACGGAGGTCGGGGGGTAAGGGTCCTGGATGGCGACATCGCCGCAGCTGGACACGTCGGGCGGTCGCTCATGCTCGAACTGGCGCCACTCGCCCGGTCCGAGCCGCCGCTCACGCTCGAACTGGCGCCACTCGGCCAAGCGTCCTGCGAGCCGACCGTGCACCTTCATCACGAACCGCACGTGGATGCGACGCCTTCGACGAGCGCCGAGTTCGATTCCCGGCCGACAAGCCGGTCTCCCCCATCGCGGACCAGCGGACGGCGTACTCCGGTCTTCCGAAGAATGTTGCTGAAGGCATCGCAAGGTTCGACTTGCGGCCGGTGATGCTGCGCGTGGTGGCCCCGCACCCGCAAGCAGTGTTCGAGCCGCCGGTGGAGTTGTGCGGCAGAGGCAGCAGTCGCGGGGCAGCTCGTTCAACGCAGGGCGGGCAAACTGCGGACAGGAGGCCACGACGTGCGGCCGTGTTTCAGTTCAGCGCCTAGGGGACTGCGATGCCCGGAAGTGGCGGGTGATTCAGCCTGGGCGGCGCAGTTCGGTGGTGTAGGGAACGCGCACGTGGGCTCGGTGGAACGGGTCGGGCCGGAGCACCGGATGTCGGCGGTGTTCATCTCTGCTCGTGCCGGAAGGCGTCGTGCTGATGGTCGAGCAACAGCGTCGGCCGCGAATGAGTGCCGGGCGCCCGAAAGGCCCCAAGCGGTTGGGCCGGGGGCCTTCGGGGAGCCGGGGGCGGGGCGGCGCCGACCGGCTGCTGGGGGTGGAGGTGGGGTTAGAGCTGAGGTTGTTGCCGTGGTCCTGTCCAGCATCTCGCCCAGGGCGCGTGCGCGGCTGCGATCAGCTGGCCTGCATCCAAGGCTGGGCCAGGACCGACTGGGGGTTGGAGTACTCGGGCAGGGTGGGCTGGGTGGCCAGGCGGAGGCTGGACTCGACCAGGTCGTAGAAGGTTTCCACGGCGCGGATCAGGTCGTCGGCCTCGCGGGTGGTGACGGCGCGTTCGAGGCCGGCTTCGGCGGCGGCGCGCTGGGCGGCGCCGGCGGCGAAGAAGGTGGCCCACTCGCCGAACTCCGGGGCGACCTCGGACAGCAGCACCCAGGCGTTGCGCTGGACCCGGCGGCGCGGGCCCGAGCGAACCGGCCGGGCGCGGACCGCCAGGACGGCGGCGGCGACGCGCAGGGCGGCGACGTGGGCGCTCGAATACTTGAGCAGGTGGTCGCTCGTCTCGCGGGCCTCGGCCAGGGCGGCCCGGGCGCGCGACAGGTCGCGGCTGGCCGAACCGGCGGCTGCCGGGGAAACCGGGGACACGGTCATCGATCACTCACCCTCTCCAGTTGCCAGCGGCCGGAGTCCGGGTCGTGCGCGAGGTCGAACATCTCGCGCCGACCGTGCCGGCCGCAGCCTGCTTCCACTCGGTAGACCGCACGCTGCGGTCCCCAGTCGGCGTCCAGCACCCCGACGGCCGCAGAGGAACCCGCAGCCACGGTCGCCGTCGCACCTACGCCGGAGCCGATCACGCCGCGCTCCCACCAGGCGGCGGTCTCCACCCAGCGGGCCTCGACGGAACACACCCGCCACAACCGCCCGCGCCACAGGAACTGCTCCGGAGACTCGATGCCGTCCACGACGCCCGAACGCACCTCGACGGCCTCGTCGAACTCCCACATGCTCCATCGCCTCCTGTGTGCCGACTTCTTCCCCTGGTCAGTGGCCCGGTGGGTGGGCGCCAGGTGGGGGTCGAGGTCCACCTCGGCGCCCGGCCCACCGGGACCACCGGTAACCGATGCGGCCGCAACTCCGCACCGGAGCCGAGCAGTTGTGCCGATCGCCCCGGGCCGGCCTCCCGACGACGCCGGGTCCGAGGCAATCGAACATCTGTTCGAACACTGAAAGCGTAGCGCCGTCGGTCGGCAACCGTCAACGGGCCGTAATCCCCGGCGCGTCCCACCCGGCCGCTCGTCCGGCCAGACTGGTGCCACCCCTCCGCGCGCACCGGCCCGGAGGCCCCGAACGAAAGCGAGTGATCCGATGGCCCCCTCGAAACGCCGGCTGGCCGGCCTGAGCCTGCTCGCCGGGACAGCCGTCGTCGCGGCCGTGACCCTGCCGCTCTTCCAGCCGTGGCGCGTGTTCACCGACAAGGTCGTCGACGAGGCGCTGCCCGACGCCGTCAGCACCGGCCCCAGCACCGGTCCGAAGGCTGCTCCGCTTTCCATACCGACATCCTCACCGGCGCCACCGACAATTTCCGGCGGCCGCCGTACCAGCCCCACCCCTGCCCCGGCAAGCCCCAGCGCGTCCGGGCCGGTCGTCCTCAGCCGCGGCAGCCTGATCACCCACGAGCACGACACCTCCGGCACGGTCTCGATCGTCCGGCTCGCGGACGGCTCGCGCATCCTGCGCCTGGAGGACCTCGACACCTCCGACGGGCCCGACCTGAAGGTCTGGCTGAGCGACGCCCCGGTCCTGCCGGGCAGGGCGGGCTGGCACGTGTTCGACGACGGCAGCTACCACAACCTCGGCAAGCTCAAGGGCAACCGCGGCCGGCAGAACTACGTCATCCCCGCCGAGCTCGACCTGTCCGGTTTCCGCAGCGTCTCGATCTGGTGCGACCGGTTCAACGTCTCGTTCGGCGCCGCGCAACTCGCCGCGACCTGAGCCGCCGACAACGGATGTGCTCCCGCCGACGCCCGCAACTAGGGTCGTTGCCATGACGACGTTCATCTCGGCGCGCGAGCTCGGCGACAACTTCCATGCCGAGGTGATCCGGCCGCTGCTCGGCGACCGCCCGTACGCCGCAGGCCTGCTCGGCTGGGGATCCGATGTCCTCGGCTACGACACGGCCCGGTCGACGGACCACGGCTGGGGGCCCAGGTTGCACGTGTTCGTCGACGCAGGCGAAGTCGAGCGGGTCACCGCGCTGATCGACGAGAACCTGCCCGACGAGTACCGCGGGTATCCCGTCAGGTTCGGCTGGGACACCCAGCACCCCGTGCACCACGTCACCGTGAGCACGGTCGCCGGGTGGCTCGTCGACCACCTCGGCTTCGACGCGAGCGCCGGAATCAGTACGCCGGACTGGCTGATCACGCCGCAGCAGAAACTGCTCGGCGTCGTCGCCGGCCGCGTGTACGCCGACGACGGCCGGCTGCAGCCGATCCGCGATGCCCTTCAGTGGTACCCGGACGACGTGTGGCTCTGGATGCTCGCCTGCCAGTGGTCGCGGATCGCGCAGGAGGAGCCGTTCGTCCAGCGCACCCACGAGGTCGGCGACGACCTGGGGTCCCGGGTGCTCGCGGCTCGACTGGTGCGCGACGCGATGCGGCTGGCGTTGCTGTTGCGCCGCACCTACGCGCCGTACTCGAAATGGCTCGGTACGGCGTTCGCGCGGCTCGGGCACGAGGACGGGCTCGACGAGGTCCTGGCTGACGCGCTGGCGGCGGACGACCTGCCGGATCGCGAGCGAGCGCTGGTCACGGCGTACGGGCTGCTGGCGCGGCGGCACAACGCGCTGGGGATCACCGACGAGGTGGACCCGGCGCCGCGGCAGTTCCACGACCGGCCGGCGACGGTCCTCGGGGCCGAGCGGTTCGCCGAGGCGTGCGTCGGACGGGTGCGGGATCCGCGGCTGCGTGGCCTGGAGCTGGTCGGGTCGATCGATCAATGTGCC
Source organism: Kribbella flavida DSM 17836 (assembly GCF_000024345.1). NCBI lineage: Bacteria > Bacillati > Actinomycetota > Actinomycetes > Propionibacteriales > Kribbellaceae > Kribbella > Kribbella flavida. Next base: position 3,036,686 of record NC_013729.1, on the reverse strand, counting down.
GACAGCACCGATCTGCTGAGCAATCCAGTCGCCTACCGACGGCTGGTCACCCTGTACGACGGGCGGCCGTGACCGGGCTGCCCAGGCACGAAGCGATGTCAGGACAACGAGAAGGCAAGGAATCCAGAGCGTGAGTAGTCATCCCAACGTGCAGCGCGTGGCCGACGCGTTGCGGGCGGCCGGTGCGACCGGCGAGATCCGGATCCTCGACGAGGCGGCGCCCACCGCGGCGGCCGCGGCGGCGCAGCTCGGCTGCGAGGTCGGGGCGATCGCCAACAGCCTGATCTTCGACGGCGACGGCGAGCCGGTGCTGATCCTGACCTCCGGCGCCCACCGGGTCGACACCGGGAAGATCGCCGCCGAGCTCGGCCTCACCAAGCTCAAGCGGGCCACGCCGGAGTTCGTGAAGCAGCACACCGGCCAGCCCATCGGCGGGGTCGCCCCAGTAGGCCACCCCGCACCCGTCCGCACGCTGGTCGACACCACCCTCGACCAGTACGCCGTGGTCTGGGCAGCAGCCGGCATCCCGCACTCGGTCTTCCCCACCACCTACCAGGAACTCCTCCACCTCACCAACGGCATCCCGGTCGCCGTCAACTGATTCCGGACGCGGCAGCCGGAATCCGGTCCCGGAGGTAGCTACGGGTGAGCTCCGCACGCCGCAGACGCCAGCGCAGCGAGCGCCGGCCCGCGGGGATGCGGTAGCGCCGATCACCGCAGTGTTGTGGTGATGGAGACGACGAAGCCGTCCAGCAGGCGCTGGACGGCTTCGTCGGTCATTCGCTCGAACTCCGGAAGGTCAGAACGCCGGGCGGAGGTCTACGTCGGCGGCGCGGACGTAGGCCAGCCGGTGGCCGAACCAAATCTGGTAGTAGCGGTCGTTGCCGAGGACCTGGACGTGGTCGGTGGGCGGCTGGCCGTCGAAGGTGGTGGCTCGGTAGTAGTCGGTCTCGATGCTCGCGTCACCCACCGGGTACGCCTGGCCGGCCTTGATCGAGTACTGCAGCGGGGTCACCGGCTGGTACGGAATGCCCGCCGGGTACGCCGCCTGCTCCGGGTACGCGCGGCCGTAGACCGGGACCGTGGTCTTGCCGGGCTTCGGCTTCACCACGAGGCCGGGCTTCGCGAAGGCGTCGGGGTTCGAGGCGGGACTCTTGAACCAGGCCAGGTCGCCGAGGTACCAGACCGCCACCCAGTCACCCGAGCGCTGCGCCACGACGTACCGCGAGCCGGCGCCCGCACGGGCCCCGATGTCCGACACCTGCGTGGTGGACGCCGGCGCGTTGGGCCGCAGCCCGATGTCCTTCACCAGCGGGGCGGCGTCGTCCGGCGCCTGGCGCAGGTAGACGAAGTTCGTGCCCTGCGGCGTGCAGGTGGTGCCGGGACCGGTGCAGTTGGTGAGCACCTGGACGTTGTCGTCGAAACCGGGCTTGATCGTCACGATCGAGCCGGCCTTCACCGGGAACACGCTGCGCCCGTAGATCGGCGCCTCGAGCAGCTCGAAGTAGCGCTCCCAGTCCCAGTACGGTCCCGGGTCCCAGTGCATGCCGGCCACCGTGGTCGGCAGCGTGCCCGGGATCTCGTCGTGACCGATGATGTGCGCGCGGTCCAGCGGGATGTCGTGCTTCTCCGCCAGGTAGCGCACCAGCCGCGCCGAGTTGCGGTAGAGCGCCTCGGTGTACCAGGTTGCGCCCTGCGCGGCGTAGCCCTCGTGCTCGATGCCGATGCTGTGCATGTTCATGTACCAGTTGCCGGCATGCCAGGCGACGTCCTTGGCCTTCACGTGCTGCCAGATCTGTCCGTCGGACGAGCGCATCGTGTACTGCCAGCTCACGTACGTCGGGTCCTGCACCAGGCGTAGCGTGCCCTGCCAGCTGGTCTCCGTGTCGTGCACGATGATGTAGTTGATCTTGCCGGTCTCCGGCCGGTTCGCCTTGTCGTGGTTGCCGTAGTCACCGTTGCCGAGGTCCTGGTACGGCGAGGGCAGCCACTCGCAGGCCAGCGAGCGCGGGCACTCCGCCTCGGACTTCGCGGGACGCGCCGGGCCGCCCTTCAGCTTCAGCCGGGTCAGCTGGTCGCGCAGCGGGGACACCTTCACCGCCGGCATGCTCACCTGCTGCCCGGTGTTCGTCGTCCGGCTCGCACCGGCGGCCAGGATCGCGTAGACGTCGTCGGCGAAGGTCGCGGCGCCGACCTGGTCCGGCGAACCGGAGTACGACGCGATGGCGCCGTACCAGTCGGCGGGCGAGGTGTCGGCGCCGACGGGCAGCCCCAGCGACTTCTGGTACGACGCGAGCAGCGCGGCGCCACCGGCGATGTTCGTCGCCGGGTCCTTGCGCAGGGCGACCGGGTCCAGGCCGGTCAGGTCGGAGGCGGTGTACAGCGTGCGCAGCGAGTCGGCCTTGGCGAGCTTCTGCCCGGCCGAGCGCTCCACCAGCGCAGTGGGCTCGACGCCGGTCAGGTGCATCGGCCCGTAGCCGCCCGACGTGCTCGAGGCACCCCCATGGTCGTCCCAGCGCGTCTGCGCGTAGGACACGGCCAGCAGCACCGACTCCGGTACGCCGTACTGTTGTGCGGCGGACTGGAACGCGGCGGCGAGGCCAGGGCTGGGGACGGACGCGACAGCGGGCGGTGGACCGCCGGACGACACGCCGGTCAAGGCCATGGGCAGCGCTACCACTGCCAGTGCGGCGAGAATCTTCGGACGACGACGCATGTTCGTATCTCCCTGATCTGGGGTGTGGCGGTCACACAGACCGGCAGCCCGTTCACTCTCGGTCGGGGCCGAGCGGATGTCAACGGTTAACTAAGATTCGGGCCTCACGGTTCGATAGTGACCGACAGTGGTCGCTCGGGGCGGCGGCAGAGGGGTACAGGAGCAGCATGGAAGCGTTGCCGTTGGCGTTCACCACCGGCTGGGCGAGCGGGATCAACGCGTACGCCTGCGTGCTGGTGCTCGGACTGCTCGGCCGGTTCGCCGACGTCGACGACGTGCCCACCGCACTGACCGGGAACGGCGTGCTGATCGCCGCCGGCGCCCTGTTCGCGGTCGAGTTCGTCGCGGACAAGATCCCCTACGTCGACTCGGCCTGGGACACCGTCTCCACGCTGATCCGGCCGACCGTCGGGGCGGTGATCGGCGCGCTGATGGCCGGCGACGCGAGCAACCTGCAGCAGGCGGTCGCCGCCACCACCGGCGGCCTGGTCGCGCTGCTCTCGCACCTGATCAAGTCGAGCCTGCGGCTGGCGATCAACACCTCCCCCGAGCCGGTGACCAACATCGCCGCCTCGTCCGGCGAGGACGTCGCCGTGCTCGGCGTGGTGTCGCTGGCCGCGTTCCACCCGACCGCCGCCCTGATCGTGGCCTGCGTGCTGCTGGTGATCGGGCTGATCGGCGTCTACCTCGCGCTGCGCGCGATCCGGCGCGGCCTGGTCAGGTTCCGGGCCTGGCGGACGGGACGAAGCAATCCAGCGACTGGGAGCAGCACCCTCTGATGGCCCGCGTGATCGTCATCGGGGCCGGCCTCGCCGGTCTCGCCGCCGCCGTACGACTGGCCAAGCTCGGCCACCAGGTCACCGTTTGCGAGGCCGAGGACCGCCTCGGCGGCGCGCTGGGCCGGGTCGAGGCCGACGGCTTCAGCTGGGACGCCGGCGCCGCCAGTACGACGCTGCCGGCCGCGCTGCGCGACTTGTTCCGCAAGTCCGGCCGGCCGATCGAGAGCCTGGTCCAGCTGGATCCGGTCACCACGCCGCGGCGGCACCTGTTCGGCGACGGCTCCGTGCTCGACCTGCCGATCGGCGACCGCTCGGCGCAACTCGAGGCGTGGACCGACTTGGCCGGCGAGAGATCCGCCCAGCGCTGGACCGAACTGGTCGACAGCTACGGCGAGACCTGGCAGATCCTGCGCAAGACCTCGCTGGAGCCGCCGCTGATGGACCGGCTGCCGCTCCCCGCGATCCGCGCGCTCAAGCCGTGGCAGTCGCTCGAGAAGGTCGCCGCGCGCCGGCTCGACGACGACCGGACGCGGGCCGTCCTGCACTACTACGCCGTCCAGCAGGGCTCCGAGGCCCGGCTGACGCCCGGCTACGTCGGCGTCTGGTCCTACCTCGAACGCACCTTCGGCCGCTGGACCGTCGCCGGCGGCTTCGGCGCGGTCGCGGACGCCCTGGCCCAGCGCGCGGTCGAGCGCAAGATCGACGTCCGCACCGGCACCGAGGTGGCGTCGGTCGCCACCCGGGACGGCGCGGTCGCCGGGGTCCGGCTGGTCGACGGAACCGAGCTGCCGGCCGAAGTCGTGGTGAGCGACGTCGATCCCCGGGTGCTCTACACCCAGCTCGTCACCGACCCGGCGGCCAAGAAGGTCCGCAAGCAGGTCGAGCGCACGCACCAGGCCCAGGCGGCGTACGTCGTCCATCTCGGGCTGCGGGAGCCGCTGCCGGAGCTGCCCTTCGAGACCGTGCTGCACGGGGCGCCGACGGTCACCGTCCGCACCGGTGGGCAGGCGCCGGCAGGTCACCAGGCCTGGTCGGTGCTGGTGCACGGCTACCCCACCGACGACGTGATCGACCTGCTGGTCGCCCGCGGGCTGCACATCCGGGACAAGGTCGTCTCCCGCCAGACGTCCGCGTCGTGGTGGGCCGGCGTCGCCTGGGAGGGGTACCGGACGGCCCGTCGCCGGGCCGCGAACACCTCACCGGTCAAAGGCCTGTACTGCGTCGGCGCGGGCGCGCATCCCGGCGGCGGGGTGCCCGCGACGACGCTCGGCGCGGCCGTCGTGGCCGACGCCGTCGGCAAGGCCTGAAGCTCGCGGTGGGACCGGCCTGGGGTCGGCCGCAAGCGCGCACTAAGATTGATCGTTCATGTGTTCCGTGTCGGGGGAAGTGTCCCCGGCAGTAGAGAGGACCCCGGTGGACCAAACCCCCACGTCACCCGATCCCGAGACGGTCGAGCGGGCTGAGCTGGAGGCCGAGCAGCAGCATGTCGACCGGGTCTACGACCGGGTCGCGGAGGCCGCCCGGTCCGCGTCCAGGATCGCGGTCGAGGGGCACCAGCGTGCCCAGGCGCAGAACGTCGGCCGGGTCCGCGAGGAGGAGCAGACCGGGCTGTACGAGCGCGACGTGCTCGTCTTCGCCGCCGCCCGGCGGATCGCGGAGCTGGACGCCGAGCACGAGGGCCTGGTGTTCGGCCGGCTCGACTCCGACGGCGGCGACGACCGGCCCGCGGCCGAGCGGGCCGGCGACCTGGACAAGCTGTACGTCGGCCGGATCGGCGTCCGCGACGCGGAGTACGAGCCGCTGGTGATCGACTGGCGGGCGCCTGCCGCCGAGCCGTTCTACCGGGCCACCTCGACCGACCGGCTGGGCGTCGTCCGACGCCGGGTGCTGCGCAACAAGGGCGCCCGGATCATCGGCATCGAGGACGACCTGCTGGCGCCGGAGCGCGCGCCGGAGGACCTGCCGGTGATGGGCGAGGGCGCGCTGATGGCGTCGCTGTCACGGGCCCGGGGCCACACGATGCGCGACATCGTCGCCACCATCCAGGCCGAGCAGGACAAGGCGATCCGGGCCCCCGCCCGCGGCGTCACCGTGATCGGCGGCGGTCCCGGCACCGGCAAGACGGTCGTGGCGCTGCACCGCGCGGCGTACCTGCTCTACAGCGACCGGCGGCGGTTCGAGCGCGGCGGGGTGCTGGTGGTCGGCCCGTCGGCCGCGTTCATGGCCTACATCGAGCGGGTGCTGCCCAGCCTCGGCGAGAACACGGTCTCCCTGCGCGCGGTGGGCGAACTGGTCGACGGCGTCCGGGCGACCGCGATCGACGAGGCCGACGTCGCCGCGATCAAGGGCTCGCTGCGGATGCGCGGCGTGCTGTCCCGCGCCGCGCGCGACCGGGTGCCCGGCGCGCCGACCAGCTTGCGGGTGTTCGTCGGCGGCGCCACGGTCGAACTCGACGCGAACCAGCTCGACAACGTCCGCCGCAACGCGCTGCGTCGGACGCCGCGCAACCGTGCCGCCGCCGAAGCCCGCAAGGGGCTGGTCGCCGCGCTGTGGAGCCGCTTCCCCGAGGACCTGCGCAACGGCGTGTACGGCGATCGCGAGTCGTTCGGCGACGCGGTCACCGACCTGCCGGCGTACCGGTCGTTCTTCGCGGCGTGGTGGCCGGTGCTGACCGCGCAGGCCGTCCTGCGCTGGCTCGGCGACCCGCGCCGGCTGACCCGCTGGGCCCGGCACGACCTGACCACGGCCGAGATCGAGACGCTGGCGGCCGGCATCGCCGGCACCGACGAGCTCACCGTCGCCGACGTCGCGCTGCTCGACGAGCTGACCACCCTGCTCGGCCGGCCGCCGGTCGTGGAGGCCGGCAAGGACGAGGAGTTCGACTGGCTGGAAGGGCTGTCGGACGGCGTCAACGAGGTGCTCACCACGTCGGAGCGGCGGGCCCGGGCGGCGGCCGCGGCGGACGCGGACGAGCCGGAGGAGTACGCGCACGTGCTCGTCGACGAGGCGCAGGACCTCTCCCCCATGCAGTGGCGGATGGTCACCCGGCGCGGACCGCAGGCCAGCTGGACGATCGTCGGCGACCCGGCGCAGAGCTCCTGGCCGGACCCGGACGAGGCCCGGACCGCGATGGAGACGATGCTGTCGCACCTGCAGCGGCACACGTTCCGGCTGTCGACGAACTACCGGAACTCGGCGGAGATCTACGCCTTCGCCGGCGAGGTGATCCGGCAGCAGATCCCGGACGCGGACCTGCCCGACGCGGTCCGGCGGACCGGGGTCAAGCCGGAGCTCCGCGTCTTCGACGCCGGCAAGGTCGCCGAGGCCGCCGGCGACGCGGCCGGGGAACTGCTCGAGCTGGTCGAGGGCACGGTCGGCGTCATCGTGCCGCCGAAGCTGCGGCCGGGCGTCGACGCGGTGCTCGCCGAGCTGGACAACCCCCGCATCGCTGCGCTGACCCCGCTGGAGTCCAAGGGCCTGGAGTACGACGCCGTCGTGGTGGTCGAGCCGGACCGGATCGTCAGCGACACCCTCGGCGGCGTGCGGGCGCTGTACGTCGTACTGACGCGGGCGACGCAGCGCATGATCACCATCAACAGCTCGACCCACTGGCTCCCGCCGCACGGGTCCGATGGCGGGCCCTAGCCGCGCGGCACGACGTAGGAGACCAGGTCGCAGTCGTCGGCGGCCAGGTCGGACCAGCGGGTGGTGTGGTGCAGGACGGTGAGCCCGCTGGTCGGATACTTGCGGGTGAGCTCGACGCGGTTCGGGCTGGTGCCGTCGAGGGCCAGCTCATCGGCGAGCCACGGGACGCCCGGGGCGTGGCCGATCAGGATCACCGTGCGGGCCTCGGCCGGGGCTTCCTGAATCACGTCGAGCAGGCCGTCGGTGCCGGCGCTGTAGATCCGCCGGTCGTACCAGATGTCGGTGGCGATGGCGCCCGCCTCCGCGGCGTACTGCCAGGTCTCCCGGGTGCGGACCGACGGAGAGCACAGCACCAGGTCGGCCTCGATGCCCTCGGCAACCAAGTACCGGCCGGCCGCGGCGGCGTCGGCCCGGCCCCGCTCGGCCAGCGGACGGTCCAGGTCCGTCATCGACTCCGGCGGCACGGCCTTCGCGTGCCGCAACAGGACGAGGGTGCGGTCGATCACCAGATCAGACGGGTCAGCCATCACGTCACCCTAGCCGTCACACCACTCCGCACGCAGCCCCCACCGCCCGCCGTTCCGAGCGCGGCAGAGGTCGAGCCGGGCGGCCGGCTAGACCGTGGTGCCTTGCAGGTTCAGGTAGACCTGGCGGGTGGCGGTGGAGCGGTTGAGGGTGATGAAGTGGATGCCGGGAGCGCCGCCGGCCAGCAGTTGGTCGCAGAGCTCGCTGGCGATCTCGATCCCCACCGCCCGGACCGCCGCCGGGTCGTGCTCGACGGCGTGCAGGCGGTCGGTGACCGCGGTGGGCAGCGCCATGCCGGTGAGCTCGGCCATCCGGTGGATCTGCTTGATGTTCGTCACCGGCATGATGCCGGGCAGGATCGGGATGTCGCAGCCGAGCGCCGCGGCACGGTCGACCAGCTGGAAGTAGTCGTCGGCGCCGAAGAACATCTGGGTGATCGCGTAGTCCGCGCCGGCCTTCGCCTTCGCTGCCAGCACCCGGGCGTCGAAGTCGAGGTCACTCGCCTCGGGATGCTTGTCCGGGAACGCCGCGACGCCGACGCAGAAGTCGCCGAGCGAACGGACCAGCTCGACCAGCTCGACCGCGTGGTTCAGGCCGTCCGGGTGCGCGACCCACGGCTGGCGCGGACCGCCCGGCGGGTCGCCGCGCAGGGCCAGCACGTTGCGGACCCCGGCGCCGGCGTACGCGCCGATCACCGAGCGCAGCTCGTCGCGCGAGTGGGCGACGCAGGTGAGGTGGCCGAGCGGCGTCAGCGAGGTGTCCTGGGCGACCCGCTCGGTGACCCGGATGGTGCCGTCGCGGGTGGTGCCGCCGGCGCCGTACGTGATCGAGACGAAGGTCGGCCGGAGCTGCTCGATCTCGCGGATCGACCGCCACAGCACCTCCTCGGCCTCCGGCGTCTTCGGCGGGAAGAACTCGAACGAGAAGGAGCGGTCACCCGTCGCGAGCAGTTCACGGATCGTCGGCGTGCTGCCGGGACGCGTCGAAGCAAGACCGTTGACCATCCCCCCAGGCTACCGGGGCATGGGCTCGCGCGGGTCGACCGACTACCCTCCGAGACGTGCATGCCGACGACGCAGACATCCCGACCGAGGTCCAGCGCGCGCTGACCGAGTTCCTCGATCTCCAGCAGCAGCGGCTGGCCGAGATAGGCCCAGAGCTGGCCGAGCAGGTGCAGGCCGCGCGGGACGCGACCAGCGGTGGCAAGCGGCTGCGGCCGTCCTTCTGCTACTGGGGTTTCCGCGCCGCCGGGGGCGACCCCGAGCGGCCGATCCTGACCGCCGCGGCGAGCCTGGAGATGCTGCACGTCAGCGCACTGGTGCACGACGACGTGATGGACTCCTCCGACGTACGCCGGGGCGCGCCGGCCGCGCACAAGCGGTTCGAGGCGTTGCAGCGGGCCCGGACGGAGGCGAGCGGCACCGGCGGCGACCCGGTCGGCTTCGGTATCGGCGCGGCGATCCTGCTCGGCGACCTGTGCCTGATCTGGGCCGACGAGATGATGCACACCTCCGGCTTCGACGCGGCAGCGCTGGCCCGGGCGTCCAAGTTCTTCGACGCGGTCCGGGTCGAGGTGACGGCCGGTCAGTACCTCGACCTGGTCGCGCAGGCCAGCGGCGAGGCGGACATGGACCGGGCGCTGCGGGTGCTGCGGTACAAGTCGGCCACCTACACGGTCGAGCGGCCGTTGCACATCGGCGCCGCGCTCGGCGGAGGCGACCAGTACCTGATCGACGCGCTGTCGGCGTACGGGCTGCCGCTGGGTGAGGCGTTCCAGCTGCGCGACGACCTGCTCGGCGTGTTCGGCGACCCGGGCGTCACCGGCAAGCCGGCCGGCGACGACCTGCGCGAAGGCAAGCGCACGGTCCTGGTCGCCTACGCCGCCGAGCACATGTCGCCGGTCCAGCTGACGGAGTTCGACCGGCTGTTCGGCCGGGCGGAGCTGGACGACGACGAGATCCAGCTGCTGCGCGAGATCCTGCAGGACAGCCGCGCGGTGCAGGCCTGCGAGGACCTGATCAGCGAGCGGACCGAGGACGCGCTCCAGGCGCTGGACCGCTCCCCGATCGAGGACGAGGCGTCCCGCAAGGCGCTGGCCGACCTGGCGATCGCGGCGACCTCCCGGCAGCTCTGATCCCGGGCCAGCGAAGTCGACTCGGGCACCACTGAAGGCGGAGCCGGACCTGCACCACTCATCAACCCGCCGCGTGGGGCAGAACGCGCAGTCCTGGCCGCCTGACCCCGCCAGGCCACGCCTGCGCGGGCGGGGTTGCTGAGTGGTGCAGGTCCGGCCGGCTACGGCTGGGCCGACGTCGCGACCATGTCGATCAGCCGCAGCAGGTCCGCGGTCACGCCGAGGTCGCCGAGCACGATGATCTTGAGCACCTCGCGGGTCTCGTCGTACGCGAGCTCGACGCGGAGCCGGCCGAGGTCGCCCTGGTTGATCGAGGCGGTCACGTAGGTGGTGAGCCGGTCGGCGCCCGCCCGGTCGAGGCCGTCGATCTGGACGATGCTCGACACCTCGGCGTGCCGAGCCAGCCCTCCGCCGGCCGGCACGGCCATCGAGGTGCCGGTGAACGCCTCCAGGTCCTCCCGGGTGATCCGGTACTGCTTGCCGATCCGGGTCGCTTTCAGCTTGCCGTCGCGCACGTAGTTGCGGATCGTCCGGACGTGCAGGCCCAACTGCTCCGCGACCTGCTCCACCGAGTACAACTCCTGCCGCATCGGCCAACCCTCTCGATTCCTTATAATTCCCTATAAATTCCACAATAGGGATAAATAGGGTAATTTTGGTACATGACGTATCGATCCCTCCCGGGACAGTCCATGGTGCATGCTCGGTACCGCGAGCTGCTGGCGGACTGGCCGGTGCCCAGCGAGCAACGCCTGGTGGACACCCGCCAGGGCCCGACCTTCGTGGTCTCCAGCGGTCCGGCCGATGCGCCCCCGCTGGTCCTGCTGCACGGCTCGGCCGGGACCACGGTCGACTGGTCGGGCGACGTGCCGCGGTGGAGCGAGAGCTTCCGGGTGCACGCGATCGACGGCCTCAGCGAGCCCGGGCTGAGCGCTCCACCCCGACCGGCGATCGGCTCCCCGGCGTACGCCGAGTGGCTGGACGACGTGCTCGAAGCGCTCGGGGTCGACCGGTTCTCGATCGTGGCGATGTCGCTGGGCGCCTGGTTCGCGCTCGACTACGCGACCCGGCGGCCCGGGCGGGTGCAGCGAATGGCCTTGCTCGCGCCGACCGGGTTCAGCCGGCAGAAGGTGCTCCGGCTGCTGCCCGCGCTGATGCTGGCGCCACTCGGTCACTGGGGTCTTCGGCGCGCGGTGACGTCGGTGATCGGTCCGGTGCCGGCGGGACTGAGCAGCAAGTACCTGGACTTCGGCCTGCTGGTGCACAAGCACTTCGTCGCGCGGCGGGTGAAGCTGCCGGTGTTCACCGACGAGCAGTTGGCCGGGCTGGACCTGCTCGCGATAGTCGGCAGCGAGGACCGCATGCTCGACTCGGCCACGACCGCACGGCGACTGCCCGGACGGTCCGTGGTGATTCCGGGCGCCGGGCACCTGCTGCCGCTGCAGACCGAGCGGGTGCTGGACTTCCTCCGGGGGCCGCGATGACCATTGACGTGGCGGAGACTGCGATCACCGACGTGCAGAGCGCGATCGACCTGATCGGCAACGCGTCGTACTGGCACCGGGCGGAGTGGGTCGCGCTCACGGTCGAGCAGTTGCCGGCCGGGTTCTTCGAGCTGAGCACGGGCGTGGCCGGGGAGATCGTGCAGAAGTTCGCGCAGTACGGGATGGGGCTCGCGGTGGTCGGCGACGTGTCGGCGTACGAGGCGGCGAGCACGCCGTTCCGCGACTGGGTGCGGGAGAGCAACCGGGGCCGGCAGCTGTGGTTCGTGCCGGACCTGGACACCTTGCGGCGACTCCACGGGTAGGTGCGAGGGCTAGATTGCGGGTATGGCCGAAGCAGTCAGCGCGGACGCACCGGCACTCCCCCGGCCCAGGCTCCTGCGCCAGGACTGGCTCGACCTGTCGTTCCTGCACTGGGCGGTGGAGCCGTCGGCCATCGCCCACCACTTTCCGCCGGGCACGGCGCCGGACAGCTTCGAGGGGCTCAGCTATGTCGGGCTGGTCCCCTTCCGGATGGCGAACATCGGTTTCCCGCGCGGCCCGGCGCTGCTCCAGGGCTTCCTGGAGACCAACGTCCGCCTGTACTCCGTGGACGCGACCGGGCGGCGCGGTGTCGTCTTCCTCAGCCTCGACGCCGACCGCCCGGACGCCGTCGCCGCGGCGCGGTCGGTGTTCGGCCTGCCCTACCGCTGGGCCCGCATGCAGCACCAGAAGGTCGATGGCCTGCACACCTACACCACCGACCTGCGCTGGCCGCGGGTCGCCGCGTCAAGCAGCGTCACCGTGCGCCCGGGGCCGTCGCTGACCCCAGGGCCTTTCGAGCACTTCCTGACCGCTCGCTGGGGCCTCCACGTCGCCCGGGCCGGCCGCACCTGGTACCTGCCGAACGAGCATCCGGCGTGGACGCTGCAGTCCGCCGAACTGGTCGACCTGCAGGACAACGGCTTGTTCGCCTCGGTCGGACTGCCCGGGCTCAGCGCCCGTCCACCGGACCACGTGGCCTACAGCCCCGGCGTACCGGCGGTGTTCGGCCTTCCGCGCCAGGTGCCCTAGACGACCGGCAGGTCGCTGACGAGGTCGGGTACGTCGTCGGCCTCGCGGAGGACGATCCGCAGCTGGCCGGACTCGCCGGCGTCCTCGCCGAAGATCTGCAGCGCGACGTCGACCGTGTCGTGGTCGAGGTCCAACAACTGCCGCCAGCCCTCCCAGAGAACCACCTCCGGTTCGCCGGTGGACCGCTCGCCGAGAGAGTCGGCCAGGGCGTCCCAGTTGCGGCCGAACCAGCGCGGCAGGTCGAACGCGGTCGCGCAGACATCGAGGAAGCCGGTCTTGTCGTGCACCGCCGTCGTGTCGAGCAGGACGAAGCCCCAGCCGGCCGACGTCACGCTGCGACGGACCTGGTCGGCGGTTGCGGCGGAGCGCCAGCGGTAGACGCCGGGGCGCAGTCCGTCGTCCAGCAGCGCGCGCAGGTCGGTCATTCGCCGGTCCCCTCGTCCGCCGCGACCCGGCGGAACGACTCGTAGTGATCTTCGGTGTAGTAACGCTCACCGCCCTTGCCGGTCACGATCCGGCGGGCGCCGCGGTCCTTCTCGCCGGGCGTCCTCACCGTGTACTCCCGGTAGTACCCTCGCTGCTTCTGCGGCAGCAGCCGCTCGAAGTTGCCGAACACCACGCCGTCGCGGCGGTACGGGAACGGGCCGCCCTGATCGATCAGCTTCAGCGTCTCCCGCGCCTCGGCCGGCAGGTCCGCGGCGGCCACGAAGGCCAGTCCGCTGACCGGGTCCTTCGCGGGCGGGGCCGCGGACCGGGTCGACGCCTGGCCCGACGCGCCGCAGCCGAACAGGCTGGCGGCGAGCGTGATCACCAGCATCGCGACCACCACCGCCGCGACGATCCGGGCGATCTTCGGGTTGTTGATCATCGGCCCACTCCCGCCGGACGCGCGGTCATCCGGCCGCTCGCAGCCGCCGGCCGAACTCCGCGGCGGCGGCGGCCGGGTCGTCGGCCTCGGTGATCGCGCGGACCACGACCACCCGGGTCGCGCCGGCCTCGACCACCTCGTCCAGCCGCTCCAGGTCGATGCCGCCGATCGCGAACCACGGCTTCACCTGCGGCCGGCCGGCGGCGTAGGCGACGAGGTCGAGCCCGGCGGCGGTCCGGCCCGGCTTGGTCGGCGTCTCCCAGGTCGGCCCGACGCAGAAGTAGTCCGAGCCGGCCTCGGCGACCGCGGCGTTGACCTGGCTGAAGGTGTGCGTCGACCGGCCCACGATCACGTCGGGTCCGGTGATCGCCCGCGCGGCCGGCACCGGCAGGTCGCGCTGTCCCAGGTGCAGGACGTCCGCCCCGGCGGTGAAGGCGACGTCGGCCCGGTCGTTCACCGCCAGCAGCTTGCCGTGCCGCCGGCAGGCGTCGGCGAAGACCTCCAGCGCGGCGAGCTCGTCGGCGGCCTCCATCTCCTTCTGCCGGAGCTGGACGATGTCGACCCCACCGCCGAGTGCTGCGTCGAGGAACTGCTCGAGGTCGCCCTGCTTCTCCCTGGCGTCCGTGCACAGGTAGAGCCGGGCGGCGTCGAGTCGGTCGCGGAGTGGCGCGGTGTGCTCAGTCACAAGCCCAAGCCTGCCATGTGTATACCGTCGTAGGCTTGGCCGCATGGCTGAGCTGAGATCCGAGGTCGTGGTCGTCGGCGGCGGCTTGATCGGTCTGGCGACCGCTTGGCGGCTCGCTGCAGACGGTATCCAGGTGACGGTATGTGATCCGACACCCGGCAGTCAGACGTCCTCGGTCGCAGCCGGCATGCTCGCCCCGGTCACCGAAGTCGAGTACGGCGAGGACGCCCTGCTGGCGCTCAATCTCGCCGGCGTGGCCGCCTGGCCGGCCTTCGCCGAGGAGCTCGAGGCGGTCACCGGCCTCCCGGCCGGTCTGCACCGCACCGGCACGCTCTCGGTCGCGTACGACGCCGACGACGCGGCCGCCCTCCACCGGCTCGCCGACTACCAACGACGCCTGGGCCTTGAGGTCGAGCAGCTCACCGGCCGCGAGACCCGCAAACGCGAACCCTTGCTCGCTTCGGGCGTCACCGCGGGCGTGTGGGTCGCGGGCGACCACTCCGTCGACAACCGCCAGACGGTTGCCGCTCTGCTGCGCGCGGTCGAGCTGACCGGCGTACAGCTCATCCGGCAACGCGTCGTCCGCGTCCTCACCACCGGTACGACGGCTGTCGGCGTCGAGCTCGACAACGGCGACACCGTGCTCGCGCCGCACCTCGTCGCGGCCGCCGGCCCCTGGACCGCACAGCTCGACGGCATTCCCGCCGAGCTGCGACCGCCCGTGCGACCGGTCAAAGGCGAGATCCTTCGCCTGCAGGTCCCGAAGGCCTATCGCCCAGCCCTGAACCACACCGTCCGAGCGACCGCGCGCGGTTTCTCGGTCTACCTGGTCCCCCGGCCCGGCGGCGAGCTGGTGGTCGGCGCGACGACGTCCGAGCTCGGCTACGACACCCGGGTCCTGGCCGGCGGGGTGTTCGCGCTGCTGCGTGACGCCCGGATGGTGCTGCCGGTCATCGACGAGCTGGAGCTGGTCGAGACACTCGCCGGGCTCCGGCCGGCCACACCGGACAACGCGCCGGTGCTGGGGGCGTCCGGGCTCGACGGACTGGTGTGGGCGACCGGGCACTACCGCAACGGCGTACTGCTGACACCGATCACGGCGCAGGTGATCGCGGAAACCGTGCGGACCGGCGTACTGCCGGAGCTGGCGGAGCCGTTCCTGGCGAGCCGGTTCAGGTCTCACGGCGGCCGGCCGCAGGGCGCGCCGGAGGAAGTGCCTAAGGTAGTGAGGTGAGCGAGGCCATGAACGTATCCGTCAACGGCAGCACCGAGCAGCTCGACACCGGCAGCACCGTCGCCGATGTGGTCGCCCGGTGGGCCCGCAGCCCCGTCGGGGTCGCGGTCGCCGTGAACGAGGCCGTGGTCACCCGTGCGGAGTGGACCGCGACGACACTGGCCGAGGGCGACCGGGTGGAGATCCTCACCGCGGTCCAAGGGGGCTGAGGAGAAGCCATGAGCGACGACACCCTGGTGATCGCCGGGCACGAACTGACGTCCCGGCTGGTAATGGGCACCGGCGGCGCACCCAGCCTCGAAGTGCTGGAGGAGGCGCTGGTCGCGTCCGGCACTCAGCTGACCACCGTCGCGCTCCGGCGACTGGACCCGAACCAGCAGGGCTCGGTGCTCGACGTCCTGCGCAAGCACTCCATCGCCGTCCTGCCGAACACCGCCGGCTGCTTCACGGCCGGCGAAGCCGTGCTGACCGCCCGGCTGGCGCGGGAGGCGCTGGAAACCACCGTGATCAAGCTCGAGGTCGTTGCCGACGACCACACGTTGCTGCCGGACCCGGTCGAGCTGCTGGACGCCGCCGAGATCCTGGTGGCCGACGGCTTCTCGGTCCTGGCCTACACCAACGACGACCCGATCCTCGCACGCCGGCTCGAACAGGCCGGCTGCGCGGCGGTGATGCCGCTCGGCGCACCGATCGGGTCGGGACTCGGCATCCGCAACCCGCACAACATCAGCATGATCACCGAAGCCGCCGGCGTACCGGTGGTGCTGGACGCCGGGATCGGCACGGCCAGCGAGGCAGCGCTGGCGATGGAGCTCGGCTGCGACGCCGTCATGCTGGCGACGGCTGTCACCAGGGCCGAACGGCCGGCACTGATGGCCGCCGCGATGCGCGACGCGGTCACCGCTGGACGGAACGCGCGGCTGGCGGGGCGGATCCCGCGCCGGTACCACGCGGCGCAGGCGTCGTCGCCGCTGGAAGGTCGAGCCGCGTTGTAGCGTCGGGGCGCTCGTGTGCCAGGGCTGGTACGGCGGGGTGGTGGGCTAGGTGGTTGTGGACTCCCCCTCTGGTGGTTCATGGTGCCGCCGGTTGCAGCCCACCCGCCCAGTGGTGACGTAGCCCGGGCCAGCCTGTTCCCGGCCGGCACCTCCGCGCAGTACGGGTGGTCGTCGCTCAGCGGTGCTGGTGGTTTGCGGCTGGTGCGGATGTCCGCGTAAGCGGTTGTGGAGTCCCCCACCGGTCGTCCCGGTGCTGCCTGTCACAGCCCGGCCGGTGGTGGCATAGCCGTTGTACCCCGCTCCACCCTCTTCGGGGCAGGACCTCGGCGCAGTACGGGATCGGCGCTGAGCGATGCTGGGTTGGTCGCGCACTGGGGCGGGTGGTCCCGGGCATCGCGCCAACTCCGGTGGGTCAACCCATCGCATGCATGGTTGGCCCAGCAGATTCTGGCGGGCCAACCATGCATCTCATGGGTTAACCCATCGCGCTCCGGCTCGGCACACCCAACGGAGGCGGATTCCCACCCGCCGCCAGGGCAAACCCCATTAGATGCCTCCAGCATCAGTTGCCACCGGCATCTGTGCGTAAACCCCTTCCGGAGCGACGATTGTGAACCACATGCATGTAGTTCAGTCCTGAACTGTAAAGCTTACGTAACAGCCGTAACTTCGGCACCGTTGACACCTGTTGTCTCATCAGCACCACCACTTACGGTCAAAGGACGTTGACACGGGGAGATGGATGATGAGCAGCACGCACACTCAGCCGACGGAGCCCGCCCAAGACGTCCAGCCGAGCGCAGTTTCCGAGCAACACACCACCGCGCCACGGAGCCGGCGGCGTACGGTCGCGAAGGTGCTGACCGGGTTCGCGGTGCCACTGATCGCGGCCGGGCTGATCACCGCGGGCTCGCCGGGGTTCGGCCAGTACAAGGTGAAGCAGGGTGACACGCTGAGTCACATCGCCGCGCGGTACGGCACGACCGTGAAGACGCTGGTCGCGCTGAACGACCTGCCGGGCAACGGCAACGCCATCTACGCCGGTGAGACGCTGCGGCTGCCCGGAGCGCAGCCGAAGCAGGCGCCGCGGGCGACCAGCAGCCGCGGGCGGATCACCTACCTGGTGAAGTCCGGCGACACGATCGGCGGCATCGCCCGGCGGTACCACGTCACGCAGCGCTACCTGCTGGCGGTGAACGGACTGCAGCGCAGCGACCGGATCTACGTGGGCAAGCCGATCCAGGTCCCGGTGCCGGTCGCCAAACCGATTCCGAAGAAGGCCAAGAAGAAGAACAACACGTTTGCCGGGCGCATCTACTCCGACACCGTGGTGAGCGCCGCCGACCGGAACCGGGCCACGCTGAAGACCCGCAAGCTGCCCGGCCGCGGCCAGATCCGGTCGATGATCGTCAGCACTTCGAAGCGGTACGGCGTCGATCCCGAGCTCGCGCTGGCGATCTCCTGGCAGGAGTCGGGCTGGAAGCAGCGCGTCGTCTCGCCGGCGAACGCGGTCGGCGCGATGCAGGTGATCCCGTCCACCGGGCGGTTCACTTCCGGCATCGTCGGCCGCAAGCTGGACCTGCTGAACCCGCGCGACAACATCACCGCCGGGGTGGTGCTGCTGGATCATCTGACCTCCGCCGCGAAGCTCGACATCGCGATCGCCGGCTACTACCAGGGCCTCGGCGGCGTACGGCGCAACGGCATGTACGCCGACACGAAGCAGTACGTGAAGAGCGTGCTGCGGATCAAGGCCCAGCTGGAGAGCGGCTGGAACCCGGCGTAGCAGTGCGTGACCCTGGGCGGTCCCGGCGCGGCGGTGGAGCCGCGCCCGGACCGCTTATTTACACTCTCATTGCAGACAGGCTTCGAGAGGCGGCTCACCGCACGTGACGGACGACGTACACACCCAGGTTGGCGACCGCCTAGTCGGGCGAGTGCTCGACCGGCGGTACCGCGTGGGTGCGCGCGTCGCGAAGGGCGGCATGGCGACCGTCTACGAGGCCCTCGACATGCGGCTGGACCGGGTCGTCGCGCTCAAGGTGATGCACCTCGGCATGGGCGACGACGCCGAGTTCGGCCGCCGGTTCGTCGCCGAGGCGCGGGCCGCCGCGAAGCTGTCGCACCCGAACGTGGTGGCGGTCTTCGACCAGGGCGAGGACGACGGCACGCTGTTCCTGGCGATGGAGTACGTGCCCGGCCGGACGCTGCGCGACGTGATCCGCCAGCAGGCGCCGCTGTCCCCGGCCCGCGCGCTCGACCTGCTGACGCCGGTGCTGTCCGCGCTCTCCGCGGCCCACGACGCCGGCATCGTGCACCGCGACATCAAGCCCGAGAACGTGCTGATCTCCGACGAGGGAACGGTCAAGGTCGCCGACTTCGGCCTCGCCCGGGCAGTGACCACGACCGGGCAGACCGCGACCCAGGGCCTGCTGATGGGCACGGTCTCCTACCTGGCTCCCGAGCTCGTCACCGACGGCAGCGCCGACGCACGGTCCGACGTGTACTCCGCCGGCATCCTGCTCTACGAGCTGCTGACCGGCAGCAAGCCGCACACCGGCGACACCCCGATCCAGGTCGCCTACGCCCACGTGCACGCCGACGTGCCGCCGCCGTCCGCGCTCGAGCCGGGCATCCCGCCGTACGTCGACGCGCTGGTGCAGCGGGCGACCGCCCGGGACCGGGATCTGCGGCCGGCCGACGCGCGGGTGCTGAGCCGGCAGGTCCGGCGGGTGCGGAGCGCGCTGGAGGAAGGGCTCCCGGACGATCCCGACCTGACCGGCGACCTGACCGTGCCGCTGCAGGCGATGCGCGACGAGTCCGGCTACGACGACGGCTACACCCGCGGCACCGGTTACGTCGAGCACCGCCGCGACCAGTACGCCGACGAGCCGGCCTCCGCGAACGGGTACCACGACCCGGCGTACTCGAACGGGTACCACCAGCCGGCCCGGCGCAACGACACGATCGTCGTACCGTTCGAGCCGGGTGGCGCGCCACCCCCGCCGGCGACCCGGGTGACGCCGCAGCCGCCGCGCAAGGGCCGCGGGCTGATCGCGCTGATCGCCGTCCTCGCCCTGGCGATCGGTGTCGGCGCGGCCGGTTGGTACTACGGCATCCACCGCTACACGGCGACGCCGGTGCTGCTCAACCTCACCGCCACGGAAGCCTCCGCGAAGGCGGGTGAGGTCGGCCTGCGCACGACCCTGGCCAACCAGGACTTCTCCGAGACCGTGCCGCGCGGCCAGGTGATGGAGACCAGTCCGGCGCCCGGCGACCGGATCCGCAAGGACGGCGAGATCGGGCTGATCGTCTCCAAGGGACCCGAGCGCTACCGCGTTCCGCAGCTCGCCGGGCTCAACCTGGAGGCGGCCAAGCGGGCGCTGGACTCGATCAAGCTGGTCACCGGCCGGGTCACCGACAGCTACAGCGAGACGGTGCCGGCCGGCCGGGTGATCACGTTCACGCCGAAGTTCGACACGGTGATGAAGCCGGGCAACACGGTCAATCTCTGGGTCAGCCAGGGCCGCCGGCCGATCACCGTCCCGGACACCACCGGCAAGCCGGTCAAGGTAGCCAGCCGCACGCTGCGCAAGGCCGGCTTCACCGTCGAACGCACCGACGAGTACGACGAGAAGGTGCCGGCCGGCTCGGTCGTCAGCCAGACCCCGAGCAGCGGCACCCTGTTCGCCAAGGACAAGGTCAAGCTGGTCGTCTCCAAGGGCCCGCCGCTGGTCGACGTGCCGAACGTACGCCGCAAGGGCCTGGCGGAGGCGCAGAAGATCCTCACCGACGCGGGGTTCACGGTGAAGGTGGAGCAGGCACCGTTCCACCTGGGCCTGAACCTGGTCGCCGGCCAGAACCCGGCCGCCGGCCGGAAGGCCCAGCCCGGCACGACGGTCGTCGTCACCGTCGTCTGACCGGGCGCGCCCTCGCCGGTGAGCGGTTCCGGTGCTTTTGGCGGCGCTGTCAGGTGTCTGGTTAGCTTTGCTGGTGAACCACCCCCGCATCGCCGTCATCGCCTTGCTCTCGGTGGCCGCGGCGTGGGGATCGACGTTCTTCCTGACCAAGGACCTGCTCACCAGGATGGACGTTGCCGACTACCTGGCGTTGCGGTTCCTGATCGCCGCGGCCGCGCTGATCCTGGTGCATCCGCCCGCGATCGCGCGGTTGAGCCGCCTGGACCGCGGCCGGGGGGTGGCCCTCGGCATCACCTACGGCGTCGCGCAGCTCGTGCAGACCGAAGGGCTGCGGCACACGTCGGCCAGTGTGTCCGGCTTCGTGACCGGCATGTACGTCGTGTTCACCCCGCTGCTCGCCGCGGTCATCCTGCGGCACAAGATCGGGCGCTGGGCCTGGGTCGCGGTCGCGCTGGCGACGGTCGGCCTGGGCGTGCTGTCCCTGCGCGACTTCAGCCTCGGCACCGGCGAGCTGCTGACGCTTGCCTCGGCCGGCCTGTACGCGCTGCACATCATCGGCCTCGGCGCCTGGTCGACACCGTCCAACGCGTTCGGCCTGTCGGCGTTGCAGATGGTGGTAATCACCGTGGTCTGCGCGGTCGGCGCGATCCCCGGCGGGTTCGCGCTGCCGTCGGGTGGCGGCGACTGGGTCCGGGTGGTCTACATGGCCCTGGTCGCCGGCGCGCTCGCGCTGATCGTGCAGACCTGGGCCCAGGCGCACCTCACCCCGACCCGCGCTGCGATCGCGATGACGATGGAGCCGGTGTTCGCGTCCGGGTTCGCCGTCCTGTTCGGGTCGGAGAGCGTGACGGCGCGGATGCTGATCGGCGGGGCCCTGGTGGTCTCGGCGATGTACCTGGTGGAACTGGCGCCGCGACGCAAGATCGAGGCCGAGGTCCAGCACCTCGCCCAGTAGCGAAGCCAGGAGGCCGCTGATGCGGGACAACAGCGCGCGACGGATCCGGTGGTACCCGGCCGCCGTGATCGCCGCGCTGCTCGCCATCCTTGCCGGCGGCACCGTCTCCAACCTGGAGCGCAACCCGCAGCCGCAACTGGTTGCCGACGGCATCCCCGGACGGCCGGTGCCGCCGGGACCGGGCCCGGCCGCCGGTACGCCGTACGCGGAGCTGGTGCGGTACGCGCTCGCGGACCTCGACGCGCTGACGTTGCCGAACGGCGCGACCCTGGCCGGCTGGGACGGGCCGTGGCGGTTCGTCTGGCCGCGGGACGCGTCGTTCGTGGCGGCGGCCCGCTGCGCGGTCGGCCAGTACGACGAGGCGGCGCAGGTGCTCGGCTTCCTGGACCGGGTCCGGCCGGCGGCCGGTCGGTGGGCGGCCCGGTACGTCGCGGAGACCGGCGCGGTACCGCAGGACGGGCGGGAGGACCAGCTCGACGGATCGGGCTGGGTGGTCTGGGCGACCTGGTTCTGCGGGCGTGACCTCGAGCGGTACTGGCCGATGGTCAAGGAGTCGGCCGACCAGATCGTCGCCGAACTGCGCGACGACGGGCTGCCGGGCCCGTCCCCCGACTACTGGGAGAAGCCGGAGTCGGAGGTCACGCTCGGCACCGTCGCGCCACTGCTCACCGGCCTGAGGTCCGGGGTCGCCATCGCCCGGAAGCTCGGCCACAGCGCCGAGGGCGACCGCTGGCGGCGGGCCCTCGATCGGTTGTCAACGGCAACAGAGCGCCGGTTCGCCCCCGACTACCCGCGCACCCCGGCCGAGGCCGTGTCACTCCTGGAGGGCGGCTTCGACATCGGCCTCGGCGGCAGCGCGGACGCGATCGTCACTGTGCTCGGCCCGCCGTTCGCCCCCGAGCGTCCGGTGGTCACCGCGGCGATCGAGCGCAGCCACCGGGTCCTGACCCAACCCAACGGCGGCGTCACGCCCGGCGAGCAGTGGCGCGCCGACGGCGTCGCCTGGACGCCGCAGACTGCCCTGTTCGCGCTGAGCGCGGCCGCCCGGGGCGACCGGGCGACCGCCGCCGAGCTGCTGCACTGGCTCGACACCCACCGAACTCCCAGCGGAGCGCTTCCCGAGAAGCTCAACCGGGATCTTCGACCGGCCGGCGAAGCTCCCCTCGGCTGGACCGCGGCGGTGGTGATCCTGACCGTCGCGGCTCTCGAGAAGCCGCTGCCGACGCCCTAGCAGATCTCCATACCGTCGTGGGTGGGCGCTTCGGGACGCGTGGTGCTGGTCCTGGTGCTGTAGAAGAACGCGGTCGAGGCGATGTCGTCCTGCAGCGGCAGGTAGCGCCCGCCGGAGCGCCAGCCGAGCGCCTGCACGTCGACGCGCAGCCTGGTCCGGAAGCGGATCGGGTCGGGCAGGTGGAAGCGGTACATGCCGAACCGCTGCTGGCTCGCGTACTGGCCGTCCGGGCGGATCACCTGCGGCATCCCGAGGTACGGCGTACTGAACTCGGCGTAGCCGCCGCGCTCGGGGCCGAGGTCGAAGTTCCAGGCACCGCCGAAGTAGTCCTCGGTCCCGGTGCCGCAGATCGTCGGGAAGTCCTCGTCGTCGTCCAGGTAGAACTTCACCTCGCCCTCGCCCCACCAGCCGGAACTGTTCACACCCCAGGCGAGGTAGGTGCCGACGTAGTGCCCCGGTCCCTCGACGCCGTCCAGCACCGTGTGCACGGTCTTCGCGGGCAGCGGGTTGCTCCGGCGCCACTGCGCGTGCAGGTAGGCCGACCCGGCGGCGACCTCGCCGAGCCAGTAGTCGATCTGGAAGTAGACGACCACCTTCTCGTCGGAGGTGTTCTCCAGCGTCACCGTCGCCTGCGAGCGGAACGGCATCTCCCAGTAGCAGTTGAATCCGCCGTTCGGGTTGACCGCGACCGGCAGCGAGCTGACCTGCGCGAACCGGCCCCACCCGGAGCAGAAGAAGTCCCCGACCGGCGCCTCGACCGCCGGCGCCTCGTCGCCGTCCCAGTGCGCGCGCAGCACCAGCCGGCGCCAGTTGTCGGTGTGCGTGGTGAGCCAGACGTGCGTGATGCAGCCGGAGCCGGCGATGTCGGCGAGCGCGGCGGTCTCGCCCGGACCGATCTCGATCGACGGCGACACCTTCCAGCCCTGGCCGAGGTCGCGGGCCGCGTGGGCGCCGGTGCCCTCGGTCCGGCGGCCGCCCTGGCCGGGCTCGCCGGTCGGGTTCTCCGCGCTGATGGAGCGGGTCTCGACGGCCACGACGGCGCTGATTCCGGTCAGGTTCCCAAGAGTCATGCCGGCGAGCCTAAGCCGGTTCGGCGCTCGGCGGGCAGAAAGGAAATCGATTTCTCACCTGGTGGGAAAGTTGCACGCAGCAGATCGGCCCCGGCCCGGGTCTTTAGTGGGACAGAGCAGTTCGAGCGAGGAGACGGCGTGACGTTCGACGAGTGGGCCCCGGCCGGGCTGCCACGGTTGCTGCGGTTCGCGGCCGTTCTGTGCGGCGGTGGCGACCTGGCCGAGGACGTGGTGCAGGACGTCCTGATCAAGGCGCACCGGCACTGGGACCGGGTCCGGTCCGCCGACCAGCCGGAGGCGTACCTGCGCCGGATGGTCGTGAACGAGTTCCTTTCCTGGCGGCGGAAGTGGTCGCGGTTCGTGCCGCGGCCCGAGATCCTTCCGGCCGAACCGGTCGCCGATCACGCTCGCCAGCAGGCCGATCGCGACCAGTTGATCGGTGAGCTGGCCAAACTGCCGCGGCGGCAACGCGCCGTCCTGGTTCTGCGCTACTACGGCGGGCAGTCCGACCAGGAGATCGCCGACACCCTCGGCTGTGCGACCAGCACGGTCCGCGCGCACGCCTCCCGGGCGCTCGCCGCCCTCCGTATCGAGCTGACCAACGACCTCTCCGGAGCCCACCATGCGCACTGAAGACGACCTTCGCGAGGCCTTCGAGCACCTCGCGTCCACCGCGCCCGCCGCCGAGCGAGTGCTTGCCGCCTTCCACACCCCGCCGCGGGTACGGCGCAGCCGCACCCCCGTGGTGATCGGCGTGGCCTTGGCGACGACCGCCGCGGCACTTCTGGTGCCGGTGCTGGTCAGGCACGACGATTCAGCCCAGCCCGCCGGGCAGCAGGAAGCCGACAGCCCCTGGCGCGACCGGCTGTCGCTCGAGCTGCCGCGCGACCTCGCGGTCCACGGCTCGCGCGGCTTCACCCGGACAAGCCAGGGTCTTGTCCTCGAAGGCGGCAGCAAGCGGACCACCTGTGTGCTTCGCTCCCACGCGGCCGGTTCTTTTGATCCGAGCACGATCCCGGCGAGCAGTCCGACGCTCGACATCAACGGCGCTCGGGCGTATCGGGCGGAGCTGGCGAATGTGACGGATCCGAGCAGGCCGGCCCCGACGATCGTCTGGGAGCCGACCGCCGGCAGCTGGACCACCAGCCACTGCGGAGTCCGGGATGCCGCCGACCCGGCGAAGGCCGAGGAACTCGCCCGGAAGGTGCAAAGGTCGCCCCAGCGGCTTGCGGCGCCGTACAAGATCGGCTACCTGCCCGCCGGTTTCACGGTGGGCGGTTTGAGCCTGACCCCCTCGACCAACCCAGCCCGCCGGACCCGAGGCAGCTTCCAGGCCTACATCGGCGACGGCAACAACGCGCGGAGCAGCATCGTGGTCGACCCGGCGAGCAAATTCGAACTGCGGGACGTCGACCTGCGCATCGACTTCACCGTCCAACCTCTCGGCGCCGGACTCCGACCGACCGGTGCCGTCAAGGGCCTGACCGTCAATGGCCGAACCGCCTACTGGATGCAGCAGGGACTGCTCATCCAGGGCGATGGCTTCACTGTCATGCTCGACAACTGGGGAAGACTGCCGCAGGCCGAGTTGCTCAAGATCGCCAACGGCCTGGAACTCACCGCCACTCCCACCTCCCCCGCGAACTGGTTCGACGCCGCACAAGCAATCCCCTGACGGCCCCAGCCCCGCCTCCCCCCGCTCGGTGGAGGCGGGCTTGCCGGTACAGCAGGCAGCCTGATTCCCCCGGTGGACCCGGTCGGCTGATCAGCAGGCGCGGACCTTGGCGGTGAAGCCGTGCTCGAAGGTCAGGCAGGCCCACGGCCGGCCCTGATCCTTGCTGGCCCGCACGATCACCGGGTACTCCGAGGCGCCGCGGACCTGCGGGTTCTTCTCGGTCACCGGCGTGCCGATCGCGCCGCCGCGGGCCTCGGCCGCCGCCTTCACCAGGTCGACGGGGACCGTACTGAGGGCCTTGCGGACGGCGGCCGCCTCGGCGTCGTCGGCGACGGCCAGCGCGAAGTCGATCTCCGGCGGCTTCGACCAGGTGGTCGAGGTGACCGGGAAGACCAGGCCGAACATCAGCAGCCCCACCCCGGCGACGATCTGCCGCAATCGCCGGCCGTTCTCGAACGCCAGCACGCTCGCGCAACCGAACGCGAGCAGCAGCGTGATCCCGCGCATCACCCAGTGCCGGTCCAGCCTGCTGTCCACCGCGAGCGCGGCGGCCAGCGCGACCACCACGCAGGCGAGAGCGGCCAGCGCCGCACGGACCCGGGGCGACAGAGAAGTCATGCCGCAGACGATAGAGCGCGGCCGTTCGTCGCAGCGAACCACCCGTTCGCCGCGTGACCCGGCGTACAGGCTCAACGGGTCTGGACAGTGCTGGCAGATTCGATCCCGTCCCCACCGCCCCGAGGGATTGGACCTGCTGTGAACCACGACGACCTCGAGCTCCCCGACGCGTGGAGCATCTCCCGGCGCAAAGCACTGCAACTGACCGGCGGGCTGGCCGCGGCCGGATCCGTGCCACTCGCGACGGCGACCACCGCCTCGGCGGACACCACCACCGGCCCACCCCCTGGCACCGGTCAGCGCGCGACGTTGACCGAAGGAACGAACTTCATGGTCGCGGTCTCCCCGGAAGGGCGCCGGCTGGCGTTCGACCTGGTGACCGCGATCTGGGTGACGCCGGCGACCGGTGGGTCCGCGCAGCGGCTGACCGACGACCTGCAGGACGCCACCCGGCCGCGCTGGTCACCCGACGGGCGGCGACTGGTCTTCCAGTCCTACCGCGACGGCAACTTCCACCTCTGGACCATTCAGCCCGACGGCCGCAGCCTGCGGCAGTTGACGACCGGCCGCCACGACCACCGCGAGCCGCACTTCACGCCGGACGGCCGGTCGATCGTCTTCTCGTCCGACCGCGGCGGCAACGGCAGCTACGGCATTCACCGGCTCGACCTGAGCACCGGCGCGATCGTCGCTCTCACCGAAGACCCGGCCGAGGAGGCCGAGCCGGTGGTCTCCCCCGACGGCCGCAGGATCGCGTTCACCGTGGACACCGCGGCGATCGTCGAGCTGGACCTGGCGACCGGCGTACGGCGTACTGTCGTGGCGGCGCAGACCGGGATCACGGTGTTCGGGCCGGCGTACTCGCCGTCCGGGCAGCTGGCTCACGTCCGGCTGAGCGGACCGGCGTGCGACCTGGTGATCGGTGACGCGAAGGTGACCAGCGGGCAGGACGTCTTCGCGGTGCCGCCGTCGTGGGCGTCGGCGACCGAGCTGTTCTACACCGCTGACGGACGGGTGATGAAGCACCGGGTCGGCGGTGGGTCCGAGCCGGTGCCGTTCACCGCGGTCGTGCCGGTGACGTCGCGGCGGCCGCGGCCGAAGGTGCCCGACGTCGAGTCGAGCCGCTCGCGGCCGGTCAAGGGCATCGCGAGCCCGACTGTCTCGCCCGACGGGCGGTGGCTGAGCTTCCGCGCCCTCAACGCGCTGTGGCTCGCGCCGACCGACGGCCGTGCCCGGCCGCGCAAAATCGTTGCCGACGGCTACTTCAACTCCGATCCGGACTTCTCCCCCGACGGCCGCAGCCTGCTGTACGCGAGCGACCGCGACGGGACGGCTGATCTGTGGCTGCACGACCTTGCCAACGGCACCGACACCAAGGTGTCGTCGTTGCCGGGGGCACAGACCGCCCCCAGGTTCTCACCGGACGGCCGGCAGGTGGCGTACCAGGACCAGGACGGGATCGCCTGGATGCTCGACCTCGGCTCCGGCCAGGTCCGTCAGCTGACGCCGACGTTGTTCCAGCCGGGCCGGGTGAGCTGGTCGCCGGACGGCCGGACGATCGTGCTCGCGGCGGTGAAGCCGTTCACGAAGCGATTCCGGGAGGGCACCAGCCAGTTGCTGTACGTCGACGTCGCGAGCACGTCGTTCGAGTACGTGGAGCCGATGCCGTTCCGGTCGCTGGCGACCCGGGGCGACGACGGTCCGGTCTTCTCCCCCGACGGCCGGTGGCTCGCATTCGTCGTCGAAAGCCTGCTGTACGTCGTACCGGTGGATCAGCGCGGGCGCTTCACCGGGCGGCCGCGGGCGGTGACCAGTGAGGTGACGGACTCGCCGGTCTGGCAGGACGAGCACACGCTGCTCTACCTGAACAACGGACGGCTGCGGCGGACCGACCTGCACGGCTCCCGGCCACGGACCGTGCGGCTCGACCTGGACTGGCAGCGCGCCACGGTGAACCAGCACGTGACGATCCATGCCGGGGCCCTGTGGGACGGCCGCTCCACAACGCTGCGCAAGAACGTCGACATCGTGCTCGACGACGGCAAGATCGCCGCGGTCCGGCCGCACCGGGGCCGCGCCGACATCGACGCCGCCGCCCTCACCGTGATGCCCGGCCTGATCGACGCGCACAACCACTGGCACCTGCGCGGCCGAGCCTGGGGTGCGCGGCAGGGCTACCTGTGGCTGGCCTACGGGATCACGAGTACGCGCTCTCCGGGCGATCCGGCGTACCAGATGCTGGAGACTCGGGAAGCGCTCTCTCACGGCTCGCTGACCGGTCCGCGGTACTTCGCCACCGGTGAGGCGATCGACGGTTCGCGGGTCTACTACAACTTCATGCGGCCGACCCTCTCGCTGCGGCAGCTCGGGCTGGAGATCGACCGGGTCGAGGGCCTGGCCTACGACCTGGTCAAGACCTACGTGCGGCTGCCGGTCGAGTACCAGCGCCGCACGATCGCCGCCGTGCACCGGCTCGGCCTGCAGCTCTCCTCGCACTACCTCTACCCCGCCGAGCACCTCGGCATGGACGGCATGGAGCACACCGGCGCCACCAATCGGCTCGGCTACTCGCACACGGTCAGCCGCCTCGGCCGCGCCTACGCGGACGTGATCACCCTGTTCACCCGCGCGGGCCTGTCGGTGACGCCGACGCTGTTCAACTCGACGATCGCGCACGTCGACGACCCGTCCCTGCTTAC
This sequence comes from Kribbella flavida DSM 17836, assembly GCF_000024345.1. Classification (NCBI taxonomy): domain Bacteria; kingdom Bacillati; phylum Actinomycetota; class Actinomycetes; order Propionibacteriales; family Kribbellaceae; genus Kribbella; species Kribbella flavida. Next base: position 3,008,382 of record NC_013729.1, on the reverse strand, counting down.
CGACCGCCGGACCACGACGCTGTTCCCGGCGTGGGAGTACGCCGCGTTGCAGGCCGAGGTGGCGACTGCGTCCGGGCCGGCCGGGGTCACCACCCGGGAGCTGCTGCGGGGTAACGTCGACATGGTGCTGCGCATCCATCGCGGCGGCGGTCTGGTCATCGCCGGCACCGACGCGCCGCTGGACAACGTGGCGATCTCGCTGCACGCGAACCTGCGGTCGATGGTCGCAGGTGGCTTCACGCCGTACGAGGCACTGACCACGGCGACCAGGAACCCGGCGCGCTGGCTGAACCTGGAGGACAAGCTGGGAGTCGTGCAGGCCGGGGCGCAGGCGGATCTGGCGTTCGTCGACGGCGATCCGCTCGCGGACATTCGGCACGCGGCCGCTGTCCGGCAGGTGATGGTGGCCGGGCGGCTGCACACGGTCGACGCGTTGCTGGCGCCGTTCGCGACGACCTCCCGGACGGCCGCCGGACCGGCACCGCTGCGCCGGGACCAGACGCACGCGCACGACGACGAGCACTGGTGGCACGAACCGGAGTGGCTGCACCGGGTCTGCTGCGAGGGCTGAAACGTTTCCACATTTCCGCGCGAGTTATTGCACTGATCAACATTTCCTCCTACGGTGAGCGCGACTTGGTGTACCCGCCCGTTCACCGATCGTGAGGATGCTGATGCTGAAACCGCTCTCTTGGGTTCTGCCCCTTGTTCTGCTCGCCCCCACCGCTCCAGCCGTTGCCGCCGGGACTGCTCCGGCGGCAACGAGCTGGACGCTTCCTGGCGTCGGAGATGTCGGAGCCTCGGTGGAGTCCGCCGACGGCCGGCTCCGGCTCCGGGTCTCCTCCGGTGGTACCGAGGCGCTGAGCGTCGCCGACCTCGGTCTCGTCACCTCGACCACCGACCTGTCGAAGGACCTGACGCTGCGCTCGCAGAACCACCGGACGCTGCGGACGGCGTACCGGATGACGACCGGGAAGCAGCGGGAGCGGACGGTGCTGCAGGAGGAGAGCCGGCTGACGTTCAGCAACCCGTCGGGGGCGCAGCTCGCGCTCGTCGTGCGCGTCTCCGACGACGGTGTCGCGTTCCGGTACGAGCTGCCGGGCGCTGCGACGGTCCAGCGGGAGACCGGTGGCTTCGAGCTCGCGCCCGACGCGACCAGCTGGCTGCAGCCGTACAACCCGCAGCACGAGAACGAGCACGCCGAGGCGACGGCCGCGACCGCGCCGACCGGCGAGTTCGGGCATCCCGCACTGTTCCGGCGCGGCAGCACGTACACGTTGCTCGCCGAGTCCGGGCTGGACGGGCGCTACTCCGGTGGCCGCCTCACCCACACGCAGGGCTCCGGCCGGTACGACGTCCGGCTGGCCGACGCCGCGGTCGCCTCGACCGGCGTCACCTCCTGGCGCACGATGATCGTCGGCGACCTCGCGACGGTGACGGGATCGACGCTGGTGGACGATCTCGCCGAGCCGGCCCGGTTCACCGGCACCAGCTGGGTGCAGCCGGGGCTGTCGTCGTGGTCGTGGCTGGCCGAGAACTCCAGCCCGCGGGACTTCGAGCGGCAGAAGGACTACGTCGACGCCGCGGCCAGGAACAACCTGTCCTACGTGCTCGTCGACGAAGGGTGGAGCCCGGTCTGGCTGCCGGAGCTCACCCGGTACGCGCGGGCGCGCGGTGTCGAGGTGCTGATCTGGTTCCACTGGACGAACTTGCAGACCCAGGCCCAGCGGGACGAGTGGCTGCCGAAACTCGTTGCCTGGGGCGTCAAAGGTGTGAAGGTGGACTTCATGGAGTCCGACAGCCAGGCCCGGTACCAGTGGTACGACGCGATCCTGGCCGACACCGCCAAGCACCGGCTGATGATCAACTTCCACGGCTCGACCGTGCCGCACGGACTGGCCCGGACCTGGCCGCACCTGATGACGATGGAGGGCGTGCGCGGTGAGGAGAACGGGCTGAACGCGACCCGGAACACGATCCTGCCGTTCACCCGGAACGTGATCGGCTCGATGGACTACACCCCGACCCGGTTCGCCACCGCGTCGAACCCGAAGCCGCAGACCACCAACGCGCACGAGCTGGCGCTGCCGGTGGTCTACGAGTCCGGCTGGACGCACATCGTCAGCACCCCCGAGGAGCTGGCGTCCCAGCCCGAGGGAGAGCGCTTCCTCCGGCAACTCCCGACCGCCTGGGACGAGACCCGGCTGCTGTCCGGTACGCCGGGCGTCGAAACGGTGATCGCCCGGCGCGACGGGGCGCGGTGGTTCGCCGGCGGCATCCGGTCCGGCACGGGTGGCACGGTGACGGTGCCGCTGACCTTTCTCGGCGGGACCGGCCGCTGGCTGGTCGAGATCGTCACGGAGAACCAGGGAGCGCTCTCTCGGTCCAGCGCCGTCCGCCGCGCGGCGGACCGGCTCGACCTCCTCGTCGCGGACCGCGGCGGGTTCGTGCTGCAGGCCTGCCCCTACTCCCCCGGCCTGACGACCTGCGACAAACCGCATCGCGAACCGCCGCGCACCTCGGTCCTGGTGGACGTGTCGGCCGACGAGGTCGCGACAGGCGGAACGGTCGAGCTGCAGGGCGTGTTCGTCGCCCGGACGGGTGGTTCGGTGCGCGACCTCGCGCTGGCTCCGGAGCTGCCGGCCGGCTGGTCGGTCGTCGCGGGCAAGCCGGTCCGCAAGAGCCTGCTGCGCGAAGGAGAGAGCGTCAGCGGCCGCTGGACGGTCAAGCTGAACCCCGCCGGCGTCCGCGGTGACGTGGAACTGGTTGTCGCCGGCACCTACACCGCTCCGGACGGGCGGCGGATCCACTCGGCCGACGCGGCCCGGGTGTTCGCGGAGCCGCTGCCGCCGAAGGGTTCGACGTACGTGAGCGACCAGCCGTGGACGGACGAGACGAACGGCTACGGGCGTCCCCAGCAGCGCGACCGCAGCCACGGCGGCGACAACGAGCCGGCCACGTTGTCCATCGCCGGCAAGACGTTCGGCAAGGGTGTCGGTTCGCACGCGCCGAGCTCGTTGACGACCTGGCTGGGTGGCGCCTGCAGCCGCTTCTTCGCGGAAGTGGGAGTGGACGACGGCACGACGACCGGTGAAGGCTCCGTCACCTTCGTCGTGCTCGGCGACGGGCGTCAGCTCGCCGGTACGCCGGTGATCCGTGCGGGCGAGACCGCGCACCTTCTCGACGTCGACGTCACCGGCGTCAAACGCCTCACGCTGGCCACCACCGACGGCGGCAACGGCAAGAACAGCGACCACGCCGACTGGGGCACCGCGTCGCTGACCTGCGCACCCTGATCCCACCCCGGCTGAGCGCGTCACCCCTCGGCGCGCTCAGCCGACCGGGAGTTCCGGGCGCCGGGCACGACGATCGAGTGGTCAGAACGGGAGCTTGGGCTGCGGCGGGGCGTGGGTCGGGTCGACGCCGTCGAACAGGCTGCTGACCGACTCGCCGTCGTGGATGCGCTGGATCGCCGCCGCGAACAAGCCGGAGACCGAGCTGACCTGCAGCTCCGGGAAGCCGTCCGGCCGTGGCACGGTGTCGGTGCTGATCACCTCGGTGATCGACGGGTGGGACCGTAGCCGCTCGACCGCCTTGCCGGCGAACAGGCCGTGCGTGCAGGCGACCGCGGCCTGCGTGCAGCCGCGGTCCTTCAGCCGGTCCAGCAGCTCGATGATCGATCCGCCGGTGGCGATCTCGTCGTCCAGCACGATCGCCTTCTTGCCGGCCACGTCCCCGACGATCGCGTCGATCACCACCCGGTCGTCGGCCAGCCGCTGCTTGCTGCCCGCCGCCACCGGCAGCCCGAGCAACCGGGCGAACTGGGTCGCGGTCTTGGCGTTGCCGAGGTCCGGGCTGACCACCACGGTGTTCGTCAGGTCGGTCGCCCGGAAGTGGTCGGCCAGCACGCCGATCGCGGTCAGGTGGTCGACCGGGACCGAGAAGAACCCGTGCACCTGCGGCGCGTGCAGCGCCATCGTCAGCACCCGGTCGGCGCCGGCCGCGACCAGCAGGTCGGCGACCAGCCGGCCGCCGATCGAGATCCTCGAGGCGTCCTTCTTGTCGGACCGCGCGTACGCGTAGTGCGGCATCACCGCGGTGATCTGCGCCGCCGACGCACCCCGGGCCGCGTCGATCATCAGCAGCAGCTCCATCAGGTGCTCCTGGGTCGGCGGCACCAGCGGCTGCACGATGTAGACGTCGCGCTGGCGGCAGTTCACCTGCAGCTGCACCTGCAGGCAGTCGTTGCTGAACCGATGGATCTCGACCGGCGACAGGTCCACGCCGAGATCGGCGCAAATCTGTTCGGCAAGGCTGGAATGAGCACTTCCGCTGAACACGACGATCTCTCGCACGGCTCTCCCCGAACGCTGTGACCCGACGCCGTCAGCCTAGCCCCCAGGCCCGCGACCGTTCGCCGTCGGCTCCACGGCGAGACGCTTCGCGGTATTGCGGTGGCCACCCTCCGGTGCCTCTGCCAGGCTGCGGTAGATGACCCGAACCCCACCGGACTTCCTCCGCACCGCGGACCTGCAGGCGGACTTCGGCCTCACGGTCGACAGCCTGCGGCCCCACCCGGGCGGCTTCGGGAGCGCCTGCTGGGTCGTGGACGACCGCTGGTTCGTCAAGGTCTGGCACGACCCGACGCCGCCGACCGGACTCGGCGTGCTCCAGGACCTGCAAGACCTCGGCCTGCCGGTGCCGGCCCCACTGCCGACCATCTCGGGCAAGCTGCACGCCACCCAGCGGGGCAAGCACTACGCGGTCTTTCCGTACGTCCGAGGACGCACCGCCACGAGCGACGACTGGCGCCAGACCGCCCGAGCCCTTCGCCAGGTCCACGCCCTCACTCCGATCCACCTGCCCCACGGCACTCTCGACGAGCCGCAGATCCGGCGGCTGGCCGAGCACCTCGACCACCCCTGGATCTCGGATCGGCGCGACGAGGTGGCCGCGGCGATCTCCAGGCTCGATCAGGTCGTCGCCCGGGCCGGCGCGCAGCAGGTGCGCCAGGTCATCTGCCACACCGATCTCCACGGACTCAACCTCCTGCTCGACGACAACGACCAGCTGGCCGCGATCCTCGACTGGGACCAGGCTGTGCTGGGAGCACGCGAGCACGACGTCTGGGTCGCCGCCGAAGGGCCCGCGCTGGAAGCGTTCCTCACCGAGTACGGCGCCCGGGATCTCGACCCCGACCACCTCGAGTACGCGCTGCTCAGCCGCGGCCTCCGGGACATGGCGGCCCGGGTCTTCGGCGAGACCGACCGCCCGGGCGTCGACACCTGGGGCTTCGGCCGGCTGGCCCGACTCGACAGCGACCTCGCCCGCTTCCGCCCGTACTGCCGTCGATGAGCCACGGTGCTGGCGCCCGGGATGTAAGCGAATCCCCGCTGCGGGGACATGAGGGTGTGGAGCAAACAACCCCAGGCGGGCAGCGGGAGTTCGAGCAGCTGTACCGGGCCAACTACGTGGCGGTGCTGACCTACGCGACCCGCCGGACGGCGGACGCGGAGGCGGCGCGGGACGTGGTCTCGGAGGTGTTCGAGATCGCGTGGCGGCGCCGCGACGAGATCCCGTCGCGGTACGAGCTGCCGTGGCTGTACCGGGTCGCGGCCAACCGGCTCGGGCATCGGTACCGCAGCGACCAGCGCGAGCTCCAGGCGCTGCAACGGCTCGCCACCGAGTCCGCCACCGACGGCGCCGCACCCGGCGTCGCCGAACAGGTGGAGTCGGCGCACGCCTTGGCCGATGTCACCGCGGCGCTTGGCGAGCTCGGTGTCAAGGACCAGCAGGTCCTGCTGCTCAATGCCTGGGAGGGCCTGACCGGCCGGGAGCTCGCTGTCGCGCTCGGCTGCTCCACCACCGCGGCCGGCGTCCGGCTGCACCGCGCCCGGCGACGGCTCAGGTCCGCCATCGGGATCCACCGTGAACCCTCCGCCCCGTCGGCACTCCGCCCCACGGCCGCCGTCGACGGCCCCGTTCAGAGAACAGGACACAGCTCATGACCCGAGACCCCAGGCTGGACACACTCCGTACCAACGATCCCGCGGCCACGGCGGCTCCGTCGCTCGACGACCGGGCCGAGGCCGACCTCCAGCGCATCGTCGGTACCCCGGTCGGCTCGCTCGGCGAGGTTCGCCGACCCGCTCCGGTACGGCGGTCGCGGCGGCGGCTGGCCGTGGCGGTCGCGGCCGGGGGCGCGCTGGTCGCCGGCGTCGCGGTTGCCGTCCCGCTGGTGGGTGGCGGGGAGACCGCCTCGCCGGCGTACGCGGTGACCGATGCCGGCGACGGCAAGATCACCTTCACGATCTACCGGACCGAGGACGCCGATGGATTGGAACGCCGGCTGGCTCAAGCCGGGGTGCGGGCGGAGGTCGTGTACTTCCCGCGGGGTATGCGGTGCGAACGGACGCCCCAGGGCATCGGCTTCGACGGCCATTGGAGCCTCACCGACAACTGGGACGGCCAGCGGTCACACGGAATGTCGTACACGCTGAAGCCGGCCGACTTCAAGGACGCCACGTTGGTGATCCAGGACCTTGATCTGAACGCGCCGCCGCCGCCGCAAGCGGACCCGGGTCGGGTCGCCGGCTCGAGCATGGGCTTCCTCAGAACCGGCACCTTCGGGCCCTGCGTACTGACGCCGTTGCGTTGATCAGCCGTCCGGCTCAGCTCAGCAGCCGGGCGACGACCTCCGCGGCCTGGCGGCAGTGGGCGGCCGAAGCGTCGAGATGAGTGACCAGGCGGAGCTGGGTGGCGCCCACTCCCCCGATCAGCACACCGGCCGCCTTGGCGCCTTCGACGACCTCCGCGACCGTGCGGCCGGTCGCGGCCAGGTCGGCGACGACGATGTTCGTCTCGACCTGGTCGGGCTTGACCGAGCCGGGGGCCGCGTCGGCCAGGATCTCGGCGATCTGGCGGGCGTTGGCGTGGTCCTCGGCGAGCCGCTCGACGTTGTGGTCGAGGGCGTACAGACCGGCCGCCGCCAGGACGCCGGCCTGGCGCCAGCCGGCCCCGAGGCGCTTGCGCCAGACGCGGGCCTCGCGGACCAGCTCCTGCGAGCCGACCAGCACCGACCCGACCGGCGCGCCGAGGCCCTTCGACAGGCAGACGCTCGCGGCCGCCGCGCGGGACGCGTACGCCGCCGGCGCCACCCCGGACGCGACCGACGCGTTCCAGAGCCGGGCGCCGTCGAGGTGGAGCGGCAACCCGCGCGCGTCCAGCTCGTCGGCGAGGGCGTCGAAGTGGTGCTGGATCGTGCCGCCGCCGAAGTTGTGCGTGTTCTCGACCGACACGGCCGCGGTCGGTACGAAGTACGGGCCGAGGTCCGGCGCGACCAGTGCGCGGACCTGGTCCAGGTCGATCTGGCCGCCGGCGGCGCTCCACGTCCGGGTGGTGACGCCGCTCAGGGCCGCGTGGGCGCCGAGCTCGGCGCGGGCGACGTGCGCGTTCGCCTCGCAGAGAATCTCGGTGCCGGGGGCAACGAGGGCGCGGACACCGAGGATGTTCGCCAGCGAGCCGGTGACGGTGAACAGGCCGGCCTCGTGCCCGAGCAGTCCGGCAACCCTCTCCTCGAGCGCGGTGATCGTCGGGTCCTCGCCGTACACGTCGTCGCCGACCGGCGCGCTGGTCATCGCCGCCAGCATCCCGGCCGACGGGCGGGTGACGGTGTCGGAGCGGAGATCGATCACGCCCGGCCTCCGGGCGCCGCGGCCGGGGCGACGGTGTCGCGGTGAGCCGGCAGCACCAGGTTGCCGGCGTACGGGCTGGTCATGCGCGGGCGCTGCGGAGGCGCTCGGCGACCAGGAAGGCCAGCTCCAGGGACTGGTGCCGGTTCAGTCGCGGGTCGCAGGCGGTCTCGTACCGGCTCACCAGGTCCTCGGCGACCAGCGCCTCGCCGCCGCCCAGGCACTCGGTCACGTCGTCACCGGTCAGCTCGACGTGCAGACCGCCCGGCCACGTGCCCACCTGCTCGTGCGCGTCGAAGAAGCCCTCGACCTCGTCGACCACGTCGTCGAAGTTGCGGGTCTTGTAGCCGTTTGGCGTCTCGTAGGTGTTGCCGTGCATCGGGTCGCAGACCCACGCGATCGGCGAGCCGTGGTCGCGCACCGCCTCCAGCAGCGGCGGCAGCGCGGTCCGGATCTTGCCCGCTCCCATCCGGGTGATGAACGTGAGCCGGCCCTCGATGCCCTTCGGGTTCAGCTTGTCGATCAGCGCGCGGATGTACTCCGGGGTCGTGGTCGGGCCGATCTTCACCCCGAGCGGGTTGCTCAGCGACGCCAGGAACTCGACGTGCGCGCCGTCCAGCTGGCGGGTCCGCTCACCGACCCAGAGCAGGTGCCCGGACACGTCGTACGGCTGCTCGGTGCGGGAGTCGATCCGGGTCAGCGCGTGCTCGTACTCCAGGATCAGTGCCTCGTGGGAGGCGTAGAAGTCGACCGTGCGGAACTCGTCGGAGGTCGACCCGCAGGCGCGCATGAAGGCGAGCGCGCGCTCGATCTCGGACGCCAGCTGCTCGTACCGCTGCCCGACCGGCGAGGACCGGACGAAGTCGGTGTTCCACGCGTGCACCTGGTGCAGGTCGGCGTAACCACCGGTGGTGAACGCGCGGGTCAGGTTCAGCGTCGCGGCGGCCGCGTTGTAGACGCCACGCAGACGCTGCGGGTCCGGGATCCGGGCCTCGGGGGTGAACTCCAGCCCGTTCACCGCGTCGCCGCGGTACGACGGCAGCGTGACGCCGCCCCGGGTCTCGTCGCCGGAGCTGCGCGGCTTGGCGTACTGGCCGGCGATCCGGCCGACCTTCACCACCGGCACGCTCGCGGCGTACTGGAGCACGACCGACATCTGCAGCAGCACCCGCAGCTTGGCGCGGATGTTCTCCGCGGTGACGCCGTCGAACGTCTCGGCGCAGTCGCCGCCCTGGAGCAGGAACGCCTCGCCGCGCGCGACGGCGCCGACCTTGGCGGTCAGGTCGTCGCACTCACCGGCGAACACCAGCGGCGGCAGCGTCCGCAGCTGGCTCATCACCTGCTCCACCGCGACCGGGTCCGGCCACTCCGGCTGCTGGAGCGGCTTCAGCGCCCGCAGCTCGTCCAAGGTGGGAACCCCCGGCACTACCCCCGCGTTCAACGTCGCAAATTGCATGGCCCAACCATATTCGAGGGCTCCGAACGCGTGCGCGGCCGTCTCACCAGCGAGGATCACGGCGAGCGACGCACGCCGGTCAGCTCAGCGAGCTCAGATCAGGCGGTACGTCGACCGCGTGCTCGCGCAGCACGGCCAGCGGGATCGTGTCCAGCGACCGGGCGTGGGTCGAGGCCAGCACCACCGGCGCCGCGACACCCGCGTGGTACGCCTGCAGCCAGCGAGCCGCCACCACGCACCACCGGTCCCCCGGCTTCAGCCCGGCGAAGCCCAGCCCCGGTCGCGGCGTACTCAGGTCGTTGCCCACCGACTGCTGGTAGGCGAGGAACTCGGCCGTCATCACCGCGCAGACGGTGTGACTGCCCAGGTCCTCGGGCCCGGTGCTGCAGCACCCGTCCCGGAAGAACCCGGTCACCGGGTCCACGCCACACTCCTGCAGCTCGTCACCGAGCACGTTCCGGTCGGTCTCCACGGCGACATCCTCGCGCAGGTCGGAGCCCGGGCGCGTCACCCGGCGGTCAGGACGCCTTGGTGTCGTCGAGGCGGGGCTTGAGGTGGTCGTCGACGTTCTCGCCGGCCTTGATCAGATCCTTGGCCTTGGCGGCGTACATGTCGACGTACTCCTGGCCGGACAGCTCCATCAGCGCGTACATGATCTCGTCGGTCACCGAGCGCAGCACGAACCGGTCCCGTTCCATGCCCTCGTACCGGGAGAAGTCGAGCGGCTTGCCGATCGCCACGCCGGGCCGGACCAGCCGCGGCAGCCGGCGGCCGGGCTCCTTGACGAACCACTTGGGCACCATCGTGCCGGGTGGGTTGATCTTCTCGGTGTCGATCATCGCGACCGGGATGACCGGGACGCCGGCCACGATCGCCATCCGGGCGACGCCGGTCTTGCCCTTGTAGAGCCGGCCGTCGGGCGAGCGGGTGCCCTCGGGGTAGATCCCGAACAGCTCGCCCTTGCCGAGGATCTCCAGGCCGGTGTTCAGCGCGGCCAGCGACGCGCGACCACCGGAGCGGTCGATCGGGATCTGGCCGATCGACCGGAAGAACGTGGCGACCAGCTTGCCCTTGAGCCCCGGGCCGGTGAAGTACTCCGACTTGGCGGGGAAGACGATCTGCCGCGGTACGGCGACCGGCAGGAAGATCGAGTCGGAGAACGCCAGGTGGTTGCTGACCAGCAGCGCCGGCCCCGTCTCGGGAATGTTCTCCAGCCCGCTGACCCGCGGCCGGAAGAACAGTTTCACGATCGGGGCGACGAAGAACCGTCTGAGGAACAGGTACAGCACGCCTCCACCTCCACCCTCGGCCATGTCCAGTGCCCTGCACCGGCGGTCGGGAAACGTGCACCGCCGGGCAGACCTTACGTTCCACCTTCCCCCTCAGGCAATGTCACCGCCAGGGAATCGGGGGTTGCGCTCTGTGCTGAACTGTGATGGACGCACCGCGCGACCTCGCTCACTGCCCGACCGCCGACACCCTGGCCGGGCTGGGCGGCGCGCCGTCCGGCTGCGACCATGGCGTCTCAGGAAACACGCGACTGCTAGGAGCACCAGTGCCCGTGTCAGCTCATGCGGAGGAGTTCCGCAGTCCCGGCAACGGCCCGAACGCCGCGACGGGGATCCTGCTCAGCCACGGCTTCACCGGATCGCCGAAGTCGATGCGCCCGTTCGCCGAGCACCTGGCCGCGGAGGGCTACGGCGTGGCCGTCCCCCGGCTGCCCGGGCACGGCACGCACTGGCGAGAGGCGAACGGCACCACCTGGCAGGACTGGTACGCCGTGCTCGACAACGAGTTCGAGCGGCTGCGCAAGGAGCACGACCGGGTCTTCCTGGCCGGGCTGTCGATGGGCGGCTGCCTGGTGCTGCGGCTGGCCGAGCAGCACGGCGAGGACGTGGCCGGGCTGGTCCTGGTCAACCCGTCGGTGCAGACCGACGACAAGCGGCTCGTGCTGCTGCCGGTGCTGCAGCGGCTGCTGCCGTCGTTCCCCGGCGTCGCGAACGACATCAAGAAGCCGGGCGTCGACGAAGGCGCGTACGACCGGCTGCCGCTGCGCGCGCTGCACTCGCTGGCGCAACTGTGGAAGGTGACGCGGGAGGATCTGCCGAAGGTGACCCAGCCGGTGCTTCTGTTCCGCAGTACTGTCGATCACGTCGTCGAACCGAGCTCCGGCCGGACGGTACTGGCCCGGATCTCGTCCCGCGACGTGACCGAGACCCTGCTCGAGGACAGCTACCACGTGGCCACTCTGGACAACGACGCACCGCGCATCTTCGCCGGCACGACCGCCTTCGTCCGCCGGATCGGCAGCCATGCGTGACAACGGCCTGACCGCCGCGACGTACACGTCGATGGGCGGCATCGATCCCCTGGTCACCGCTCCGGTGCTGACCGCCCTGGCCGACGCCGGCATCGCGGCGTACTCGACCGTGCCCGGCGGGTCCGTCGGCGCACCGCCCGCGGACGCCGCTGACGAGGAAGCCGGCAGCGCGGCCGGTTCAGCGCCGGCCTCGGACGCCGCGCGGACGGACGCCGGCCCGCAGACCACGGCGCCGGTCCCGGCCGACGATCCGGCTCGGCGGCTGCCGGCCGGGTTCGAGGAGATCTTCGTGGACTCGGCGGCGGTGCAGCGGGCCCGGGCGGTGATCGACCGCAGTACCGAGGACGCGGAGTGGAAGTCGCTGGTCGAGCAGTTCAACGCGCCGTCGGCGCCGGGGCACGACGCGCCGCCGGTGCCGCGCTGGCCCGCCAGCGAGGACGTCGACGAGAAGTACGAGCCGCTGATCGACGTTCCGGCCGGCATCTCGGCCGAGGACACCGAGCCGAAGCCGGCGGAGGAACGGCCCGCGCGCCGGGCCGACGACCCGCACGACCACTTCATCCCGCCGGAGCCACCGCGCGGTCCCCGGTTGGACTGGATCAGCCGGGCCGCTTGGCTCGGGCTGATCGGCGGTCCGCTGCTGCTGATCCTGGCCGCCGTGCTGGACTTCGGCACCGGCCGGCTCACGCTGCTCGCGGTGGTCGGTTTCATGGCCGGCTTCCTCACCCTGGTGATCCGCATGAACGACCGCCTGCCACCCGAGGACACTCCCGACGACGGCGCCGTGGTCTGACGTCGGAGTACGGCGTACCACCGGGGCGTCTGGTCTGAGCGGCGGGGACATCCCGCGGAAACACCGAGGCGCTAGAGTGCCGATCGTCGGACAATCCGACACCCCCATCGACGGAGGAGGCATCCCGTGCAGGTCACCGAGACGGTCGAGATCACCGGCCACCTGATGGACTCCGGGCTGCTGTCCCGGGTCCTGGACGACATCCGCGGCTACGGCGGCGAGTACACGCTGGACAAGTTCGACCTCGGCTACGACAAGGACGACCCGTCGACGGTCCGGATGACGGTCGGCGCCGAGGACGACGAGGCGCTGCAGCGGCTGCTGATGCGGATCCAGACCAAGGGCGCGAACCTGGTCGACCCCGGGACGCCGGAGATCGCCGAGGTGACCCAGGACGGCGTCTTCCCCGACGGCTTCTACTCCACCACCAACCTGCCGACCAGCGTCCGGCTGAACGGCCGCTGGGTGCAGGTCCGGAACCCCGAGATGGACTGCGGCCTGCTGGTCGAGGGCGACACCGTCCGGACGATCCCGATGTCCGACGTCAGGACCGGCATGCGGATCATCGCCAGCGCCCAGGGCGTCAAGGTCACCCCACCGATCGTCGCGAACACCGAGGAGTCGTTCGGCTTCATGGAGTCCGACGTCTCCAGCGAGAAGCCGCAGCGGGTGCTGGTGATGCAGGTCGCCGACGGGATGCGCGAGGCGAAGGCGAACGGTCAGAAGGTGCTTTGGGTCGGCGGTCCCGGCATCGTGCACACCGGCGCCGCGCCGGCCATGGTGGCGCTGGTCGAGGCCGGGTACGTCGACGTGCTGTTCGCCGGCAACGCGCTGGCCACCCACGACATCGAGTCGTCGCTGTACGGCACGTCGCTGGGCGTCGACCTGGCCCGCGGCCGCGGCGTCGAGCACGGCCACGAGCACCACATCCGGGCGATCAACACGATCCGCAAGGCCGGCTCGATCGCCGCGGCCGTCGAGCAGGGCGTGCTCACCTCCGGCGTGATGCACGCGCTGGTGAAGAAAGGCGGCCGGTTCGTCCTGGTCGGGTCGGTGCGCGACGACGGCCCGCTGCCGGACGTCTACACCGACGTCCTGGAGGGACAGCGGGCGATGCGCGCCGAGCTGCCCGGCGTCGGCTACTGCCTGATGGCCGCCACCATGCTGCACTCGGTTGCCACCGGCAACATCCTGCCCGCGTCGATCCCGCTCACCTGCGTGGACATCAACCCGGCCACGGTGACCAAACTGGCCGACCGGGGTTCGTCGCAGGCCCGCGGCATCGTCACCGACGTCGGCCTGTTCATCGAGCACCTGGCCCGGGAGCTGGCGCCCGACTACGCCGAGGCGAAGTAGTTTCGCGCCGCGCCCCCTGGACGCCGGGGGCGCGGTGCAGCAGGGTGGCGGACATGGCTCTCCGAACGAAGACACACTGGATCGGCGTCGTGCTCGACGCGCCGGACGCCCGCGACCTCGCCAGGTTCTACGAACGCCTGCTGGGCTGGACGATCTACGGCGACGAGGCGAACTGGGTGACGCTCGCGCCGTCGAAGGACGCCGGCTACAACCTGGCGTTCCAGACCGAGCCGAAGTACCAGCGTCCGGTCTGGCCGGCCGAGGACGGCAAGCCGCAGATGTCGATGCACCTGGACCTCGAGGTGGACGACCTCGAGCAAGCCGTCGAGCACGCGGTGCAGGCGGGGGCGGAGCCGGCGGAGTTCCAGCCGCAGCAGAACGTCCGGGTGATGCTCGACCCGGCCGGCCACCCGTTCTGCCTGTACGTCGACGATCCGCCGACCGCCGACAAGTAGCCGGGTGTGGGGCCGGTTACGGCGCGGCCGGGCAGGCGGAGGGCAGGATGGGCGGCATGACCGAACTGGTGCAACTGGCCGTCGCCGACGGCGTCGCGACGATCACGCTCGACTCGCCGCACAACAAGAACGCGCTCTCCCAGCAGCTGACCGGTGAGTTGCTGGAGCGGCTCGCCACAGCGGCCGCGGACGATGCGGCGCGGGTGATCGTGATTCGCTCGGCCGGTGACGTCTTCTGCTCGGGCGCCGACCTGTCCGAGGCGACCACGGTCGGCATGGGCGTCGGTGCCCAGCGCATGGTCGACGTCCAGCGCGCGATCGTGGCGCACCCCAAGCCGGTGGTCGCGCGGGTCGCCGGCCCGGTCCGGGCCGGCGGGATCGGCATCGTCGCCGCGGCGGACATCAGCGTCGCCGGCACGAGCGCGACCTTCGCGCTCACCGAGGTCCGGCTCGGTCTGGCCGCCGCGACGATCTCGCTCACCGTGCTCCCCCGGCTCACCGACCGGGCCGCCGGCTTCACCTTCCTCACCGGCGACGGCTTCGACGGCACCGAGGCCGCCCGACTCGGCCTGGTGACCCGCGCGGTGCCCGACGAGCAGCTCGACGACGCGGTCGGCACGGTGCTGACCTCGCTGCTCAAGGGCGTGCCGCAGGGCCTGCGGGAAACCAAGAAGCTGCTCACCCGCGAGCTGCTCGCCGATATCGATGCCCGTGGCAAGGACCTGGCCGAGCTGTCGGCCGGCCTGTTCGGCTCCGAGCCCGCCCAGCAGGCGATGCTGGCGTTCCTGAACCGCAAGAAGAAGTAGCCCTAGGGCTTGAACCCGCCGTTGCTGTAAAGCAGCTGGCCGTTCATCCAGCCGCCCTGCTCGGAGCACAGGAAGCTGACCAGGTTCGCGGTGTCGCGTGGCGTGCCGAGCCGGCCCAGCAGCGTCGCGTCGGTGCCCCACCGCGCCAGCTCCGGTGACATCCAGCCGGTGTCGATCGGGCCCGGATTGATGACGTTGGCGGTGAGTCCCAGGTGCTTCAGTTCTTCGGCCGCCGCCAGCGTGATCCGGTCGAGCGCGCCCTTGCTCGCGCCGTACGGGAGGTTGTGTGCGGTGTGGTCGCTGGTCAGGGCGATGATCCGCCCGGTCCCGTGCGGCGCGTCGTACTGCTCGGCGTAGGCCTTGATCAGCAACCAGATCGCCCGCGCGTTGACGGCGAAGTGGCGGTCGAAACTCTCGACGGTGGTGTCGAGGATGCCGCTGCCGACGCTCTCGCAGTGCGCCATCACCAGCGCCCGGACCGGCCCGAGCGCCTCCCCCACCGCCCGCAGCACCTCCGCCGGCGCCGCGGCGTCCTGGAAGTCCGCCTCCACCGAGAAGACCCGGGCCCCATGCTTGTCCAGGACGCCGGTGATCTCGTCGCGCGCCTGGTTCTCCGGCCCCCACGGCATCCGCTCGTCGTACGCCGTCAGGGAGGTGAACCCCACGTCCCACCCGCTCGCCGCCAGCCCTTCGGCGATGCCCGCGCCGATCCCGACCGTCCGCCCGACTCCCGTCACCAGCGCCACCGGCCGCTCCGCCTCGCTCATGCGCCCATCCTGCCGCCTGAGGCCCTGCGCATCCACCCATTTCCCTGCCCGCCCACCCAGCGAAATCTCAGGGGTTAACCCTTCAAATGCAGGGTGGACCCGCCCGAATACCGTAGGTCAACCCTGCATTTGGTGGGTTATCCCCGGGAAGCCAGGAGCAGCAGGACGATCGCGGCGACGGTCCCATCAGTACGCCTTGCGGCGGGGGTCAACCCATCGGATGCATGGTTGGCCAGCGAGATTTCGGTGGGCCAACCATGCACTGGATGGGTTAACCCGCGAGAGTTCGGCCAGGGGTCAGCTCGATCAGGAGGGGTAGGTGGTCCGACGCGGCGGCCAGGTCGGCGCGGGTGACGCCTGCGACCGTGTCGAGCGGAATCACCCGGCCGGAAAGCTCGGGTGAGAGGTGGGCGCCGTCGATCCGGCGTTCCGGGTTGTCGGAGTGGTAGGTCGGGCCGACGTCGACGCCGAGGTCGGTGAGACCTTCGGCGGCGAGGCGGTCCCAGACCGGACCACCTGGCTCCTCGTTCAGGTCGCCCACCAGCAGGTACGGCAGGTTGAAGGACCGGCACCCGCGCAGGACCTGCTCCAACTCGTGCTGCCGGCCGCGGATGTGCAGGCCGAGATGGCACACCACCAGCGCGAGATCCGTGCCGCCGAGCGTGACCCGCCCGCCGACGGCACCGCCCGGCAGCTGGGTCGCGATCAGCCGCAGCCGGCGACGGACGAACGGCCGCCAGACGCGCCAGTGCAGCGACTCCACGACTTCGGTGCTACCGGCAACCAAGATCGCGTTGCGCGCCGCGGCCGCGACGTACGTCATGCCGAAGGTGGCGGCCATCGCGCGGCGCTTGCGCCTGGTCCCCCACCACGTCGGCGCCTCCTGGATCAGCGCGACGTCCGGCGCACAGGCCCGGACCACCCGGGCCAGCGCTTCGCGGTCGTCGCCCCAACGGTGCACGTTGTACGACAGCACCCGCAGCGACGGGCCGGTGCTCATGCCTCCGGTTCGCCCTGGTTGCGCCGGGTCTGGTTCAGCTGCGGCTCGGCGGGCAGATCCAGCTGCAGGTCGCCCGTGTGCTCGAGCTGGAGCTCGCCCTCCGAGGTCGCCGCACGCATCCCGGTCCGCCGGCTCGCCGACTTGCGGGCGGCCCGGTCCAGCCGGGTCGACCGGCCGCCGCGGGCGGCGGTCTTCGCCGTCACCGCGGTGGTTTTCACCCGCACCCGCCGCAGCCAGGTCGCCTCCTCGCGGGCGAGGTCCGCGGCGCCGACCATGCCCGCCTCCGGGCCGAGCACGGCGCGCACGATGCGCGCCTCCGGCCGGAACCCCCGCCCAGTCAGCGTCCGCTTGAACGCCTCCCGGGCCGGCGCCAGCAGCAGCTCGCCGGCGTCGGAGACGCCACCACCGATCACGAACGTACCGGGGTCCAGCGCGGCGGCGAGGTTCGCCAGGCCGATGCCGAGCCAGCGGCCGACATCCTCCAGCAGCTCGACCGCGACCGGGTCGCCGTCCTTGGCCAGCTCGGTGACCATCGGGCCGTTGATCCGGCGCGGGTCGCCCTCGGCGGCGCGCAGCAGGTTGTGCGCAACCGGTGAGCCGGACAGCGCGAGCTCCCGCGCCTCCCGGGTCAACGCGTTGCCGGACGCGTACTGCTCCCAGCAGCCGCGGTTGCCGCACTCGCAGCGGTGACCGCCCGGCACCACCTGCATGTGGCCGAACTCGCCGGCGATGCCGAACTTGCCGCGCTGCAGAGCGCCGTCGTTCAGGATCGCGCCGCCGATGCCGGTGCCAAGCGTCACGCAGACCAGGTGGCTCTCGCCCTGGCCGCCGCCGAACCGCCACTCCGACCAGGCGGCGGCGTTCGCGTCGTTCTCCACCACCACCGGCAGGCCGAGGCGGCGCTCGACCGCGTCCCGCAGCGGCTCGTGCCGCCAGGCCAGGTGCGGCGCGAACAGCACCGAGGAACGGGTGCCGTCGACGAATCCGGCGGCGCCGATGCCGACCGCGATCACGTCGTGCCGCGACTCCAGGTCGTGCACGACCTCGGCGATCGCGTCCTCGGTCTCCTTCGGGTCCTTGGTCGGGGTGTCCCGGCGCAGCCGGTCGAGAATGTTGCCCTCGGGGTCGACCACTCCGGCGGCCACCTTGGTGCCACCGATGTCGATGCCGATCGTCAACGCCTGCGTCAGAGCCATCGCACGACCCTCCTCTCGGTACCCCCAACTCCGGCCTTCGCCGGTTCCAGCCAAGCATCTCGGACCGACCACCGCTGCCCCTGCGCGGCGGCGGGTCGCGCCGTCACCGAGGCTGCTCCGCGGCCGCGCCCGGGGCCTGCGACGGCGCCGTCTCGGCGGGTGCCGGGGCGGCCGGCGGCGCGACGTCGGCCTGGGCGGGCGCCGGGCGGCGAGCCAGGTCGGCGGCGCCGATGATGCCGGCGTCGTTGCCCAGCTGCGCGAGACCGAAGCGCGGGTGCGGCCGGTTCGCCCGGGCCGGCAGGTTCTTCTCGAACGCGACCTGCGCCGACTTCACCAGCAGCTCCTTGGCCGCGCTGACGCCGCCGCCGATCACGATTGTGCTCGGGTCGAACAGCGTCGCGAAGCTCGCCAGTCCCTCGCCGAGCCAGCGGCCGAGGTCGTCGAGCAGCTCCACCGCGCACGGGTCACCGGCCGACGCGGCCTGGGTGATCATCGGCCCGGTCAGCTCGGCGGGGTCGGTGATGCCGCAGACGCTCAGCATCTGAGCCGCCGCGAGCGAGCCCGACTCGGCCTGCGCCCGGCCTTCCCGGACGAGCGCGCTGCCGGAGGCGTACTGCTCGAGACAGCCGCGGGCTCCACAGCCGCAGCGGTGACCGCCAGGCACCACGCGCATGTGGCCGAGCTCGGCCGCGACCCCGTGGGCGCCGCGCAGCAGCTCACCGTCGATCACGACGCCGCCGCCGATGCCGGTGCCGACGGTCACGCACACCATGTGCTCGACGTCCTTGGCCGCGCCGAAGGCGAACTCGCCCCAGGCCGCGGCGTTCGCGTCGTTCTCCACCACGACCGGGACCTGCAGCACGTCGGCGACCCGGCGGCCGAGCGGCTCGTCGCGCCAGGCCAGGTTCGGGGCGAACAGCACGGTCGAGCGGTCCGACGAGACGAAGCCGGCGGCACCGATGCCGACCGCCTCGACCTCGTACTGCGCGATCAGTTCGGCGGCCGCGTCACAGATGGCGCGGGCGGTCTCGTCGACCGAGGTGGCGGGTGTGTCGCGGTGCGCGCGGGCGCCGATCGTGCCGTCGGTGCCGACGACGCCGGCCGCGATCTTGGTACCGCCGACGTCGATGCCGATGGTCAGTCCCATGGTTCGGGGTCCTCACTCACGTCGATCCGGTCCACACGGGACCGAGCTGGGCGTTCCGGGTCCTGCTCCCCGGTGGTCCGCGACTCTGCGTCCACCCGGGCCTGCCGCGCCGCCTCCGCGGCAGCCTCCAGCAACGAGCGCACCGATCCCAGTACGCCGGCCGCCGCCGTCGACAACTGCTCGATCGTCTCCGGGCTGGTACTGCGTACCTTGTTGATCACCTGACACACCGGACACCACTGGCACTCCACCCCCCGCCCCAGCCCATGCCGATGCTCCTCCCCCGGGCCGGACGAGCCCCCGCCAGCGAACTCGGCAGACCCAACAGAGGCAGCATCGTCGACACCGGCCCCGGCGCGGGCGGCACCGGGCTCCGTCGAGAGATCACCGTCGACTGGATCTTGTCTGGCCGGCTGGGTCTCACCACGCGCGACCTTGCCGGCCGCATCACCACCCTGCGCCTCCGCAGCAGCCTGCTGAAGTACGGCGAACAGCTTCGCCGCCTCCTCCGCCACCGACCCGACCGGCTCCTTCGTCATCGGGTCCCCTCCGTGATCGCCGCGTCGACCTCCTGGCCGAACTGCTGGTCCATCTGCTCACGAAACTCCTGCGCCAGCTCTTGCGCCGACTCCAACGGCCCGCTCGCCGTCGGAACCTCCGCCGCCGGCGGCACCGCCGTACGAACCATCGGCTCCCGCGGAGCGAACCGCACCTGCAACCGCCCGTCGTCCAGTCGCGCCCCCGCGACCACCCCTCGGGCCAAGGCCGCCGGCAACGGAATCACCCGCCGGTACGACCCGACGGTGACGATCAGCTCGTCCCCGTGCCGGGCCAGTTCCAGATCGGCCGCCGACGCGAGCGGCAACGGCAGCGTCAGGATGTACGTCCGCCCGTCGGTGTCGATGTGCCGGTCGACCAGCAGCGACGTCTCGTCCGAGGCCCGCGCGAACGGGTCGTCCCCGCCGTACATCTCGACCGCGAACGCCGCCAGCTCCTCCACCCCGACTGGCTCGCAGGCCCGGTACGGCGACTCCCAGATCGGCAGCGGGCTGAACGAGTCCGCGACGTCTTCCAGGATCCCGCGTTGCGCGGCGACCCACTGGCGGCGCCAGTTGTCGGCCCCGGCCGCCGGGAACACCCGGTTCGCCACGATGCCGTCCACGCGGTACCCGTACAGCGACAGCGTGGTCATCGAGCGCCGCGCCTCGGCGACCACGACGGCCTCCGGCGTCAGCACCAGCCGCACCGACGCGTCCGGCCCGGCCAGCAGCGCGCGGATGTCGGCCAGGTCGCGCTGCAGCCGGCGCAGCGCGTCGAACACGGTGTCGTCCGGCATCGGCAGCCCGGACGCCTTGCCCAGCAGCGGCCGGAACGACCTCAGCACCTTGCGCTCGGTGTTGATGATGCGGTCCATGTACCAGCTCAGCGCCTCCGGCAGCGCGAGCAGCCGCAGCGTCTCCGCCGTCGGCGCGCAGTCGACCACGACGACGTCCCAGCGCCCGGACCGGACGTGGTCGCGCACCTCGAGCAGCGCGAGCACCTCCTCGGCGCCCGGCAGCACGGTCAGCTCCTCGGCCTCGATCGGGTCGACCCCGATCACGTGCAGCACCGAGCGCAGGTACGCCTGGATGTCGCCCCAGGACCGCTCGAACCGGCGCTGCGCGTCGATCTGCTGGACGAACAGCAGGTCGTCGATCTCGGTCGGCTCGCCGCCGACCTCGCAGTCGAACGCGTCGGACAGCGAGTGCGCGGCGTCGGTGGACAGCACCAGCGTGCGCAGTCCGCGCAAGGCGGCCAGCGTGGCGGTGCCGGCCGCGGACGTGGTCTTGCCCACGCCGCCTTTTCCTGTGTACAGCAGAACCCGGGTCACGTCGATCAGGACTCGACGCGCTTCTTCAAGCCCTTCAGGGCCGTGTCGATGATGACTTTCTCCGCCTTGCGCTTGAGCATGCCGATCATCGGGATCGCCACGTCGACCGCCAGCCGGTAGGTCACCTCGGTGCCCTGCTCGCCGAGGTCGCGCAGCACGTAGGCGCCGTCCATGCCCTTGACCATCTTGGCCTGCACCAGCGACCAGGTCACCTCGTTGCGGGACCAGACGTAGTCCAGCGTGTACTCGTCGGAGATCGCCCCGGCGTCGACCTTGAACCGGACCTGCTTGGGCCGGCCCGCCTCGTCGGTGGACAGCACCTCGGTCTCCCGCATCGAGTCGGCCCACTGCGGGTACGCCTCGAAGTCCGCGATCACCGCCATGATCGCCTTCGGGGTCGCGTTCACGACGATGGTCGAGGTGGTCTGCTCTGCCATCGATTCACCTCTCCGCTGCCGGGACGGTCGTCCGTCCGCGCGCCTGGTCGGCGGCACGGCCGGGTGCGGGGCGCCGGTGCCCCCACCGGAGACTATCGCGGGTTCCCAGCCGGACCTGCGCTCGCCCGCGGCGCGGCCCTGCTCGACTTCGTCCTTGAACCGCCAGATCCGTTCCCGGTACCGCGCGACGTAGCCCTCCTGGAGCCGTCGCAACCCGCGCGGCCCGGTACGGCGTACCGGGTCGACGCGCAGGAACCAGTGCACGACCACGCCGTCCCGGACCTGCTCCAGCCACCACTCCGCCGTACCGACGGCGTCGCCGGTGACGGCCCAGCGGACTCCCTCGAGCCCCCGGCGCTCGGACGGCGTGAGCACCAGTTCGGGCCACCACTCACGCCAGAGGGTGTCCGAGCCGAGCCGCTCCGCGACGTAGGCTGGATCTGCGACGACCAGGTCGTCGCAGCTGATGTCTAGCGAAGGCATACGCTGAACCTATCGCTGCGGCGATGAGTTCCCTGGGTCACATTGGTCTGGCTACCAGTGGGTAGGTGACTGTAGCGTGCGCCGGAGCCGACCATCCTGACTGAGGAGACGCGGATGCGTGAGTACACCGTTCCTGCTGTGATCGATCCCCCGGCCACCGGTGGACTCAGCGATCCCGTCTGGGCGAACGCGTCCTCCCATCCCAACACCGCGGTGTTCAGCCGCCGGGTCGGCGACGGCTGGCTGGACATCACCGCCGCACAGTTCGCCGAGCAGGTCGCCGGCGTGGCCAAGGGCCTGATCGCGGCCGGCGTCAAGCACGGCGACCGGGTCGCCCTGCTCAGCGCCACCCGGTACGAGTGGACGCTGATCGACTACGCGATCTGGAGCATCGGCGCCGCCACCGTGCCGATCTACGAGACCTCGTCGGCGTCGCAGATCCAGTGGATCCTGACCGACTCCGAGGCCGTCGTCGCGATCGTCGAGACCGCCGCGCACGGGGCCGTCGTCGAGTCCGCCCGGTCCGAGGCACCGTCGCTGCAGGAGGTCTGGCAGATCGAGTCCGGCGCGGTCGACGAGCTGACCGTGCTCGGGCAGCAGATCAGCGACGCGGAGCTGGACAAGCGGCGTACGGCGGTCGTGCCGGGCGACCTGGCCACACTGATCTACACCTCGGGCACCACCGGGCGGCCCAAGGGCTGCAAGATCACCCACGGCAACTTCATGGACGAGCTCGGTACCGCGGTGAAGGTGCTGGACAACCTGTTCGACGTCCGCGGCGCCTCGACGCTGCTGTTCCTGCCGCTGGCGCACGTGTTCGCCCGGATCATCCAGGTCGGCTGCGTGATGATGCGGGTCAAGCTCGGCCACAGCTCGGACGTGAAGAACCTGGTCGCCGATCTCGGCGAGTTCAAGCCGACCTTCATTCTCAGCGTGCCGCGGGTGTTCGAGAAGGTGTTCAACACCGCCAGCCAGACCGCGCACTCGGCCGGCAAGGGCAAGATCTTCGACGCCGCCGCGGAGACCGCGATCGCCTACTCGCAGGCGATGGACAAGGGCGGCGCCGGGTTCGGGCTGAAGGTCAAGCACGCGCTGTTCGACAAGCTGGTCTACAGCAAGCTGCGCAACGTGCTCGGCGGCAAGGTCGACTACGCGGTGTCCGGCGGTGCGCCGCTCGGCGACCGGCTCGGCCACTTCTTCCGCGGCATCGGCGTCCCCGTCCTGGAGGGCTACGGCCTGACCGAGACGACCGCCGCGCTGTCGGTGAACCTGCCCGGCGACCTGCGGATCGGCACGGTCGGCCGGCCGCTGCCCGGCGTCACGGTCGGCGTCGCCGAGGACGGCGAGCTGTGCTTCAAGGGTGGCCAGGTGATGCTCGGCTACTGGAAGAACGACGAGGCGACCGCGGCCGCGATCGACGCCGACGGCTGGTTCCACACCGGCGACCTGGGCGAGTTCGACGCCGACGGCTTCATCCGGATCACCGGCCGGAAGAAGGAGATCCTGGTGACCGCCGGCGGCAAGAACGTCGCCCCGGCCGTACTGGAGGACCGGATCCGGCTGCACCCGCTGGTCGGCCAGTGCATGGTGGTCGGCGACGGCAAGCCGTTCATCGCCGCGCTGATCACCATCGATCCCGAGACGATCGGCTCCTGGGCGGACAAGCACGGCAAGCCGCACGACCTGAAGACCCTGGCCGAGGATCCCGACCTGATCGCCGAGTTCCAGACCGCCGTCGACGACGCCAACACCGCCGTCTCCAAGGCCGAAGGCATCAAGAAGTTCACCGTGCTGCCCACCGACTGGACCCAGGAGAACGGCGAGCTCTCGCTCAAGCTCTCCCTCCGCCGCCACATCGTCATGAAGAAGCACGAAGCCGACGTGGAAGCCCTCTACGCCGACTAGTTTCGACGCCGGGAGCCTGCACGCAAAGGCCTTCGGGCGTCGAGGACCCACGCGCACGTCAGCGCAACCGCGCGCGAACCCTCGTCAGGCGGCCGCCACCGTCGGCCGGGTGCGTGCGCTCAGGGTGTGACGGTGAAGTCCGCGTCGGCCGTGGTGGTGATGCCGGCGGTGCGGCCGGGGGCTTGGTGGTTCTCCCAGTAGAGGTTGGTGTGGGCGATCACCAGGTCGGGGGTCGGCGCGCCGTACTCGGAGAGGTCCTCGGTGGTGTGGGCGTCGGCGACCAGCGTGGCGTCGTAGCCGCGGGCGATGGCCCCGTGCAGGGTCGAGCGGATGCACTCGTCGGTCTGCGCGCCGGAGACGATCAGCCGGCCGATCCCGCGCGCGGCGAGCACCGGCTCCAGGTCCGTCGCCTCGAACGAGTCCGGGTACTGCTTGTGCACCAGCACCTCCCCCTCCGCGCGCACGAGCTCCGGCACGTACTGCCACTCGTCGCTGTCCTTCTTCAGCCCACCGTCGCTGTTGTGCTGCACCCAGACGACGTCGACTCCGGCCGAACGCGCTTTGCCGACGAGTGTGCCGATGTTGGACACGACGGCGTCGCGGTCGTGCGTGCCCGCCATCACGCCGTTCTGCACGTCGATGACGAGCAGCGCAGTCCTCGGTCGATCGACCAGCGTGGTCATGAACCCTCCCCCAGCAGCTGAAACTTTGATCTCCCGAGACTAGACCCGCCCTCCGACAGTTTTCGAGAGCTCCCGATCCACGGCACCTGCGGCTTGGCCCGCGACCTATCCCCTCGTCGCAACGGGTGAGAAAAGTGCTCATTGGGTGAGCACTTATGGGGAGCAGGATGGTGTTCACCGGGTCGGACGGACCGCCCGAAAACACCAGGAGACCGAGATGTTCCGAGGATTCGCCACCATCAGCTTCTACGCCGACGATCTGGCCGCCGCCCGCGACTGGTACACCGAACTGCTCGGCCGGCAGCCGTACTTCGCGTTCCCGGCCGCACCGGCGGTCCCGGCGTACCTGGAGTTCCGGATCGGTGACGACGAGGACGAGCTGGGCTTCATCGACCGCAAGTACGCGCCGCCGGGCGCCGCGAACGCTCCCGGCGGCGCGGTCATGCACTGGCACGTCGACGACCTGGCCGGCACGTTCGAGAAGCTGCTGGCGATGGGCGCCGCTGAGTACCAGCCGATCACTTCGCACGCTGACAGCGACTTCACCACGGCGTCGGTCGTCGACCCGTTCGGTAACGTGCTCGGCGTCATGCACAACCCGCACTACCTGGAGATGCTCGAAGCCCGCGAGAAGGCCACTGCGCCCGCCGCGCACTGACGTCACTCCTCCGGCCCGCTCAGCTTTTTCGGCTGAGCGGGCCGGAGGACGTCAGGGACCTGCAGCACTCAGCAAGCCGTCTGGGGCCGGCGGTTTCCGCGATGGCACGCCGCGAGCAGGGCGGCTCCGTCGGGTCGGTGAGTGGTGGAGATCCGGTCAGCCGAAGTCGTACGCGCGGGCGATCCGGTGCGCTGCTTCGGCGGCGGTCAGGGCCGTGTTGTCGAGCCGCAGGTGATCGTGCCGGGCGAGCAGCGCATCGGCCTCCGTGCGGGTGCTGCCGGTGTTCAGGACGTGCTTGCCGTCCACCTCGAGCAGGTTGCGCCGGGAGAACTCGAGATCGCGCTTGCTCGCCTTGCGCGCGAGCCGGAACTCGGTCTCGTTGCGCGCGATCCGCTCGGACTGCTCGGCGGCCAGCTCGACCAGCCGGAGCCGCCCACCCCGGGCCTCGACGATCTCGCCGTACGACGCGACGAGGTCGGCGTCCTCGGCGAGCTCCAGCGCCCACACCAGGGTGAACACCAGTCCCGGCAGGCCCGAACCCGCCGCCTCCTCGATCACCCGCCGCCGAAACTCCGAGACCAGCCGCTCGAACGGCGCCGACCCGAACGGGAAGATCTCCAGCACCGGCTCGATCGCCGCGTGGTTGTGGAACAGCTTGAACCCGGTGAGCTTGCACAGCTCGTGCCCGACCGTCATCTTGCCGACGGCGGGCGGTCCGAAGATGAGCACGAGTTCCATCCACCCATGGTGCCAGGGGGCGTTCTCACCTTCGACCGGTTTTCCCTCCGGGCGCTCTGCCGGTCCAGGATGAAGTAGGTGCTAGGAGCACCTTTTCCAGTGTCGGCTCCAAGAAGCGGGTGATGCCGGTGATGCGGTCGCCCTGGATCGTGAGCACCAGCTGGCCGGCGTACCAGCTGTCCTGATGGTCGACGAAGGAGCAGGTGTACGCCGGCTGGCGGTTGCTGCGGGTCGGCTCCAGCCGGAGCGCCATGGTCCGTCGGCCGTCGGCGCTGGCCCGCAGGAACGCGGCGATCGCCTCCGGCCCGTGGTACTCGTGCGGCGCGGGCGGCATCGCCAGCCAGGCGCCGTCGGTCAGCAGGCGCTTGACCGCTTCGATGTCGTCGGCAACAAACGCCTCGGCGAACCGTCTCGCCACCTCCCGCTCCCCCGGGTCGCCCAGCCCGCGACCGGAGTCGGACGGCGTGCCACGCTTGCCGACCGCCGCGCGGGCCCGCTGAAGCGCGCCTTTGACCGCGGTCGGCGTGGTCTCCAGCAGATCGGCAACCTCAGCGACCGCATACCCGAGCACGTCGACCAGCACCAACGTCGCGGTCTGCCGCGGAGGCAGCCGTTGCAACGCCACGACGAACGCGAGCTCGACATCCTCCCGCCGCACCGCGCGCACCTCCGGACTGGCACTCAGCTCGTCCAGCCAGGCATCCGGATACGGCTGCAGCCAGGTCACGTCACCCCGTCGCGAAGGCTCCGGCGGCTCGAACGGCGGCACCGGCTCGATCCGGGGCCGCCGCTTGGTGGCGCGAATGGCGTTCAGGCACCGGTTCGTGGCGATCCGGTACAGCCAGGTCCGCACCGACGCCCGCCCCGCGAACCCCGGCAGCCCGTTCCACGCCGCCAGCAGGATCTCCTGCATCAGGTCGTCCGCGTCGACCACCGATCCCAGCATCCGGTAGCAGTGCAGATGCAACTCCCGGTAGTACGGCGTCGTCAGCTCGCGAAACGCGTCCGCATCCCCGCTCCGCGCCCGCTCCAGCACCCCGGCAGTCATCTGCCCATGGTGTCAGCCCGTCCCGACAACCTCCGCTGGGACGACGAACTCGTACGGCGATCCGCCCGGGTCGGCGGGCAACCGTTCCGATTGAGTCCGGTGTGGTGTCCGTACCAGAACGGAGCGACACCCACCACGGAAGGACCTCGCCTGATGCACCAGCACTCCACCGCCGCACTCGACACCGCTCTCGCCTACCACCGAGCCTGGACCGGTCGGGACTTCGACACGGCGATGCGGCACGTGGCCGGCGGCATCGTCTGCCACGCACCGGCCGGCCGGATCGACGGGGCCGACGCGTTCCGCGCGTTCATGGAGCCGTTCTCGCGCATTCTCGTCGGTTCCGCCGTGCTGTCCGCATTCGGCGACGCGACGACGGCTCTGCTGATGTACGACACCGAGACCGTCCCGGTCCCGCACGCACCCGCCGCCGAGCACCTGACCGTGCACGACGGCCGCATCACCCAGCTGCGAATCATCTTCGACCGCACCCCGTTCGAGCAGGCCCGCACAGCCCGGGACGAAGGCAAGTTGTAGGGCAGCGGTCGGATTGCGAGATTGTTGTTGAGGGACTTCCGACGGCGTGGGCAGGACGGAACGAGGTGGCTGACGTGGACGCGGTGGAGCGGAAGAGGCGGCGGGAGCGGGGCCAGCGCCTGCTGGATGAGCCGGCGGGGGCGTACGACGGCGTGCCGGGGGTGGATCGGTCGAGGATGTTCGGCAGTGAGGCGTTGCGGACCGAGGGGAAGATCTTCGGGTTCGTCGGGAGTGACGGGGAGTTGATCGTGAAGGTGCCGGCGGAGCGTGCGGCTGCTGTGGTCGCCGACGGGGGCGCGGAGCGGGTGCGCATCGGGCGGAACCCGGCGCGGGAGTGGATCGGCCTTGCCTATCCGCGGACTCCGGATGAGCGCGAGCGCTGGCGGGAACTGCTCGGGGTCGCGCACGAGTACGTTGCATCACAGGGCGATGGCGGGAGCAGGCGAAGCTGGGCGGTGGAGTGACTGCTGGCTGACATGGTTCAGAACGGGCGACGGGGGCGCCCGGCGGGAAGGACGCTTGATACGGTCCGGCCATGGTGGATGCTCGTGGGTCTTTGCAGGTGCGGGTGACCGGCGCCGACGTTGAGCTGGCCGTACGTCTGGCGGTGAGCGCGTTGCGGGAGGCGCAGGAGGCCGACTGGGACGTCAAGGCCGGCTCGCTCGAGTGGGATTGCTGGGAGACCGTCGAGCATCTGGCCGACGACCTGTTCTCGTACGCCGTGCAGCTGAGTCCCGCGAGTCCGCCGCTGGAGTCGCATGTGCCGTTCGCGTGGAGCCGGAAGCGGCCGGGCGGTCCGGCGAACGCCGTCTTTGCAGATCGCGAGGCCGGCCCGGCTGGATTGCTGCAGGTGCTGGACGCCAGTGGCGGGCTGCTGGCGGCGATCGTCCGGACCACGCCGGAGACTGTGCGCGCGCATCACATCTTCGGTGCCGCGGATCCTGAAGGGTTCGCTGCGATGGGCGTCGTGGAGACGCTGGTGCACACCCACGATGTTGCCGAAGGCCTCGGTATCACGTGGGCACCGCCGGCCGAGCTCTGCGACCGGGTGCTGAAGCGGCTGTTCCCCGACGCGCCTGCTGACACCGACAGCTGGCTAACGTTGCTCTGGGCAACCGGACGCGCCGAGCTTCCAGGCCGGCCGCGGCTCACCCAGTGGCGTTGGTACGGCGAACCCCGCGCCACAGCCGGCGACTGATGGCAACAAGCACGAGCCCAGCGGATGGTTTCCTGAGTCGCCGCGAGGTACCGCCGGCGCCGACTACCCGCGGTTCGTGAAGGTGACGGCCTTGGCGTGCGGGACGAGCTCGATCTCGTCGCCCAGGGCCCACTCGGCGACGCGGGACACGACTTCGGGCGCGACCGCTTCGGCGATCCCAGGAGTGGCCGGGATGCCGGTGGTGGTGTGCGCGTCGTGCGGCAGAACGACGCGGTAGTCCCGAGCCAAGGCGGTGCGGGCGGTCGCGCTCACACACATCTCGGACATCAACCCGCAGATGGCGAGCGAGGTCACCCCGTGCTCGGCGAGCAGCTCGGCGAGCCCCGTGTCCCGGAAGGCGTCGTCGTACGTCTTGCGGATGACCACCTCGGTGGAGCCGCCGTTGCCGAGCGGCGGGAAATGGAGCTCCCAGCCGGGTGTGCCGGGCGCGTCGACCTGACCGGTTTCGCCGTCGTTCTGGACGTGCACGACGAGAGCGCCGCTGTCCCGGGCCGCGGTGAGCAGCTGTTCGGCCTGGGCGACCAGGTCGTCCGCAGCTGGCACTGCGTGCTCGCCCGCGACATGGCCGGCCTGGATGTCGATGATCAGCAGGGCGTCGACGGGTTCCACGGTGGCCGGCATGCGGCGATCTTCGGCGATGCCGCAGGGCGGGTCAACTGGATATCCACAAGCACCCGTCGTCGACCTGCGAGCGTCGTCTAGCGAAGTGCCTTCCGCGCCAGAACCAGCGTGACGGCCAGACCGAGGAGACCGGCCAAGGCGATGGCGAGGTCGGGCCGAAGGACAGTACCGACGACCCCGGCGAGCGCGATCGCCAGGCCTTGCACCGTCATCAGTCCGCTGGTCTGCACGGTGAACAAGCGCCCCCGGTACGCCGGGGCTGCGGCGTCGAGGATCAAGGGGTCGATACCCTGGTTGAACGCGTGGCCGCTGCCCGCGACAACCAGCAGCACCGCTGCCCACGGGACGGACGGGGTCAGCACGAAGGCGATGGCCGGGAGCTGGGTCGCCAGCAGGAGCGGGACGACCAAGCGACGACGGGTCGCCGGCGACAGGCGGGCGACGACGAGCTCGCCGATGACGGTACCGGCGGCGTACCCGGTGAAGAGGGCTCCGGCGGTGGTCGCGGGCGCACCGGAGCGGACGACGTACGCGACGGCCAGTCCGTCGGGGACGGCGGAGAAGGCGGGCGCGGCCCAGGTCAGCAGGATCAAGCGTCGGAGTCGCTGCGTCCTGAACAGGTGGCGAAGGCCTTCGAGCGACGCTTGCAGGGTGTTCTGGGTGGTTCCGGTTGCCGGGGTCCACGGCGTGCCGAAGCGGATCAGCGCGGCGGAGAGGACGAAGGTCACCACGTCCAGGGCGAGCAGCCAGTGGGCGCCGACTGCGGCGACGGCGACGGCGCCCAGCGCGAAGCCGGTGAGCACCGTCACCTGACTGATTGCCCTCAGCAACGAGCGGCCGGCGGGGAACAGCTCCGCCGGCAGGAGGTGCGCCAGGCTGGCCGAACGGGCTCCGGCGAAGATCGGCGCGACCAGGCCGGCGATCAGCAGCAGACCGAGCAGGGCCGCGACGGGAAGGCCGGGCACGAGCATCGCAGCGATGCAGGCGGCGCTGACGAGGTCGCAGCCGACCAGGACCGAGCGGGCCGGGAACCGGTCGGCGACCGAGGAGAAGACCGTGCCGCCGAGAGCGAACGGGAGGAACGAGCAGACCAGGACGAGGGCCGACAGCAGCGGGGATCCGGTGCGCTCGAAGACGAGGATGGAGAGCGCGACCTGCGCTGCGACGGTGCCGGCCATCGACACCGCGTGCGCGGCGAACACCGCCCGGAGTCCCGGAACCCGCAGCACCGCCCCGTAGCCGGTCGCAGCCGGACCGACGGGCGGAGGCACGGCGGTCGGGGGCGCGGCGGGTCGGCGCGGCGAGCTGTGCGAAGCGTTGGAGTCGGGCGGAGTGGTCACGGGGTGAGGCTGGCCCGCGCAGGGTCGCAGGGACTATACATTCGGGTGTGACCGAAAGTTCGTGGGCATGACCGTGCTGCGCTTCACCCGGGCCGACGCCCTGCGGTGCCGGTTCGGGATGTCGCCGGTGTGGGAGACGATGTCGGCGGTGCGAGTGCTGCACGGGCACCAGCATCGACCGCTGTACGCGCCGTGGGTCGCGGCCAGGACGGAGACGGCCGCGCGCCTCGATCTGAGCCTGCTGCGAGCGGTGCAGCCGCGAACCGGGTTCACGCCGGACTTCCTCACTCCGCCGCCGACCGCGTCCCGGGCCAGGTTCGGCACCGAGATCGCCAGGGTCCGCAGTACGCCGCTGGAGCTGGTCAGGGCCGAGCTGGTCCGGTCCCGGGACGAGTCGAACAACCCGGCCGCGGCCGAGATCGACCGGATGCTGACCGACGTCGCCGGGGCGCGGGAGCGACTCGCCGATCAGCTGGAAACCGCCTGGACCGCGCTGATCGAGCCCGACTGGCCGCTGATCAGCCGGGTCCTCGACGACGACATCGCCCACCGCGGACGGCAGCTCACGACGGGCGGACTGGCCCAGCTGTTCGACGACCTGCATCCCACACTGTCGTGGGAAGGCGACCGGCTGATCGCGTCGCGCTACCGGGAGCCCGACCGCGAGCTCGCCGGCGAGGGCCTGTTGCTGGTGCCCGGCGCCTTCGCCTGGCCGCACCTCGTGGCGGTCGTCGCTCCCACCTACCAGCCGACTCTGGTCTATCCCGCGCGAGGCGCCGCGCGATTGTGGTCCGACGTTCCGCCGCCGCCCGATCCGTTGGCCAAGTTGCTCGGGCGGACCCGAGCGACCCTGCTGGCCGCGCTGGACCCGCCGGCAACCACCAGCGCGCTGGCAGCGCAGTACGGGCTGGCGCTGGCGACGGTGGCCGAGCACCTGGCCGCGCTGTACGGCGCTGGGCTGGTGACGCGTCGCAGAACGGGGCACCAGGTGCACTACTGGCGTACTGATGTCGGACAGGCAGTGCTCGACGCCTCCGTCGGCTGA
The DNA here is from genome assembly GCF_000024345.1 of Kribbella flavida DSM 17836. Lineage (NCBI taxonomy): Bacteria > Bacillati > Actinomycetota > Actinomycetes > Propionibacteriales > Kribbellaceae > Kribbella > Kribbella flavida. The sequence goes on along the minus strand of NC_013729.1, from coordinate 2,976,811 downwards.
GGCGCGGCGCTACCGGCCAGAGCGGTCAGGCATCCGAGCGGTGAGAAAGGTCTCGACGTCCTGTAATGAGTGTGGCAGCGTGACACCCATGTACAAGGCCCGGCCGTGACCCGGCCGGACGGAGCAGGTGGGAGTCGAGGATGCCGGCAGTGCACGACGCGGCCAGGACGAAGTCGATCGGGCTGACCTTCGCGGTCTTCTCGGCGATCACTTTCGGCGGGTCCGGCCCGTTCGCGAAGGCACTGATCGGTGCCGGGATCTCCCCGCAGCAGGCCGCCTGGCTGCGGATCCTCGGCGCCGCCGCGCTGCTCGTCCCCCTGGTCCTGATCTTCCGCGGCACCACCGGCCTGCGTGCTGTCCGGACGTCGTGGCGACCGCTCGTGCTGTACGGCGTGACCGGGATCGCCGGCTGCCAGACGCTGTTCTTCGTCGCCGCCAGCCGGCTGCCGGTCGGTGTCGCGATTCTGCTCGAGTTCACCGGTCCGGTGCTGGTGGTCGGCTGGCTCAAGTTCGGCCGCAAGGTGGCGGTGCCGAAGGCGGCCGTGCTCGGGGTGGTGATCGCGCTGGTCGGGCTCGCGACCGTCGTGGAGATCTGGTCCGGGGTCCAGCTCGACCTGATCGGCCTGCTCGCGGGCCTCGGCGCCGCCGCCTGCCAGGCGACGTACTTCATCCTCATCGACCAGCTGGCCGGCGTCGCCGACCCGCTGGTGATGACCGCGGCCGGCAGTGTCGTCGGCGCGGTCGTGCTCACGGCTGTCTCGGCGCCGTGGGGCATCCCGTGGCACGCGTTGACCGATACGATCGCGATCGGTGAGCGGTCGGCGCCGGGCTGGGTGTTCGCCGCCTGGCTGATCGTGGTCAGCACGGTCGTCGCGTACCTGGCCGGCGCGGCCGCGGTGCAACGCCTGTCCGCCGCGATCGGCGGAGCAGTCGCGTACGTCGAGGTGGTCGCCGCGAGCCTGTTCGCCTGGATCCTGCTGAACGAGACGCTGCGCACGAACCAGGTGATCGGCGGCGCGATCGTGCTGCTCGGCGCGTTCGTCGCCCAGTCCTCGGTCGGCAAGGTCGCACCCCCGGAGGTCCCCGACACCGACGACCCCGCCACCTCGATCGCCCCCGACACCCCGCAGCCCGCTCCCCCGCTGACCACCCGCTGACCACCCACTGACCTTGAGCACGCACCAGCCGTGCCCGGGCGATCCGCTTGGCCGGCCGGTGCTCAAAGTGGGGCGAGGTGAGGCCGCAGGGCGAGGTGGCCGCCGGGGCGAGGTGAGGCCGCGGGGCCCGGGCCGGTCGCCGTACGACGCGACTGGCCGGGCCGTCCAGGGGTGCTAGAGCGAGGGCTCCAGCAACGACACGACGAGTTCCTGCGGCAGCCCGTGGGTCTCGTGCAGGTAGTCGAAGTCGTTCTGGTCGAGCGTCTTGCGGAACCGGTCGTGGCTGAGCACCTTGCGGCCCCGCTCCAGCAGGTTGGTGAACCGGATCTCCTCGTCGATCAGGATCCGGCGCACCAAGGTGACCAGCTCGCCCTGGTGGAAGTGGTCGAGCGTCTGCTGGAACAGCTCGATCGGCAGCTCGGACAGGCTGCGGGACTCGTCCTCGCGCCACAGGATGGTCAGCGCCCGGCGGATCAGCCGGCGCAGCACGTAGCCGCGGCCGGTGTTCGACGGGTGCACCCCGTCGCCGACGATCACGATGCTCGACCGGAGGTGGTCGATCACGATCCGCTCGGACTGCTCGTCCAGTGTCCACAGCCGCGGCACGGTCGTCATCCACGGCTCGAACAGACTGGTTTCGTAAACCGACTGCTTGCCTTCCAACACCATCGTCAGCCGCTCCAGCCCGAGCCCGGTGTCGATGTTGCGCTGCCGCAGCGGCTCCAGCGAACCGTCGTCGAGCCGGCGGTAGCGCATCATCACGTGGTTCCAGACCTCGACCCAGCGCTTGTCGGTGGTCGGAGTGCCCTCGGGTGAGCCGCCCCCGGTCCAGACGAAGATCTCCGAGTCCGGACCGCACGGCCCGGTCGGGCCGTTCGACCACCAGTTGTCGTCGGTGGTCAGCTCGATCGGCAGCCCGAGCGACTGCCAGGTCCGCAGCGACTCCTGGTCCAGCTCGACCTGGCCGTCGCCGCCGAACACGGTGACGTAGAGCTGCCCCGGGTCGATACCGAACCGCTCGGTCAGCAGCTGATAGCCCCAGCGCAGCGTCTGCTCGCTGCCGTAGTCGCCGAGCGACCAGGAACCGAGCATCTCGAACACGGTCAGGTGGGTCGGGTCCCCCACCTCGTCGAGATCGGTGGTACGCAGGCATCGCTGCACCCCCACCAGCCGTCTGCCCAGTGGATGCGGTTCGCCCTCCAGGTACGGCGTGAGTGGGTGCATGCCGGAGGTCGTGAAGAGCACCGGATCACCGGGGCGCGGGATGAGCGAGGACCCGGTGGTCGGGACGTGGCCGTGCCGGGTGAAGAAGTCGACGAAGGTTTTGGTCAGGTTCATGGCAGGTGGTCCTTGTCTGTTGCGGACCGGAAACAGAGCACCTGGCCTCGGAAACGAGAAAACCGGCGGACCGTTTCCGGTCGCCGGTTTCTGGAAGCAGATGTCAGGCAGCGGCAGCCGGAGAGCGGAAAGCTCGTACGGCTGCGGCGAGGCGGGACATCTGATGCATGTCCCCAAGAGTACAGGTTTCGGCTCAGACGTCGAGCAGGTTCCGCAGCTCGGCGCCCGACCGGGCCCAGCTCCACTCGGCCGCGACCCACTGCCGGCCGGCCTCGCCCAGCATCTTCGCGCGGACCGGGTCGGTCAGCAGCTCCACCAGCCGGACGGCCGTCGCCACCGGGTTGTACGGGTCGACCAGATAGCCGGTCCGGCCATGGCGGACGGTGTCGCCGGTGCCGCCGGAGTCACCGATCACCACCGGCTTGCCGGTCGCGGCGGCTTCCAGCGTCACGATGCCGAGCGCCTCCGGCTCGAGCCCGAATCGCCTTGTCCTGCAGGGCATTGCGAACACATCGCCCGCATCGACATACGGCGGGATGTCCTGCCACGGCACCGCCCCAGCGAAGCGAACGCTCTCCCCCAACGGCTCGGCGAGCAGCTCCAGCCGCGCGCGTACCGGGCCGTCGCCGACGAGCAGCAGCACCGCATCCGGTACGTCGGCCAAGACCCGCGGCCAGGCCCGGATCAGGGTGTCCTGCCCCTTCCGCGCGATCACTCGGGACACGCAGACGACGACCGGGCGATCGCCGAGGCCGAGACGCCTCCGCACCGCGTCTCCCCCACAGCCTGGGAAGAACCGTGCCGTGTCGACCCCCGGCGTCAACCGCTCGATGCGCGTACCCGGCGACAGAGCCGGGGCGATCCGCTGCTCGCACCACGACGAGACGGTGGTCACCACGTCGGCCGCGGCACCGATTCGCCGCAGCGCCTGCCGCGATCCGGGAAGTCCCGCCCACCAGGTCTCGTGGCCGTGGGTCAAGGCAACGATCCGCCGCGCCCCGGCCCGGCGAAGGGCCGGCCCCATCAGGCCGAGCGGAGCCGCGGCGCCGAAGACCACCCGGTCGGCGCCGTACTCGCGCAGCACCTGGACGGCGTACCGGGTGATGCGGGGTGTCGGCAGCAGCATCGTGCTGCGGTCGCGGACCACGCGGAACGGCAGGCTCGCGTCGTACTGCGTGTCGCCGGGCTCGTGGGAGGTCAGGACGACGAGCTCGTCCGCGGGCAGCTCGTCGCACAGCGAGCGCACGAACGTCTCGATCCCGCCCTGGCGGGGCGGGAAGTCGTTCGTGATGACGAGAACGGTCATCGCCGCACGGTGTCCGCGCTGCCGGTCATCGGCGGACCAGCGGGGGCACCGGGTCGCCCTGCTCGCTGCCCCAGGCGCGGCCCATCGCGATCCGCTCCGGCGGAGTTGGATGACTGGCGAACATCCAGTACCGCCAGCGGCTCGGCTCCAGGCCGGAGATGTTGCGCACCGACAGCGCCCGCTGCATCTCGACGAAGGTCTTCGCGTCGTTCGTCAGCCGCAGCGAGTGGTGGTCGGCGCGGGCCTCGATCCGCCGGCTGACCAGGTTCTGCACCGGGGACGACAGCGTGGTGCCGACCACGACCAGGGCCAGCAGCAACGCCGTCCGGCGCGGATCGGCCATCCGGGCACCGAGCACCAACTTGAGCAGCACCACCGCGAACGCGGCGCCGAGCGTGCCGATCAGGGTGCCGTGCAGCACGTCGTCCTCAGCGGCATGGCCGAGCTCGTGCGCGACGACCAGCCGGACCTGGGCGGGTGACGCGTCCTTCAGCAGCGTGTCGTAGACCACCAGCCGGCGGGTCGAGCCGAACCCCGACACGTAGGCGTTCAGCGCGGTCGTCCGCTTCGACGCGTCGGCGACCAGCACGTCCTTCACCGGTACGCCGTCCTCCCGGGCCAGCTGCAGGAACTCGTCGCGCTGCGGCCCGGGCGCCATCGAAGCGAACTCGTTGAACCGTGGCTCCACCAGCACCGGGTAGGCGAAGGAGACACCCAGCACGAGCACCGCACCGGCGATCGCCGCGGGCGCCCACCACCAGGTCCGCCACTTCCTCGCGAGCGCGATCAGGCCGAGCGCGATCGCGATCAGCGCCGCCGACATCAGCAGCCAGTTCACCGCGCGGTCGCGCAGCCACAACCCCCAGCTCTCGGTGGACAGGCCGTAGTCCCGGGTCACCTGCTCGGCGAACGCGTCGGTCGGCAGCGTCACCAGGCTGGTCAGCAGACCGAGGCCGGCCACCAGCACCGGAACCGCGAGGTACCAGCGACCGATCCGGAGTACGTCGTACAGGCGGCGGCCGAGCGGGCTGAACCCGATCGCGAGCGGGACCAGCACCGACAGCACCCAGGATGTCGTTGACCAAGGCAACAGCTCCTGCCGGAACCGTTGCTGGCGGTCGATCTCGGCACTGGTGAAGTCCGCCGCGGCGTCCGGCTTCGGCACGTCGATCAGGTGCCACGGTGTGGTCGTGACGATCACCACGACCAGCGCGGCGGCGACCAGCGCACCGGCCACCCAGGGCGCCCGGCGGGCGGCCGCCTCAGACACCGGCGAGCCTCTTGATGTAGTTCTGCCAGTCGGCGACGAACTGCTGCTCGGTCGTCCCCAGCACCGTGCGGAAGGCGTCGGCGAGCCCGTTCGGGCTCTTCGACGCGTGCACCGTCCGGTAGAACTTCACCAACTTGCTCTGCCCTTCCCGCTCGGCGATCAGGCGGCAGGCCAGCCAGCCCGACTCGTAGGCCTGCGGAAGCTCCGTCGACGACGCGGCGAACGCCTCGGGACGGGGCAGCTCCTTGGGAACCTTGCCCGCCCGGACCGCCTTGAACAGTTCCTTCGCCGCCGACTCGTCCTGGACGGAGACGGCGTTGAACGCGACGTAGTCGGCGAACCCCTCGGCCAGCCACAACGGTACCGGCGAGGCGGTCGCGGTCGAGGCGACGTGCGTCGTCTCGTGGGTCAGCACGATCCGCCGGCCCTGCTTGCCCAGCTCGTCGAACAGCTTCGGGTTCGCCACGATCCGGACCGGGGCACCCGACTGCGGCGTGTCCAGCTCAGCCATCGTGACCGCGGCGATCTGGGTGTAGGCGCCCTGCTGGGCGCCGAGCACGTTCTCCATCTGCGACTGCTTGGCGGGCAGGTAGATGACCGCCTTCTTCCGCCAGTTGTCGCCCCACACGTCGCTGACCGCGTCGATCGCCCGATCGGTGACGGCGGCGTAGTCGTCGGCGTCGGCCTGCGAGTTCAGGCTGATCACCAGGGTGTTGGCGCTCTTCGCGACGTCGATGCCGCCCAGCGCCCAGATCGGCCGCCGCTGCCCGACGACGAACCGCTCGGAGAACGACGCGGCGTACGTCGTACCGTCGCGGGTGACGAACGTCACCGGCAGGGTCTCCCGGGCCGGCTTCGCGTCGAAGCCGGTCAGCTGCCAGGAGACCTCGACCTGAGCCAGCCAGGACTCGGTGCCGCCGAGCTCGCGCTGGCGGTCCGGCTCGAGCGCGCCGGGGTCGTCGCTGACGTAGCGGAGCTGGAAGGTGGCGAGCGGGAGCTTGCCGAGGTTGGCGTAGATCGTGCGGGCCTGCTGGTCGAAGGACTTCGCCTCCGGGTCGATGGTGCGCAGGAAGTCGCTGCGGCGCTCGGCGCGGATCGCGGTGACCATCTTCTGCAGGACCGCTTCGCCGGCGACAGCGCGGCGTACTCCCTCGGAGGCCTCGTCCTCGGGGGTGGACGAGGTCTGGACCGGGTTCGTGGTACCGGATTGGCCGGCCGAGTTGGTGGGCGCGTCGTCGAGCTGCCGCACTCCGGCGAAGACCGCGACGCCGACGAGCCCGATCGCGGTGCCGAGCGCGATCCGCTGCAGCAACGGACGCGGCAGCGGCCAGCCAACGCTCTTCCAGGCCCTTTCCCCCGGCTTCCCGCCGCCGCTGCCACCCGTACGCCGCGCGTCGTCGCCCGGCGCGGCCTGCTCGGCGCGGCGCCCCGACGCCTGGCCGGCACTGCGGTCCGACGCACGCTCTGCGCGCCGCTCCGATACCTGACCGGCGCTGGACTCCGACACACGCTCTGCGCGCCGCTCCGGTACCTGGCCGGCGCTGGGCTCCGACGCGGATTCTGTGCGGCGCGCTGATGCAGCCTCGGCGGACGGTGCATGGGCGGCACGGTCCGCACGGCTTGGCGGCTCCGACTTCGTCGGGCGGCTCGGCTGGGCGGCGTGCTCCGTGCGGCTGCTGCCGGCCGTCTGCTCCGGGCGGGAGTCTTGGTCCCGAGTCGGTTGCTTCGTCGTCTGCTGTCCGGTTGACGGCTGCTGAGCCGACTGGCGCTCGGCTGACCGCCGCTCAGCCGGCCGCTGTCCTGCTGACTGTTCCTGAGCCGACTGGCGCTCGGCTGACCGCCGCTGGGCCGCCTGCTCGGCGGGTGGCTGCTCGTCCCACCAGCCGCCGGTGGCCGGCGGCTGGGCGGCCGGCTTGGGCCGAGACTCCGCGTCGTGGGAACTGCTGGACCGGCGCGACTCGGCGTCGCGGGAACTACTGGACCGGCGGGACTCGGCGTCGCGGGAACTGCTGGAGCGGCGGGACTCGGCGTCGCGGGAACTGCTGGGGCGACGGGCGGCGTGCTGGGCGGGGATGACGATGGTGGTCTGGTCCGCCGGGGACTTGCCCGAGGAGCCCTTCGGCCGGCGGCTCGACTCGCGGTCGGCGGTCGACCTCGCCGTGGACGACCTCGAGTCGGTGGACGAGCCGGACGTGGCGGGCTTCGGGTCGGCGGGCGCGTCGTCCGGCTGGGACGGCAGGACGACCGTCGGCTGCTCGGCGGCGGACGGCGTACCGGGCGGAACGGCAGGCAGCGGCGTGGTGTCGCGCTGGTCGTCGTTCACCTCGGCCCCTTGCTGCTCACCCTGCCCCAGTCAGGAGGGTCACTCTAGGCGTCTCCCCGGACAGGAAAACACACTGGTGGTGAAACGACACGGCCCCGGGGGGCGTGCCCCGGAGCCGCGATCACACCTCGTTACCGGGCGAACTCAGCCCGGGCGGACCGCACCGCTGTACGGCATGGAATCGATCGAGTCGGTCTTCACCGGCTTGCCCGGACGGCTGGCGTGCACCATCCGGCCGTTGCCGATGTACATGCCGACGTGGCTGATCGGGCTGTAGAAGAAGACCAGGTCACCCGGCTGCAGCTGGCCGCGGCTGACCCGCCGGCCCTCGTTGATCTGCGCCCGGGAGGAGTGCGACAGCGAGACGCCGGCGCGCGCCCAGGCCGCCTTCGTCAGACCGGAGCAGTCGAACGAGCTCGGGCCCTCGGCGCCCCAGACGTAGGAGTCGCCGAGCTGGGCCATCGCGTACTGCACCGCGACGCCCGCACGCCCGCTCGCCGGTACGACGGTCTTGTCCTCGTCGTCCTCGTCGTCCATCCGGCCGCTGCGGGTGGGCCGCTGCTCCCGGGCCTCCTCGGCCTCCTGCTCGTTCTCGGCCTGGATCCGGGCCCGCTCCTCGTCGCTCAGCTTGCTGAGCACCTTCTCGGCGGCGTCGAGGTTGGTCTGGATCTGCTTCTTCAGCGCGTCCTGCTTCGCCTGGACGGCCTGCAGTGCGGCCAGCTCGGCCTGCTCGCTGGCCTGCAGATCGGTCAGCTTGCCCTGGGCCGCCTGGAACCGGCGGAGCGCCGAGTTCTGCTGACCGGCGTACGCCTGAGCGGTGGAGGCCTGGCTCAGGAACTGGTCCGGGTTCGTCGACAGCAGCAACTGGGCCGTGGTCGTCATCCCGGAGGTCTGGTACCCGGCGACCGCGAGCGAGCCGATCTGCCGCTTCACCGCGTCGACCTGGGTCTGCTGCTTCTTGATCCCGGTCTGCAGCGCCTTCACCCGGTCGGTCGACGCCTTGATCTGACCGCGCAGGTCGTTGGCGGACTCACCGGCTTGCTCGGCCTTGTGCTGCAGGGCCGCCACCTGGGCCTTCGCCTGCGTCAGTGTGGGCTTCGGGTCGGCGTCGGCCGCTCCCTGGACGAACAGCACGCTCGCCACGACGGCGGTGCTGGTGATGGCGGCGAGGGCGATACCTCTGGTGCGGTTGATGCGTCCGATGGACACAGCCCGGTCGGTCCCTTCCTCTGCTCGACGCCGTCCCCGTGGACCGCGCACGCGAGGTGCCGAACCTACCGCAGTGGCTCGGACACCATCCGGCGGGTCACCCCTCGGCTGGTGCTGCCCCGCCGGTCGGGTCGACCGGCACGCTCAGGCAACGAGAGGTAACAGTAGTAACCGATTCGTGACCGGTGCAATTCGCCCCTCGGGTTTGATCCAAAATTAACGTCGGGCACAGCCGCCTTGCCGGGCACAGCTCAGACCGCGTCGGCGGCCGGATCGCCTTCTGCAGCAGTGTTCGGCTCGACACTGCTGACGGCGTGCACCAGCCGCAGCGGTGGCACCAGCCCGGACCGGGCCAGCGCGTCCAGCGCCGCTCGCTCCTCGTCGTCGATCCGCAGCTCGCCGGTCCGCTCGGCGGTCAGCCCCAGCACCACGGTGACCACGCAGTCCTGACACCCCGGACCCTTCATCACGCACGCGTCGCAGTCGATCAGCACAACGTCCTCCAAAGTGGGGAAGCACCCGGACTTGCATCCGGCTGAGAAGGACGCTAGAGGCCCCCACCGACAGTTTTCGGATCAGCCGCGGGCGATCCGGGCGATCAGGCTGACCGCGGACAGCGCCCGGGCGCCGAGCTGGATGATGCTGTCGGCAACCTCACGGTCGGACGAGACGACCACGATCGGGCGGCCCGGCGGCTCGGCGCGGACCAGTTGCCGGATCACCTCGTCGGCGATCACCCCGGCCGGGCTGAACCTGACCCGCACCCCGCGGGGCGGCGTCAGCTGCACCGGCCCGGACAGCTCCGCGCCGTCGAAGACCACGGTGATCTCGACCCGGCGCTGCGCCACCAGCGCGCCCAGGGCCGTGACGAGGCGCTGGCGCTGGGAGTGCAGCGGGGAGTTCGGCCAGGCGGTCTTGGTGACGTTGTAGCCGTCGACAACCAGATGAACCTGCGGCAGCGCGAGCAGCTCGTCGAACAGAGCCGGGTCGTCATCCGGTGCGGACCGGCCGACGGGCGCGGCGGACGGCTCCACTCCGGCGACGGTGTCGGCCGGGCGGAGCTCTCCCCCAGGCGGAAGCGCCAGTTCACGCCGAAGCCCCGCAGCGGCCTCGACGAGCGTGTCGAGCAGCAGCCGGGTCCTGGTCGAGGCCATCTCCCGCTCCTGGCCGGCCGTACGCCGTGCAGCGTGCTCGACGGCTTCCAGCTCGGTGATCCGGGCCCGGAGCTTGCGCACTTCCCGCTCGACCTCGGAGCGGGCGGCCGCGACCCGCTCGTCCGCCGACGTCGCCTCCGTCGTACGCAGCTCCAGGTCGCTCTGCAGGCCGCTGATGCGCTGACGTGCCTCGTTGAGCTTGCGGCGCAGGGTGGTGTTCTCGGTCTTGAGCTCGGCGACCTGTTCGCGCAGACGCTCGCGCACCTGACGGGTCTCCGTCCGCGCCTGCTCGAGCTGCTCGCTGAGCCGGTTGAGTGCCTGGTCGTCCACGGCCGGCTGCTCCGGCTTCACCTGCGCCGCCGCGGCGACACGGTCCTCCCAGTCGTCAGGGCGCAGCAGATAGGCCAGCGCCGCCACCTCGACCGGCTCGGCCGCGGGCACCGGAATCCCCTCGGCGACGGCGTCGCCCAGCTCGGGGTGCTCACGGCGTACCTCGAACGCGACCAGGCGGCGGAAGTGCTCGTCGGTGGCCAGGATCGGACCGAGCACGGACGCCGACAGCTTCGCGCGCTTGCCGGGCGCGAAGCTGGCGAACCGCCGCAGCGGCGGTGGGATGTCGGTCGCGGGCAGCTGGCCGAGCGCCTGCGCGGCGAAAGCGAGAACCCGTTGCCGTACCGGTTCGGGCAAGGCGGTGGCAGCAGAGCCGGCGGCGGTGCCTGCCTCAGTCACCGGTCCGCAGTCCGGCCCGGACGGAGGTCTGGCTCAGCCAGTGATGCAGACCACAACGGCCGGGCTCACGGCCCGAGATCGCGGTGATCGCCTGAGTGCGCATACCGCCAGCGTAGTCGGTCCCGCTGCGTGTCAGCGCAGGAATTGTCGGCGGCTGCTTCTAGCGTCGTCGCCATGAGCAGCCCCCTGCCGGACTCCGCCGCCGCCCCGGCGCCCGGACCGGTCGCGCCGATCCGAGGCGTGCAGCCGAGTTTCGACGACCTCGGGACCCCCTTGCGGGACGTCACCTTCTGCGTCGTCGACCTGGAGACCACCGGCGGCGCGCCGGGCGACTCCGGCATCACCGAGATCGGCGCGGTCAAGGTCCGGGCCGGCGAGCTGGTCGGCGAGTTCCAGTCGCTGGTGAACCCGGCCGAGCCGATCCCGCCGTTCATCGCCGTGCTGACCGGGATCACCGACCTGATGGTTGCCTCCTCACCCCGGATCGGGTCGGTGCTGCCGGCCTTCCTGGAGTTCGCCCGGGGCTGCGTGCTGGTCGCGCACAACGCGCCGTTCGACGTCGGTTTCCTCAAGCACGACAGCCAGGTGCACGGCTACGACTGGCCCGACTTCCCGGTCGTCGACACCGCGTTGCTGGCCCGCCGGGTGCTCACCCCGGACGAGGTGCCGAACTGCAAGCTCGGCACGCTGGCGAAGCTGTTCCGCGCCACCACCACGCCGAACCACCGGGCCCTGTCGGACGCGCGGGCGACCGTCGACGTGCTGCACGGGCTGTTCGAGCGGGTCGGGTCGCTCGGCGTGCAGACGCTGGAGGACCTGCAGACGTTCTCGGCCCGGGTCGCCCCCGCGGTCCGCAAGAAGCGGCACCTGGCCGAGTCGTTGCCGCACGCACCGGGCGTCTACCTGTTCACCGACGACCGCGGCGAGGTGCTGTACGTCGGCAAGTCCAAGGACCTGCGGACCCGGGTCCGGTCCTACTTCACCGCCTCGGAGACCCGGACCCGGATCGGCGAGATGATCGGCATCGCGTCCGGGGTGCGCGGGATCGAGTGCGGCACCTCACTCGAGGCCGAGGTGCGCGAGCTGCGGCTGATCGCCGAGCACAAACCGCGGTACAACCGGCGCTCGAAGTTCCCCGAGCGTCAGCACTGGCTGAAGGTCACCGTCGAGCCGTTTCCGCGGTTGTCGCTGGTGAAGCAGGTGCGTGACGACGACGCGGGGTACCTGGGGCCGTTCAGCTCGCGGAAGACGGCCGAGCGGGCGATGGCCGCGCTGCACGAGGCCTTCCCGATCCGCCAGTGCACGGACCGGATGTCCCGTACGCCGCGAATGTCGCCGTGCGTGCTGGCCGAGATGGGCCGCTGCGTCGCACCGTGCGACGGGCGGATCGACATCGACGGGTACGCCGAGTTCGTGGCCGGCCTGCGGACCGCGCTGGTCGCCGATCCGGGTCCGGTGGTCGAGGCGCTGACCCGGCGGATCGACCTCCTGTCGGCGGACGAGCGGTTCGAGGACGCCGCGGTGCACCGGGACCGGCTGGGCGCGTTCGTGCGGAGCAGCGCGCGGATGCAGCGGATGGCGTCGGTCACGGGGTGCGCGGAGATCTGCGCCGCCCGGCGGACCGAGGACGGCGGCTGGGAGTTGCACGTGATTCGTCGCGGACGGCTGGCGGCGGCCGGCATCGCCCAGCGGGGGACGGATCCCCGGCAGTACCTGGAGATGCTGCGTGCGTCGGCCGAGACGGTGCTGCCCGGGATCGGGCCGGTCGCGTCGGCGTCGCCCGAGGAGATCGAGCTGGTGCTGCGGTGGCTCGACCAGCCGGGCGTGCGGCTGGTGGAGATGGACGGGACGTGGACCTGCCCGATCTCCGGCGCCGGGCGGCACCTGCGGCGGCTGGATCCCCCGCGGTCGGAGGAGCACCGCCATCCGTCGGAGCGGCGGCAGCGCCGGATGCGGCCGGTCGGGCCCGCTCGGGTCGGCTGATCCGGGTGGCTCTGTGCGCGACCCCGGCGCCGGTTGTGCGCTGGTGGACGGGCGGCGCGTCGGTCGTACGCCGTACCGAGCGCCGGCGACGCATATGCTTCAGCGCGGTAGGGGACGGTTGCGAGGAGAGGACGACATGGTCACGGCGATCGTGTTCATCAAGGCGGACGTGGCACGGATCCCGGAGGTCGCCGGGCAGGTCGCGGCGATCGACGGAGTCAGCGAGGTGTACTCCGTGACCGGCGGGCTCGACCTGATCGCGATGGTCCGGGTCGCCCACCACGAGGACCTGGCCAGCGTGATCCCGGACCAGGTGAACCGGGTGCCCGGAGTGCAGAGCACCGAGACGCACATCGCGTTCCGGACCTACTCGACGCACGACCTGGAGGCGGCGTTCAGCCTCGGCCAGGAGGACGGTGTCTGAGGGCCGGATCGACCCGCCTGACTGACACGAGCTGAAGTTACGGTGAACCCATGAGCAACCCTCCCGCCGGCTGGTATCCGGACCCCACCGGACAGCCGAACACCATTCGCTGGTGGAACGGGACGCAGTGGACCAACAAGACCGAGCTGGAGACCCCGGCGGACGACGCCACGCAGGTCCAGTCCGCTGTCTCGGAGCAGTCCACGGACACCGCCACCGAGAACGCCGCTGACGACGCCGACGCCGGCGCGGGCTGGGCCCAGGGCGTGGCCGACGCGTCCGGTGCGTGGAACCAGGGCGGCGCCGGTTCGGCCGGCTGGAGCCAGGGCGACGCGGCCGGTGCTGGTCGGGGTCAGGACGATGCGACTGGCGCCGAGGCGGCCGGTGCGGGCTCGGGCGGGTGGAGTCAGGGCGGCGCGGGTGCGGCCGGTACGAGTGGCGCAGACGGTGGCGGGTGGAGCCAGGTCGGCGCGGGTGCGGCCGGATGGGGTGAGGCCGGCGCGGGTGCGGCCGGATGGGGTGAGGCCGGCGCGGGTGCGGCCGGATGGGGTGAGGCCGGCGCCGGAGAGGCGGCCGGCGGCGTACCGCAGACGGCTGCCGAGAAGGCTGCGGCCATCAGTGCTGCGGAGAAGGCGCGCGCGACCTGGACACAGAAGCCGGCCGGCTCGACGAACGCCAGTCACTGGACCCAGCAGGCACCGCCGCAGGCGTCCGAGCAGACCACTGGCCCGGACCCCGAGACGGTCGCGGGTGACGCGGGTGAGCCCGCGCAGGGCAACTGGACGCTGAAGCTGGCGACGGACCCGAGCAGTACTTCGGCTTCCGACGCAGAGGGTGCGGACGACTCGCAGAGTGGCAGCGACCCGCAGGTCCAAGCCACTGAGGAGACGGCCCCGTTCCCGGACCACTGGCGAACGAGCAACGACTCGCAGCCCTCCACCCCGTGGGGCACGGAGCAGCAGACACCCACCGCGTGGGGCCCAACACCTGACCCGCAGGCCTCTCCGCAGTGGGGCGCGGACCAGCAGACGCCGGACCAGTGGGGACCGACAGTTGACCCGCAGGCGTCCGCGCAGTGGGGACAGGACGGCCAGCCGAGCAGTACGACGCCGTGGGCGGGCGCGATCGAGCAGCAGAGCCAGGGGCAGTGGTCCGGCACGATCACCCCGCAGACCGGCGTACAGCAGGGTGCTGGGCAGTGGGGTCCTGCTGTCGGCGGTGCCGGCGGGTGGCAGGCCGCCGGGCCGGCTGGGCCTGTCGGTGGCGGTCAGCGGCAGAAGCCCTCGGACGGCAAGTCCGGTGGGCCGCCGAAGACCCTGCTCGTCATCGCCGGTGTTGTCGGCCTCGTGCTGATCGTCGTGGCCGGCGTCTTCTTCATCGCCAACCGCGACGACAAGACCGCCGACCCAGGGCCGTCGCCGACGGTCCAGCCCACCGGCAGCCCGACGGGCGACCCGACCGGTACGCCGACGTCTTCACCGACCAGCGCGGCGACGAGCCAGCCGTCGCCAACCGGCCCCCAGCCCGGACAGTCGAAAAATCCCAAGCTGCACGAAGGGCGGATCGCGTCCACCGCGATCTCGTTCCCGCGCCAGCGTCCGCCGTGGTCGGACCGCAAACGGCTCGTGCCGCAACTGCTGAACTCCAGCGGCCAGTACGTGCTGCTGCAGGAGAACTTCGACGGCAAGAACGACTGGTACGCCGACGCGTTCGTCGGTGCCCTCGGCACGTCGGTGCTGTTCAACGGCAACGTGCAGGCGACCGCGTCCGACCTCTCCACCCAGCTGCGCACCTCGCTGTACGGCAGCATCCCGGTCAGGTTCACGCCACTGCGCGACGGAGCCGTGAAGCGGTCCGGCAAGAACGGCTGGTACTACCAACAGACCGTCACGGCGAACCACCCGAAGATCGCCGCGCGGGTGCTCACGCTGACGGTCGCCGTCTTCGACCTCGGCGACGGCACCGCGGTCGCCTACATCAGCGACATCCCCACCAACCGGCCGGACCTGAAAGCGGCCGAAGCCCAGGTCTACAAGGGAATCAACGTTGGCTGAGAACGAGACCCCGAACCCGCCCCCGCCCTCTCCGGGTCCGCCTCCCCGCCACAGCGCACCGGCCGCGGACCTGTCCGCCCCCTTGGACGCCGACGGGCGCCCCCACGCGTCTGCGGACGCTTCCCCCAGCGGCTTCCCCTCGGACGCCGAGCGGCGCCCGCACGCGCCTGCCGATGCGGCGGGGTCCTCCGCCGAGAACTGGTTCCCCGCGGACGAGAGCGTCCCGACGGACGAGTCCGGGTCCGGGAGTCGCTTGGCGGACTCCGCGGCGGCGGATTCGCTTGCGGCGACGCCGCCTCCGCCGGTCTCCCCTACGGCCGATCCTTTGCTGGCGACCATGCCTCCGCCCGCGCCGAAGTCGCAGTCCGCACCCTCGGGTCGCGGCCGGCCGGCTCAACCGCCGGCCGCGGCTCAGTCGTCGGGGACGGGCCAGTCGCCGGCGACTGCTCAATCGCCGGGGACGGCCCAGCCGTCGGGGACTGCTCAATCGCCCGGGACGGGCCAATCGTCGGCGGCTGCTCAATCGCCGGGGACGGCCCAGCCGTCGACGGCTGCTCAATCGCCGGGGACGGCCCAGTCGTCGGGGATTGCTCAGTCGGGGATTGTGTCGCCCGCCTCGTCGGTGTCGCCCGCGGGGTCCGCGACCGTGAGCCAGGGATTGCAGCCAGCTTCTTCGGCTCCGCAGTCGCCCGCGGGGTATGCGCCGTCGCCGACCCCGCGTGCGCCGGCGCCGACCCCGCGTGCGCCGGCGCCGAGTCCGTCGCAGTCCGCAGATCCCCCGCCTCCAGGTGGGGGCTCCTCGAGCGGGCCGTTGCCGGCCGGTGGAGATGCGTTGTCGTCGGACCCGTTGCTCGGGCAGTCGCGGGCGCCGGCTCCCCCGCCACCTCCTCGCCCGCGAACTGCTGACTCCTCGACGGAGCAGCCAGGGCCGCAGGCGCACGCCCCACAGGAACAGCAAGCGCAGCAGGCGCAGCAGGCGCAGCAGGCGAGCCAGCACCAAGGCCAGCCTTCGGCGCAACTGTCGCAGGCGCACGCCTCACAGGCGCAGCAGTACCAGGGCCGGCCTTCGGCGCAACCGCCGCAAGCGAGCACTCCGCGAGGCCAGCACTCTGCCGCCCCGCAGCCCGCTGCACCACAAGCCAGTACGCCGCCGGTTGGCGGACCGAAGATTGCACCTCCGACCGGTCGGCCGCAGGCGGGTGGGCCTCAAGCAGGCGCACCTGCAGCGAGTGGCCGACCGATAGGTGAGCCGTACGCCGGTGGACCGCAGGGTGCTCAGGCAGCTCAGCGGCAGGGATCGCCGGGTGCACCGCAAGGGCCTCGGCATGGTGGTCTGCCGCGGGCATACGGACACGACGTCCCCTCGTCACCCGGGCAGGGTCCGGGTGCGGGCGGTCAAGCGCGCCACGGCGGCAGGCCGGGCGCCCAAGGACCAGGCGGGCAGGCTCAAGGTGGGCCAGGACCCGCCGGACAGATGCCGGGCGGCTATGCACAAAGTGCCAGCGCTCAAGGACCAGGCGGGCAAGCTCCAGGCGTGCCAGGACCCGCCGGACAGATGCCGGGCGGCTATGCGCAAGGTGCCAGCGCCCAAGGGCCGGGCCAGCAGGCACCCGGCCTGCGCGGACCGGGCGGCCAGGTGCCGCCGGGTTATGCGCCGGGCATGCAAGGTTCAAGTGGGCAGGGGCCGTATGGACCGGGCTCCGGGGGCCGAGCGCCCCTCGGGCAGGCACCGGGCGGTCAGCCGCCGTACGGCCAGGCGGCGCGGGAGCCGGGTGGGCAGGTAGCCCGGCGGAGTGCAGCAGCCGGTGGCGGGGACGACGGGTACGGCGTGGTCCTGCGGCCTCAAGGGCCGGGGAACGTGCACCGGGCCCGGCTGGTCGGGGCGTTGGGGCTGGTGCTGGCGGCGGTCGCCACGACGGGGCTGACTGCTTCCTGGATCTGGACCAAGGCCGACGCCGTGACGCCGGTGGACCTGCCGGCGGCGCGTGGAACGGTGCCGTCGACGATCACCCCGCCGGTGCGGCCGTCGCCGACGCCGCCGCCGGTGGGCAAGGTGCTCGGGGCCAAGATGTACGCCTCGAACCAGGACGCGATGCCGGTGATGTCCGCGGCCTGGGTGGACAACGGCGACAACACCGGGCTGTACGGCGGGACCGGGATCTGGCTGATGCTGCACGAGAAGTACGACGGCAAGGACAGCTGGGGCAACTACGTCGCGTTCGGCGCGCTGAGCAAGCGGATCCCGTACACGAACACCCCAGCCGGGCTCAAGGAAGCCACCGTCAGGACCGCGACCAACGCGCTGGTCCGGCTGTACACCGACAAGGTGAAGCTGATCGGCGTGGCGACGCATCGGCCGATCACCGTGAAGGGACACCGGGGCCACGAGCTGACCATCAAGGTCGACGTGCGCAAGCCGAAGCTGCCGGAGACGTTCTCGACCGTGATGGTCGCGGTGGTCGACCGCGGCGACGGAACGGCGGTCGTCTCGGTGGCCGACATCGCCGGCTCCACCCCGCAGTGGCTGCCGGTCTGGCGCACCAAGGTGTCGCAGATCGAGTTCAGCAACTGACTCTCAGGACGCCGAAGCCGCCCGCTCCCGTCGCAGGGAGCGGGCGGCTTCGTCAGTTCGAGCGAGCTCCGGACTCGAGCCCGGCCCGGCGGAGACAGGATCCGCGTCAGCCGGCGCCGCGCACCTCGTGGCAGATCGCGATCCATCGCTCGAGCACGTCCTTGGCCGCGCCGGAGTCGATCGCCTCGGCGGCGCGGTCCATCCCGGCCCGGATCCGGTCCGGCACGGTCCCCGGCTCCGCGTCGTACGCCGCCAGCGCCGCGCCCGCGTTGAGCAGGACGACGTCCCGCACCGCCCCGGCCTCGCCGTCCAGCAGGGCCCGGACCACCTTCGCGTTGTACGGCGCGTCGCCGCCGCGCAGCGCACCGGCCGGAACCGGCTCGATCCCGAGCTCGCGCGGATCCAGCGTGACCGGGCCCTCGACCGAGCCGCCGCCGATCGACCAGACCTGCGAGGTGGTCATCGTGGTCAGCTCGTCCAAGCCGTCGTCGCCGTGGAAGACCAGCGCGTCGATCCCGCGGCGGGCCAGCACCCCGGCCATCAGTCCGGCGATCCGGCTGTCCCCGACGCCGACCGCCTGGGCCGACGGGTTGCCCGGGTTGGCCAGCGGCCCGAGGAAGTTGAACGTCGTCGGCACGCCGAGCTCCCGTCGCGGTGCGGCGGCGTGCCGCAGCGCCGGGTGGAACGCGGGCGCGAAGCAGAAGGTGATGCCGGCCCGCTCCCCCACCGCCGCGACCTGGGCCGCGGTCAGGTCCAGCGGGACGCCCAGCTCCTCCAGCACGTCGGCCGCGCCGCACGCCGACGACGCCGCCCGGTTGCCGTGCTTGAGGATCTTCGCGCCGGCGCCCGCGGCAACGATCGCCGACATGGTGGAGATGTTCACAGTGTGCGCTTGGTCACCACCGGTGCCGACGACGTCGAGCGTGCGGCCCGACACCTCCAGCCGGGTGGCGAAGTCGCGCATCGTCGCGACCAGCCCTTCGACCTCCGTGACCGTCTCGCCCTTGGAGCGCAGCGCGACCACGAAACCGGCCAGCTGCGCCGGCGAGGCCGCGCCGGACAGGATCTGCTCCATCGCCCACCCGGTGGCGGCGCTGTCCAGGTCCTCGTGCCTCAGCAGCGGGTTGAGCACCTGCGGCCAGGTCAGTGCACCGGTCATCGCCGGATCAGGTGGTGGCGGGCAGCGACTCGACCCGCTGCCTGAGCAGCCCGGCGGTCGCCTCGGCGAGCCGGATCGGGTCGATCGGGTGCGGCACCGCGGCCTCGGCACGCGACCAGGTCGCCAGCCAGGCGTCCTGCGGGCGGCCGGTCAGCACCAGCACCGGCGGGCAGCGGAAGATCTCGTCCTTGAGCTGCCGGGCGATGCCCATGCCGCCGGCCGGTACCGCCTCGCCGTCCAGGATCGCCAGGTCGACGCCGCCGGCGTCCATGGTCTTGATCACGGCCGGCTCGGTCGCGCACTCGACGTACTCGAGCTCGGGCAGGTCGGCCGCGGGCCGCTTGCCCAGCGCCAGCCGGACCGACTCCCGCGTCGTACGGTCGTCGCTGTAGACCAGCACCTTCAGCGGACGCTGTGAACTCATCGCTTCATCCCAAGCTGTGTGTCTGTGACGAGTGGACATGCAGATAACACGGCGAATGCTACCGGGGCGCCGGCCCGGCTCTGCGCGCCTGTTCCTCCAACCGGTCCAGCCGGCGGTCCTCCCGCTTGGCCTCGCGCTGCGACTGCCGCACCCACTGGACGAACAGCACGGCGAAGAACACCAGTCCGATGATGTCGCCGGAGCCCCACAGCAGCCCGCCGGCGATGTACTGGTCGCGCAGCGGCGAGGGCGGCCAGGTGCGGCCGAAGGCGGTGTACCAGTCCTCGGCGATCAGCGTGTTCGCGCCCATGATCGTGATGCCGAGAAAGGCGTGGAACGGCAGGGTGAGAAAGGTCAGCATCAGCCGGAACGGGTAGATCACCCGGCCCGGTACCGGGTCGAGGCCGAGCAACGGCCAGAAGAACAGCGCGCCGACCGCGATGAAGTGGACGTGCAGAAGATCGTGCAGAAGTGTCGAACGTAACGTCGCGTCGTACCAGCCGCTGAAGTAGAGCGCCCAGGGGCTGAGCACGAACAGCGTGAAGCCGATCATCGGGAAGCAGATGACCTTCGCGAACCGGGAGTGCAACACGGAGAGCAACCATCCGCGCGGCTGCTGCGGCAGCGTGCGCAGGGCCAGCGTGACCGGGGCGCCGAGCGCCATCGCGAGCGGCGTGAGCATCGACAGGATCATGTGCTGACCCATGTGCACGCTGAGCAGCACCGTGTCGTAGGTGCCCAGGCCGGACTGGGTGGCGATCACCGCGCTGCCCAGCCCCATCCCGACGAAGGCGAAGGTCCGGCCCCGCGACCACTTGTCGCCGCGCGCCCGCAGCCGGTGCACGCCGTACAGGTAGAGCGCGGCGACCACCAGGATCACGGTGAGTAGCACCGGTTCGAAGGTCCACGCGGTGATCAGCCGCAGCGGGGTGAACGGCTCGATCGGGTCGCCGGGCTCGGCGTGGAGGGGAAGCACTCTTCCACACTAGAAAGCGTTCGGCGCCGACATGCATGGGGGTGGGCGTGCTCCCGGACGGAGCGACCGACATAATGACCGCGTGGCCACTGCAACCGCGCTCCCAGCGTCCCGTGAACACGGACACCACGACCGTCCCAGCATGGTCAGTGTCGGCACGATCGTCTGGCTCTCGAGCGAACTGATGTTCTTCGCCGCCCTGTTCGCGGCGTACTTCACGATCCGGTCGGTGACGACCGCTGCCGCCGCTCCGGGGACGGAGACGTTGTGGCAGGCGTCGACGGAGATGCTGAACGTGCCGTTCGCCTCGGTGAACACGTTCATCCTCGTCGCGTCCTCGTTCACCTGCCAGGCGGGCGTCTTCGCCGCCGAGCACGGCAAGGTCGGCCGGTCCGGCTCGCTGGCGAACATCCGCGCCTGGGGCATGCGTGAGTGGTTCATCCTCACCTACCTGATGGGCGCGGTCTTCATCGGCGGCCAGGTGACCGAGTACGCCGCGCTGGTCCACGAGGGCATGACGATCGCGTCGTCGCCGTACGGGTCGGTGTTCTACCTGACCACCGGGTTCCACGGTCTGCACGTGACCGGCGGTCTCATCGCTTTCGTGTACGTGCTCGCGAGGACGTACATGGCCCGCAAGTTCACCCACGAACAGGCCGTCTCGGCGATCGTCGTGTCGTACTACTGGCACTTCGTCGACGTGGTCTGGATCGCCCTGTTCGCGACCATCTACCTGCTCAAATGAGTGAGAAGAGACTTTCCTTGTCACCGGCGCGCTTCCTCTCCGCGCGACGACGGCACCGGTCTGCCGGCCTCGTCGTGCTCTTGTTCGGCCTCCTGGCAGTGGGCTCGGCGTACGCCGCCTTCGCCCCTGACAACGCGGTCGCCGACACCTCGGCCCAGTCCCAGCAGATCGAGGAGGGCAAGAAGCTCTTCGCGGTCGGCTGCGCCAGCTGCCACGGCCTGAACGCCGAGGGCGGTGGCAACGGCGAGGGCAAGCTGGCCGGTCCGTCGCTGATCGGCGTCGGCGCCGCCGCGGTCGACTTCCAGGTCGGCACCGGCCGGATGCCGGCCCAGCAGCCCGGCGCCCAGATCCCGCAGAAGCCGGTCACCTACTCCGAGGCCGAGATCGAGGCCATGGCCGCGTACGTCGCGTCACTGTCGCCCGGCCCCGCGGTCCCGGCCGAGGAGTCCTACGACGTCAGCAAGGCCACCGACGAACAGGTCACCCGCGGTGGCGAGCTGTTCCGGACGAACTGCACGGCGTGCCACAACTTCGCCGGCAAGGGTGGCGCGCTGCCGAACGGCCGCTACGCCCCGTCGCTGATGGACAGCAGCGGCAAGCACATCTACGAGGCGATGCTCACCGGTCCGCAGCAGATGCCGGTCTTCTCCGACCAGGTGCTGCAGCCGGAGGACAAGCGCGACATCATCGCCTACATCACGGCCCTGCGTGAGCAGAAGGACCCGGGCGGCTTCGGTCTCGGCCGGCTCGGTCCGTTCTCCGAGGGTCTGTGGGGCTGGCTGGTCGGGATCGGCCTGCTGGTCTGCGCAGCGGTCTGGATCGGCGCCAAGGGCGTCAAGGCCAAGGGAGCGAAGGCCTGATGAGTGACGACAAGCCGAACCTGCCCGCGGTGAGCGCGGACGATGAGCACCGCCACGGCGCGGTGGAGCTGTCCGAGCCGATCGCCGACCCCGGGATCGAGCCGCACGAGCACCGCATCACCGACATCGATCCCCAGGCCGCCGACCGGGCCGAGCGCCAGGTCGCGACCATGTTCACGCTGGCGGGACTGCTCGCCCTGGGCTCCTGCGTCGCGTACTTCGCGATCCCGAAGGACTCGACGCTGGTCTTCGGCCCGCTGAGCGGCAACGCGAACAACATGACCATCGGCCTGTGCCTGGGCCTGGCGCTGTTCCTGATCGGCGCGGGCGCCATCCAGTGGGCCAAGCGGCTGATGGTCGACACCGAGATCGTCGAGCTGCGGCACCCCGCCAGCGCGACGCCGGAGCAGCGTGCCGACATCATCGAGGGCTTCCAGACCGGTGTCGCGGAGTCGGGTTTCACCCGGCGCAAGCTGATCCGCCGGTCGCTGCTCGGCGCGATGGCTCTGCTCGGCCTGCCGGCCATCGTGCTGCTGCGTGACCTCGGCCCCGCGCCGGGCCGCGCGCTGTACAACACGATCTGGGCCAAGGGCATCCGGGTCGTCAACGACGTCACGCTGCGCCCGATCAAGCCGTCCGACCTGGTCGTCGGCCAGCTGGTCAACGCCGCGCCCGCCAACCTGGCTCCGATCCAGGAGGAGAGCGCCGTCGAGTACCTGAACGAGAAGGCCAAGGCCGCGGTCATCGTGGTCCGGATCGAGCCGAGCAAGATCCGGCCGCCCGCCGGCCGGGAGAACTGGGGTGTCGACGGCATCCTGTGCTACTCCAAGATCTGCACCCACGTCGGCTGCCCGATCTCGCTGTACGAGCAGACCACCCACCACGTGCTCTGCCCGTGCCACCAGTCGACCTTCGACCTGGCCGACGGGGCCAAGGTCGTCTTCGGGCCCGCTGCCCGTCCGCTGCCCCAGCTACCCTTGGCAGTGGACGCAGAGGGATACCTTGTCGCGCAGAGCGGCTTCACCGAGCCGGTCGGCCCGAGCTTCTTCGAACGAGGGTGACACCAGTGGCTACCAAAGAACTTCCCCCGCCGGTTGCCTGGGCCGACGACCGGCTCGGCCTGGCGAAGCTCGGCAAGAAGAACCTGCGCAAGGTCTTTCCGGACCACTGGTCGTTCATGCTCGGTGAGATCGCGCTCTACAGCTTCATCATCCTGCTGCTGACCGGCGTCTTCCTCACCTTCTGGTTCAAGCCGTCGATGGCCGAGATCGAGTACCAGGGCTCGTACAGCCTGCTCAAGGGCCTGCACATGTCGGAGGCCTACGCCTCCACGCTGGACATCTCGTTCGATGTCCGCGGCGGTCTGCTGATGCGCCAGATCCACCACTGGGCGGCCGTGCTGTTCGTCGCCTCGATGATGGTCCACCTGCTGCGCATCTTCTTCACCGGCGCGTTCCGCAAGCCGCGTGAGCTGAACTGGGTGATCGGCTTCGGCATGCTGTTCCTCGGCATCGTCGAGGGCTTCATCGGCTACGGCCTTCCGGACGACCTGCTGTCCGGCACCGGTCTGCGCATCACCCAGGGCATGATCCAGGCCTCGCCCGTGGTCGGCACCTGGATGAGCTTCCTGATCTTCGGCGGCGAGTTCCCCGGCGACGACATGGTGCCGCGGTTCTTCACCGTGCACGTGCTGCTGATCCCCGGCCTGATCCTGGCGCTGGTGACGGTGCACCTGATCCTGGTCGTGTACCACAAGCACACCCAGTACCCGGGCCCCGGCCGGACCGAGAAGAACGTCGTCGGTTACCCGCTGATGCCGGTGTACATGGCCAAGGCCGGCGGCTTCTTCTTCGTCGTGTTCGGCATCACCGCCCTGATGGGCGCGCTGCTGCAGATCAACCCGGTGTGGCTGTACGGGCCGTACAACCCGGCCGAGGTGACCGCGGGCTCGCAACCGGACTGGTACATGGGCTGGCTGGAAGGCTCGGTCCGCATCATGCCGGGCTTCGAGTCGGAGTTCTGGGGCATCACGCTCAGCTGGAACCTGATCATTCCGGCGCTGATCGTGCCCCCTGCCTTCGTCACCCTGGTGGCCCTCTACCCGTTCATCGAGCAGTGGATCACCGGCGACAAGCGGGAGCACCACCTGCTGGACCGGCCGCGCAACGTGCCGACCCGGACCGGCATCGGCGTCGCGTTCATGACGTTCTACGGCCTGCTCTGGATCGGTGGCGGCAACGACCTGATCGCGACCCACTTCGGCCTGTCGCTGAACTCGGTGACCTGGTTCCTGCGGTTCGCGGTGTTCCTCGGCCCGATCTTCGCCTTCTGGGTGACCCGGCGGATCGCGATCTCGCTGCAGCGGGCCGACAACGAGCGGCTGCTGCACGGGCTGGAGTCCGGCGTCATCATGCGCTCGCCGGACGGTGAGTACACCGAGAAGCACACCCCGATCTCGACGTACGAGGCCTACGAGCTGACCGCGCGGGACCGGGTGGAGCCGCTCGAGATCGGTCCGGAGACCGACGACAACGGCGTCGCCGCCCCGCGCCGCGGCCTGACCAAGATCCGCGCCGCGCTGTCGCGCTTCTACTTCGCCGACGCGGTGCAGAAGCCGACGCGGGAGGAGATCGAGCAGGCCCACGCGCACGGTCACGACGACCACGCCGAGCTCGGCCAGTCCGGCGACGTGCACAGCGTCACCGGCACGGTCGAGGTGGACGACGAGACCGCACGCGAGCAGATCAGCAAGCGCTGACCCCGCAGCACCCCGAAAGGCCCCGGCTCACCGCGCCGGGGCCTTTCGCTTGTCCCCCGGCGCCGGCTCGGTGCGCCGGGAACCCGACGGCCACACTTGAGGGATATCCGGTCGGTGGTGTCGGATCGGGGCGATGCTGTTCGTAGCAGAGATGAGCACAGGCCCGGACGGGCTCCCCCAGCAGAGGAGAAACCGGCGATGCAGTACTTCGTATCCGTGATCGACGACAGGTCGAACTCCGGCACCCCGGACGAGATGGTCGCCATCGACGCCTTCAACGACCGGCTGCAGGCCGACGGCCACTGGGTCTTCGCTGCCGGCCTCAGCGACCCCAGCACGGCCACTGTCATCGACAACCGGGGCGGAGAGCCCCTGTTCACCGACGGGCCCTTTCTGGAGTCCAAGGAGTTCCTGGCCGGTTTCTGGATCATCGAGGCGCCCGACCTCGACGTCGCGCTGAAACTCGCCGCCGAGGGCTCGTTGCACTGCAACCGCAAGGTCGAGGTGCGGCCGTTCCTGTGAGCGTGAGCGATGTTCCGGAGGCGATCACCCAGGTCCACCACGAGCAGTGGGCCCGGGTGGTCGCCGCGCTGACCAGGCGTTTCGGTGATCTCGACATCGCCGAGGAGGCGGCCGCCGAGGCGTTCGCGACCGCCGTCGAGCGGTGGCCGGCCGACGGCGTACCGCCCAACCCCGGCGCCTGGCTGACCACCACCGCCAACCACAAGGCGATCGACCGGCTCCGGCGCGAGAGCAAGCGCGACGACAAGCACAAGGAGGCTCAGATGCTGTCCGCCGACGAGCCGCCCGAGCCGCTCGGCGTCGTCGACGACCAGCGGCTCCGGCTGATCTTCATCTGCTGCCACCCTGCGCTCGCGATGGAGACGCGGGTGGCGCTCACGCTGCGCATGGTCGGCGGGCTGACCGTGCCCGAGATCGCCCGGGCGTTTTTCGTGCAGGAGACCGCGATGGGACAGCGCATCACCCGGGCGAAGGCCAAGATCAAGGCGGCGCGCATCCCGTACCGGGTACCGTCCGCGGAGGACCTGCCGGCCCGCGTCTCCGGCGTACTGGCCGTCCTGTTCCTGGTGTTCAACGAGGGCTACCTGACGACCGGCTCCGGCTCCGACCCCGTCCGTCAGGACCTCACCGCTGAGGCGATCCGGCTCGCTCGTCTGATCCGGGCCTTGTTGCCGCAGGACGGCGAGGTGGCCGGGCTGCTCGCGTTGATGCTGCTGACCGAAGCCCGTCGTACCGCCCGGATCTCGGCGACCGGCGAACTGGTCTCCCTCGACGAGCAAGACCGGGGTGCCTGGGACGCGGCGCTGATCAGCGAGGGCCATCAGCTGGTGCGGGAGCGGCTGGCCACTGGAGTCGCGCCAGGCCGCTACCAGATCCTCGCGGCGATCAACGCCGTGCACACCTCCGCTCGCGACGTGCGCGACACCGACTGGTCGCAGATCGTCGCGCTGTACGACCAGCTCGTCCGGATCGATCCCTCGCCGATCGTCGCCATGAACCGGGCGATCGCGGTCGCCGAGCTCGACGGCCCTGAGGTCGCCCTGGCGGCGGTTGACCGGCTCGAGGGCAGTCTGGCCGGCTACCACGCCTACCACGCGACTCGGGCCGACCTGCTGCGCCGGGTGGGCCGCAGTGAGCAGTCGCGCGCGGCGTACGACAAGGCCATCGAGCTGACGGGCAACACCGCCGAGACCGCCTACCTGGCCCGCCGCCGCGACCAGCTGGGCTAAGACCTGAGCCACTCCCCCGCGCGTCGTCGCGGGGGACGCCGCTGGTGGTCAGGAGAGCGCGGAACCGGCCTTGTACTTGGCCCAGGACTCGTTCCAGTCGGTCCAGCCGTTGCCGGTCTCCATGCCCCGGCTCGTGCCGGTGACCACGACGGGGTCGCCGCGCAGGGTCTGGGCGAAGTACCAGGCGCCGTCCTTGAGGCTCATGCCGATGCAGCCGTGGCTGACGTTCTCGGTGCCCTGGCTGCCGCTGGACCACGGGGCGCCGTGAATGAACTCGCCGGAGCTGGTGACGCGCTGGGCGTACTGAACGTTGTGGATGTTGTAGTACTCCGGGTCGCCGGGCTGGATGCCGACGGTGCGGGCGTCCATCCGCTTGGTCCGGTACTTCTCCATGATCACCTTCACTCCGCTGCGGGTGGTGAAGCCGGCCTTGCCGGCGGTGATCGGAAAGGTCCGGGCGAGCTTGCCGTCGATCGTGACGGACATCCGGTGCAACTTGACGTCGACGCGACTGATCACCGACTTGCCGATGGTGAAGTCGATCTGGCGGCCGGCCGAGCCCCAGACACCCGCGCCGGCGTTCACGCCCTGGGTGGCGATGTCGACGGTCACCTTGGTGCCGGCCGGCCAGTAGTTCTTCGGGCGGTAGTTGACCTGCTTGCTGTTCATCCAGTGCCAGCTGCCCTCGACCGGGACCGACGTCTTCACCGAGAGCCGCTTCTCGACCGCGGCCCGGTCGGTGACCGCGTTGTTCCAGAAGATCTGGATCGGCATCGCCACGCCGACGGTCTCGCCGTCGAGCGGCGACACCGAGGCCTTGAGGTTGCGGCCGGCGGAGAGCGTGCGGAAGGTGGAGCTGATCTCGACCGTCTTGCCGTCGCTGCCCTGCGCCGTCCCGGAGACCGTGTACCGCGCGGCCGGCTTCAGCTTCGGCTCGGACGTCCAACTGGACTTCGCCTCGTCGAAGCTGCCGCTGACCTTGTTGCCGCTGCTGTCGGTGACGGTCACCTGCTGCAGACTGCCGGAGCTGGTGACGACCTTGACCGGCTGGTCCGGGCGGACCCCGGAGGCGCCCTTGGCGGGCGTGACGGTCACGTTCGCCGCCGACGGGTCCTGCGTCGGGCTGGTGCTCGGGCTGGGACTGGTGCCGGGAGTGGTCGAGGCTCCCGGGGTCGCGCTCGTCGGCGTGCCCGCTGGTGGTGGATCCCCGGCCTCGGAGTTGCTGCACGCCGCCGTGGCCACCAGCATCGCGCAGATCCCCACCGCGGCCAGGCCGCGCTTGCGCACCGTACTTCCCAACACCCTGAGCTCCCCACGAGATACGTCCACCGCCGGGCAGGGCGTAGCTCGCCCCACGGTGGTACCAACACGCCAGATCGTCACCAGCGCCGCGGGCGATCGGCGGGCCCGCAGTACTGGTGACGATCGGCAGGTGCGATTAGTTCGATCGTTCGATCGATGGTCCGGTCAGTGCGCGTGGTCTCCGCGGTAGTACTCGAAGATGAAGCCGGACAGCGCGATGATACCGAGCGCGCTGCCGATGATGAACAGCCACCAGCCGAAGACCAGGCCGAGCACGGCCACCGACAGCGTCGCGGCGCACCACAGCGGCCACCACGAGTGCGGCGGGAAGAAGCCCAGCTCGCCCGCGCCCTCGGCGATCTCGGCTTCCTTGCGGTCCTCCGGGCGGGGGTCCATCCGGCGGGCCGTGATGGCCAGGTAGAACGTCACCAGCAGCGCGAGGAAAAACGTCATCACCAGCGCGGTGGTACCGGTCGGGTCCTCGGACATCAACCAGTAGATCGGCGTGACGATCAGCGCGAACAGCGTCAGGATGCCGAAGATCCAGGCCTCGACCTTCATGCCTTGCCCTCTCCATCCGCGCCGGTCGTGGTGCCGGTGCCCGCGTTCAGGTTGCGCTCCAGGTTCTCCACCCGGCCCTTGTCCTCGCCGGCGTCCAGCAGGTTGTCCTGCGGCGCCCCGCTGTCCGGGTACTCCGCCAGCGCGATGTCCGGGTGGTGCAGGTCGAAGGCCGGGCTCTCGGACCGGATGCGGGGCAGCCGGACGAAGTTGTGCCGCGGCGGCGGCGAGCTGGTCGCCCACTCCAGCGACCGGCCCCAGCCCCACGGGTCGTCGACGCCGACCAGCGGCGCCTTGCGGGACTTGTAGACGTTGTAGAAGAACGGCAGCATCGACATGCCGAGCACGAAGGCGCCGATGCTGGACACCTCGTTCAGCACGGTGAAGCCCTCGTTGGCGCCGTAGTCGGCGTACCGGCGCGGCATACCCTCGACGCCCAGCCAGTGCTGCACCAGGAACGTCGTGTGGAAGCCGATGAACAGCAGCCAGAAGTGCAGCTTGCCGAGCCGCTCGTCGAGCATCCGGCCGGTCATCTTCGGCCACCAGAAGTAGAAGCCGGCGAACATCGCGAACACCACCGTGCCGAAGACGACGTAGTGGAAGTGCGCGACCACGAAGTACGAGTCGGACAGCTGGTAGTCCAGCGCCGGCGAGGCCAGGATGACGCCGGTCAGGCCGCCGAACAGGAACGTGGTGAGGAAGCCGATCGACCACAGCATCGGGGTGTCGAACGACACCGAGCCGCCCCACATCGTGCCGATCCAGTTGAAGAACTTCACCCCGGTCGGGACCGCGATGAGGAACGTCATGAACGAGAAGAACGGCAGGTTCACCGCGCCGGTGACGAACATGTGGTGCGCCCAGACCGCCACCGACAGGACGGCGATCCACAGCGTCGCGGCGACCAGGCCGATGTAGCCGAAGATCGGCTTGCGGCTGAACACCGGCAGGATCTCGGTGATGATGCCGAAGAACGGCAGCGCGATGATGTAGACCTCGGGGTGCCCGAAGAACCAGAACAGGTGCTGCCACAGCAGTGGACCACCGGTGGCCGCGTCGAAGATGTGGGCCCCCAGGGCCCGATCCGCCTCCAGCATCAGCAGCGCGCCGGCCAGGATCGGGAACGCGATCAGCACCAGGATCGAGGTGACCAGGATGTTCCAGGTGAACATCGGCATCCGGAACATCGTCATGCCGGGCGCGCGCATCGTGATGATCGTGGTGACGAAGTTCACCGCACCGAGGATCGTGCCCAGACCGGCCAGGTACAGGCCCATGATCCACAGGTCACCGCCGACGCCCGGCGAGCGGACCGCGTTCGACAGCGGGGCGTAGGCGAACCAGCCGAAGTCGGCCGCGCCGCCCGGGGTGAAGAACCCGCTCACGGTGATCGTGCCGCCGAACAGGAACAGCCAGTAGCTGAACATGTTGAGGCGGGGAAAGGCGACGTCGGGGGCGCCGATCTGGACCGGCATGATCACGTTCGCGAAGCCGACGAACAGCGGCGTCGCGAACAGCAGCAGCATGATCGTGCCGTGCATGGTGAAGAGCTGGTTGTAGACCTCTTCGTTCACGATCTGCAGGCCCGGCTTGGCCAGCTCGGCGCGGATCAGCAGCGCCATCACGCCGCCGATCAGGAAGAACACGAACGAGGTGACCAGGTACATGTGGCCGATCAGCTTGTGATCGGTGGTGGTCAGCATCCTGACCGCGAGCTGGCCCTTGCTACGCCGCCTCGGCAGCGCGTTCGCGGCCCCGATGGCGCCGCTGCGCTCGGCGAAGTCGGTCACTTCTCGCCCTCCTGCTCCCCGTGGCCGGGAATGGTGGTTGCGTCCTCGCCACCGGTGGCGGCGCCGGTCTGGCCCTTGGCCGCGAGCTCACGCAGGTGCGCCTGGTACTCCTCGGCGGTGACCACGCGGACGGTGAACACCATCCGGCTGTGGTACAGACCGCAGAGCTCGGCGCACTTGCCCGCGAAGGTACCGGTCTTGGTCGGCGTCAGCTCGAAGTTGTTCGGCCGGCCCGGGATGACGTCCAGCTTGAAGTAGAAGGCCGGCACCCAGAACGAGTGGATGACGTCCGGCGAGGTCAGCTCGAACTTCACCGACTCGTTCACCGGCAGCACCAGCTCGGCCGGCTCCTCCAGGGTGCCGGTCTCCCAGACACCCTCCTGGCCGTCGACGGTCTCCTTGTAGTTGAACGTCCACTGCCACTGCTGGCCGACCACGTTGATCGTGTGCGCCGGGCTGTCCGACATCGCCGTGACCTTGTTGCCGTTCTCGACGGTGTAGAAGAACAGCACACCGATGACGGCGAACGGGGCCAGCGTGTACAGGACCTCCAGCGGCAGGTTGTAGCGCGTCTGCCGCGGCGCGTCCTCGCTGCGCCGGCGGTACCGTACGACGGCGAACAGGATCAGGCCCCAGACCATCACACCGATGATCAGCGCGGCGATCCAGGCGCCGATCCAGAGGCTGCGGACGGCCTCGGTCCGGTCCGAGGCACCCTCCGGCAGACCAAGTCGTTTCCACTGCGCGTTGGTCTCGGCCGAGCAGCCGGTCAGCACCAACGTGCTCACCACCACTGCCGCCGCGACCAGCAGGCGTCGCTTCGCCGGACGTGCGGCGGCGCGGGTCTGCTGACCCGCCGCTCGCGCGACCACTCCGGACGTGCCGTTCGAACCCACGGGGCGCCTTTCCCTTCCCAGGTGAGACTGACGACAGAACCCTACTGGACACTGTTCTGCTCTTTGCGCACAGGTAGGGCTTAGCGTTTCCCGTGTGAGCAACCGTACGTACCTAGATGCCGCCAGCGCCGAGGACCTACACCCCGCGGCGCGCGAAGTGTTGCTCCAGGCCCTGGATTCGGGGTGGGCCGATCCGGCCCGGCTGCACCATGAGGGACGGACCGCGCGGCTGCTGCTGGACAACGCCCGTGCGGTGCTGGCGGACGCGGTGGGCGTGCGTCCTGAGGAGCTGTTCCTGACCACCTCGGGCACGGCCGCGATCCACGCCGGCCTGCCCGCGCTGGCGGCCGCCCGGCGCCGGATCGGCACAACCGTGGTGCACTCCGCGGTCGAGCACTCCGCCGTCCTGCACGCAGCCGCCACCGCCGGTACGCCGTACGAGGTGGGCGTCGACTCGTCGGGCCGGGTCGACCTGGAGGCCTTCGCCGCCCAGGTCGCCCGGCC
This sequence comes from Kribbella flavida DSM 17836, assembly GCF_000024345.1. NCBI lineage: Bacteria > Bacillati > Actinomycetota > Actinomycetes > Propionibacteriales > Kribbellaceae > Kribbella > Kribbella flavida. Next base: position 2,945,569 of record NC_013729.1, on the reverse strand, counting down.
GGGGGTGGCGGTCGCGGCGTTGCAGGCGGCCAACCACGAGGTGGGTACGCGGCAACCGATCGCCGAGGCCGCGGAGGCGTCCGGCGCGGCAGGGGTTCCACTCTTCGTTGACGCGGCAGCTTCTCTGGGCCGCGAGGAGGTCCCGGCCGGCTGGTCGGCGCTGGTCGCCAGTGCGCACAAGTGGGGCGGCCCGGCCGGGGTCGGCCTGCTCGCGGTCCGGAAGGGGACCCGGCTCGTGCCCGCCTGGCCGGTCGACGAGCGCGAGGACGGACTCTCCCCCGGCCACCCGAACGTGCCGGCCACGCTCGCCGCGGCCGCCGCACTCCAGGCCCGCCGGCAGGAAGCGGTCGCGCTGGACAAGCAGCACCGCGCCTGGATCGCCGAGCTGCGGACCCGGGTCGCCGCGGACGTCCCGGACGTCGAGGTCGTCGGCGACCCCGAGGACCGGCTGCCGCACGTCCTGACCTTCTCCTGCCTGTACGTCGACGGCGAGGCCCTGGTGACCGCCCTCGATGCGGAAGGCTTCTCGGTGTCCAGCGGTTCCGCCTGTACGGCGAGCACGCTGCGCCCGTCGCACGTCCTGGCGGCGATGGGCGTGCTCACCCACGGCAACGTCCGGGTCTCGCTGGGCCGCAACAGCACCCACGACGACATCGACCGGTTCGCGGCCGTGCTGCCCGGCCTGGTGCAGCGGATCCGCGCGGAGGTGGGGATGTGATGACGCTCGACTGCCGCGGCATGCTCTGCCCGCTCCCGGTGATCAAGCTCGCCCAGGCCTTCCCGGAGCTGGCCGTCGGCGACACGATCACCGTGCTGGCCGACGACCCGGCCGCCGCCACCGACATCCCCGCTTGGTGCCGGATGCGCGCCCAGGAGCTGGTCTCCGCCGACGGCCACGCGTACGTCGTACGCCGGCTCGGCTAAAACTGTTCGCCCCGGATCGGGCCGGTTCGTCAGACTGCGCCCTGTGACCGATTTCTCGTACAAGCCGACGCTGACCGGTGAGCTCGTCGTCCTGCGGCCGCTCGACGAAGGTGATTTCGACGCGATGACGGCCGCGATGGCCGACCCGGAGGTGACCAGGTTCACCGGCAGCCGGGGTGAGGTCGAGGAGGGGCCCTACCGCGAGTGGTTGCGGACCCGCAAGGACCAGACCGACCGGCTCGACCTGGCGATCGTGGACAAGGCGACCGGCGCGTGCGTCGGCGAGGCGGTGCTCAACGACTGGAGCCCCGAGGACGAGTCGTGCGGCTTCCGGATCCTGATCGGGCCCGCCGGGCGTGGCCGCGGGCTGGGCACCGAGGCGACCCGGCTGATCGTCGGCTACGGCATCGAGCAGCTCGGCCTGCACCGCATCGAGCTGACCGTGTTCGCCTTCAACCCGCGCGCGCGGCGGGCCTACGAGAAGGCCGGCTTCGTGCTCGAGGGACGGCTGCGGGACGCGCTGCTGTGGGACGGGGAACGGGTGGACAACCTGTACATGTCGGTCCTGGCGCCGGAGTGGGAGGTACGGTCGACGGCGTGACCGAACGCTGGACCGTACTGACCGGCGCCGGGATCTCGACCGCGTCGGGCATCCCGGACTTCCGTGGGCCGCAGGGGCTGTGGACCAAGGACCCCGCGGCCCAGGCGATGTTCGACATCGACGAGTACGTCGCCTCGGCGGCGGTCCGCGCGGCGGCGTGGCGGCACCGGATGGGGGCGGCCGCCTGGACCGCCGAGCCGAACGCGGGCCACCACGCGCTGGTGGAGCTGGAGAAGCAGGGCCGGCTGACCGGCCTGATCACCCAGAACATCGACGGCTTGCACCAGAAGGCCGGCTCCACCGGGGTGCTGGAGCTGCACGGCACGATGTGGTTCGTGGACTGCCTGAGCTGCGGCCGGCGGATCCCGATGGAAGAGGTCGTCCCCCGTCTCGAGGCCGGGGAGCAGGACCCGGCGTGCCTGGTCTGCGGCGGCATCCTGAAGTCCGCGACCGTCTCCTTCGGCCAGTCGCTGGACCAGGAGGTGCTCGACGCCGCCGTCGCCGCGACCCAGGCCTGCGACATCTTCCTGGCCGTCGGCACGTCCCTGCAGGTCTATCCCGCGGCCGGATTGTGCGATGTGGCGCTGGCCGCGGGCAAGCGCCTCGTCATCGTCAACGCCGAGCCCACGCCGTACGACGAGCAGGCCGACCAGGTGCTCCGGACGCCGATCGAGACCACGTTGCCCGGCCTCGTCGTGACCTGAGCGCGACCTCCGAGGCCTTCCCCCGGTGCGAGTCGCGGGTTAGCGTCCCCGGCAGATTGTTCCGTCTGGGAGGGGACCCCCGCGATGATCAGGTTCGTCATGCGCCGCGCCCGGTGGCTGGCCGGAGTCACCGCCGTCGCCGTGGTCGCCGTCGGTCTCGGTACGCCGTCCGCCGCGCCCGCGGGCCCGTCCGCCGAGCGGGTGATCACGCTGGCCGGGTCGCTGCAGAGCGAGCTCGGCTGCCCGGGCGACTGGGACCCGGGCTGTGCCCGGAGCACGCTCGGCACGGCAGCGCCGTACAGCAAGGTGTTCGACGTGCCGGCCGGCTCGTACGAGTACAAGGTGACCGTCAACGGCGGCTGGGACGAGAACTACGGCGCCGGCGGGGTCCTGAACGGCGCGAACATCCCGCTGCGGATCGAGGGGCCGGCCAAGCTCCGGTTCAGCTACGACGACACCAGCCACGTGGTCAGCGTGCAGCCGGTGGACGTCGCCGGCGGCCTCACCGCGGCGGACAGGGCACTGGCGAGTCCGAGCCTGCGCAAGGACCTGACCAAGGAGCGCTTCTACTTCCTGATGGCGGACCGGTTCGCGAACGGCGACAAGTCCAACGACGCCGGCGGCCTGACCGGCGACCGGCTCAGCACCGGCCTGGACCCGGCCGACAAGGGCTTCTACCACGGCGGTGACCTGGCCGGCGTGATGCAGAAGCTCGACTACATCAAGTCGCTCGGTACGACGAGCATCTGGCTGACCCCGTCGTTCAAGAACCGCCCGGTGCAGGGCGCCGGCGCGGACGTCAGCGCCGGGTACCACGGCTACTGGATCACCGACTTCACCCAGATCGACCCGCACCTGGGCAGCAACGAGGACATGCGCAAGCTGATCCAGCTCGCGCACGGCAAGGGGATGAAGGTCTTCTTCGACATCATCACCAACCACACCGCCGACGTGATCGCCTACCGGTCCGGCCAGTACGGCTACGTGCCGAAGAGCACCTCGCCGTACAAGGACGCCGCCGGGAACGTCTTCGACGACAAGCAGTACGCCGGCGGCGACACCTTCCCGCCGCTGGACCGGAACGTGAGCTTCCCCAACGTCCCGGTCTTCCGGACCCCCGCCGACGAGTCGGTCAAGGTGCCGAACTGGCTGAACGACCCGACGCTCTACCACAACCGCGGCGACTCCACCTTCGCCGGGGAGTCCGCCGAGTACGGCGACTTCGTCGGCCTGGACGACCTGTTCACCGAGCAGCCGAAGGTCCGCGACGGCATGATCGACGTCTACCGGACCTGGGCCGAGATGGGCATCGACGGCTTCCGGATCGACACCGTGAAGCACGTGAACCTGGAGTTCTGGCAGAAGTTCTCGCCGGAGATCCTGAAGGCGGCCCGGGCGAAGGGGTCGAAGGACTTCTTCATGTTCGGCGAGGTCTTCGACGCCGACCCCAAGTTCATGTCGACGTACACGACCGCCGGGGCGCTGCAGGCGACGCTCGACTTCGGCTTCCAGCAGAACGCGGTCGCGTTCGCCAAGGGCGACCCGAGCACCAGGCTGCGCGACTTCTACGCCGCCGACGACTACTACACCGACGCCGACTCCAACGCCTACCAACTGCCGACGTTCCTCGGCAACCACGACATGGGCCGCGTGGGCACGTTCCTCAAGCAGGCCGGCGCGTCCGGCCAGGAGCTGCTGCAGCGGGACAAGCTGGCGCACTCGCTGATGTTCCTGACCCGCGGCCAGCCGGTGGTCTACTACGGCGACGAGCAGGGCTTCACCGGCGCGGGCGGTGACAAGGACGCCCGGCAGGACATGTTCGCCACCAAGACCGCCGAGTACGCCGACGACGAGGTGGTCGACGGCACCGGCACCAGCACGATCGGCAGCAAGGACCGGTTCGACGTCGACGCACCGATGTACCGGCACATCGCCGGGCTGCAGAAGCTGCGAGCGAAGTACCCGGCCCTGTCCGACGGCACCCAGGTGCACCGGTACTCCTCGAACACCGGCGGCCTGTATGCCTTCAGCCGGCTCGGCGCAGACAAGACCGAGTACCTGGTTGTGTCCAACAACGCGACGACGGCCAAGACGGCGACCATCCCGACGTACGGGTCGAAGATCTTCCGGCCTGTCTACGGTGGCACGAAGAGTTTCCTGACGGACCGCGAGGGCCGGGCGCGGCTGACCCAGCCGCCGCTGTCGGTGACGGTGTACCAGGCGCTGTCGAAGGTTCCGCACCGCAGCAAGGCGCCGTCGGTGTTCATGAGCTCCCCGGAGTCCGGTGCGACGGTCGGCGGTCGCGCGGAGATCGCCGCGGCGGTGCCGGAGAACACTCCGGTGACCGTGACCTTCGGCTACCGCCCGGTCGGTACGACGGCCTGGCAGCGGCTCGGGTCGGACGACAACGCGCCGTACCGGGTGTTCCATGACGTCAGCAAGCTGGCCAAGGGAACGCTGCTGGAGTACCGGGCCGTGCTGAAGGACGCCTCCGGCAACTACTCGGTCTCCGGCTCGTACGGCGTGGTCGGCGACGCTCCGGCGCCCGGGGGCGGCGGTGGTGGCGGGACCGCACCGGTCACCCAGCCCGCCAGTGTCAGCGTGCCCGGCGACCACAACAGTGAGATGGGCTGCCCGGCCGACTGGTCGCCGGACTGCGACCAGGCCCAGCTGACGCTGGACCCCAAGGACAAGGTCTGGAAGAAGACCTCCACGCTGCCCGCGGGCGAGCACGCGTACAAGGCGGCGATCAACAAGACGTGGGACGAGAACTACGGGGCCGGCGGCAACGCCAACGGCGCCAACATCTCCTACACGGCGCCGGCCACGCCGGTGACCTTCTACTACGAGCACGGCCGGCACTTCGCCACCTCCGACGCGCAGGGGCCGATCGTCACCGTGCCCGGCTCCTTCCAGTCCGAGCTTGGCTGCCCGGGTGACTGGGCACCGGACTGCATGCGGCCCTGGTTGACCGACCAGGACGGCGACGGCACCTACACGTGGTCGACGAGCGAACTGGGAGCGGGCAGTTATGAGGCGAAGGTCGCGCACGGCCTGTCCTTCGACGAGAGCTACGGGGCGGGCGGCAGCCCGACCGGCGGCAACATCGCCGTCTCCGTGCCGGGTGACGGACTGGTCGTCACCTTCTCCTACGTGCTGGCGACCCACCTGCTGACCGTGACCACCTCCAAGCCCGGCGCGCAGCCGGACCTCGAGCAGGCCAAGGCGCACTGGCTCGGCCGCGACCTGCTCGCCGTACCTCCGGTCCCCCACCCCGAGCGCTCACGCTGGCGGCTGCACTGGTCGCCGACCGGCTCGCTGGCCATCGACGCGGACGACATCGGCGGCTCGTCGGCCGGCCTGCGGGTCGACCCGAACGGCCTCCCGGCCGCGGTGCTGGCCAAGTTCCCGGCGCTCAAGGGTTACACCGCGCTCCGGCTCGGCCGGGTGGACGCGGAAAGCATGCTCACCGGTCAGCTCGGCCTCGCCCAGTACGACGACGCGGGCCGGCTGCTGGACGCTACCGGCGTCCAGATCCCCGGCGTCCTCGACGACCTGTACGGCGCGGCGGCGACCGGCCGGTCGTACGGCGTGACGTGGCACGGCGGCGTTCCCCGGTTCACCCTGTGGGCGCCGACGGCCCAGAAGGTGGCGCTGCTGGTCGGCGCGCAGCGGATCCCGATGCGCCGCACCTCGGACGGCTCCTGGATCGCGCAGGGTCGGCGCAGCTGGCAGAACGCGCCGTACCGCTACGAGGTGACGGTCTTCGCACCGAGCACCGGCAAGGTGGAGACCAACCTGGTGACCGACCCGTACTCGGTCGCGCTCACCACCGACTCGACGCACTCGGTCGCGGTCGATCTCGACGACCCGGCCGGCAAGCCCGCGCTCTGGGCGAGAACTCCGGCGCCGAAGCTGGCGCGGCCGGTGGACTCGACGATCTACGAGTTGCACGTGCGGGACTTCTCGATCGACGACCCGACCGTGCCGGCCGCCCACCGCGGCAGCTACCTGGCGTTCGCGGACGAGGGCGCCGGCACCAAGCACCTGCGCAAGCTGGCGCAGGCCGGGCTGAACACGGTCCACCTGCTGCCGACGTTCGACATCGCCTCGATTCCCGAGGGCACGCAGGAGAAGCCGGCCTGCGACCTGAAGGCGCTGCCGCCGGATTCGGAGCAGCAGCAGGCCTGCGTCACCGCGGTCGCCGCGAAGGACGGCTTCAACTGGGGCTACGACCCGTACCACTGGCTCGCGCCGGAGGGCTCGTACGCCGTGCGCAAGGACGGGCTGAGCCGGGTCGCGGAGTTCCGCACGATGGTCGGCGGCCTGCACAGGTCGGGCCTGCGGGTCGTGCTCGACCAGGTCTTCAACCACACCCCGGCGGCCGGTCAGGCGCCGACTTCGGTGCTCGACAAGGTGGTGCCCGGCTACTACCAGCGGCTGAACGCGACCGGCGGCGTCGAGACCTCGACCTGCTGCAGCAACATCGCCACCGAGCACGCGATGGCCGAGAAGATCATGGTCGACGGCACCGTGTCGTGGGCCCGGAACTACCGGGTCGACGGGTTCCGCTTCGACCTGATGGGCCACCACAGCAAGGCGAACATGCTGAAGGTCCGGGCCGCGCTCGACCGGTTGACGCTCGCCAAGGACGGCGTCGACGGCCGCCAGGTCTTCCTGTACGGCGAGGGCTGGAACTTCGGCGAGGTCGCGAACGACGCGTTGTTCGAGCAGGCGCGGCAGGGCAATCTCGGCGGCACCGGCATCGCCACCTTCTCGGACCGGCTGCGCGACGCGGTCCGTGGCGGCGGGCCGTTCGACGAGGACCCGAGGGTGCAGGGCTTCGGCTCGGGCGCCGCGAGCGACCCGAACGGTGCCCCGGTCAACGGCTCCCCCGCGGACCGGGCCAAGCGGCTGGCGCACGACACCGACCTGACCCAGCTCGGGCTGGCGGGCAACCTACGAGCGTTCACGTTCCGGTCGGCCGAGACCGGGGCCGTCGTTCGGGGCGACGCGGTGGACTACAACGGCGCACCGGCCGGGTACGCCGACCAGCCGGGCGAGGTGATCACCTACGTCGATGCCCACGACAACGAAACCCTGTGGGACGCGCTGACGTACAAGCTGCCGACCGGGCTGCCGATGGCCGACCGGGTCCGGATGAACACGCTGTCGCTGGCGACCACCGCGCTCGCCCAGACGCCGTCGTTCTGGCACGCCGGCGCCGACCTGCTGCGCAGCAAGTCGCTCGACCGGAACTCCTACGACTCCGGCGACTGGTTCAACACGCTGGACTGGACCGGCGCCGACAACGGCTTCGGGCACGGCCTGCCACCGAAGCCGGACAACGAGGCGAAGTGGCCGTTCATGAAGCCGCTGCTCGGCAACCCGGCGCTCAAACCGTCCGCTGCCGACGTCGGCACCGCGTCGGCCGCCGCGGCCGACCTGCTGAAGCTGCGCTTCTCCACTCCGCTGTTCCGGCTCGGTTCGGCCGACCTGGTCAACCAGAAGGTCGGCTTCCCGCTCAGCGGCACGCCGGCCGCCGTCCCGGGCGTGGTCACGATGCGCATCGACGACACGGTCGGTCCGGACGTCGATCCGGCGCTGAAGGGTCTCGTGGTCGTCTTCAACAGCACCGGCTCGACGGTCAGCCAGCAGATCCCCGGCTTGACCGGCGCCACCCTGTCGCTGTCACCGGTCCAGGCCGGCGGCGCGGACCCGGTCGTCAAGCAGAGCACCTGGACGGCGGCGTCCGGCACGGTGTCCGTCCCGGCGCGAACGGTCGCGGTCCTGATCCAGCGGTGACGTCGGTGCGCCGCCCTCAGCCGAGGGCGGCGAACCGCGACGCGGCCACGAAGACGCACCCGGCGAAGAACACCACCGTGGCCGCCACCGGCCCCGGCTCCTTCAGCGAGACGTGCGCCGCGGCGGCCCCGATCATCACCACGCCGAGGCCGACGGCGGCGACCGGGGTCAGGTACCGCGCGGTGTCCGTCAGCCACGGCACGACCAGGCCGACCGCGCCGAGGATCTCGCAGCCGGCCACCACCCGGACCAGCGGCATCGGGAACACCGCGACGCCGGTCTGGCCGGTGGCGATCAGGCGGTCGCGGGACATCGTGGACTTGGCGACGCCCGAGGCGGCGAACAGGACCGCGAGCAGAGCGCTCACGATCCAGGTGGCGATGGACATGCTGTCTCCTCCAGGGATTGGGTTACCGTCGGAGACGAACGAGCCGGCCGTGCTGTGACTGTCACAGGACGAGCAAGTGGATCGTCCTGGAGTGTGTGATGGAACAGACCGGGACCGAGCTGAGGCCGTTGCTGCTGTCGATCGCGTACCGGATGCTCGGCAGCTTCGGTGACGCCGAAGACGTCGTCCAGGAGGCCTACCTGCGGCTGCACCGGGAGCCGGAGCAGGTGAGGTCGGTGAAGGCCTACCTGACCACGGTGACGACGCGGCTGGCGATCGACCAGCTGCGCTCCGCCCGGCGACAGCGCGAGCAGTACGTCGGGCCGTGGCTGCCCGAACCGGCCGTCGACGGGTACGTCGACCTCGCGGAGCGGGCGGCACTGTCGGACTCGCTGGCGACCGCGTTCCTGGTCGTGCTCGAACGGCTGTCGCCCGAGCAACGCGCGGTGTTCCTGCTGCGGGACGTGTTCGGCTACGGCTACCAGGAGGTCGCCGGCATCGTCGGCAAGACGCAGGCGGCGGTGCGGCAGACCGCCGTACGGGCCCGGCGGGAGCTGGCGCGGGAGCGGCCGCGCTTCGACTCGTCGCGGCAGGAGCGGGACGAGTTGGTCCGGCGGTTCGTCGCGGCGTCCGAGCACGGGGAGCTGGACGGGCTGCTGGAGCTGCTGGCTCCGGCTGCGACCTTCACCGGCGACGGCGGCGGCAAGGCGCTCAGCATGCCCGAGCCTGTGCTCGGCGCGGAGCAGGTCGCCCGGCTGGTGGTCATGGCGTTCGAGCGGGTGCGGACACTGGGGTTCGAAGTCCGGTTCGCCCAGGTCGGCGGGCAGCCGGCGTTGCGCATCACCGGGCCCGGCGACGCGACGGCGGCGGTGTGGTCGCTGCAGATCGCCGGCGGCCGGGTCGCGGCGATCCACAGCGTGGTGAACCCGGACAAACTGGGGCACCTGCAGACGGCCCCCACTCCTCCGGCCCAGCCCCTCAGCCCAGTCCGTCAGCCGGGTGCCCGGCCGGGCGGTGCGGCGGTCAGGGGACCCGGACCACCAGGGCTGAGGGGTCGACCTCGGCGCTGAGCGTGTGGCCGTCGGGAATGGTGTCGCCGTCGAGCTGGCGGCCGACCACCTTGCGCGACGTCACCTGGATCCGCTCGGCGGTGAAGCGCTCGATGTGGCTCTCCCGCCAGGACTTGATCAGCAGGCTGAGCGCCAGCCGCGGCCACTGCCTGACCCGGCGCGGCGCCAGCACGACCAGGTCGATCCGGCCGTCGTCGGGCTCGGCGTCCGGCAGCAGCGGGATGTTCGCCTGCAGCGTGCCGACGTTGCCGATCACCACGGTCCGGGCCCGGCGCCGCAGCGGCGGCCGGTCGTCGAGCGTGATCTCCACCCGGACGAACGGGTGGTTCAGGTTCTTCACCGCCGAGATCACGTACGCCGCCCAGCCGACCCGGGCCTTCAGCTCGGGCCGGGCGTCGGCGATGATCGCGGCGTCCAGGCCGAGCCCGGCCATCACCACGAACCGGTCGGTCTCGAACTGGTCGCCGCGGACCAGCACGCTGTCGATCCGCCGCTCGGACCCGTCCAGCAGCTCGGCCAGCGCGGCGTCGAGGTCGAGCGTGATGCCCAGGTTGCGGGCCAGCAGGTTGCCGGTGCCGGCCGGCAGCACCGCGACCGGGATGCCGGTCCGGGCGAGCTCAGCGCAGACCACCCGAACGGTGCCGTCCCCGCCGGCCACGACGACCAGGTCGACGGTCTCCTCGACCGCTCGCTGAGCCATCGTGTAGCCGGCGTCGTCGACGGTGGTCTCCAGCCACAGCGAGTCGTCGTAGCCGCGCTCGCTGAGCGCCGCGTCGACCTTCTTGCGGAACTCGTCGGCGTCCGGCACCTTGATCGGGTTCAGGATCACCGCGGCCCGGCGCAGCGCCGGAGGCTCCGGCTGGTCGTCGCGGGGGTCCGGGTGGCCTGACGAGTTCACTTGGTGTCCGATCCTGAAGGGTGAGGAGGTGCGGAGAGCAGCTTTCCACCGAGTGCCCCAGAAACCCAGTCGGCACTCGCCGCTGCGCCATCCGATCAGGCCGGGCGGTAGACCGTGTGCAGCACGCCGGTCGCGAAGGTGGTCGCGGAGACCAGCTCCAGCGGCACCGTCTCGCCCTCGTCGAACAGCCGGGCACCGTGGCCGACCGCGATCGGGTGCACCAGCAGGTGCAGCTCGTCGAGCACCTTGGCGCGCAGCAGGGACCGCACCAGGGTCGACGAACCAACCACGTTGATGTCCTTGCCGGGACCGTCCTTGAGCGCGGTCAGGGTCTTCAGCGGGTCCCCCTCGACCAGAGTGGAGTTCTGCCACTGGTCGGCGTTCGCGAGCGTGGTGGACACGACCAGCTTCGGGATCTCGTTCATGTGCGTGGCCATCTCGACCTCGTCGCAGGCGGTCGGCCAGAAGCCGGCGAACTCCTCGAACGTCTTCCGGCCGAGCAGCATGGTGTCCGCCTGCTCGCTGAGCGCGCCGACGACGGCGCCCATCTGGTCGTCGAAGTACGGGAAGTGCCAGGTGTCCGGGGCCTCGGTGACGCCGTCGAGGGAGATGAACAGGCCGGCGACGATCTTGCGCATGATGTGCTCCTTGGCAGTGGGTTCGGATGCTTGCTTGCCCCTGCGTCGACCGGGCCGGGCGCGGATCGACATCCCGGCCGGAAAATTCTTCGGCGCCGCCGAACGGCGGTTCCGCGACGTCTCACGGCGGCCCGGCGCCGCCTGCGGGTGTCGGTGGGTGCGGCTACCGTGCTGGAGGTGAGCAGCCTTCCGCGGAGTACCCCGCCAGACCAGGGACTGTCGGCCGTCGCGCTGGAGCGCTTCGTCGCCGCTCTCGACGCCTCGGACCAGGAGATGCACACGGTGATGGTGCTGCGGCACGGCCACGTCGTGCTCGAGCGCGAGTGGGCGCCGTACCGGCTGGCCGACCGGCACCTGCTGTTCTCGGTGTCGAAGAGCTTCACCTCGATGGCGATCGGCCTGGTCGTCGACGCCGGGCTGCTGTCGCTGGACGACCAGGTGATCTCGTTCTTCTCCGGCGACGACCTGCCCGGCAAGATCAGCGACAACCTGGCCGCGCTGCGCGTCGAGCACCTGCTGACGATGACGACCGGGCACGACAAGGACACTGTCGACCGGCTCGGCCGGACCGGCCGGATGGTCCAGGGCTTCTTCGCGCTGGAGGTCGAGCACCCGCCGGGAGCGCCGTTCGTCTACAACAGCGGCGCGACGTACATCCTGTCGGCGATCGTGCAGAAGGTCACCGGCGAGAAGCTGGTCGACTACTTGCGGCCGCGGCTGTTCGAGCCGCTGGGCGCGACGGAGGCCGTCTGGGACAGCTCGGACGAGGGCATCACGCTGGGCGGCTGGGGCTTGAGCCTGAGCACGGAATCGCTGGCGCACTTCGGGCAGTTCCTGCTGCAGCGCGGCGAGTGGCAAGGGCGGCAGTTGGTCCCGGCCGCCTGGATCGACGCGGCGACAGCGGGGCAGGTCGACAACAGCAACCAGGACAACCCGGACTGGCAGCAGGGGTACGGGTACCAGTTCTGGCGGTCCCGGCACAACGCCTACCGCGGCGACGGCGCGTTCGGGCAGTACTGCCTGATCCTGCCGGAGCACGACACCGCCGTGATCCTCACCAGCGCCTCCCCCGACATGCAGGCCACGATGGACATCATCTGGCAGCACCTCCTGCCGGCCCTGCAGTCCACCGACGCCCCCGGTGAGGCGGCGCCGGGCGCGGCTGTGCCTGGGCAGGCGGGGCTCGGCGCGGCTGTGCCTGGGCAGGCGGGGCTCGGCGCGGACCGAACCGCGCGGGACGGCGGGCCGGGACAGCGACTGGGCGAGCTGCGGATTCCGCCGCCCGCGGGTCCGGCGCCGGCCGGCGGCGACGGGCGCAGGTACCGGTTCGCGCGCAACCACGTCGGGCTGACCGAGGTCCGGCTCGACGAGGACGGCACCGGCACCTTCACCTTCGTCCGGCAGACGACCCTGGAGCGATCCGGCGGCGACCCGGGCCCTGCACAGTCCGGCGCGCAGCAGGTCGTCTTCGCGCCCGGCGACTGGCAGGAGCACGCGTACACGCTGGTCGATCCCGCCCAGCGAATGGTCACCTCGGCGTACGGCGACGGCGACGCCTTCGTGGCAACGCTCCGGCTGCTGGAGACCCCGTTCGCGCTGACGTTCCGCTGCCGCCCCAGCGGGGACCGGCTCGTGGTCGACCTCACCGTCAACGTCGCCTTCGGCATCACCAACGACACCTTCGAATCCCTGTAGCCGACCGGCCCGCCGCTGGGCCTGAAGGTTGCCGGAAGGACGCGATGAGCATCTCCGCCGCCGAGCAGGCTGTGCTCGATCAGCTCGACGAAGGGTGGCTCGTCGAGACCACGCAGTCGTTGCTGCGGGCACCCGGGCAGAACCCGCCGGGCGACGAGGCCGCGACGGTCGCCGTGCTCCGGGCGGCGGCGAGCGATCTCGGCCTGGAGGTCGCCGAGGCTGCCGTCGAGCCCGGGCGGAACAACCTCGTGATCACGCTGCCTGCTGCCGCGGCCGGGCCCGCACGGCCCGGGCTGCTGCTGCTCGGGCACACCGATGTCGTGCCGGTCGGCGGCGGCTGGACCAATGATCCGTTCGGTGGCGAACTGGTCGACGGACGGATCTACGGCCGCGGCGCGTCCGACATGAAGGGCGGGCTGGCCGCGTCCCTCGCCGCCATGGCCGTACTACGGGGCGCCGGCCTGACCGGTCCGGTCGAGCTGGCCGCCGTGGTGGACGAGGAAGAGACCGGCAAGGGCATCCGCGCGTACGTCGACGCGGTGGACCGCCTGTTCGCCGGCTGCATCACCACGGAGCCGACGGACCTGCAGACCATCATCGGCGCCCGTGGCGACTCCTATCTGCGGGTCGAGGTGCACGGCCGGGCCTGCCACGCCGGCAATCCCGCCGACGGCGCGAACGCGATCTACGGCGCCGCCGCGGTCGTCGCCGAGATCGAACGCCTGCACGCCGAGCTCGCCGCGGCACCGCACCACCTGCTCGGCCCGGCGACCTGGAGCGTCGGGCAGATCCAGGGCGGCACCGGCGGCTCGATCGTGCCGGCCGAGTGCGTGCTGGTCGCCGACCGGCGGCTGCTGCCCGGCGAGTCCCCGGACGCCGTCCTGGACGAGCTGCGCCGACGGGTCGCCGCGCTGCGCCTGGAGGATCGCGGTCTGACCGTCGACCTCGCGATGCCGATGGAGATGCCCGCGTTCGAGACCGCCGCCGACGACGAACTGGTCCGCACCACCGACGCGGCCCTGACCGACGCCGGCGGCCCGGGTCTGGCGCTGGGCGGCTGGACCGCCGCCTGCGACGGCGGCTACATCGCCCGCGACCTCGGCGTACCGGTCGTGGTGCTCGGTCCCGGGTCGGTCACCACCCAGGCCCACCGCGCCGACGAGTCAGTCGCGGTCGACGAACTGCTGACCGCCGCCCGCGCCTACACCCTGACCGCCCTCCGCCTGCTCGGCTGAGCCCGCCAGGGTATGACGAAGCCCCCGGCACCTGGTGCCGGGGGCTTCGTCGTGAGCTCAGTTGAACGAGTCGCCGCAGGCGCAGGAGCCGGTGGCGTTCGGGTTGTCGATCGTGAAGCCCTGCTTCTCGATGGTGTCGACGAAGTCGATCGAGGCGCCCTTCAGGTACGGCGCGCTCATCCGGTCCGTGACGACGCTCACACCGTCGAAGTCGGCCACCACGTCACCGTCGAGCTGACGCTCGTCGAAGAACAGCTGGTACCGCAGGCCGGAGCAGCCACCCGGCTGCACGGCCACGCGCAGCGCGAGGTCGTCGCGACCTTCCTGGTCCAGCAGCGCCTTCACCTTGGCCGCGGCCCCGTCCGTCAACGCGATCCCCGTGGCGGTGGTTGCAGCCTGCTCGGTCTGCGCTTCAGTCATTCCTGACTCCAGTCATCTCTTGAGCGCCCGGCCGCTGGTGGGCAGGTGGCCGCGCGCGGAAGTTCCGCTGTCAACCGGGCCAACGCTGACCGGTCCGGTTCCATTCCCATGGTCGCACACGAATTTCGGGGATCAACCACGCGCCTCACCCGGTGGACCCGGCCGCGGCGCTGCCCGGGCGGCCCGCCGGACCGCCCGGTCAGCGCGCCCAGGTCCGGGCGACGCGTTCGGCGACCGCCGCCAGCGAGCCGTGCGGGTCGGCGAACGCCCGCTCCTCGCCGACCGCGTCGACCAGCGAGTACGCCGACTCCACGCCCATCGTGCGCATCTCGCGGGCGCCGATCAGCACCTTGCCGGCCAGCACCACGCACGGCCGCATCGCGTCGTTGGCCACCTTCGCGACCCCGGCGATCACCTTGCCGTCGCGGGACTGGAAGTCGAACGCGCCCTCGCCGGACAGCACCAGGTCCACCCGGCCGGCCTTGTCCTTCAGCCCGGTCAGCTCGGCGACCAGGTCGATCCCGGACACCCGCTCGGCGCCGAGCAGCAGCAGCGCGTACCCGAGGCCGCCGGCCGCGCCCGCGCCCTTCTGGTCCGCGGTCTTGCGGCCGGCCAGCTCGGCGAACCGGGTGAGCCAGCCGTCCACCTCCGGCTTGCGCTCGTCGGTCAGGCCCTTCTGGCTGCCGAACACGTTGGTGGCGCCGCGCAGTCCGAGCATCGGGTTCTCCACGTCGCTGGCGGCGACGAACTCGATCCCGGCCATCCGGCTGCGCGCGGGCTCCAGGTCCACGGCAGTCAGCGCGGCCAGGCCGGTCGCGCCCGCGTCCAGCCGGCCGCCCTGCCCTGTCGCGCCGAGCGCCGCGAGCAGGCCCGCGCCGGCGTCGTTCGTGCCGGAGCCACCGAGCCCGAGAATGATCCGCTTCGCCCCCGCGTCCACCGCGGCCGCGATCAGCTGGCCGACGCCGTACGTCGTACCGTCCTCGGGGCGGCGGTCCCCGGGCTCGACCAGGTGCAGCCCGCACGCCTGCGCGGTCTCCACGTACGCCGTCTCGCCGGCCACCAGCACCGTCGCCGGGACCTCCCCGCCGAGCGGTCCGCGCACGGTCACCGACAACAAGGTGCCGTCGACAACGGCCGCGAGCACGTCGATGAAGCCCGGCCCGCCGTCGGCCATCGGCGCCACCAGCACCTCGGCGTCCGGATCCCGCCGCCGCCACCCCTCCTCGATCGCGGCCGCGGCCTCGACCGCCGTCAGCGTTCCAGCGAACTTGTCCGGAGCAATCAGCACGCGCATGCGCCCATCCTCGCAAACCCGGCGCCGCTTCCACCCCATCGCGGCCACCCAGCGGACGCCGTGCCTGAGGGCTCCGGCGACCGAACCCGCTTGCTCGCTCCTGCCATAGCCGGCGGCTATGACCGACCACGCCGGTGGCGCGCGTCGTCGAAGGCGTAGCGTGCGGCCGATGCACACCGGGCCGGAAACAGTCGAGCAAGCGATCGCGGTGCAGGAGAGCCTGCGGAGCCAGGTCGACACCGCGGGCCCTGGACCGCAGCAACCGCGGTACGTCGCGGGGCTGGACGTCGCGTACGCCGGCGACGAGTTCGCCGCGGCGGTGGTCGTGCTGGACGGGCTCGAGGTGGTCGACCGGGCCGTCGTGCTGGGACGGACGGCGTTCCCGTACGTGCCGGGGCTGTTCGCGTTCCGCGAGGTGCCGGGGTTGCTGACCGCGCTGGAGCGGCTGCGGACCACGCCGGAACTGCTGGTGTGTGACGGGCAGGGGCTCGCTCATCCGCGGCGCTTCGGGCTCGCCTGCCATCTGGGCGTGGTGACGGGGCTGCCGAGCGTCGGGGTGGCGAAGACGGCGTTCGTCGGGACGTGGCAGGAGCCCGGGCCCCGGCGTGGTGATGCCAGCGAGCTGCTGCTCGACGGAGAGGTCGTCGGAAAGGCTCTGCGGACCCAGAACAAAACCAAGCCGGTGTTCGTCTCAGTCGGGCATCGGGTCGACCTCGCCACCGCGGTGGCGCGAGTGCTCGACCTGACACCGCGCTACCGCCTGCCGGAGACCACCCGGGCCGCCGACCGCGTCTGCCGGCAGGCGCTCAAGGACAGCCAGGACGAGGAGACGGCCCGATGACCGACACGCCGTCAGCCCTTCGGCACCCGGGAGCTGCCGACGGCGAGAGGCCGCGGGCGAGGCACGAGTACGGCGTACGGATCGGGGCGGGCGCGGTCCTGCGTCCGGGGGCGACGGCGGCGGTGCTGGACGGTGAGCGGCTGCTGCTGACGCGGCGCAGCGACAACGGGGAATGGTGTCTGCCGGGCGGCGGGATCGACCCGGGTGAGCGACCGGCCGAGACCGCGGAGCGCGAGGTCCTGGAGGAGACCGGGCTGACCGTGCGGGCGACCGAGTTGCTCGGCGTCTACTCGGACCCGGACATCGTCGTGGTGTACCCGGACGGCAACCGCGTGCAGATTCTCGGCGTGCTGTTCCGCGCCGAGATCGTCGCCGGGACCGCCGGAGTGTCGGACGAGGTCACGGAGATCGGCTGGTTCACCGCCGCCGAAGCCGCCGAGCTGCCGGTGATCGCGAACCACGTGCCGCTGCTGCCCACGGCGTACGGGCTGGCCGGGCCGTACTTCAACCGACCGGCCTGACCTGCGAACCAGGGGTCAGCGCAGCGACCGGAGCACGGCGTTGGCGGCCCGGCGGCCGGAGACCAGGGCGCCTTGCAGCGACGCCGTGTCGCGGTGGTCGCCCGCGACGAAGACGCCGTCGCCGAGCTCGACCGGCTGCCGGTGGTTCAGCGGCGGGGGCTGGTGCGGGAGCGCGTGCGGGATGTCGTGCCGGACGACGAGCTCCCACGCCCCGGCGGAGCGGCCGTACATCCGGGTGAGCTGGATGCGGACCTCGCTCTCGCTCGCGTCGGTCGGCCACAGCGTGGTCGCCTGGATCAGGTGCCGACCCGCCGGCGCGTACGCCGGTGCCACGGTCGACATCACGGCGGTGTTGACCACCGGCCCGTTGCGGCGGCCGTCCACCACCAGCACCTTGTCGGTGCGCGGCGCCTCGTCGGTCGCGAACCAGTAAGTGCTCAGACCCTTCATCCGGGGCGCCTTCACACCGAGCAGGTCCTCCGCCGTCGACGGGTCTGTCGCCACCACCACGGCTCGGGCCCGCAGTTCGCCTGTGGTAGTGCGTACGACGGCCGGGGAGGTCAGGCCGGTCACCTGGACGTCGAGGTGGACCGGCTCGGTGAGGCGAGCGGCCAACTGCTCGGGCAACGCGCTCATCCCCTGCGCCGGGAGACTGGGCGTGCCGAGCAGGAAGCTCCGCAACAGGAGCCGCACGAAGGCGGCCGAGGTCGTCCCGTCGTCGGAGGCAAGCACGCCGGCGAGGAACGGCTCCAGGACCTCTCTGCGCAAGGGGCCGTCCACGCCGGCCGCATCCAGCGACTCCGCGAGCGAGACGTCCAAGCGGCCGCCGCTCGGGCGAGGATCAACGTTCGACGGCCGGTCGCCGGTGGGGCCGCCGCCCTGACGCCGGGCGTCGCGGTGGTCGTCACCGCACGCCGCCTGAGCCGGGAGGAGGCGGTTGACCGGGCCGAGGGCGGGCGCTGCCCAGGTGGTCAGGCGGGCGAGTTCCTTCGGGTGGAGATAGCCGCTCAGCAGAGTGCGCGGGACCAGGTGCGGCGCGCGGCGGGGATCGCCCAGGACCGTCGTACCGGCGTGGCCCGCGACGGCGACGCCGGCGGCGAACGGTTGCAGGTCGAGCGCGGCGAGGTCGACGTACCGGCGGACGGCGGGATAGGCCGGGTTCAGCAACTGGAAACCACGGTCGCAGCGGTAACCGTCGATGACGTCGGTCCGCACGCGTCCACCGACCGTGTCATGTGCTTCCAGGACGGTGACCGACACGCCCGCCTCCTGCAGCGCGAGCGCGCAGTTGAGTCCAGCCAGCCCTGCACCGACCACAACGACATCACCCATTCGCCGATGCTTGCACAAGCCACCGATCCGCCCCGGGAGCTGCAGAGGTTTCGCATTCTGGGCAGTGACGCGCACCACGCGGTCAGGGCCCGCGGACGTGGCACGATGTTGACGTGACGACAATCGCAGACAGCTCGAAGTCCCTTCCGCTGCTGTTCCTGGGCCGGGACACCGACCCGCACTCCGAGCGCGGGGTGGAGTGCCCCGGCGCCCTGCCGCCGGCGTCCGACCCGGACCTGGTCGAGCGGGCGCTGAAGGCCAAGGCGGCGCTCGGCGACCAGGTGTTCGTGCTCGGCCACCACTACCAGCGCGACGAGGTGATCCAGTTCGCGGACGTCACCGGTGACTCGTTCAAGCTGGCCCGGGACGCGGCGAACCGGCCGGACGCGCCGTACATCGTGTTCTGCGGCGTGCACTTCATGGCCGAGTCGGCCGACATCCTCACCAACGACAACCAGACGGTGATCCTGCCCGACCTGGCGGCCGGCTGCTCGATGGCCGACATGGCCCGGATCCAGCAGGTCGAGGCGGCCTGGGACGCGCTCGCCGACGCCGGCGTCGCGGACGTCACCGTGCCGGTCACCTACATGAACTCCAGCGCGGACATCAAGGCGTTCTGCGGCCGCAACGGCGGCGCGGTCTGTACGTCGAGCAACGCCGACGTCGCGCTCGACTGGGCCTTCCAGCAGGGCCAGAAGGTGCTCTTCCTGCCCGACCAGCACCTCGGCCGCAACACCGCGGTGCTGAAGCTGGGCATCGGCCTGGACGAGTGCGTCGTCTACGACCCGCACAAGCCGGGCGGCGGCCTGACCGCGGAGCAGCTCGCGAACGCGAAGATGATCCTGTGGCGCGGGCACTGCTCGGTGCACGGCCGGTTCACGCCGGAGTCGGTGGACGACGTCCGCGCCCGGGTCCCCGGGGTCAAGGTGCTCGTGCACCCCGAGTGCCGGCACGACGTGGTCACGAAGGCCGACCTGGTCGGCTCGACGGAGTACATCATCACCGTGCTCGACCAGGCCGAGCCCGGCACGTCCTGGGCGATCGGGACCGAGCTGAACCTGGTCCAGCGGCTGGCCAAGCAGCACCCCGACAAGAACATCGTCTTTCTCGACAAGACGGTCTGCTACTGCGCGACGATGAACCGGATCGACCTGCCGCACTTCGTCTGGACGCTGGAGAACCTGGTCGCCGGTCACGTCGTCAACCCGATCAAGGTCGACGCCGACACCGAGCACTACGCCAAGATCGCGCTCGACCGCATGCTCGCCCTCCCCGGCAAAACCGCCCGCGACTGAGCTCAGCTCCCCGGCTTCCCCTCCCCCGCCCACCTCGCACATCCCACCCGCGCCAGCTCCCCGCATCCCCATCCGCGCCGCATCCCATCCGCGCCCCTCGCGTCTGCTGGGTCAACCCCTGAGATGCATGGTTGGCCCACCAAAATCCGATGGGCCAACCATGCGTCCGGTGGGTCAACCCACCGGACGCGGCCAGGACGGACCGGCGGGCGGGGCGAGAGCAGGAGCCCGACCGGGGCGGGTGGAGCTGGGTGGGGTCGGGTGGGTGGCAGGGTTACTGGGGGACGCGGGTGGAGTTGTTGTACCAGGTTGCGAGCAGGGCGGGGAGGCGGTCGGGGCCCCAGCGGTCGACGGGGTGGATGCGGCCGGTGAGGGAGGCCAGGCCGCGGGCCAGTTCGCCGACGACGTCGCCGCGCCACGGTACGGCGACCCCTTCGCCCGGGCCGACGATGACCGACGGGCCGCCGCGGTCGACGCAGACCACCGGGCAGCCGCTGGCCAGCGCCTCGGTGACGGCCCACCCGGCGGCTTCGCGCAGCGAGGGGGCGAGCAACGCATCCGCGCGCAGCAGCGCGGCGAGTACCTCCTCGCGCGGCAGCTGACCGACGAACTCGACCCGGTCCCGGACGCCGAGCTGCTCGGCGTGGCGTTCGGCGCGGCGCCAGTCCGGCCCGTCGCCGATGACCCGCAGCTCCCAGTGCGCGGCTTCCGGCCGGGCCAGCGCGCTGATCGCGAGCAGCAGGCCCTTCCACGGGATCAGCCGGCCGACGAACAGCGCCGTCTTCTCGCCGGGCCCGCCGTACGGCTCGTACGGTCCGGAGGCGCTGGCGAAGCGGCGGATCGCGACGTTCGGCTGCACGACCAGCTCGCGGGCGTGCGGCGCGAACTGCTCGGCGACGTCGTTGTTCTGCGCGACGACCAGGTCCGCGGTCTGGGCCAGGTGCCGGCCGACCACCCTGCGGGCCACCCCGGTCCACGCACGCCGGACCAGCTCGCCGGCCAGCCCGCGCGGCCCCAGCCAGTGCGCCATCGGCAACGGCACCGCGGTCGACCCGCCGACCGGTCCCCAGATCACCTTCGCCGTCGACCGCCGGACCACCCCGGCCGGCATCCAGTCGACCGCGAACGTCAGGTGGTGCACGACGTCGAACCCGTGCTGCTGGTGCAGCCGCTCGGCCGTCCGGCCCGCGAGCCGCTGCCAGAGCGGGTAGTACCAGTAGACGTCCGCGTGCCGGCGCCGCAGCTTCAGCAGCCACTTCGGCAGCTCCAGCGGTACGAGGGTCAGTCCCGGCACCGGCCGGACCGCCAGCTCCTCGGCGATCTCGGGGGCGAACTTGCCCCGGGTCAGCAACCAGACGTCGTGGTCGCGCGCGGCCGCCTTCGCCCACGCCCAGCCGGCGCCCGGCTCGGAACCACCCGTCGGCCGGCACGCGTACGCGCTGATCAGCACCTTCGGGCGCGGCGCGGTCACAGCGTGCCCTCCAGCAGCCGGCGCAGATCCGTGCTCGACGTCGACGCGGTGTAGGGGAAGTAGTGCACGCGGGCACCGACCTCGCCGAGCAGCTTCTCCAGCCGGAGCCCCTTCTCGGTGCCCTTCCAGTCGTCACCCTTGAACAGCACGTCGTACCGCAGCTGCTTCCACATCTCGAACTTGTCGCTGGACCAGTCGCTGACCACCTCGTCGACCAGCCCGATCGCGCGCAGGACCTCCATTCGCTCGTCGTGCGGCACCACCGGCGGCCTGCCCTTGATCCGCTGCACCACGTCGTCCTCGACGACACCGGCGATCAGGTGGTCGCAGTGCTCGCTGGCCCGGCGCAGGATGTTGAGGTGACCGATGTGGAACATGTCGTAGACGCCTGGTGCGTAGCCGACGACACCCATCAGCCGCGCACCTCCGACGAGGCCGTCGCGACCTTGGCCGCCGGGGCCAGCGCGGCCATCTCGCGGTACCACTTCGCGGTCGCGGCCAGCAGGAACAGCAGGTTCGCCGCCAGCAGCAGCCCGTACAGCGCGGTGAACATCTCCGGCCACCCGAAGGCCAGGAAGACCAGGCACAGGACGCCGTAGTCGGTCGG
Organism: Kribbella flavida DSM 17836; assembly: GCF_000024345.1. NCBI lineage: Bacteria > Bacillati > Actinomycetota > Actinomycetes > Propionibacteriales > Kribbellaceae > Kribbella > Kribbella flavida. Next base: position 2,923,830 of record NC_013729.1, on the reverse strand, counting down.
TGCGATCAGCAACGACTTCAGCACCGAGTCGCCGCGCACGTTGACGGTCGAGGCGCCGTGGCGGCGGCGCAGCTGGTCGATCAGGATCAGGCCGAAGAACATCACCGCCGACACGCACAGGTAGGCCAGCGGCACCAGCAGCACAAGGTCATTGCCGAAGGCATCGAAGCGGTAGAGCGAGACCAGCACCGCCGAGTGCAGCAGCACGATCTTGACGCAGTCGATCATGTGGTCGAGCCACTCGCCCAGCGGCGAACCGCCACCGCGCAGCCGCGCCAACTGGCCGTCCGCGGAGTCCAGCGCGTAGCCGAGCACGAGCAGCGCGGTGACGCCCAGCGCCAACGGAAGGCTCGGCTCGACCGTCGCGATCAGCACGATGCCGGCCAGCGAGCAGAAGCCGCTGGTCAGGCTCACCTGGTTCGGTGTCCGGCCGGCCAGGAAGGCGCCGGCGGCCAGGTAGCGGCCGAGCTTGCGGTTCACGAACCGCGAGTACGCCGGGGTGCCGGCCGACGGCTTCTGCGCGCGGACCAGCTCGGCGACCACGTCGGCGTACGAACGGCGCGTCATGCGACCGAGCTGCGCGACTGCCGCTGGTCGATCGCGGCGCGCAGGATCTGGCTGCGGGAAGCACGGCGGGCCGCCAGCGCGCTGATCAGCGGGACGGGAATCCCGTCCAGCTCGTCAGCGCCGAGCACCCCGTCGGTCCCCTCAGCGGCGAACACGGTCCGGACGCCCAGGACGCCGGTCAGCCACCCGGCCTCGACGCCGTCCACCACGACCACCTCGTCCACGCACCGCAGCTGGTCGAGGATCTGCGCCCGTTCGACCAGCGGCACGAACGGCCGCGAACCCCAGGCGTCCACCGCCCACTCGTCGGTGAGCACCCCGACGACGAGCCGGTCGCACTGCTGCCGAGCCTGCTCCAGCAGGTCCAGGTGGCCCACGTGGAACAGGTCGAAGACCCCGGTCAGATACCCGATGCGTTGCGGCACCACGCGCTCCCCCACTGGACCCCGGTCGACGTGACCCCCCACGCCTGCGCGCACTTTACCCCGCGTGATCGTCGCCGGCCCAGCGCGCCGGCGGCCTGCCGGCCGGAGCGATGGCTGCTGCGGCAGGAAGTCCCAGGGCAGGGGGCCGGTTCAGCGTGCGGCCTCGTGCCGGGCGATCGCATCGGCGTAGATCCTCTCCGTGGCCGCCAGGTCGCGCTCCGGGGTGAAGCGGTCCAAGTACACCTGGCGGGCTCGCTCGCCGCAGGCTATCGAAGTTGCCGGCTCGGTGATCAATCGCAACGCCTTGTGCAGGCCGGCGGGATCGCCCGGGGCGGCCAGCGCACCGGTCTCGCCGTCGTCGACGAGCTCCGCGAGCGCGCCGATCCGGGACGCCACCACCGGTACGCCGTGCGCGAACGCCTCCACCACCACGAGCCCGAACGTCTCGTACGACCGGGCGGGTACGACGACGGCTCGGGCGGATCGCAGCACCTGCATGCACTCGGCCCAGGGCAACGCGCCGAGCACGGTGACCGACGGGTCGGTCGCGGCGCGTGCGTCGGCCGCCGGGCGCAACGGGCCGTCGCCGACCACGACCAGCTGACCCAGCGACGAGTCCCACGCCTCGAGCAGATCGGCGAAGCCCTTCTCCTCGGTCAGCCGGCCCAGGAACACCACGGCCTCGCCCGGCCCGGTGCGAACCTGGCCCGAGAACGGCACCGCGTGCGGCTTGACCACGATCTGGCCAGGAGCGAACCCGCCCGCGACGTACCGGGACCGGACGAACTCCGACGGCGCGATCAGCGTGGTGACGTAGCGCTGCCAGGTGTGCAGCTGCTGGTGGACGGTGATTCCGGCGACGAGCGGCAGGCTCTGCACTGTGGAGTCGCGGTAGCAGCCGTGCACAGCGCCCCGCCACGGAACCTTGCCGACGCACGACTCGCACGGACCACCGTCGCGCTGCAGCACGCCGTTCGCGCACATCAGGCGGAAGTTGTGCAGCGTCGCCACGGCCGGGAGCCCGGCGCGACGGACCGCCCGCAGCACCGACGGGCTCCACAACGGGAACGTGTTGTGCACGTGCACGACGTCCGGACGCCGCTCCTGCAAGCGGAGTGTCAGCTCGCGTTCGGCCGAGAACGACCAGACGGAGCGGAACGGCACCAGAGCACGATCACGACGGCCCATCTCGGCGATCGTGTCGCTGTGCTGGGCGTAGAGGTCGACGGTATGTCCGGACCTGCGCAGGAGATCGGCCGTCTGGTCGACGACGGTGTTCTCGCCACTGGGCTGACCCGACCGGTACCGGTTGTGCAACATGGCGACCCGCATGGCACCACCTTAGATTCCGCGGCGGTGACAACTCGCACGTGCGGCCGCACCGGCGATGATCGGCGGGGCGGTCGCTCACCCCGTCGCCTCCGATCAGAACAACGCGCCGACCGCCCAAAGGTCACGGGGCGCCGAGCAGCAGCGAGCGCCGTGGGTCCAGCACCTGCTGCTGGATGTCCGGGTCACCCGCGGCACGCCGGCGGAGTACACGCCTGGGGCAACTGTTTCAGCCAGATGTGATTTCTGTTGCCAGCGGGACCTTTCCGGACAAGTTAGGGGACAAACGCAACCATCCGTGCGTATTCTCCCGACTACGTCAAGTCCTGGCCGTCCGGAAGACCGCAGCAGGGGGTGCAGATGAAACGCCCGTCCCCTCGAGTGAAGAGCTCGGTGACCACTACCGCCGGGGTGGCAGCCGGCGCGCTCGCCGTCGCGTGCATCGCCGCGGCGGCGACGCAGATCGCGTCGGCGCGGGGCTCGGAGTCCGCACCTGGGCGTTCCGGCGACCAGACGGGGCCGCAGTCGCCGATCAGCTCGCCGTCGACCGTGCCGGTCCCGACGGTGACGATTCCGACGATCACGCCGCCGACGCTGCGGGTGCCGACCTGGCCGTCGATCGCCGCCACGCCGAGCCAGACCCCGAGCGCGTCTCCCAGCCCGACCCCCTCGCCGACGCCGACCGGTACGCCGTCGCCGGTCAGGTTCCCGGCCGGGCCTTCGCAGGCCCCGGCGTGCACCGGCGTGACGGTCAAGCCCGGCCAGAACGCGGCCGACGTCGTCGAGCAGAGCCCGTCCGGCAGCACGATCTGCTTCGCGGCCGGTCTGCACCGGATCGACCGGCCGCTGCGTCCGAAGGCCCAGCAGGTCCTCGCCAGCGACCAGGGCGCCGTTCTCACCGGCTCGATCCGGCTGACCGGCTGGACCGCGGCCGGCGACGACTGGGTGGTCAGGGGCGTGCTGCCCCCGGCGTACCGGAAGACCGGGCAGTGCGAGGACGACGTCGCGAACATCTGCTACCTGCGGGAGCAGGTCTTCGTCAACGGCAAGCACCTGAAGCGGGTCGCCGAGCGCGAGCAGGTCGTACCGGGCACCTTCTACGGCGACTACGCCGCCAACGCCGTGTTCGTCGGCGGCAACCCGGCCGGCAAGTCGGTGGAGATGTCGAAGACGGCGACCGCGATCGAGTCCAGCGAGCCCGACGTGGTCGTGCGGGGGCTGACCATCGAGCACTTCGCCTCAGCCCCGCAAGCCGGCGCTGTCGTGCTCAGCACCGGCTGGAAGGTGGTCGCGAACGACATCCGCTGGAACCACGCGGTCGGCGCGATGCTGGTCAACGCCGACGGCGCCACGCTCGAGAAGAACCTGATCCGGAACAACGGCCAGCTCGGCGTCGGCCAGTACAGCTCGGCCAACGGCACGATCACCGGCAACCAGGTGAGCGGCAACAACACCGACGGGTTCTGGATCGCCGACTGGGAGTCCGGCGGCATCAAGACCACCTGGTCGAGCGGCGGCTCGGTGTCCGGCAACCTGATCGAGGCGAACCTCGGCGTCGGCCTGTGGAGCGACGCGTACGACGAGGGGCGCACGTTCAGCGACAACCAGATCGTCGGCAACGCCGCCGACGGGATCCGGTACGAGATCGGCCGCAACGGCGTGATCAAGAACAACACCATCACCGGCAACGGCTTCGGCACCGGCCGCGGCTCCGGTACGTCGCTGTGGGACGGCGGCGGCATCAACGTCAACACTTCGTCGAACGTCGCTGTCCGCAACAACACGCTGGTCGGCAACGTGAACGGCATCTCGATCCAGTCCCGCACCCGCGGCAACGGCCCGTGGGGCCTGAACGTCCTGCGCGACGTCGTCGTCACCGGCAACCAGGTCACGATGAAAACCGGCACCCAGTCGACCGGTCTGGTGCAGAACTCCGGCGCCAGCATTCCCACCGGCGAGGTCGTGCTCAAGTCCAACCAGTACATCCTGGACAGCCTCACCGCCGACCGGTTCCAGAAGTTCGGCCAGTGGTTCACCGCGAAGGAATGGCAAGCGGCCGGCTTCGACACCGACAGCAATTTCACCGCGGACACGGCGCCCGTCATCGCCCGCCCGACCCCACCGGCAACCATCACCCCGACCCCACCGGCAACCGTCACCCCGACCCCGGTCACCCCGAGCCCAGTCACCCCGAGCCCAGTCACCCCGAGCCCAGTCACCCCGACCCCACCGGCTACCCCGAGCCCGACCCCCTCGGCAACCGCCAGCCCGACCCCGCGAGCCACCGGCACCCCCACCCCTAGCGGGTGAGCGCGGTGACGTGGTCGACCAGCAGACTGCGGAAGGTCTTGTTCTCGCGGAGGTTCGGCGCAAAGACCGTGTCGACGGCGAGCAGGGCGTCGACCAGCGCGGCCGGACCGCCCGCCGACGCGGCAGCCGATTGCAGCCGAGCGGCTTGCGGATCGTCGAGGCCGGCGGTGCGGCTGACGTAGACCATCCACGCGGCGACGGCCAGCGCGGCGGCGTACGGTTCGGCGCCGGCGGCGAGACGGTCCTGGACGGTGCCGAGAAGCCGGACGGGAAGCTTGACCGAGCCGTCCATCGCCACCTGCGCCGTGCGGTGCTTCAGCGCGGGATTGGCGAAGCGTTCGAGCACCGACTCGCCGTACGCCGTGAGGTCGAGCCCGTCCGGCGGCGTCAACGTGGGAACGACGTCCACCCTCATCAGCTCGGTGGCCGCCGTGGCGAGATCCTCGTCGCGGACCGCCTCGGCGATCGTCTCGTAGCCGCGCAGCGCCCCCAGGTACGCCAGCATCGAGTGGGTCGCGTTGAGCATCCGCAGTTTCGCCTGCTCCCAGGGCGCGACGTCCGCCGTCAGCACGGCACCGGCGGCGTCCCAGGCCGGCTGCTCCGCGGCGAAGGCGTCCTCGATCACCCACTGGATGAACGGCTCGGCCACCACCACCGCCTCGTCCCGTACGCCGAGCAGCCGCGCCGCCTCGTCCCGGTCGGCGTCGGTGGTGGCCGGCACGATCCTGTCCACCATGCTCGCCGGGAACGCGGCCGCCTCGAACTGCTCCCCCGCCAACCCGGCCGCCTCGGCGTACTCGCGCACCAGTCGCGCCAAGTACGGGCCATTGGCAACGAGGTTGTCGCAGGACAGCACAGTCAACGGCGCGCCCGACCGCCGGGCCAGCCCCGCGGCGAGCTGTCCGACGACGGTCCGCGGCGGCCGGCCGGTCAGATCCGCCTGGATCTCTGGGTCGGTCAGGTCCAGCCCGCCGCCGGATCGCGCCCGGTAACCCTTCTCCGTCACGGTCAGCGTGACCACCCCGACCCGCGGGTCAGCGATCCGTTGCACCACCGCCGCCGGGTCCTCGGACGCCGCGAGCACCTCGCGGACCGAGCCGATCACCTCGATCGACGCCGCGCCGCCGCCCCGGGTGAGCACGGAGTACAGGCCGTCCTGCGGCGCGAGCTGGTCGCGAACGGCGGCCGACCGCTGGGTCACCCCGCTGATCCCCCACCGGCTGTCGCCGGTGAGCTGCGCGGCGCGCTCGGTGAAGACGGCCTGGTGCGCGCGGTGGAAGGCGCCGATGCCGAGGTGGACGATGCCGACCGACAGTCCGCCCGGTTCGACCGCGGGCTTCGTCGGCAGGTTGGTCAGGCTCAAACGATTCATGCGCACACCTCAGCGAGATCGGGCGGTCATCGGGGCGGAACGCCGGTGGAGGCGCGGACCATCAAGTCGCCGCGCAGGACCCGGCGGACGGGCGGCTCGTCGGCGGCCGTCGCGTGGTCGAGCAGCGTGAGCAGCAGCTCGACGGCGAGCCGGCCGGCCCGTTCCTTGGGCAGCCGGATCGTGGTGAGCGCGGGACGGGCCATCGCCGCCATCGCGATGTCGTCGATGCCGACCACGCTGAGCTCGTCAGGCACGGCGATGCCACGGCCGTGCAGCCTGGCCAGCAGACCGATCGCAACGAGGTCGTTGTAGGTGATCACCGCGGTCGCGCCGGTCGCGACGACCTGGTCGGCAGCCGCCATACCGCCGTCGTAGTGCGGCGGGAAGTGACCGACCTCGACCAGCTCGACGCCTTGGTCCGCGGCGGCCTGGGCCAAGCCCTGCCCGCGCTGCTCGCTCGACCAGGACGCGGCCGGACCGCTCACCCAGGCGATCCGCCGGTGCCCGAGGGCGACCAGGTGCGCGACCGCCTGCCGCATGCCGTCCGCGTGGTCGAACACCACGGCCGGCAGGTCGTCGACCAGGCGGTTCAGCAGGACGACCGTCGTGTCCGCCGCGATCTTCGCCAGCTCGTCCGCGCCGGCCCGCGGTGAGCACAGCACCAGCCCGTCGACCTGCTGGGCGAGCGCCCGGACGAGCCCCGTCTCCGCCGCGACGTCCTCGTCGGTGTCGGCGACGAACACCGCCAGGTCGGCTGCCCGGGCCCGGGCCTGCACGCCTTTCACCACGCTGGGGAAGAACGGGTTGGCCAGGTCCGGCAGCACCAGACCCAGGTTCCCGGTGCGTCCGGTGATCAGTCCGCGGGCCGCCTTGTTCGGCGCGTAGTCGAGGCTGTCCGCCGCGGAGCGGACCTTGGCCCGGGTCGCCGGATTCACCAGGTCGGGCACCGAGAGCGCGCGGGACACGGTCGAGGTCGACACCCCGGCCAGGCGCGCGACATCGCGAATGGTCGCCGCCACATCCACCTCCCCACTCGGTGCGCCGAGTCTGCAATCGGTTGCGGCCGGCTGTCAACATCGCCAGCTCTTGTGCTCGCTCATAGTCACTGCAATCCTTTGCAGTGCCGTTGCAGTTCCAGCTCTGGAGGAAGAATGCCGAAGGCCCTGCAGCCCCACCCGGACCGCGCGCTCCCGGCCGGCGAGGCGCGGGATCTCGCGCGCCGGATCCACGCCTCGACCGCCGGGCTGCCGCTGCTGTGCCTGCACGGTCACGTCGACGCCGGCCTGTTCGCGGCCGACGAGGCGTTCGGTGACCCGGCCGAGCTGCTCGTCGTACCGGACCACTACGTCACCCGGATGCTGATCTCCCAGGGCGTCGCGCCGGCCCGGCTCGGCCTGCCCCGCCGCGACGGCACCCGGACCGCCGAGCCGCGGGAGATCTGGCGCGAGTTCTGCTCACACTGGCACCTGTTCGCCGGCACACCGAGCCGCTACTGGCTGGAGCACGAGTTCGCCGAGGTGCTCGGACTGACCGTCGCTCCGTCCGCCGAGACCGCCGACCAGCTGTACGACGAGATCTCGGCGCGGCTGGCCGAGCCGCAGTTCCGCCCGCGCGCGCTGCTCGACGCGTTCAACATCGAGCTGATCTCGACCACCGACGCCGCCACCGACGACCTGGCCCCGCACGCGAAGGTCGCCGCCGACCTGCCCGGCCGGGTGGTTCCGACCCTGCGGCCGGACGCGGTCGTGCACCTCGACCGGCCGGGCTGGCGCGATCTGGTCGAGCTGCTCGGCGAGCGGGCCGGCACCGACACCACGTCGTACGCCGGGTACCTGCGGGCCTTGCGGCAGCGACGGGAGATCTTCAAGGCGGCGGGAGCCCGGGCCACCGACCACGGGCACTTCAGCGCGGCCGCGACGCCGCTGACCGACACCGAGGCCGAGCGGATCTACGCGAGCGCCTTGCGCGGCGAGGTGACGGCCGAGGACGCGGCGGCGTTCGCGGGCAACATGCTGTTCCAGCTGGCGGCGATGTCGGCCGAGGACGGTCTGGTCATGCAGCTGCACCCCGGCGTGCTGCGGGACCACCACCCGGGGATCCACGCGACGTACGGGCCGGACCAGGGCCACGACATCCCGGTGGCGACCGAGTTCACCAAGTCGCTGCGGCCGGTGCTGGAGCGGTTCGGTCACGCCGAGGGCTTCCGGATGGTCCTGTTCACCGTCGACGAGACGACGTACTCGCGGGAGCTCGCGCCGCTGGCCGGCGTCTATCCGAGTGTGCGGCTCGGCGCGCCCTGGTGGTTCCTGGACAGCCCGGACGGGATGCGCCGGTTCCGGGAGCTGGTGACCGAGACGGCCGGGTTCTACAACACGTCGGGCTTCGTGGACGACACCCGCGCGTTCCTGTCGATTCCGGCCCGGCACGACCTGGCTCGCCGGGTTGACGCCGGCTATCTGGCCAACCTGGTCCTCCAGCACCGGCTGGACGAGGACGACGCCTTCCAGATCGCCGAGGACCTCGCCTACAACTTGGCCCGCACCACCTATCTCAACTGACCACCTGTCCCCGTACAGTTGGGCGACTTGCCCGGGGAACTGTGTGTGGGGGATGGATGAGACGCGGGAGTACGCCGGCCGCCCGGCTGCGCTGGATCGGTACCGGCATGGCTGCGCTGATGCTGCTGGCCGGGTGCACCGACGACCAGGCGAAGCCGTCGCCACTGCCGGAGCCGAACCCGTCGCTGTCCGTCCCGACCACTCCCCCACCCGCCGCCACCGCCGAACTCGGCGCCACCGGACCGGCCACTGCGCCGGCCTGCGAAGGCATCCAGATCGCATCGGGCCAGGATCCGCAGCCGGTGATCGACCAGCACCCGGCCGGAACCACCTTCTGTTTCAGCAAGGGCCTGCACCGGATCAGCCGTGCCATCCGGCCGACCGAAGGCTCCACGCTCGCCAGCGACGAGGGCGCCGTGCTGACCGGCTCGGTCACGCTGACCGGCTGGCAGCGGGACGGGCAGCACTGGGTCGTTCGCGGTGTGCTGCCCCCGGCGTACAAGCTGAAGGGCCGGTGCGAGGACGACCGGACCAACCCGTGCCAGCGTGGCGAGCAGCTGTTCGTCGACGGTGAGCACCTCACCCGGGTGATGAGCCGGACCACACTGAAGCCCGGCGCCTTCTACGGCGACTACGCGACCAACGCCGTGTACGTCGCCGACGACCCGGCCGGGCACCAGGTCGAGATGTCCCGCACCGAACGGGCGATCGAGAGCTCGGCGCCGCGCGTCACCGTGCGCGGGCTGACCGTCGAGCACTTCGCCACCCGGCCGCAGGGTGGCGCGGTCGAGGTCGGGGTGGACTGGCGGGTGGAGGCGAACGAGGTCCGCTGGAACCACGCGGTCGGCATCATGGTCAAGGAGGGCGACCGGGCCGTGCTGCGCCGCAACACCGTCGCGGACAACGGGCAGCTCGGTGTCGGCCAGTACAAGTCCGCGGACGCCCGGATCACCGAGAACCTGGTCACCCGCAACAACACCGACGGGTTCTGGATCGCCGACTGGGAGTCGGGTGGCATCAAGTCGACCCGGTCGTCCGGCGAGGTGTCCGGCAACGACCTGGTGGCCAACCGCGGGATCGGCTTCTGGAGCGACATCGCCGAGTACGACCGGCGGATCGTCGGCAACCGGATCCGCGACAACGCCGCCGACGGGATCCGCTACGAGATCAGCTACCAGGGCGTGATCGAGGGCAACGTGGTGGAGAACAACGGCTTCGGCACCGGCCGCGGCTCCGGGCCCAGCCTGTGGGACGGCGGCGGCATCAACGTCAACACCTCCTCCGACGTCCAGGTGCGCGGCAACCTGGTGCGCGGCAACCGCAACGGCATCTCGATCCAGTCCCGCACCCGTGGCGACGGCCCGCGCGGCCGGTACCTGCTGCGGAATGTGGTTGTTGAGGGCAACCAAGTGGTGATGGACCAGCAGACCGCGAGCACCGGGGTGGTGGAGAACAAGAAGTCTCCGGCACCGGACACCGTGCACTTTCGCCGTAACAGCTACCGGATCGGTGACCAGGCCGCGGAGCGGTTCGCGTACAAGGGCAGGACGATGACCTGGCAGCAGTGGCAGGCGGCCGGGTTCGACACCGACAGCATCACCGGGTAGGGCGCCGCCGCCGTCAGCTGGAGGCCTTCTCCTGGGCCTCGGTGGCGGCGAGCGTGCCCAGCAGGCGAACGGCTTCCGCACTGCTCGATCCGGGCTCGGCGTGGTACACGATCAGTTCCTGCCCGGGCGCCGAGCGGACGTCGAACGCCTGCATCCGCAGGGTGAGCTCCCCGACCGCCGGATGCACGAACCGCTTCGTGTCCAGCGTCTTGCCGCGCGCGTCCTGCCGCTGCCAGAGCTGGGCGAACTCCTCGCTCTGCTCGAGCAGCTGCTGCAGCACCGCGCGCACCCGCGGGTCGTCGGGCGCCTCGCCGTGACCAAGCCGGAATCCCGCGACCGAGTTCGCCGCGACGGCCTCCCAGTCGGCGTAGAACTGCCGGGCCCCGGCGTCGAGGAACACCAGCAGCATCAGATTGCCCGTGGTGTAGCCGCCGAAGAGCGCGTCGGCGATCGCATTGCTCGCCAGGACGTCGTACGCGCGGTTGGAGACCAGCGCCGGGTTGTCGGGCCAGGCCGCGAGCAGTTGCAGCAGGTTCGGGTCGACGCGGTCGGTGACGGTGGCTGTCCGGGGGCGCGGCGCCATCCCGGCCAGGCGGAACAGGTGCAGGCGGCCGTCGTCGTCCAGCCGAAGTGCGGCGGACAGCGCATCCAGGACCTGGACGGAGGGATTGCGCTCGCGGCCCTGCTCGAGCCGGACGTAGTAGTCGACGCTCACGCCCGCCAGCATGCTGACCTCCTCGCGCCGCAGTCCGTCCACCCGCCGCCGGCCGGTGGAGGCCAGGCCGACGCTTTTCGGTGAGACCAGCGCGCGCCGGCTGCGCAGGTAGTCGCCGAGCGGTGTCGTAGCCATGGCCAGCAGCTTAGGAGGCCGTGGAGCGTTCCGCCTGGTACCAGCACTCCCAGGAACATCGCGGTCTGCCGCGGCACCACCCGCAGCGCCGAGCATCGCTGGGACAGCACAACGAACTCAGGAGGCACCTGATGAGCACCACCCCGCAACCGAAGGTCGTTCTGGTCACCGGCGCCAGCAGCGGCATCGGCGCCGCCGTCGCCGAGCACCTCGCGGCGGCCGGTCACCACGTCGTCGCCGGCGCCCGGCGGACCGACCGGATCGAGGCTCTGGTGCAAAGGATCCGCGCGGCCGGCGGCAGCATCGAAGGCCTGGCGCTGGACGTGACCGACCGCGCCGAGGTCGAGGCGTTCGTGGCCGCCGCGGTCGCGACGCACGGCCGGGTCGACGTGATCGTGAACAACGCCGGCGTGATGCCGCTGTCCCGGCTGGACCGGTTGCTGGTCGACGAGTGGGACCGGATGATCGACGTGAACGTCCGCGGCCTGCTGCACGGCATCGCCGCCGCCCTGCCGGTCTTCCAGCGCCAGGGCAGCGGCCACTTCGTCACGGTCGCCTCGATCGGTGCCCACCAGGTCAGCGAGACCGCGGCGGTCTACTGCGGCACGAAGTACGCCGCCTGGGCGATCACCGAGGGTCTGCGGCTCGAGCTGGACCCGTCGATCCGGGTCACCACCGTCACCCCTGGCGTCGTGGAGTCGGAACTCGCGAGCACCATCTCCGACCCCGGCGCCCAGGACCTGATGGCGGCGTACCGGGCCGCGTCGATCCCGCCCGGCGCCATCGCCGAGGCCATCGGCTTCGCGATCGGCCAGCCCCCGGAGGTCGACGTCAACGAGCTCGTCATCCGCCCGGCCCGTCAGCGCTGAGGCGACACAGCCCGTACGCCGGTTCAGCGTGGCGGCGGGTTGGGCGGTTGCCTGTCCTGATGAGGGAGCAGGAGCGGCAGCGGGTCTGCGGTGCCCCCGTGGGCGGCCAAGGCTCTGGACCGCGCACGGAGCCGGTCGGCGTCGCAGACCGCCGCGGCGACCAGCAGGTGCAGGGTCATCGAGCTCAGGTCGGACAGACCGCTCTCGTTCAGCGAGGCGGCGCTGACGTAGCCGAGCAGCAGCGCGCCGCACGCCTTCACGTACGGCGTGGGCGCCCGCAGGACCGACACCCAGGCGACAATCATCGCGATGCCGACGATGGTGACCGCGAGCAGACCCGTCTCCCAGTACAGACCGAGCCAGCTGTTGTCGATCGCCATCACGTCGATGTCGCCCTCGCCGCGGCGCAGCAGCACCCGTTTGTTGCCCAGGCCGTGCCCGATGATCGCGGTCTGCAGCGAGACCTCCTCGTCCAGCACGGCCTGCCAACTCGTCGTTCGGCCGCTGAGCGAACTGATCTGCTTGGCTCCCTGACCGCGCAACAGCCAGGCGTGCAGCGACGGCACGGCCAGGAACACCAGACCGACGACCGCCGGCACCCCGAACGTGAGCAGCCGGCCGACCCAGGTCTTGCGGGTCAGCAGCAGGGCGAGAATCAGGCCGAACGCGATCGCCGCGGCCGCGGTGCGGGTGCGGCTCAGGGCGACCAGCATCAGGCCGGCACCGATCAGCGCGGTGGCCGGGATGAGGGCCAGCTTGCGGCAGACCAGGGCGATGATCGCGAGCCCGAGCAGCAGGGCGCCGACCTCACCGACCCGCGGCGGGAGCATCGGGATGATGACGCCCTGCAGCCGAAAGCCCGTCCCGAAGGAGCTCAACGGCCGCCACGCCTGCTCGGGCACGTACCACAAACTCAGCAGGACGGTGGAGGCGAGCAGGAGATGCGCCCACAGGTGGGCCCGGAGCAGCCGTTCGGGCACCTGGATCAGCGGCCGCCACAGCAGGAAGAACAGCACCAGACCTATCAGCAGCCGCGCCAGGCGCAGCAGCGGGCCGACCGGATCGGCGAGCAGGAACCCGGTGGCGGTCGCGAACAGCACGTAGATCACGTACAGGTTGGTGACCGGACTGATCCGGGTCCGGAAGCCGGGCCGGGTCGCCGCCAGCACGATCAGGAAGATCGCGCCGAGCAGCACGCCCTTCATCAGGCTGTTCGTCGAGCCGGTGGTGCCCTGCGGCGCGGCGGCCCGCGACGACCACGGCTGCACCCCGAGCACCAGCAGGCACCACAGCACCAGCCAGAAGACGGCCGGCTTCTGGATCTCCGGCGTGCTGCCCGGCACCGGCGGCGCCGCCCACGTCGTCGGGCGCACGTCAGCGCATCGGCAGGGTCGGCGCGTCGGCCGGCTTGAAGTTCACCGGGATGCCGAGCGTCTCGTCGTGCTGGGACGCGCCGATCAGGACGACGCCCAGCACCGGGGCGCCGGCGAACGCCAGGGCGGCGGTCAGCCGGCTGACGTCGGTGTCCTTGTCGTGGCCGACCTGGACCACCAGGATCGAGGCGTCCACCGCGGCGGCCAGCGGGGTGATGCCGTGCCGGCCGACCGAGGCGGGACCGTGGATGACGACGGAGTAGCCCGGCGGCAGGTCCGCCACGATGCCGGGCACCAGCGACGGGCCGATCGCGAGCGCCGACTCGTCGTCGCTCAGACCGGGCGGCAGCACGTACAGGTCGGCGACCGTGCCGGGACGGAACAGTTTGCGGGCCCGGACCGCGCGGGTCGGGGCCGGCTCGGCGACCAGGTCGGTCAGCCCCTCGTGGTCGGTGACGTGCGACAGCACCGGCGTACCGCCGAGGTCGGCGAGCACGAGCAGCGTCTCGCGGCCGTCCCGGGCACTCGCCTCGGCCATCGCCAGCGCGATGCCGGCCGAGTTGGGCGTCGGCGAGGCCGACACCACCAGCAGGGCGCCGGCGCCGCTCGCCCCGATTCCGCGGGGATTCAGCTCGCGCCGGGCCAGGGCGCCGCTCGCCTCGGCGCCGAGCGCGGTCAGCTCGGACGGCGGCAGGTGCGGGGCTGCCCGGCGCCAGAACCGGCGCCGGCCGATGGACGCGGTGATCACCGGTGCGCCGGCTGCGCGGGCCGCCTGGTCGCGGGTGAGCACGAACGGGCTGAGGTGGGTGCTGAGCAGGGCCAGACCGAAGCCGAGCACCAGCCCGAGAATGCCGCCGACGGTGATGTCGCGCAGCACCAGCGGCGACGAGGTCGCGGTCTCCTTGGTCGCCGGACTGACCAGCTCGCTGCCGGTGCCGATCCCGGACAGCGCCTTGCGCATCGCCGACGCCTCGTCGGCGGCCTGGCGCGCCTCGGTGGCCAGGCCGACCCGCTGGTCGCGCAGGGCGGCCGCCGTCTGGGTGTCGCCCCGGGCGATCGCCTCGGAGATCTGGCTGACCAGCGTGCGGGACTGGGCGGCGGCGGTCCGGGACCGGTCCTGCGCCTGGCCGGCCAGCGTGGTCAGCAACGCCTTGGCCTCGTTGTTGCGCTGGGCCAGGTAGATCCGGCCGATCGCGTTCGCCCGGCGGACCGCCTCGTCCGCGGTCGGGCCGTCGATGGTGATCAGGTACGCGTTGTCGGTGACCGCCTTGACCCGGGTGACCGAGGCCAGCGACTGGGCCGACTCGTCGCTGGTCGGCATCCCCAGCGACTTGGCCACCGAGCGCAGCAGCGCCGGGCTGGACATCACCCGGGCCTGCGTCTCGGCCGGCAGGTCCATCCCGAGCGGGCCGGTCTTGTCCGCCCCGGTCGGCAGCTTGCCGACCAGCGCGGGCGGCACGGCCGGCCCGATCACGACCTGGCTGGACGCCGTCCAGCGCTGGGTCTGCACCAGCGAGAACACGGCGGCGCCGGCGATACCGAGCAGCACGCAGCCCAGGATCAGCCACTTGTGGCGTAGCAGTGCCTGCGCGGTGTCGCGCCAGACCACTGTGCCCGGTTCCATCCGGTTCCCCATCTCCGATCGGCGCCGTCCTGACCGGCCGGGTGACCTCACCCTTGGTGACCGAGCTTGTGCCGGGCACAGGATATCGGCATCACCGGCACGGTGAAACCACCCCGGCAGCGGCCCGGCACCGGCTGCCGGCCACGCTCACGCACCGTCACCGTCGCCAGGAATTGTCCACAGGTTCGCCCGCACCGGCTGGACCGGCGTCACTTTGTGTGGCCTACTCTTCTCTCCGGGGGAACGACCAGTACGGACGAGATTTGGTTCTATCCGCGGCGCCCGGACCGGGCGCCGGTCCGAGGGGGGACACCGCAGCATGAGAAGAAGATGGCTGTTCGCGCGCCTGGGAGTCGTCGGCGTTCTGCTGACCGCGGTGCTCGCGCCGACACCGGCTCAAAGCATCAGCGCGTCGCTGTCGGCCGTCGACAGTCCGGTCTGGCAGACCAACGCGAGCGTGCAGGGCCTGGCCGTCGCGGCCGGCAAGGCCTACGCCGGTGGCCGGTTCACCAGCGTGCGCCCGCCCGGCTCGCCGCTGGGCACCAACGAGGTCGGCCAGGCCTACCTCGCCGCCTTCGACGCCGCCACCGGTGACCTGGTCACCTCGTTCACCCCGGTCCTGAACGGCCAGGTGTACGCCGTCGCGGCGTCGCCGGACGGCTCGCGGATCTTCGTCGGCGGCGACTTCACCACCGTCAACGGCGTCACCCGCAACCGGATCGCCGCCTTCGACACCGCCACCGGCGCGCTGCTGCCGGACTGGAAGCCCTCGGTCTCCTACCGGGTCAAGACCATCGCGGTGGCCGGCGGCACCGTGTACTTCGGCGGCTCGTTCGGCCTGGTCAACGGCCAGGAGCGGCTCCGGCTCGCCGCCGTCAGCGCGACCGCCGGCACGCTGTTGCCGTGGGCACCGGCCACCGACGGCGACGTGTACGCCGTGGAGGCGGCCGACGACGGGTCGAAGGTCTACGCCGGCGGCCAGTTCAGCACGGTCAACGGCACCAGCCAGAACACCGTGTCCAGCCTGGACCCGGCGACCGGCGCGGTGCTGCCGTTCCCGGCCGCCTCGGCGGTCCCGCCGCCGAACGGCACCTGCACCACCCGGGTGAAGACGATCGACGCCAGCGGCGACACGGTGTACTTCGGCAACGGTGGCGACGGCGTCGGTTGCTTCGACGGCACCTGGGCCGCGGACATCGCGACCGGTGTGCTGAAGTGGAAGAACCAGTGCCTGGGCGCCACCGAGGCGGTCAAGGTCGTCAACGGCTGGCTGTACAAGGGTTCGCACGCCCACGACTGCGCCTACAACGGCGCCGGCGGCTTCCCGCAGGGCTTCGGCTACCGCTTCCTGCTCACCGAGTCGCTGACCGACGGCTCGATCGGTCCCTGGTTCCCGAACACCAACGCCGGGGCGCCCACCGAGGTCGGCCCGCTCGCGTTCGCGTCCGGCGGCTCGGACCTGTGGGTCGGCGGCGACTTCACCACCACCAACGGCGTCGGCCAGCAGGGCCTGACCCGCTTCACCAACACCGCGCCCGGTGCGGCTCCGGCCAAGCCGGCCAAGCTGCAGCCCTACAGCGTCAAGCCGGGTGAGGTGAAGATCCACTTCCCGACCGTGGTGGACAACGACGACAGCACGCTGACCTACCGGCTGCTGAAGGGATTCAGCAACACCACGATCGCCACCTGGACCGCGACCTCCACGCCGTGGGAGCGCCCGTGGCTGCACTACACCGACACCGCCGTCACCCCGGGCGAGGTGACCAACTACCGGGTCGAGGTCACCGACGGCACGACGACGGTGCGCGGCAACTACTCCGACCCCATCACGGTCGCGGGCACCACCGCCACGGCGTACGACGAACTGCTGAAGGCCGACGGCCCGCAGGCGTTCTGGCGGCTCGGTGAGGCCTCCGGCACGACCACGTCGGTGGACGCCTCCGGCCAGAGCAACAACGGCACCTATACCGGAGTCACGCTCGGCACCGCCGGAGCGATCGCCGGCAACACCGCGGCGACCACCACCTCGTCGGGCCGGATGGTCGGCGAGAAGGGGTTCTCGATGCCGCAGCAGTTCACCGTCGAGGCGTGGGTGAAGCAGAGCTCGCTGCGCGGCGGCCGGATCATCGGCTTCGGCGGCTCCCGGACGGGCAACTCCTCCGGCGGCGGCGACCGGATGCTCTACCTGCGCAGCAACGGCGCGATCATCTTCGGCGTCAACGACGGCAGCCAGCGCACCCTGACCAGCACCTCCGGCAAGAACGACAGCCAGTGGCACCACGTCGTGGGCACCTACGACAACGGCGCCATGAAGCTGTACGTCGACGGGGTGCTGGCGGGCAGCCAGACGGTCGGAACGGCCGCCCTGTACTACGGCTGGTGGCGCGTCGGCTACGACAACATCAGCAGCTGGGCCGGCGGTGGCGCCACCCAGACCGGGATGGTGATCGACGAGGCGGCGGTCTACCCGTACGCGCTCGACGCAGGGCAGGTCCAGGCCCATTACGACGCCCGCTGAGCGGACAGTCAGCCGGATATAGCACAACGTCATAACGCTGGGGGGAGCTCGCCTTCCTGGAGAACCTCCCCCCGGCTAGATTTCGCGTGCACTGCAGGCCCGCCCGCCCAGTTTCTGAGGACATTGATGAAAAAGCTCGTTCTGGTACTACTCACCGCCGGGGCCGTCGTGGCCGTGGCGCTGATCCCGCCCGGTGCACCGGTGGTGGCCGCCGGGTCCGGCTTCGGCACCGCCGTCTCGGCGGTGCGGCAGAGCTCCTGGCAGACCAACGCGCCGGTGAACGCGATCGCCATCGCGGGCAACACCGTGTTCGTGGGCGGCCGGTTCACCCGGGTTCGGCCGCCGGGCAAGCCGGCCGGGCAGGGCGAGGCGGTCCGGACGTACCTGGCCGCGTTCAGCCGCAGCACCGGCGCCGCGTCGAGCTTCGCGCCGAAGCTGAACGGCACCGTCTGGAGCATCGCGACGTCGCTGGACCAGAAGTGGATCGTGGTCGGTGGGGACTTCACCACGGTCAACGGCCAGCCCCGCAACCGGATCGCGATGTTCAACGCCGCCACCGGCGCGCTGTCCAGCTTCCGCCCGTCGGTGAACTCGCGGGTGAAGGCGGTCGCAATCTACGGCAACAGCGTCTTCATCGGTGGCTCGTTCGGCGGGGTCGGCGGCTCCGGCCGCAAGCTGTACGAGACGCCGCGCAACCGGCTCGCCGCGCTGACGCTCAACGGCGGCCTGGTGATGCCCTGGAACCCCAACGCCAACGACGACGTGTACGCGATCGACGTCGCCGACAACGGCACCAAGGTGTACGCCGGCGGCCCGTTCACCAGCGTCCGCGGCCAGCGCCACAACACGCTGGTGGCGCTGAACAACTCCACCGGCATCCCGTTCGCGATGCCGGCCGCGGCCGCGATCCCGCAGCCGACGGCGCTGTGCACCACCCGGGTGAAGGACATCGACACCTACGGCTCGAAGGTCTTCGTCGCCAACGGCGGTGACGGCCGCGGCTGCTACGACGGCGTGCTGGCCGCGGACATCGCCACCGGCAAGCTGCTGTGGCAGAGCAAGTGCCTGGGCGCGACCGAGGCGGTCAAGGCGATCGGCAGCTGGGTCTACAAGGGCTCGCACGCGCACGACTGCAGCGCCGACGACCCGAACTACTTCACCGACGGGACCGGTACGCACTTCCTGCTGGCGCACAGCAGCGGCAACGGCCGGCTCGGTCCGTGGTTCCCGAACACCGACGCCGACCCGAACAGCACAACCAAGGTCGGACCGCTGGCGATGGCGGGCACGGCCACCGACCTGTGGGTCGGCGGCGACTTCCTCAAGGTCAACGGTTACGGCCAGCAGGGCGTCACCCGGTTCACCAACGCCGCACCCGGCGCGAAGGCCCCGGCCCCGGCCGCCCCCGCGGCGAAGAGCCCGGTGACCGGCAAGGTCGGCCTGTCGTTCCGTACCGTCGTCGACCCCGACAACATCACCCTGACGTACAAGCTGTACCAGGGCAGCCGCCTGGTCGGCATGTGGAACCGCAACACCTACAAGTGGCAGGCCTCGCAGCTGGTCACCTACACCGACACCGGCGCGAAGAGCGGCCAGACGGTCAGCTACCGCGTCGAGGTCCTCGACGGCGCCAGCGTCGTCAAGTCCGCCACCTCGGCCCCCGTCACGGTCAGGTGACCTCGCCGCACCCCCACTGATCCACCCCACGGCCCGGGGCGTCCCAGACGCCCCGGGCCGTGGTCCGTCCGTCCCCAGTCACCGCGCGTCAAGCAACAACCGCACCGCCAGACCGCCGAACACCGCACCCGCCACCCGCTTGAGCCCTCGCTCGAAGCCCGGCCGGCGAACCAGCACCGCGGACAACGCGCCGGCCGCGACCCCGACGCCGCAGTCCATCACCAGCCCGATCAGCACCAGCACCGCGCCCAGCAGCAGGATCTGCACCGGGCCGGGCCACCCGCCGGCGGTCAGGAACTGCGGCAGGAACGCGAGGTAGAACAGCACGACCTTCGGGTTCGCCAGGTTTGTCAGTACGGCGGACAGGTAGGTCCGGCGCAGCGACTTCCTCGGCGGTGCGGTGAGCGCTGCCGCCGCTCGTGCCGAACGGAACGCACTGACGGCCAGGTACAGCAGGAACACCGCTCCCCCGACGCGCACCAGTTCCAAGGCGAACGGCGCGGCCTGGAGCAGCGCACTCAGCCCGAGCGCTGCGACCACGGTGTGCACGACCGTGCCCGAGGCCATGCCGAGCGCGGCCGTCACGCCGGCTCGGCGGCCGCCGCCGAGGCCGTGCGCGACGATGAACATCATGCCGGGGCCCGGCACGAGGTTGAGCAGTACGCAGGCCAGCGCGAATCCCAGAACCGTCGTGGCACTCATGGGGGCAGCCAAGCACGGCACCGCGGTCGGTGGAACCCCGAGCGTCAGCCCGGGGTCGGTGAGTTGGTGCGGCGGTGGGTGGTGAGGGCTTGGTGGGCTTCGTACCACCACAGGAGCAGGGTGCAGAAGGCTGCGGAGGCCAGGCCCCAGGCGGCGCCCAGAGGTCCGCCGAGGGCGGCTCCGGTGATGCCGGCGGTGATCAGCACGACGGAGGAGATCAGCCGGACGCGCAGGCCGCGGCCGGCGGCGGCGAGGGCGCGCAGGATGGCGAAGGCGCCGGAGTTGGAGGCGCCGAGGGCCTGCAGCAGGATGACCGGGATCATCACGGCACTCGCCTCGGCCCAGACGGCGGGGCCGAGCAGTTCCCGGCCGACCGCCTCCGGCAGCAGCAGGAAGATCGCGCCCCAGGCCAGCGCGCCGGCGCCGACGCCGCCGGAGATCACCAGGCCGACCCGCCACAACCGCCGGTACGAGTGCTTGAGCGCCCGGGACGCCTCCGGTACGGCGATCGCGCGGATTCCCTGGTTCAGCACGTTCACCGGGCCGAGCAGGACCTGCGCACCACGGATGCCGGAGACCGCGACGATGCTCGCCACGGCGGTGATGCCGAGCATGTAGACCTGGATCGTGCCGCTCACCGCGAGCATCTCACCGACGTACTTCGGCGTGAGGTCGCGGTGCTCCTTCAGCCAGTCGCGGACCAGCTGCAACCGCGGCAGCAGCCCGGCCTGGAACCGGCCGGCGATCGCCGCGACCACCGCTCCCAGCCCCCAGCACAGCGTCAGCGAGAACGCCGACGCCGTCCCGGTCGCGTACAGCCCGGCGAACAGCACCGCCATCGCGACCAGCCAGACGAGGTCGTTGACGAATGCCCGCCGCCCGTCGCCGACCACGAAAAAGGCGAACCGCCAGGCGTCCTGCAGCAGCAGCCCCGGCATCGTCACCGCGAAGGCCACCAGCACACCGGCCGACGGAATCCCGGGAAAGGCCGCGATCAGCAGTCCGACCAGCATCGCCGCGACGCCCGCCAGGAACGCGGTCGCCGTACTGGCCCGGACCGCCTTGTGCCACTGCGGGGTGCGCTGCCCGGAGTACCGGACGCCGAGGGGTTCGGTCGCGACCGCCCGGGAGACGTTCAACGCGATCGTGTAGCCGCCGAACGCGAGCGCGTAGACACCGAAGTCGGCGACGCTGCTGCTGCGCGCGACCAGTACGCCGACCGCCAGGTTGCTGAGGCTGGACAGCCCCTGGTCCGCCAGGCTCCAGCCGGCCCGGCCGGCCGGCCCCGCGAGCCTGCGCAGCTTCAAGAAACCGGCCGGGGCGGCCGGCGCAGGATGCCGGCACCGAACCGCGGAATGCCCAGCACGTAGCGGCGCCAGAGCCGGCGCGGCTCCTTGTAGAGCCGGTAGCTCCACTCCAGCCCGGACTTCTGCATCCAGACCGGCGCCCGGTCCAGCCGGCCGGTGTGGAAGTCGAAGGCGGCGCCGACACCGATCAGGATCGCGGCGTCCAGCCGGTCCCGGTGCTCGGCCATCCAGCGCTCCTGCTTCGGAGCACCCAGGCCGACCCAGACGATGTCCGGACGGCGTGCGTTGATCTCGTCGACGATCGCCGCGTCCTCGGCGGCCGTCAGCGCCCGGTACGGCGGTGAGAACACGCCCGCCACCCGCAGGCTCGGGTGCCGGCCGACGAAGGTGTCCCGCAAGTTCTCGGCGACGCCGTCCGCACCGCCGTAGAAGTACTGCGACCAGCCGCGCGCGGCGGCCTCGGCCATCACCCGCTCGAACAGGTCGGGCCCGCAGACCCGGGCCATCCGGTCGAACCCTGCCTTGCGGCCGGCCCACACCAGCGGCATCCCGTCGGCCAGCGTCAGGCCGGACGTGTTGTACACCTCGGTCAGCTGCTCGTCGGCCCGTGCGTGCAGCACCGCGTTCATGTCGGCGACACAGACCAGCTGCCGGTCGCCGGCCGCGATCCACTTGCCGAACGTCTCGACCGTGCCGTCCATGTCGGTGACGCTGACGTGGATGCCGAGCACGTCGACGCGCTGGTCCCAGCCGGTGCCGGCGCCGGTGCCGCCGCGCGCGACCTGCCCCGTCGTCTCAGCGGTCACCTGTCAGTCCTCCTCGGTCAGCGCGGCCAGGTCGGCGTCCACCATGATCCGGACCAGGTCGGGCACGTGCACCTCCGCCTTCCAGCCGAGCTCCACCTGCGCCTTCGACGCGTCGCCGACCAGCGAGTCGACCTCGGTCGGCCGCTCGTAGCGCTGGTCGTAGTCGACGTGCTCCTCCCAGTCGAGCCCCGCGTGCTGGAAGGCCAGCGACACGAAGTCGCGCACCGAGTACGACGTCCCGGTGGCCACCACGTAGTCGTCCGGCTGGTGGTGCTGCAGCATCCGCCACATGCCCTCGACGTACTCCGGGGCGTAGCCCCAGTCGCGGCGGGCGTCCAGGTTGCCCAGGTACACCCGCTTCTCCAGGCCCAGCTTGATCCGCGCCACCGCCCGGGTGATCTTGCGGGTCACGAAGGTCTCGCCGCGGCGCGGGCTCTCGTGGTTGAACAGGATCCCGTTCACCGCGAACAGGTCGTACGCCTCGCGGTAGTTGCGGGTCATCCAGTACCCGTACACCTTGGCCGCGCCGTACGGCGAGCGCGGGTAGAACGGGGTCAACTCGTTCTGCGGCGGCGGGCTGGCGCCGAACATCTCCGAGCTGCTCGCCTGGTAGAACCGGCAGTTCAGCCCGATCATCCGGATCGCCTCGAGCAGCCGGGTGGTGCCCATCCCGGTGGTGTCACCGGTGTACTCCGGCTCGTCGAAGCTGACCCGGACGTGGCTCTGCGCGGCCAGGTGGTAGACCTCCTCGGGCTGGATCGCGGCCAGCAGCGTGACCAGGCGCGAGCCGTCGGTGAGGTCGCCGTAGTGCAGGAACAGCCGTTTGTCCGGTTCGTGCGGGTCCGTGTAGAGGTGGTCGATCCGGCGGGTGTTGAAGGTGCTCGCCCGGCGGATCAGGCCGTGCACCTCGTAGCCCTTGGCCAGCAGCAGCTCGGCCAGGTAGGACCCGTCCTGACCGGTGATCCCGGTGACGAACGCCTTCTTCATGCCTGCTGCTCCAGGTACCAGTCGTAGGTGGCGGCCACACCCTCGTCGAGACCGATGGACGGCGACCAGCCCAGCGCCGCCAGCCGGCTCACGTCGAGCAGCTTGCGCGGGGTGCCGTCCGGCTTGGACAGGTCGTTGCTGATGGCACCGGTGTAGCCGACCACCTTCGCGACCAGCTCGGCCAGCTCACGGATCGTCACGTCGGCGCCGACCCCGACGTTGATCGGCTCCGGCTCGTCGTAGTGGTCCAGCAGGTGCACGCACGCGTCGGCCAGGTCGTCGACGTGCAGGAACTCGCGCCGCGGCGTACCGCTGCCCCACAGCACCACCTCGGGCGCACCGGACACCAACGCGTCGTGGAACCGGCGGATCAGCGCGGGCAGCACGTGCGAACTGGTCAGGTCGAAGTTGTCGTTGGGGCCGTACAGGTTGGTCGGCATCGCGGAGATCCAGCGCAGCCCGTACTGGCGGCGGACGGCCTGGACGTGTTTGATGCCGGCGATCTTGGCGATCGCGTACGCGTCGTTGGTCGGCTCCAGCTCACCGGTGAGCAGGCTGGACTCGCGGATCGGCTGCTCGGCGTACTTGGGGTAGATGCACGACGAGCCGAGGAACAGCAGCCGCGGCACCCGGACCGCCAGCGCAGCGTCCATCAGGTTCACCTGGATGCGCAGGTTGTCGCTGAGGAACTCGGTCGGGTGGTCGCGGTTGGCCAGGATGCCGCCGACCCGGGCGGCGGCGTCGATCACCACGGCCGGGCGGTGCTCGGCCAGGAACGCGGTCGTCGCGGCGCGGTCGCGCAGGTCGAGCTCGGCCGACGAGGCGCCGATCAGCCGGCTGAACCCGGCCGCCTCGAGCCGGCGCCAGATGGCCGAACCGACCAGTCCGCGATGGCCCGCGACGTACACCGGCGACCGGGGGTCGATCGTCATGTCAGTAAGCTCCCGAGCCGTAGATCACCGCGCGCAGCGTCTTCCAGAGGATCAGCAGGTCGAGCGTCATCGACCAGTTGTCGACGTAGCGCAGGTCCAGCCGGACCGACTCGTCCCAGGACAGGTCACTGCGACCGCTCACCTGCCACAAGCCTGTCATGCCGGGTTTGACCAGCATCCGCCGGGAGTCGTCCGCGGCGTACAGCGCGACCTCCTCGGCGAGCGGCGGCCGCGGACCGACCAGCGACATCTCGCCGCGCAGCACGTTGAACAGCTGCGGCAGCTCGTCCAGGGAGAACCGCCGGATCCACCGGCCGAGCGGCGTCATCCGCGGGTCGTCGCGCATCTTGAACGCGACCCCGTTGCCGTCGCTCAGCGCGTAGAGGTCGCCGAGGCGCTGCTCGGCGTCGGCGTACATGCTGCGGAACTTCAGCATGGTGAACTCCGCGCCCGCGCGGCCGACGCGTTGCTGGCGGAACAGCACCGGTCCCGGACTGGACAGCTTGACGGCGAGCGTCAGACCGATGAACAGCGGTGACAGGACCATGATCAGGCCGGCGGCGAGGACCCGGTCGAAAACCGCCTTGAGCAGGTGCGGACCGCCACTGACGGCCGGGCGCTCGAGGTGCAGCAGCGACAGGCCGGCCACCGGGCGGACCGAGATCCGCGGCCCGGCCACCTCGATGATGCCCGGCGAAACGATCAGCTCGACGCCACGCTGCTCCAGGGCCCAGGACAACCGGCGCAGCGACTGACCCGCGAGCTCCGGATCGGTCGCCACCGCGACGACGTCCACCGCGTGCCGGTCCACCGCCGCGAGGATGTCCGACGCGTCGAGCTCGTCGGTGACCCCGGACCGCACGTCGCCGCGGGGGCGGCAGGTCGCCACCACGCGGAAGCCGTCCGAGCGGCGGCTCTCCAGGTGCTCACACAGCGTCGCGGCCGGTCCGGCCCGGCCGACCACCAGGACCCGGTGCATGCAGCGGCCGCGCAGCCGGTGCCGGTGCAGGTCCTTGCGCAGCGCGTACCGCAGCACGAGCGCGGCCAGCACAGTGACGGGGATCGCCAGGACGACGAAACCGCGGGCGATCTCGCTGCGGGTCGCGTACGACGCGATCGCGATCGCCGCGGTCAGCCCGACACCGGCTCGCAGCAGCGAGCGCAGTTCCTCCGGGCCGGCGGCGAAGTACCGGGCGTCGTAGCCCTTCGCCAAGGCGACGCCGATCACCCAAGCCAGCGGCAGCAGGCTGCTGATCACCAGGTAGCCGCTGCCGACGTGGTAGCCGAAGCGGGTGAGCAGGGCGACCGAGACGCCGATCACCGCGGCCAGCAGATCGCCGCCGAGCGCGGCGAAGCGGTAGACCGCGACCCAGCGCGGCTCGGTCGAGCGTGACGGCCGGGGCACGATCGCCGGCACCTCGTGCGGGACCACCCAGAGCGGTCCGAGGTCGAGGTCGCCCGCGACGGGATCGGCGGCCGGGAGCCGCAGGGCGGTCGGCGTCCGGGCGGGGGTGCCGACGGCCGGGTCCTCCGGCGGGCTGACGTCGTGGGGCGACGCGGGCACGCGCTTCGCTCCGCTCACACCGGCCCCTCATCTTTAGCTGCTGCATGGCAGCTGTGCAGCCCCACCGTCGGGCAGTTTGCAGGGCGCTCGACGAGGGTGTCAATTCGCCGCGCCCGCACAGCCGGTAATCGGTCGGAAACGGACAGTCGGGAGAAAAATAGCCGGTCGCGGCGCCGGAACGCCAGTTGCTGGCGCGCGGGCGGAGAATGGGTGAGACTGGGGCCGGGTGACCGAGCGTCACCAGGGGGATGTCACGGGGACGGCCGACCGGGCGACGATCGCCAGGGGCCGGTTTCACAGCTGGGGGGCTGTCGTGCTGGAACACCTGAAACCCACACCGCTGCCCGCGGACCGGGTACCACCCGCCGTGCCACCGAAGCCGGCGCAGCCGCTACCGCCGGCCGAGGCGGCGCGGCGAACCGAGGCGGCGCCGGTCCACTCGACCGAGCCGACCCCGGCGGCAACGCCGGTCCACGCGACCCAGCCGACCCCGGGGGCAACACCGGTCCACGCAACCCAGCCGACCCCGGCAGCAACACCGGTCCACGCAACCCAGCCGACCCCGGCGGCAACGCCGGTCCACGCGACCCCGGCGGCAACGCCGATCCGAGGGGCGCAGCCGGTCGAAGCGGCAACGCCGGTGCACGGAAGCGGGGGCGGGTTGGTTGCTGCTCCGGTGGTGTGTCCGGGTGAGCGGGTGGTCGCGGACCTGCGGCTGGTGGGTTGTGGGGTGCGGGTGCCGTTCGCCGTGCTGGGGGACGACGTTGCCGGGGAGCCGCCGGTGGCCGGGCGGGTGCGAATTCCGGCGAGCGCGGACGAGATCGGCCGCGCCGTGACCGCCGGCGCGCTGACGATCGCCGACGCCGAGTCCACCCCGGTCGCGACGCTCGTGGACCTGACCGTCGCCGAGCCGACGGCCGAAGGACCAGGATGGATCGAGGGGCGCCTGCTCATCCTCGGCCGAGCCGACGCCGGCCCTGTCGCACCACAGCGCGCGGCCCGGGTGGTTGTCGTCCCGCGGCGGCCGCTCAGTTCGGCCGACCTGCGGGAGATCGTCGCGCTCGGCATCGACGACGTCGTGCTGGTCCTGCCGAACGCCGCCGCGACCCCTGACGGCGTACCGGCGACGACGCTGCAGGAATGCCTCGATCGCGCAGCCCCCGGCAACTTCACTCGCGTCGCCCTGCCGATCAGCTGGCGCGGGAACACCTCGGACGAGGCCCTCACCACCGCCGTCGCCACCACCCTCGATGCCACCCACCTCCTCCCCCTCCGCCCCGCCTCCTCCCGCCCAACCGGCCAACTTGTGGGTTATCCCCCGGAATACCAGCGGGTGGACCCACAAGTTGGCGGGTTCTCCCCTCAGCTGGGGGTAGGGGTGGGGGTGGGGGACGGGGATGCGCGGTGGGTGGAGGTGTTGGAGAAGGTGCGGGGGGCAACTGATGCGGCTGCGGTGGTTGAGGACCCGGTGCTGGCCGGGGTGCTGCCGGTGTTGACTCGGTGGCGGCCGCCGCGGCGGGAGCGAGGGCTGGTGGTGTTCTTCACCGGGTTGTCCGGGTCGGGCAAGTCGACGCTTGCGAAGGGGCTCGCGGAGCAGCTGGCCGGTGCCGGGCGGAGCGTGACGCTGCTCGACGGGGATGTCGTCCGGCGGATGCTGTCGTCGGGGCTCGGGTTCGACCGGGCCGGCCGCGATCTCAACGTCCGCCGGATCGGCTTCGTCGCGGCCGAGGTGGCGCGGCACGGCGGGGTCGCCGTCTGCGCACCGATCGCGCCGTACGCCGAGAGCCGGGCCGCTGTCCGGGCGATGGTCGAGGCGGTCGGGGATCTGGTGCTCGTGCACGTGGCGACCCCGCTGGCCGAGTGCGAGCGGCGCGACACCAAGGGCCTGTACCGCAAGGCGCGGGCGGGCGTGGTCACCCAGTTCACCGGCATCAGCGACCCGTACGACGAACCGCTGGACGCCGAGCTGCGGGTCGACACCGCCGGCGTCTCCCCGGCCGAGTCCCTGGCCGCGATCACCGAGTACCTCGTCACCGGCGGCTGGATCCCCGCACCACCACCGGCCGATCCCACCACCGGCGCCCGGACTCCCGCATCGGCCGATCCCACCATCGGCGCCCGGACTCCCGCATCGGCCGATCCCGTGACCGGCGGCTGACATGGACTTCGCGCTCGCTGCCGCCGCCTTCGGGGTGGGAGTGGTGGTCGGGCTGACGGGGATGGGCGGCGGTGCGCTGATGACGCCCGTGCTGGTGCTGTTCTTCGGCGTACCGCCGTTGACCGCGGTCTCCAGCGACCTGGTCGCCAGTGCGGTGATGAAGCCGGTCGGCGCGGCCGTTCACCTGCGTCGCGGCACTGTCCACCTCAAGCTGGTCGGCTGGTTGTGCGTCGGCTCGATCCCCGCGGCGTTCGCCGGCGTGCTGATCGCCCGGTCGCTCGGCGACGGCGAGAACGTGCAGCAGTTCATCCAGCGTGCGCTCGGCGTCGCGCTGCTGGTCGCCGCGACCGGACTCACCGTGCGCGCCTACCTCCGGCTGGTCGAGCGCGCCCGCAAACGCGACGGTCTGCTGCCGCCCCTGCCCCAGGGCCGGCCGCGGGTCACCGCCCGCCCGCTGCCGACCGTGCTGGTCGGCGTGATCGGCGGAATCGTCGTCGGCATGACCTCGGTGGGCTCCGGCTCGCTGGTCATCATCGCGCTGATGGCGTTGTACCCCGGGCTGAAGGCGAGCGAGCTGGTCGGCACCGACCTGCTCCAGGCCGTACCGCTGGTGGCGTCGGCCGCGCTCGGGCACCTGCTGTTCGGCGACTTCCAGTTCGACCTGACCGCGGCCATGCTGGTCGGCTGCGTCCCGGGCGTCTGGATCGGCGCGCGGATCTCGTCGCGTGCCCCCGGCGGGCTGATCCGCCGGGCGCTGGCGTTCGTGCTGCTGGCCTCGGCGCTCAAGCTGCTCGGTGTACCGAACCTGGAGACCGGGGTGGCCCTGGTCGCCACGGCCCTGGTCGCTCCCCCGCTGTGGATGCTGATCCGCCGCCGGCACGGCTTTCCCTTGCTGGCCAGGCGGTCGCCGCCCGGCGAACCACCCGACGAAGCAGCGGACGAGGTCCGCGAACAAGCAGGAGGAAATGCCCGATGAGCCGCGACACGGTGGTCTTCGAAAGCTGGCGGGGCAAGTACTCCGACAGCCCGCGTGCGGTGTCCGAACGGCTCGGCGAGCTGCGGCCGGACCTGCGCCGGATCTGGGTCGTGTCCGGCCCGGACGTGCAGCTGCCCGACGACGTCGAGCGGGTGGTCCGCAACACCCCGGCCTACTTCCTGCGGATCGCCTCCGCGCGGTACTTCCTGTCCAACGACATGATGCCGCGGTACCCGCTGAAGACCCGCCGGACGACGTACGTGCAGCTGTGGCACGGTACGCCGCTCAAGCGGATCGGCTTCGACGTGCCCGACGCCAAGTACGCCGGGGCGGACGTCTACTCGCGCCGGCTGGCCAAGGACGTTCGTCGGTGGGACCACCTGGTCTCGCCGAACCACTTCTCCACCGGCAAGCTCCAGCAGGCGTTCCGCTACTCGGGCTCGGTGCTGGAGCTCGGCTATCCCCGCAACGACGTGCTGTCCGGACCGGGCGCGGACGAGCTGCGCGCGAAGGTGCGGGCGGAGCTCGGCCTGGCCCCGTCGGCGCGGGCCGTGCTCTACACGCCGACCTGGCGCGACGACGCGCTGACCGGCTCCGCCAAGCCGAACCCGCTGGCCGCCGAGGCGGAGCAGGTGCTCGGCCGGCTGCCGGACGAGACCGTGCTGCTGTTCCGGTTCCACCACCTGGTCGCGGCGTCCTCGCCGGTGCCGCGGCACCCGCGGGTGCTCGACGTCAGCGACCACCCGGACATCCAGGCGCTGTACCTGGCTGCGGATCTGATGATCACCGACTACTCCTCGACGATGTTCGACTTCGCCGTCACCGGGCGGCCGATGGTCTTCTACACCTACGACCTGGCCGACTACCGCGACCAGCTGCGCGGCTTCTACTTCGACCTGGAGGCGGAGGCGCCCGGTCCGCTGGTGACCACCGCGGAGGAGCTCATCGCCGCGCTGGCCGACGAGGACGGGCTGCGCCGCCGGTACGCGCCGGCGTACGACGCGTTCCGGCAGCGCTACAACCACCTGGACGACGGCCGGGCCACGGACCGGCTGATCGAGCGGGTCTTTCAGCCGGCCGGCCGGTCGGACCGCAGGTAGCTGACGTTGTCGATCCGGCCGTTGAACTGGTCGGTCGAGGAGCGGATGATCTCACCGTCCTCGCCGATCTTGGCGCCGATCGCCAGCGGCTCGGAGCCGATCATGTCGAGCGACCCGATCGGCCCGGTCTTGGTGACCTCGGCGGGCGCCGTGCCGGCGGCGAGGTCGGCGACCGTCAGCGTGACGGTGTTGTCCAGCCGCCGGCAGGCCAGCCGGTACCACCGGGCCGGGTCGAGGGCGAGCTTGGACTTCGCCGTCACCGCGCCGTCGGTACCACGCACCACGCAGGACGCGCGGTGCTTGTCGACCTGGATCTTGAACTGCGCCGAGTCGGCGAACAGGCCGCGCTGCAGCACGTTGTCTCCGTCGTCCACCGTGCTGCCGCCGGAGTGCCCGTCGAGCCGGATGTCGGCGCCGAAGGTGAACTCCGACGCGCCCGGCGACAGCCACTCCTCCGGCTCGACCCGCAGCGCCGCGAACGATCCCTTCTGGGTGCCCGAGTACGCCGGCAGCCGCAGCGCGATCCCCCCGTCGCGGCCGCGCTCGAACGTCGTCGTCGGCTTGTTCACGCTGAGCAGGTCGATCGTGGCCGCGGCCGCGCCGTCGCCGTGCAGTTCCCGTCCGGCCGCCGGCCCCGGCTGCTGGTCGTCGAACGTCAGCAGCAACTGCGGCTGGGGCGGCGTGTCGCTCACGGCCGCGGGGTCGACGCCGGCCTCGCCTCCGGCGCCCGGTCCGCAGGCAGCGGTCAGCAGCAGCGCGACCACCGCCGTACCGGCCACTGTCCAGCCCTTCGTTGTCGTCGGCATCATCCGCCCCTTGACCACAGCTTTCCCTGTCATCGCGGACTCAGCAAGACAGTCCAGGTGTTCGCCGTCGAGTTGGCGCTGTCGGCCGTCGCGGTCAGCCCGCCCTGCGCGCCGGTCGGCACCGCGGCGCCCCGGTCGGTCAGCAGGGTGGAGATGTGGCCGCTCGGCGAGCCGAACGACGTACTGCGGACCTGTTCCCCGGCCGGTGCCGCCCACGTCGTCGTGGCGGACGACTTGTCGGCCCAGTGCGACACCCGCCAGGCGCCCGGCACGGTGGAGTTGACCACCGGAGTGGTGTGCGCTGCCCGGGTCACCGTCTCGTTGGCGGACTCGAAGGCGGCAACCGGCCCGGCCGCGCTGGTCCCCGAGTAGGCCGCGACCGTCAGACCGGCCTTGCTGTACGACGCCAGGTTCACCGAGACCGTCTGGCCGGCGTCGTTGGCCCCGGCAACCTTCTGCCACACCCTGGTCACGTAGCCCGAGCCGGTCACGGTCCGCAGCAACGACCAGCCGGTGACTCCGGTCGGCCCGGTCAGCGCGGCGGTGGTGTTCTGGGTGAAGAACAGCAGCAGCCCGTCGCCGGCCTTGGTCGTCGGCGGCACGGTCACCGCGTGGGTCAGCGCGTTCTGGTTGGTCGCGTTCGCGCCGACGAACTCGATCGGGTTCGCCACGCTCGAGACCGTCAGCGGCCGGCTGTCGGTCCCGGTGGCCGCCTCGTTGTCGGTCACCGTCAGCGTCACCTGGTACGACCCCGGCGTCGCGTAGGTGTGCGCCGGCGACGGCCCGGTCGCGCTGGTGCCGTCGCCGAAGTCCCACGCGTACGACGCGATGCTGCCGTCGGGATCGTTCGAGGTGAGCCCGGAGAACTCGCACCGCAGCAGGTCGCAGGTTCCGGTCCACGCGGCCGAAGGGCGGATGTTCGGCACCGGGCCGCTGCCGGCGAGCAGGAACGTACCCTGCGACCGCCAGTCCTGACCGTCGATTCCCGGCCCGCTGGTCACCACAGCGGTGCCTGCGACCGGGACGTTGTTCGCGAAGTTCACCCGGTGCAGGTTGCCGTCGCCACCGGTGGCCCAGTAGACCTGGTTGCCGGACGAGAACATGCCGGACACCCGGCTCCAGTCGACGCCGGTGATGTTGCCGCTGGCCACGAAGCGGGTCGCGCCGACCACCTGGCTCTCCGGGGTGAAGTACCGGTAGTACAGCGACGGCTGACCGGCCACGGTGTAGAACAGCCGGCCGTTGGTGAAGAACATGCCGGTGACGTTGCGCAGGTCGGTCGCGAACGCAGTCAGCCCGCGCAGGTTCACGGTGGCGGCGGGCCCGAACGTGCTGCCGTTGAAGCTGCGCCGGGTCAAGGTGCCTTCCGCCGTGCCGGAGTACAGGAAGCCGTCGATCATCACCGCCCCGCGGGCCCCGGCGAAGCTGGTCGCGCCGGTGTTCACCGTACTGGCCGGGCCGGCCCACGTGCCGTCGTACGAACGCACGGTGGTGGTGCTGCCGAGCCGGTAGACCGAGCCCGGGAGCTGGCCGGTGTAGCCCGGTGGCGGGACGAGCGGCGAGTTCGGGAACAGCGCGAGCCGGCCGTGGAACTCGTAGTTCTGCCCGGTCCGGTCGGTGTCG
Organism: Kribbella flavida DSM 17836; assembly: GCF_000024345.1. Taxonomy (NCBI): domain Bacteria; kingdom Bacillati; phylum Actinomycetota; class Actinomycetes; order Propionibacteriales; family Kribbellaceae; genus Kribbella; species Kribbella flavida. The sequence continues at coordinate 2,891,790 of NC_013729.1, read as the reverse complement.
CTGCCCATCAGCAGGCCGCCGGGGACCGCCGTCAGGTCGAAGACGCCGACACCGCGGGTCCGGGTCGGGTTCCAGGAGTAGGGCAGGCCGTTCAGCGGGTCGAGCGCGGCCAGACCCTCCCGGGAGACCGCGCCCGCGCCGGCGGTGTTGCTGCCGAACGGGTTGTTCACCCAGCGCTGGTGACCGCCGATGTACACGGCCACGCCGGTGATGCCGACGCTCCACAAGGTGTCGCCACCGGTGTAGTTGACCCACGACGGCTGCAGGTTGCTGCCGACCGCGTCGGTCTCCCAGCGCGAGGCCGAGTCGCAGAGCCGGTTCATCGGCGTACCGCCGGTGGTCACCACGACGAAGTACGCGCCGTCCGGGGACAGGTCGACGTCGTGCACGTAGGTCCAGAACTGGTCGGAGCAGTCGGGCTCGAACCGCGCGGTGTGCCAGTTGCGCACGGCCGCCGCCGGGCCGGACAGGTCGAGCATCGCGATCTGCACCCGGCGCTGCCCGCCCACCAGCGAGAAGTTGCCGATCGCTATCAACTTGCTGCCGTCGGGCGTGATGTCGAACTTGTCCACCTGCAGCTCGGCGCCGCGGACCGGGGCGGCGAAGGTGAGGTTCAGGAACGGGTCGACCGCACCGGTGTCGGGGTGCACCGCGGCCAGCACGGTCCGGGCCTGGCCGCCGACCGTGGTGAACAGGCCACCGAGGTACAGCCGGCCGCCCGAGAGCTTGAGGTCGTAGACCTGCCGGTTGACGCTGGGACGGAAGGTGCTGACCAGGCTGCCGTTCGCCAGGTTGACCCGGGCCAACCGGGGCTGGCTGGTGCCGTTCACGGTGGTGAAGCTGCCGCCGAGGTAGACCGACTGCCCGTCCGCGCTCGCCACCAGGGTGTCCACCGAGCCGTTCAGCACCGGCAGGAAGCTGTTGTCCAGGGCACCGGTGGTTGCGTTGTACGCGAAGACGGCGCGCCGGCTGATCTGGGTCGCGCTGGTCGCCGACCGGATCGTGGTGAAGGTGCCACCGACGATCACCCGGTTCCCGACCTGGATCAGCGCCTGCACCTGCCCGTTCAGGGCGTGCGGCGTCCAGTCGGCCGGGTCGGCGCTGACGATCGTGCTCTGCGGCAGTTGCACCGCGTCCGCAGGCCGGTGGGCCCCGAACGTCAGGAGCGATCCGAGCAGCGCGAGCAGCACAGCGACCAACGGCAACCGACGGACAGCCATCACAACCCCCTGAAGGCGCGGCCCCGGTCGGAGCGCCGGTCGCCCGGCGCTTCCCCCCATCCGGGATCCGCAGTGGGTGGTGGGACGGCTGGCGCTCCGCGGGAGAGCGCCGGCCCACCGATTGCCCCGCTGGAACGCGTCAGGGTGCCGGAGCCACCACGACGCTGAACATCAGTGCCCGTGCCGAGGCCGAGTCGGCCGTCGCGGTCAGACCGCCGAGCGTGCCCGGCCCGAAGGGTCCGCTGTCCCCCGCCAGCGAGGTGATCCGGCCGGAGCCGCTGCCGGTCGTCGCCGAGCGGACGGTCAGCCCGGTCGGCGGCGTCAGGACGGTCGTGGCCGACGACTTCTCACCCCAGTAGCTGACCAGCCGCGCCCCGGTCACGGTCGACGACACCGGCGGCGTGGTGTGCGTGTTCTGGACGAGAGTCTCGCTGGCCGCGGTCGCGGCCGCCACCGGCGTGGTGCCGGAGACACCGGAGTACACGACCAGGGTGGCGTTGGCCTTGGTCAAGCTGGACGTGGCCACGCCCACCGTCGTACCGGCGTCGGCCGCGGTGGCCGTCCGGCGCCAGACCCGTGCGTTCTGATTGGTCGAGCTCGCGGTCTGGACCTGCGTCCAGCCCGCCGGGCCGGTGATCGCCGGCGCCGGGTCGTTGTCGGCGAAGAAGAGCAGCATCAGCGCGCCCGCCGGGGTAGCGGCCGGCACGGTGACGTTGAACGCGTTGCTGTTCAGGTTGACCGCGCTCGCGCCCACGAACGTCACCGGACTGGCGCCACCCGCGGTCACTGTGACGTCCTGCGTCCGCTGCCCGGTGCCACCGCTGTTGTCGGTGACGGTCAGCGTGACCGAGTAGGTCCCGGCGGCGGCGTACTGGTGGGTCGGGTTCGGCGAGACCGAGGTCGCGCCGTCACCGAACGACCAGTGGTACGACTGGATGGTGCCGTCCGGGTCGGTCGAGCCGGCCGACGAGTACGTGCAGTCCAGGTTGCTGCAGCTGATCCCGGCCTGAGCGACCGGCAACTGGTTCGGCGGCGCGGCGACCCCCTGGAACAGGAACAGCGCCCGCGCCCGCCACTCACCGGTGGACACCGTGGTCGAGGACCCGGTCGGTACGCCGGCCGCCGGGGACCAGCCCGCGCGACGCAGGTCGCCGTCGAGCGAGCTCGCCCAGTAGAATCCGGTCGGCGTGACGAACATGCCGTTGACCTGCGCGAAGTTCACCCCGGCGACGTTCCCGGTCGCGGTGTAGCGGGCGGCGCCGACGACGCCGCTCTCCGGAGTGAAGTACCGGTAGTAGAGGTTCGGCTGACCGAGCAGCGTGTAGTAGATCCGGCCGCTGTCGAAGAACATGCCGGTGATGTTCTGCACTTCGCTGTGCCAGGTGGACATGTACACCAGCAGGTCGCCGGTGTTGACCAACGTCGGCGTTCCGAAGGTGCTGCCGTTGTAGGTGCGGCGGTTGAACGAGCCGTCCGACCAGCCGGCGTACAGGACGCCGTTCAGCATGAAAGCGCCACGGTTGGCCGTGCCCCAGCTGATCCCGCCGTTCGGCACCGTGGCCGGCGCGCCGAACGTGCTGCCGTCGTACGCCGTCCGGGTGACCGTGTCGGCGATCGGCAGCAGTGGACCCGCGCGGTACAGGTTGTTCGGCAGCGTGGGCGTGTTGTTCGCCGGTACGACGGTGCCGCCGGCGAGCGGGAAGTACGCGATCCGTGGGTGGTACTCGAAGTTCTGGCCGATGTGCTCGGTGTCCGAGCCGACCCACAACCCGGTCGAGGTCGACAGCAGATCGAAGACGCCGACCCCCCGCTCGCGGGTCGGGTTCCAGGAGAACGGCAGGCCGTTGGCCGGATCGAGCGCGGCGATGCCGGGACGCGAGACCGCGCCCTGACCGGCGCGGTCACCGGCGAACGGGTTGTTCTGCCAGCGCTGGTGCCCACCGATGTAGACCACCGATCCGGTGATCGCGACCGCGTACAAGGTGTCGCCGCCGGTGTTGTTGAGCCAGTGGTAGCTCAACCCGCTGCCCCGGGCGCCGGTGTTGAACCGCGCCGACGAGTCGCACGCGGTTCCGGCGCCGCCGTACGCGCCGGTGGTGGTGATGACGAAGTACGACCCGTCCGGGGAGATGTCGACGTCGCGCATGTAGGTCTGGAAGGAACCGGAGCAGGCGGTGTTGTAGAAGTTGGTCTGCCAGTTCTCCACCGCCGCGGTGGCTCCGGTGAGGTTCAGCATGAACACCTGGTGGTGCCGGACGCCCTGGATCGTGTCGAAGTTGCCGACGGCCACCAAGTGGCTGCCGTTCGGGGTGACGTCCAGCTTCATCACGGTGGTGTTGCCGCCGTTGTGCACCCCGGCGATCGCCAGGCTCATGTGCGGGTCGTAGGCGCCGGTGGTCGCGTTGACCGTGGCGAGCGCCGCCTGGGCGCGGCCCTGCACGTGGGTGAAGGTGCCGGCCAGCCAGAGCCGGTTGCCGACCAGTCGCATGTCCTTGACCCGCCCGGACAGGGTCGGCGGCTGGAACGTCGTCACCCGGGCGCCGGTGGTCGCGTTGATCCGCGCCGTGCTCACCGAGGCGACGCCGCCGACGGTGTTGAAGGAGCCGCCGATGTAGACGGTGGACCCGTCGCCGGACGGGATGATCGTGGTCACCTCGCCGTCCGGGTTCGGCGCGAAGCCGGTGCTGATCGCGCCGGTGGTCGCGTCGAACGCGGCCAGGTTGCGGCGGGCCAGCACCGGTCCCCCGGCGGCCGCCTGGATCTGGGTGAACAGGCCACCGATCAGGATCGTGTTGCCGACCTGCACGATGGACTTCACCGACCCGTCCAGCACGTTCGGGGTGAAGTTGGCCGGATCCTCGCTCACCACCCGGTCCTGCGGGACCTGGACGGCCTGCCCGGCCTGCGCCGGGACCAGCCAGACGGTGATCGCGGTGACGATCGCCAGCACGACAGCACAGACACGCCTGGACACGAGTTCCCCCCAACCCCCGGCGCGGTTCCGCGCCGGGCACGACCGGCCGCGGCCATCGGTGCCGCGACTCCCCTCTGCGGCGCGGCGGACCCGGCCCGCGCCTCGTGCCGCCGTCATGAGTTCGGCGCCAGGACGACGGTGAACATCAGTGCCCGGGCGCTCGCCGTGTCGGCCGTCGCGGTCAGGCCGCCCACCTGACCCGGCACCACCGGGTCGTTGCTGTCCACGGCCAAGGCGGTGATCCGGCCGGAGCCGGCCCCGGTACCGCTCGCGCGGGTCGTGGTGCCGGCCGGCGGCGTCAGCGCGGTGGTCGCCGAGGACTTCTCCGCCCAGTAGCTGACCAGCTTGCCGCCCACGGTCGCCGTGGTCAGGGTGGGCGTGGTGTGCCCCGCCTGGCTGACCGTCTCCGACCCGGTCGCCGAGCCGGAGACCGGGTCGGCGGCGGTACCGCGGTACGCCAGCAGGGTGGCATCGGCCTTCGTCAGCGACGAGGTCGTCACCTGCACGGTGCTGCCGGCGTCCGCCGCGGTCGCCGTACGGCGCCACAACCGGCCCACCTGGTTGCTCGATGCAACAGACTCGACCAGCGTCCAGCCGGCCGGGCCGGTGATCGCCGGCGCCGGGTCGTTGTCGGCGAAGAACAGCAGCAGCGCGTCGCCCGCGACCACCCCGCTCGGTACCGTCACCGCGAAGCTCGCGGCGTTGCCGTTCACCCGGCTGGAGCCGACGAAGTCGATCGGCGCACTGGCCTCGACGGTCACGGGCCGGCTGGTCGACGCGGTTGCGCCTTCGTTGTCGGTCACCGTGAGGGTGACCGAGTAGGTCCCGCTCGCCGCGTACGTGTGCGACGGGGTGACGCCGCTGCCGGTCGCGCCGTCGCCGAAGGTCCAGGCGTACGCCGCGATCGTGCCGTCCGGATCGCTCGCGCCGGATCCGTCGAACGCGCAGGTCGAGCCGGAGCAGGACGCCCCGAACGCCGCCGTCGGGCCTGCGTTCACGTGGGTGACGGTCACGCTCTGGGTCTTGCTGTTCGTGCCGCCCCGGTTGTCGGTGACGGTCAGGCCGACCTGGTAGGTGCCGGCCGCGGCGTACCGGTGCGACGGGTTGGCGGCCGTGCTGGTGGAGCCGTCGCCGAAGGTCCAGGCGTACGACGCGATCGTGCCGTCGGGATCGGTGGAACCGGCCGACGAGTACGTGCAGTTCAGGTCCGTGCAACTGACGGCCGCCTGCGCGGTCGGCACCTGGTTCGGGCCCAGTCCCGACGGGTCCTGGTAGAGGAAGAGCGTGCGGGCCCGCCAGTCGGTGCCGCCGGTCGACAGGGTCTGCGCGGTACCGGCTACCGGTGCGCCGGTCGCGGAGTTCCAGGTCGCCTTGCGCAGCGTGCCGTCGGTGGACTGCGCCCAGTACAGCGTGTTTCCGGCGAGGAACATGCCGTTCACCTGGGAGAAGCTGAGGCCGGTCAGGCTCGGGCTCGCGGTGAAGACGTTCGCGCCGACCACGCCGCTCTCCGGCGTGAAGTACCGGTAGAACAACGACGACTGACCCGAGCGGGTGTAGTAGATCCGGCCGGAGTCGAAGAACATGCCGGTGATGTTCTGCACCTCGCCGTGCCAGGTGGACATGGTCGTCAGCAGGTCTCCGGTGTTCACCGGGGTCGCGGCGCCGAAGGTGCTGCCGTCGAAGCTGCGCCGGTCGAAAGCGCCGTTGGACCAGCCGGCGTACAGCTGGCCGTTGAGCATGAAGGCGCCGCGGTTGTTGCCCCAGGTGAGGCCCCCGTTCGGGACCGAGCCGACAGCGGTCGCGGTGGTCCCGTTGAACGACGACCGGCCCAGCGTGTTGTCCCAGGTGACCGACAGCAGCTGCTGCTTGCGGCGGCCCGCGATGTACAGGTCGTTCGGCAGCGTCGGGGTGTTGTTCGGCGCGATGACCGCACCGGTGAGCGGGAAGAACGCGATCTTGGCGTGGTACTCGAAGTTGCCGATCCGGTCGGTGTCCGAGCCGACCCACAGCCCGGCCGGGGTGGCGAGCAGGTCGAAGACCCCGACCCCGCGCTCCCGGGTCGGGTTCCACGACAGCGGCAGGCCGTTGACCGGGTCGAGCGCGGCGATGCCCGGACGCGCCACCGCGCCCTGGCCGGCCGAGTCGCCGCTGAACGGGTTGTTCTGCCAGCGGGCGTGCCCGCCGGTGTAGACGACCGAACCGGTGATCGCGACCGCGTAGGTGGTGTCACCGCCGGTGTTGTTGATCCACTTCGCCTTCAGGTCCGAGCCGCGGGCGCCGGTGTTCCAGCGGGCGGTCGAGTCGCAGGCGGACAGTGATCCGCCGTACGCGCCGGTGGTGGAGATGACGAAGTAGGAACCGTCCGGCGCGATGTCGAGATCGCGCATGTAGGTCTGGAAGGAGCTCGAGCAGGCGGAGTTGTAGAAGTTCGTCTGCCAGTTCTCCACCGTTGCGCTCGTGCCGGTGAGGTTCAGCATGAAGACCTGGTGGTGCTTGACGCCCTGGATCGTGTCGAAGTTGCCGATGGCCACCAACTGGCTGCCGTCCGGCGTGACGTCGATCTTCAGCACGCTGGTGACGCCGCCGTTGTGCAGGCCGGCGATCTGCAGTGCCATGAACGGGTCGTAGGCGCCGGTGGCCGGATTGACCGTGGCCAGCCCGGCCTGCGGACGTCCTTCCACCGTGCTGAACAGACCGGCGATCCACAGCCGGCCGTTCGACAGCCGCAGGTCCCGGACCCGGCCGTCGATCCGCGGGAAGTGGAAGCCGGCCACCCGGGCGCCGGTGGTGACGTCGATCCGGGCGACGCTCGGCGACCCGCCGCCGCTGATGTTGTTGAAGTAGCCGGCCACGAACGCGCTGCTGCCGTCGCCGGCCGGGATGATCGTGGTCACCTCGCCGTCCGGGTTCGGCGCGAAGGTGGCGTCGATCTCGCCGGTGGTGGCGTTGAAGGCGGCCAGGTTCGTCCGGGCGTACGTCGTCGCGCCGTCGCGGGACTGGACCTGGGTGAACTCGCCGCCGATCAGGATCCGGTTGCCGAACTGCTGGATCGTCTTGACCGACCCGTCCAGCACGTTCGGCGTCCAGTTCGCCGGGTCGTCGGTGACCAGCCGGTCCTGGCTCACCTGGACGGCGTTGGCCGCCGGGGCCAGCACCACCAGACAGCCGGTCAACGCCGTCAGCAACGCCATGAGCACACAGAAATAGGGCTTGCGCACGCTTTCCTCCCCCGCCCGGCCCGCGCACACGCGGTTGCCGGGCACACCCTTGCCTGGCACACCCCCCGGCGCTCCAGGTCCCCTTGAACGCACAGTTAACACCCTCGCGCCGGTTGCCGCAGTACCTCGGCCGCAAATGGCCCGGCGCGCGGCCGGAAGTCGACATCAGGCCACCGGCCGCCACTGTGCGTGACCGATCCGCGGGCGTGGTGGCCGATCGCGGACCCCCGGTTCGTCACGGACAGGTGCCGAAAACGTCACCGGTCATTGGCGATCCGTTCTCCTGCGCCTATCCTCAGCTGGGGAGAGCACCAGCTTGGCCGGGGGGCCGGGGTCGCTGGGCTCGGGACCACGGGTGGGGGAATCCAGTTGTCGTCACGTCATGTCGCCGCGGGTGGGGCCGTCGGCGCTGTCGGCGTGCCCCGGCAGCGCCGCCGCTGGTCGGCCGGCTGGCCGCTGTCGGTGCTGTTCCTCGGCTTCCCGCTCTGGTGGGTGCTCGGGATCACCGAGTTCGTCTTCTTCCTGGCCGCCGTGCCGATGGCGTGGGCGCTGATCAGCCGCCGCACCGTGGTCGCGCCGCGCGGCTTCGGCTGGTGGATCGGCTTCCTGGCGGTCGTGCTGGTGAGCGCCACGATGCTGACCACCGATGCGCCGTTCAGCAACACCGGGCCGCTCGGTGGCACGCTGCTCACCTACGGCTACCGGCTCTGCTGGTACGCCGCGGTCACGATCGTTCTGCTCTACGTCGGCAACACCGACAGGTCCGAGCTGCCGACCGGCAAGGTCGTCCGGCTGCTCGGCTACATGTTCGTGGTGACGGCCTTCGGCGGGCTGCTCGGCGTGCTCGCACCGAACCTCGAGTTCACCTCGGCGCTCGAGCTGCTGCTGCCGGATCCGATCGCGACGAACCGCTTCCTGCAGGCACTGATCCACCCGGCCACGGCCGACATCCAGAACGTGCTCGGTTTCGACCAGCCGCGGCCGCGGGCGCCGTTCGCCTACGCGAACTCGTGGGGCGCGAACCTGTCCTTCTACCTGCCGTTCTTCCTGTACGGCTGGTTCGGGCGGGACGCGGGCTGGCGGCGGATCGCCGGCTGGCCGGTGCTGGTGGTCGCCGCGGTGCCGGTCGTGTACTCGCTGAACCGCGGGCTGTGGGCCGTGCTCGTCGTCGGCGCCCTGTACGCCGTCGTCCAGGTGATCCGGCTGCGCGGCTTCAACGCCGTCGCCTGGCTGGCGCCGGTCGCGGTGGTGGCGGTGGTGGCCGCACTGCTCTCGCCGCTGCCGACGATGATCGGCGAGCGGCTCGCCAACCAGCACAGCAACGACCGCCGCAGCGAGCTCGCCCTCAAGACGATCGAGTCGACCGTGAAGGGCTCGCCGCTGGTCGGCTTCGGCAACACCCGCGACGTCGAGGGCAGCTTCGGCTCGATCGCGGGCGGGGCGACGCTGGGCTGCCCGGCCTGCGCCGTGCCGCCGTTCGGGACCCAGGGGCACCTGTGGCTGGTCGTGTTCACCCAGGGCCTGCTCGGGACCGCGCTGTTCCTGGCGTTCTTCCTGGTCCGGTTCGCGCGGCACGTGCGCAGCCGGGAACCGGTCACCATGATCGGCCTCGCGGTGCTGATCTTCTTCCTGATCGAGATCCTGGTGTACGACACGCTCGGCGCGCCGCTGTTCACGCTGATGATCGCGCTGGGCCTGATGTGGCGCACCGACCGCGACGCCCAGGACGACCGCCAGGACGACCGCCGGAGCGCACCGGCGGTGAGCTCGCCATGACCGGCACCGCGGGTCTGACCACGGATCGCCTGCTCGGCGCGGTGGGGCGGCTCTGGCCCGGCCACGACGTCGAGCTGCTGCGGGCCCGGCGGCAGGCCGGGACCGGCCAGGACCTGATTTTCGTGCCGTCCGGTTCGGCCCCTCGGCTGCTGGTGCCGGCCGGTCGTCCGGCCGCCGCCGCGAGCGGGCTGCGCCGGTTCAGCCGGGCGCTGTCGGGCAAGGAGCGCGTCGTCCGGTCGATCGGTTCGGTCGCGCTCCGGGCCGGGGCGGAGGGTCTGCTGGCCGACCGCATCCGGATCACGCCGCGCGCCGGTGCCGGCGACTCGATCGAGCAGCACCTGTCCGGCGTGCTCGGGACCGAGGTCGTGGTCGGCCTCGGCGTCGGGTCCCTGCGAGCCAACCAGAAGCCGATCCTGCAGGTCTTCGACGAGCGGGGACGCTGCATCGCGTACGTGAAGGTGGGCGACTGCGCCCTGACCGCCCGCCTGGTCCGGCAGGAAGGTGCTGCCCTCGCCGAGCTGGCCAAGGCGGAGTGGCGGCTGCTGGAGATTCCGGCCCTGCTCCACCTGGGCAGTTGGCACGACCTCGAACTGCTGGTGATCTCCGCGCTGGACACCAGGTTCCGGCCCGGTGCCGGGTCGCTGCTGCAACCACCGTTGGCGCCGCTGGACGAGTTGTACGACCGGTACGACGAAGGCTCAGCCGCACTCGGCGTCACGACGTACTGGCGGGAGCTGCGGGGCACCACGGAGCTGATCGAGGACGACGGCCAGCGTGCGGACTACACCGACGCGCTGGACCGGATCGAGCAGAGTCGCGGTGACGAGCTCGTTCGGCTGACCGCCTGGCACGGGGACTTCGCACCGTGGAACCTCAGCCTGCGCGGGACCCGGCTGCAGTTGTGGGACTGGGAGCGGTTCGCGACCGGCGTACCGGCCGGGCTGGACCGGGTGCACTACGTGCTGCACACCAGCGCCCGGGCCGCAGGGTTCTCCGGCCAGGTGATCGACACCGCGTTGGCCGGTCCGTACCCGCGCCATCCTGCCTGGCCGCCCGCAGCGCAGGAACTGCTCGGCGTGCTCTACCTCGCCTCGCTCTCCGCCCGGTACCTGATCGGAAGTCAGGACCCGCAGGGTGCGGTTCTGCGCCCGACGACTCAGACCGTGCTCGACGCACTGACCCGGCACAGCCGACGGCTCACCGCCGCGGCGCCGAAGGGAGCCACCCGATGACGACCGTCAAAGCCGGCCTGACCGCACGGCGTACCGCCGTGCTGCGGTCCACCCGGGACATCGTGCCGGACGGCGCGCAGCACGCGGTCCGCAGCGCGACCCGCGCCGTCGGCCGGGCGACCGCGGGCGTGCGGCTGCTGCCGGACCTGATCGTCGCGGGCGCGCAGCGGTGCGGGACGACGACGCTCTACCGGCTGCTGGTGGACCACCCGGCGATCGTGCGGCCCCTGTTCCACAAGGGCATCGGCTACTTCGACGTCGGCTACCACCACCCGTGGTCCTGGTACCGCGGGCACTTTCCGGTCGCCCCGGTGGCGGCAGCCCGGACCCGGCGGACCGGCCGGCCGATGACGTTCGACAGCAGCGGCTACTACATGTTCCACCCGCTGGCGGCCGAGCGGATCGCCCGGCACCTGCCGGACGTCAAGGTGGTGACGCTGGTCCGGGACCCGGTCGAGCGCGCGTTCTCGGCGTACAAGCACGAGCGTGCCCGCGGCTTCGAGACCGAGGACTTCGCGACCGCCCTGGCGCTGGAGGACCAGCGGCTCGCCGGTGAGGTCGAGCGGATGCGCGCCGACCCGTCGTACGAGAGCTTCCACCACCGCCACCACGCGTACGTCGGCCGCGGCCGGTACGCCGAGCAGATCGTCCGGCTGCAGCAGGCGCTGTCGACCGAGCAGGTTTTCGTGATCGACGCGAACCGGTTCTTCGCCGAGCCGGTCGAGCAGTTCGCCCGGCTGCAGCAGTGGCTGGGACTGCCGGTGCACGACCCGGTCAAGGTCGAGCAGGCCAACGCGCGTCCCAGCGCACCGATGGACGACGCGCTGCGGACGGCGCTGCTGCGGCGTTTCGAGGACTCCGATGCCGAGCTGACCCCGATGCTCGGGGTTACACCGAGCTGGCGGCTGTGAAGCCCGGCCGGCCGGCGCGCGACGACGCCATCGAGCTGTCCGCCTACCTGCGCGCGATGCGCCGGGGCACGGTGGCGGTGGCCGTCTGCGCGCTGGTCGGCGCGATTGCCGGCGTGCTGTGGACGGTTCGCACCCCGCGGGTCTACTCCTCCACCTCGGCCGTACTGGTGGCCGACGCGCCGCTGTACCTGGCCCGCGAGGGCGAGGAAGGGGCCAAGTGGTTCACCATCGACACCGAGGCCGCCCGGCTGGTGTCGGCCCCCGTGCTCGAAGCGGCCCGGCAGGCGACCGGCGAGCGGAACATCCGGACCAAGCTGCACATCGCGGCGGTGCCGACCACGAAGGTCCTCAAGATCACCTACCGGTCCACCGACCGGCGGGCGGCGGAGAAGGGCGCGACGGCGATGACCGCGACGTACCTGCAGCTGCGCCGCGACGAGTTCGAGGCCCGCCGCGACGACCGGGTGGAGCTGATCGGCCAGCAGATCGCGACGCTGAACGCGCGGCTCGACGAGACGCTCATCACCGGCCGGAGCACCGCCGCGAAGGTGGCCGAGCAACGCGCCACCCGGCAGGCGATCGCGGCCCAGATCGCCGCCCGGCAGACCGAGTCCCGGCAGGTCCGGGTGACCAGCGCCTACCCCGGACAGGTGCTCCGGGTCGGTGGCACCACCGCCGCCGAGCGGATCAACCCGCTGGTGCCGCCGGTGACCGGGTTGCTGATCGGCGGCCTGGCCGGTCTGCTGCTGGCAGCGATCCGGTCGTCCCGGCTGGGCACCGCCTCCGACCTGACCCGGCTGGTGCCCGGCGGCACAGTGGTCAAGCTCCGGCTGCACGATCCGGACGGGAACCGTACGAGGAGCTGGGACCCGATCACCACCGGCGTGCTCGGCATGGGCGCCGGCACTGTGCTGATCACCCCACCGGACCGGCCGCCGGGCGAGCTCGAACGGGCCGCGGCCGACGAACTGTCCGCCGCGCTGCGGCACCACGGACGGCGGGCCTGGGTGATCGACCAGAGCGTGCTGCCCGCCGACACCGTGCCGGCCGCGAACCGGCGCTCCCGCACGAGCACCGTGCTGGTGACCGGCGGCGGCATCACCAGCGAGCCCGGCTCGGTGCTCGCCGCCCTGGCCGGCCACGTCGTCCTGGTCGTCACCCCGCGGACCCGGCAGCGAGCGCTGGCCGAAGCAGTGCACCGCGCCGGCCAGGTCGGCGCGACCGTTCAAGGCGTCGTCCTGCTGACCAGGCCCGGCCGCCTCGTGCCCGCAGTGCTGAGAAGGAGCATCTGATGAGCCCAGACCCCGTAGCGTCCGGGGCCGCGACCCCCACCGTGAGCGTCGTGGTCGCCACCCGGAACCGGCCGGAGCTGCTCCGCAAGGCGCTCGGGTCGATCGCCGCCCAGGACTATCCTGGGCCGGTCGAGCTGGTCATCGTGTACGACCAGAGCGAACCCGAGACCGGGCTGGCCGCCGACCTGCCGCTGACCGGCCGGGCCGGTGGGCGGCGGGTCCTGGTCGTGACCAACTCCCGGACACCCGGCCTGGCCGGCGCCCGCAACAGCGGCGTGACCGCTTCGAACGGCGAACTGCTGGCGTTCTGCGACGACGACGACAGCTGGCGGCCGGACAAGCTCAGCACGCAGGTGGCGATGATGACCACCGCCGGGGCCGGGCTGTCGGTCTGCGGCATCCAGATCACCATCGGCGACCAGACCCACGTGCGGGTGCCGACGCCGGCCGACGTCACGGTGGCCGAGCTGGCCCGCCGCCGGGTGATGGAGGCCCATCCGTCCACGGTCGTGGTGAGCCGGGCGGCGTTCGACCGGATCGGCTGGGTCGACGAGGACCTGCCCGGCGGGTACGCCGAGGACTACGACTGGATGCTGCGCGCGCTGGCCGCCGAGAAGGTGGCCGTGGTGAGCAAGCCGCTGGTCGAGGTGCTGTGGCACCCGGGCTCCTTCTTCACCACCCGCTGGGCGGTGATCATCGACGCGCTGGACTACATGGTCGACAAGCACGCGGTGATCCGGGACAGTCCGCGCGGGCTGGCCCGGATCTACGGCCAGAAGGCCGTGGCGTACGCCGCGCTGCAGCGGCGGTCGGACTCCTCCCGGTGGGCCCTGCGGGCGCTCCGGCTGGCACCTGGTGAGAAGCGCGGGTACCTCGCGCTGGCGATCGCATCTGGGGTCGTCCCGGCGGACAGAGCGTTGTCATGGGCGAATGCGAGAGGGCGGGGAATATGAGTGGCACGACGGAGACGACAGGCGCCGTACAGGGCAGCAGGTTCACCTGGTCGGGGCTCGCACGCCGGCTGCCGGTGATCGCGCTGCTGCTGGCCGTCGGCACGGGGCTGGGCTTTCTCGGCGCCCGCCAGCAACCGGCCACCTACACCGCGACGGCGACCGTCCTGGTCGAGCCGGCCGACGGCAACCCGTACGCGCCGGGGACCCGTGGACAGAACCTGGCCAACCTGGGCACCGAGGCGCAGCTGGTCAGCTCCGACGCGGTCGCGCAGATCGCCAAGTCGTCCCTGCGCAGCAGCGCGTCGGTCGCGGCGCTGGTCGAGCAGCTGGCGGTGACCACCCCGCCGAACTCGCAGGTGCTCGAGGTGGCCTACACCGACATCACGCCGGCCGCCGCGCGCAACGGGGCGAACGCGTTCGCGAACGCGTACCTCATCGCCCGCGAGCGCCGGGCGGCGCAGTCGGTCCAGGCCCAGATCAACAACCTCACCAAGGCCCGGACCGCCAACCAGTCGGCGCTGCAGCGCAACCTGGCCGCGCTGGCCAAGACCTCCGCCGGCTCGCCGGCCCGGGTGCTCGCCGAGCAGCGGGTGACGACGGCGACCGCGGAAGCGTCGAAGCTGGAGGCCCAGATCAGCGACCTGCGGCTGTTCCAGGGCGATCCCGGCCAGGTGCTGTCGCCGGCCGCGCTGCCGACCGGAACAGCCGGCTTGCCGAGCTGGATCCTGCCGGTCGCGGGCGCTGCGATCGGCCTCCTGCTCGGGTTGGTGCTGGCGATCGTGCGGTCGCTCAACGACCGCACGCTGCGGACCGTCGACGACGTCAAGGCCGTCGGCTACCCGGTGCTCAGCACGGTCGAGTCGACCTCCGGCGAACGAGCGGAAGCGCTGCTCAGCGACGCGGCCGCGGACCTGCCCGACGGTGCCCGGCTGCTGCGCAGCATGCTCGGCGTCGCCAGTCCGGACGGCGGAGCGGTCCTGCTCGTACCGGCCGGTGCGGCCGGTCCGCACACCACCACTCCCCTGGCGCTCGCGGCCGCCCTCGCCCGGGCCGACCAGACCGTCACGCTCGTCGACACCGACGGTGATCTGACCCGGGCGACCGGACTGGCCGACGCGGACGGCGTCGCGGAGGTGCTGAACGAGGACGCGGACCCGGACGAGGTGGCGACGCAGTACCAGGAAAATCTGCGGTTCGTGCCGGTCGGCCCGCGGTACTCCAGCTCCGTCGACAAGCTGGCGTCCCCGCAGATGCGGTCGTTCCTCGAGGGCCTGGCGCCGGACTCCCACTGGGTCCTGGTGGCCGGCCCGATCGCATCGGCACCCGAGGCGCTCACGCTGGCGGACCTGTGCACCGACGTGATCATCCTGGTCAGCCTCCGGCAGACCACCGCGGCCGATCTCCAGCACGCGGCCGAGGCCGTCACCCGCGGCGGCGCGCGCCTGGTCGGCGTCGTGGTCGACCAGCCGGTCCGGTCCGGTCTGCTGCATCGCGGCCGCACCGGGGACGAGCCTGCGCACGACCAGGTCGACCCGGTCCCGGCCGTCGCGGACGCCGTACCGCAACCGGTGGCGGCGCCGGTGGTAGCGGCGCCCGCGGTGGCGGCGGCGGACGAGCGGACGGAGGAGATGCCCGTGCTGGAGGACCGGAGGGTGGTCGAGGATCAGCCGGCCGGTGAGAAGACCGGCGAGAAGGCCGGGTACGCCAGCACACGGAGAACGGTGTAGTGGCCCTTCCGCTCACCGGCACGACGGGTCCCCACCCGGCCAGCCTGGCGAAGATCGCCCGCGGCGGCTCCGCCAACCTGGTCGGAGCCGCCGGCGGCGCGGTGCTCACCCTGCTGCTCACCTGGGTGGTGACCCGCGGCACCGACGCCACCGTGGCCGGCGGCCTGTTCGCGCTGACCGCGGTGTTCCTGATCGTCGCGGCGATCGCCGAACTCGGCTCGGACGTGTCGCTGTCGAAGTTCCTTCCGCACTTCCTGGTCGAGGACCGGCTGGCCGACGCCCGCACCACCGTCCGGATGGCCGCGCTGGTGTCCCTGCTCGGCGGCGGCCTGCTCGGCGTGGTCCTGCTGGTCCTGCGCGGTCAGGCGGCGGACGTCGTTCTGGGTGACGGCAGCGCGGCCGGAGGCAGCCGGGCGGTCGCCGTCCTGGCCGTCTGCATCCCGCTCGCGGCGGTGACGAACACCGTGCTGTCCGCCACCCGCGGGCTCACCGCGATCCGGCCGACCGTGCTGGTGGACAAGATCGGCCGGGCGCTGCTGCAGGTCGGCTGCGTCGGCGTCGCGGTCGCGGCCGGCGCCGGGCTCGGTGGCCTGACGCTGGCCTGGGCCCTCCCGTACGTCGTAGCCACGCTTGCCGCGATCGGCTGGTTCCTGCTGATCGAGCGGCGTCTGGTCGCCCGCAGCGGGCCGGGCCGGCCGCCGTCGGCGCGTACGGCGCTCTGGCGCGAGTACGCCGCCTACACCTGGCCGCGGGTGATCTCACGGATCAGCCAGAGCATCTTGCAACGAGCCGACATCGTGCTCGTCGCCGCACTGCGCTCACCGGCCGAGGCGGCGGTCTACACCGTCGCCACCCGGCTGTTCGTGATCGGCCAGCTCGGTGCCCAAGCGATCCAGCAGGTCGCGGCTCCGCACACCAGTGCGTTGCTGTCCGCCGGGGACGGCCGGGAGACCAAGCGGGTGTTCCAGACCGTCACCGCGTGGACGATGGCGCTGACGTGGCCGTTCTTCCTGGCCTGCCTGGCGCTGGCGCCGTTCCTGCTGCACGTGTTCGGCGGTACGGCGTACCGGGCCGGCGACGACGTGGTCGTCGTGCTGGCCGTGGCCGCGCTGCTGGCTGCCGCGGGCGGTCCGGTGGACCTGATCCTGCTGATGGCCGGCCGGAGCGGGCTGAGCCTGGTCAACGCGCTGGTCGCGCTCGGCGTCAACCTGGTCCTGAACCTGCTCCTGATCCCGCGCATCGGCATGGTCGGTGCGGCGGTCGCGTGGGCGGCGGCGATCGTGGTGCGCAACGTGCTCGGCATGATCCAGGTCTCGGCCACCCTGCACTGGCTGCCGTTCAGCCGCCTGTCGGTATCGGTCGGCGGCTTGGCGCTGGCCTGCTTCGCCGTACCGCCACTGCTCCTGAACCTGGTCGCGGACCCCTCCGACGGGATGCTCGTGGCCGTGCTGGCGGCGGGGGCCGTCGGCTACCTGACCGCGCTGTGGAAGCTGCGCGACCACCTCGCCCTGACGGCGTTCACCGCGATGCTGCGGCGCCGTCGTCACCCCGACCCGGCCGGTGTGCTGCCTGCCGGAGACGACACGAAGCCGGTACCCCTGTGAAGACGTTCCGCCCCGTCCTGCGGGCGCTCGGTCCCCGAGCGCTGCACCGTCCCGTCCTGCTCGTCGTCGCGCTGACGGCGGCCGCCGGGATCGGCGCCTGCGCGAAAGCCCAGCCCTTGGCCGCACCGACCGCCGCCGGGCCGTCGAACACCGGTGGCCTGGTGCTGTCGACCGGGTTCTCCGACGCCGGCCAGCTGGGCCGGTCCGCACCGACCGGGATCCGGACCAGCTTCGGCCCGGTGGTGGACCGCACCGGGGCGAACCTGGTCGGCGTGGTGGCCTTGGCCGCGGGCGAGCAGCACTCGCTGGCCCTGCTGAACGACGGCCGGGTGCTGGCGTGGGGAGCCAACGACGACGGCCAGCTCGGCACCGGCACCCGCGCGGCCTCGGTGGTCCCGCTGCCGGTCCGCGCACCGGACAACACGCCGGGCGCGCTGACCGGCGTCGTCGACATCGCGGCCGACTCCAACACGTCGGTTGCCCTGCGCAAGGACGGCACGGTGGTGGTCTGGGGCCGGGCGAACTCGGGTCAGCGCGGCAACGCCGACACCACCGCGAACCCGACCACGCCGAGCGTCGTGCTGAATCCGAGCGGCACCGGTCCGCTGACCGGCGTCCGGGCGATCTCGGTCGACGGCGGCAGCGAGCTGGCGCTGACCGATCGCGGCACCGTGCTGGGCTGGGGCGACAACACCTTCGGTCAGCTCGGCACGTCGGCTCCGCCGGTCGCGAAGTTGCCGGTCGCGATCACCGGCCAGGGCAAGGTCCCGCTCGGCAACGTGCGCGCGATCGCCATCGGCGGGCAGCACTCGGTCGCGCTGCTCGGCGACGGCCGGGTGATGACCTGGGGCCGCAACGACGTCAACCAGCTCGGCGACGGCACCGGGGTCAAGCGCAACTTTCCCGCTCCGGTCCTGATCGGGCCGGGTCAACCGCTCACCGGCGCCACCGAGATCTCGTCGGCGGAGAAGTACACGCTGGCGTTGCTCAAGGACGGCTCGGTGGTCGGCTGGGGCCACAACAACGCCGGGCAGCTCGGCAACGGCACGGTCAAGGTGCAGCCGTTCGCGAGCCCCGTGCGGGGCCGCGGCGACGAGCCGAAGCTGCTGGCCGTCAAGCATGTCTTCGCCGGTGAGAGCTACAGCGTGGCGGTCCTGCAGAACGGCACCATCCTCACCTGGGGCGCGAACGGGCGCGGCCAGCTCGCCAGCGGTGACCGTGCCGACCGCAGCAAGCCCGGACCGGTGTCGGTCGAGAACGGCGTCCCGGCACCGAACTGGGTGACGGCCGTCGCCGTCGGCCGCCGGCACCTGCTGATCACCCTGCGCTAGCCGCCGCGCCGCTCAGTTGGGGACAGCGGGCGGCTTGAGCCGCGGGGACTGCAGCGCGGTCCGCAGGGCACTAACGGAAGGGTCGCCGGCCTTGAGCCGAGTGGCCCCGATGTCGCCGAAGTCGGTCTCGTGCCAGTACACCAGCGCCTTCACCTGCGGATAGGCGGCGAGCTGGTCCGGCATCGTCGCGAACACCGCACTGCGGGTCACCTCGCCGAGATTGCGGCTGACGCCCCACTCGGCCAGCATGATCGGTTTGCCCGGGTGCTTGGTGGTCGCCCAGGTGTAGAAGCCGGGCCACTGCGGGTACTTGCGCTGGGTGCGGTTCACCGCCTGCCCGATCCCGCCGGAGTACTCCGGGTCGGGCCCGAAGATGTAGGGGTCCTCGGCGATCCAGTCCACCACGTCGTCGCCGGGATAGAGATCCTCGAACCACGGCTGGGCACCCCAGTGCGGCGCGCCGCGGTACGTCATCACGAGCACCGCGTTCGTCACGCCCTTGGCCTTCAGCCGCAGCGCCACCCGCCGGTACATCGCCGCGTAGTCCTTGGCGGTGAAGCCCGACCCGGCGGCCGGCTCGACCTCCTCCTCCGGCTCGTGGTGGATGGTCAGGAAGAACCGCTCCGGGAACGTCGTCCGCAGGTACTGCGCCTGCGCGTCGATCGCGGCGTCCACCTCCGGGTCACCGGCAGCGACCTCGGCCCAGGTCCGGCCCATCTCGGGCTTCCAGTTCAGCAGCAGCAGGCGCTTCTTGCCCGGCTCCCTGGCCCGCCGGACCATGTCCTCGGCCGGGAACAGCTTCGGGCTCGAGTTGTAGTAGTGGGCGATGTCGACCGGGCGGCCGAGCACCTTCTCGAACGCCGGCAACGCCTCGTCCCACGACTCGTCACCCAGCGGGTTCGCCGCGACACCGAACCAGGCGCCGCACGACGGCACCAGCAGCGCGGACACGGTGCAAGCGGTGGTCGGAACCGCCCGCGGTGTCGTCGTCACCCGCGGTACGGGAGGCGGGTCCTCGGCGTCGGACACCAGGCCGCAACTCACCAGGGCGACCGCCGTCATCACCGCACAGCCCACCACGACAGTCCGCCAGCGGGCCCGGCCCCACGCCCCGTTGGGGCGTTGCGCGCTCATCACCTGATGCTACTGCCCACGCCGCCCGGTGGGGGGTCGGGACCGTTGTCAGCGCAGGACTGGATCGCTAGGGTGAAGCACCAGCCTGTGGGGGGCTGTGGTATCGGGGTGGGGGAAACTGTCATGACACGTGCGCTGGGCCTGGGTGCCCACCGGAGCAACAAGGGCGACCGCGGCGTCGAGAAGCGCATCACCGCGCTCGCCGGCCTGACCGAACTGTCGGGCGGCCGGCTGCTGGACGTCGGCTGCGGCGACGGCACCTACACCCGTCGGCTCGCCGCCGGGTTCGACCACGTCACCGCGGTCGACGTCGAGCCGGAACGGCTGGCCGTCTTCCGGTCGGAGGTGGCGGGAACCGAGCTGGCGGGCAAGCTGGTGATCCGGCAGATGCCGGCCGAGCAGCTCGACCTGCCGGACGCGTCGTTCGACGTGGTCACCACGATCGAGGTGCTCGAGCACGTCCGGGACCTGGACGCCTCGCTGGCGGAGATCCACCGGGTACTGGTGCCCGGCGGCCGGTTCCTGATCACCTCGCCGAACCGGTGGTTCCCGTTCGAGACGCACGGCTTCTTCGTGCTCGGCAAGCGCCGGCCGCCGCGGTACGGGCCGTTCCTGCCGTGGATCGTGCCGTTGCACCGGCGGCTGGCCGACGCCCGGTCGTTCACCGTGCGTGGGCTGTCCCGGCAGATCGAGGCCCAGGGGTTCCGGCTGGTCGGCGTGGACTACATCATGCCGCCGTTCGACCGGTCCGGTCTGGGCGGCCGGATCCGCCCGCTCACCGACGGCATCGAGCGCTCCCGGCTCAGCTTCTTCGGGATGGCGCTGATCCTGGTGCTCGAAAAGGTCTGAGCCACCACCGACGAAGCCCTCGCCGGGTGGTGCGATCGCGCACTACCCGGACGAGGGCCTCGATGTCTCTGCGTGGGCACAGCCGGCGCCGGCCGTGCCCTCGGGCCTGCTACTTCAGCTGACGGGCGAGCAGCCCGGTGTTCGCGATCTCCCGCGCGGCGGCCAGGCTGGCCGGCGACGAGTCGAGCCTGGTCGTGCCGACGGTGTGGAAGGTCGACTCGTTCCAGTACACCAGCGCCTTGACCTGCGGCATCTTGCGCAGGCCGTCCTGCACCGTGCGCAGCACGTCGGCCTTGCTCATGCCGAGCATGGTCTGCTCGTCGACGCCCCACTCGCCCAGCATGATCGGCTTGCCCGGGTGCTTGGTGGTCGCCCAGGTGTAGAAGCCCGGCCAGCCGGGATTGGTGTAGGTGTCCTTGCGGTTGACGCCGGTGGTGAACGGACCCCACCAGTTCGCGTCGTCGCCGAAGATGTACGGGTCCTCCGCGATCCAGTCGACCACGTCGTCACCGGGGTAGAGGTCCTCGAACCAGGGCTGCGAACCCCAGTGCGGAGTGCCCATGTAGTTCATCACGAAGACGGCGTTGGTGACGCCGTTCGCACGCAGCCGCTGGACCACGTGCCGGTACATCGCCCGGTAGTCCTTGGCCGTGTAGCCCGAGCCGGCGGCCGGCCTGACCTCTTCCTCCGGCTCGTGGTGGATGCCGAGGAAGAACTTCTCCGGGAACGTCGACTTCAGGTACCGCGCCTCGGCGTCGATCGCCTTGTCGACCTCCGGGTCACCGGCGGCGACCTGGGCCCAGGTCCGGCCCATCTCCGGCTTCCAGTTCAGCAGCAGCATGCGCTTCTTGCCGGGTTCGCGGGCCCGCTTGATCATCTCGGCCGTCGGAAACAGCTTCGGGCTCGAGTTGTAGTAGTGCGCGATGTCGACCGTACGGCCGGTGGTCGCCTCGAACGTCGACAGCGCCTGGTCCCAGCTCTCCGAACCCAGCGGGTTCGCCGCCGCACCCCACCAGGCGCCGCAGGACGGCACCAACAGCGCGGAGACCGTGCAGCCGGGGCCGCTGGTGGGCGGCGCGGTCGGCGTCGGCGTGGTCGGCGTGGGCGTCGGCTTTGTCGTCGTGGGCGTCGTCGTGGGCGTCGCCGTCGGCTTGCTGGCGGTGGGCCGTGGCGTCGTCGTGGTCGGCCGGGTGGCCGTCACCGTCGGACTGACCGTCGGCGCGGTCGTGGTCGGCGCCGAGGTGGGCGTCGACGGTACGGGCGGGGTCGAGCCACCCGGCAGGTAGCTGATCTCCAGCTTCGTCTGGGCGGTGCCGGACTCCCGGGAACCGAAGACCGTGCCACCGCGGCCGGCCGCCTGGGTCAGGGCCAGGTCCAGCGACCCGCTCCGGGTCACGCCCGCGGACACGTCGATGCGCAACTCGCGGGACCGGCCGTCGTCGGCGGCCGCAGCGATCGGGGCGCCCGGCGCGGGAGCAGTGGCGGCGGTGACCGCCTCGGTCCAGCCGCCGGGGGCGGCGGAGACCTTGATCGTGCTCGGGTTGCCGGTGGTCAGCCGGGTGAGGACCAGGGTGGCCTTGCGGTCGTAGCCGTCGGCAACAGCCGGTGCGGCGTACCGGAGGTAGCTGGTGGACTCGTTCAGCTTGACGACGAGCCGGGTGGACCAGCCGTGCCGCTGGGTCGCGGACTTGGTGGACACGTAGGCGTCCGCGGCGGCGGTGACCGTCACCGGGGCGGGTGCCGGCTCGTCGGAGTCGAGCGCCGCGACGCCGACTCCGGCGGTGGTCAGCACGAGCGCGCCGGCCGCCAGGATCGGAATCAGGGCCCTGCGGCCGGCCTTGGCGACCGGTTCGTTCAGTGCGTCGGAGGGAACGGCAGACCGGTGCCGGCCATGCCTACGGGAGGGGTTGTCCCGCATGAGGGGGGATCCTTCCTGCACGCCTGTGAGGTTAGCTGTCGGGCTCGGGTCGGAAGAAGTACCCGGCCGCCGTGCGCGGCTTCGCCCCAGGATCACCGGCGAGGGGCGCCCGGCGATCCGAGGAACCTGTGGTTCCCCCACTTCCGCCCTCTGGTGCTGGGTGGTAGGTAGGTCACCGGCCCGGAGGGCGGAACTCGGCGTTGCTGGCCGGCGACAGGTGGTCTGCTTGGCCGTCCCCAGGCCGGTCCAGGCGCGGTGAGCTTACGCAGGTTCGCGCGAGGACCTCAAGGCGGCGCACCGCGGTCTTAACATCACCGACGGTAGCCGCCTCACCCAGGGTTACATCACAGCTCGATAACGACCCGATCGGTGACCCTGTGTGGAGCTCGACCGGTTATCGGGGCCCCGAAGCAGCCATTCAGTCTGGCTCTCGTCGGACAGCAAACGCGTTCTTTACATCACACCCCAGCCCTGGCCGCTGTGCGCAAACGCTTGTTTTCACAGGGTTTCCGGCGTTCTCAGGACTTGGCCAGCCGACGACGGGCCCGGCGCAGGCCGAGCCCGTCGATGATCCGCCCGGTCCGGTCGACCGCCGCCGCCAGCCGCAGACCGTCACGATGGTTCTCCTCGGCCGACACCGTGTGGGCCTCGGGATCGGCCAGCACGGCGGCCAGCGCCGCGGCGAAGGACGCCCGGTCCTCGCACAGGGTGACCAGCCCCATCCTGCCCACCCGGCGGGAGAACTCCTGCTGGTGCTGGTCGACGTGCTCCCCCAGCGCCGGGTCCCGCGGGACCACCACCGGCTTGCGGCCCTGCTTGCGGACCTCGAGCATGGTGGCCGGGCCGCCGTGCGTGACGACGGCCGTCGAATGCCGGATCAGCCGCTGCAGTTCGTCGTACGCGACGATGCCGACGCCCTTGGCCCGGCGCGGCGGCGGCGTCGAGCCCAGTTGAACCAGGGCGGTCAGCGCCGCGTGGTCCGGATGCTCGAGGAAGTCGTCCAGCCAGCCGACCAGCCGGTCGAACCGGTGGTGGTCGGTGCCCAGGATGACCAGGATGTCCAACCGGTCCTCGCTCACAACAGCCTCCCCACGACCGCGGACCCGGAGTACAGGCGCTGCTGCTCCTCCCACTGGACCAGCATCCTGCTGGTGAACGGCCGGCAGAGCCGGGCCGTCAAGGTGGGATGGTCGATACGGTCGAACACCTCGATGTACACGGTCGGAATCCGGGCCAGCTTGCCGAGCACGAAGAAGGGCAGCGCGACCCCGGCTCCGGTGGTGACGATCACGTCCGGCCGCTCGCGCCGCAGGACCCGGACGGCGAGCAGCGAGTTGCGCAGCAGGTTCTTCAGGTTGCGGGTGGTCGGGTGGTACGCGTACACCGCCCGCTGGCCGGCCAGCAGCGACTTGCCGTCCTCGGTCGGGAAGGTCACCCAGCAGACGTCTCGCTGCGACCACCAGGGCTTCAACGTCATCAGCTGGGCCAGGTGACCGCCGCTGGAACACACCATCAGGACCCGGATCGAGGACGCCACCGCGTCGTCGGCCGGCCGGTGCTCGGTGGTCGTCATCGTGCCTCGTTGACCATGCCGGCGCCGACGGTGCGGTGGGTCGCCTCGTCGATCAGGACGAAGCCCCCGGTGTACCGGTTGCGTTTGTACTCGTCGCACAGCAGCGGCTGGGTGGTGCGCAGCCGGACCCGGCCGATGTCGTTCAGCCCCAGGTACTCCGCGCCGAGATCGCGGTGCAGCGAGTTGACGTCCAGCCGGTACTGCAGGTCCTTGACCATCGCCCGCGCCGTCCGGGTGGTGTGCTTGATTGCGAACTTCTGCCCCGGCCGCAGCGGCGCGTCGTCCATCCAGCAGACCATCGCGTCGACGTCCTGGGTGACGGCCGGGGCGTTGTTGACCCGGCAGATCATGTCGCCGCGGGAGATGTCGAGCTCGTCGGTCAGCCGGATCGTCACCGACATCGACGGGAACGCCTCCGCCACCTCGCCGTCCGCGGTCTCGATCGAGCGGATCGTCGAGGTGAAGCCCGACGGCAGCACCATCACCTCGTCACCGGCCTTCAGCACGCCCGCGGCCACCTGCCCGGCGTAACCGCGGTAGTCGCGGTACTGCTCGGACTGCGGCCGGATCACGTACTGCACCGGGAACCGGACGTCGATCAGGTTCCGGTCGCTGGCCACGTGCACGTTCTCCAGGTGGTGCAGCAGGCTCGGGCCCTCGTACCACGGCATCGCCGCAGAACGGCTGACCAGGTTGTCGCCGAGCAGGGCCGACACCGGGATCACGGTGAGGTCGCCGATGTCCAGCTTCGCGGCGAACTCGGTGAACTCGGCCCGGATCCGCTCGAACACCTGCTCGGAGTAGCCGACCAGGTCCATCTTGTTGACGCACAGGACCAGGTGCGGCACGTGCAGCAGGGTCGACAGGAACGCGTGCCGGCGGCTCTGCTCCAGCAGCCCCTTGCGGGCGTCGACCAGGATCAGCGCCAGGTCGGCGGTCGAGGCCCCGGTCACCATGTTGCGGGTGTACTGCACGTGTCCCGGGGTGTCGGCGACGATGAACTTGCGCCGCGGCGTCGCGAAGTACCGGTACGCCACGTCGATGGTGATGCCCTGCTCCCGCTCGGCCCGCAGGCCGTCGGTCAGCAGTGCCAGGTTGACGTAGTCGTCACCGCGGTCGCGGCTGGCCCGCTCGACCGACTCGAGCTGGTCGGTGAACACCGACTTGGTGTCGTAGAGCAGCCGGCCGATCAGCGTGCTCTTGCCGTCGTCGACGGATCCGGCCGTCGCCAGTCTCAGCATGTCCACGATCAGAAGTACCCTTCGCGTTTGCGATCTTCCATCGCGGCCTCACTGAACTTGTCGTCGCCCCGGGTGGCGCCCCGCTCGGTGATCCGGGTCGTGGCGACCTCGTCGATCACCTTCCGCACGGTGTCCGCGTCCGAGCGGACGGCCGCCGTCAGCGAGGCGTCGCCGACGGTGCGGTAGCGCACCGTCGCGGTGAACGTGGGCTCGCTCGGCCGCGGCACGCAGTACTCGTTGGCCGCGAAGAGCATGCCGTTGCGGTCGAAGACCTCACGCTCGTGCGCGTAGTAGATCGCCGGCAGCTCCAGCCGCTCCTGGGCGATGTACAACCAGACGTCCAGCTCGGTCCAGTTCGACAACGGGAACACCCGGATGCTCTCGCCGAGGTGGATCCGGCTGTTGTAGAGGTTCCACAGCTCGGGCCGCTGGTTCTTCGGGTCCCACTGGCCGAACTCGTCGCGGAACGAGAACACCCGCTCCTTGGCCCGCGCCTTGTCCTCGTCGCGCCGCGCGCCGCCGAACACGGCGGTGAACTGGTGCTTGTCCAGCGCCTCCAGCAGCACCGGCGTCTGGATCCGGTTGCGCGTCCCGTCCGGCGGCGCCTGCACGACGCCACGGTCCAGCGCCTCCTGAACGCTTGCCACCAGCAACTGAACGCCCAGCTCACCGGCCCGCCGGTCCCGGAACGCCAGCACCTCGGGGAAGTTGTGCCCGGTGTCGACGTGCAGCACCGGGAACGGGATGCGCGCCGGGTGGAACGCCTTCTGGGCCAGCCGCAGCATCACGATCGAGTCCTTGCCGCCGGAGAACAGCAGCACCGGCCGCTCGAACTCGGCCGCCACCTCGCGGAAGATGTGGATCGCCTCGGACTCGAGCGTCTCCAGTTGCGTCAGCTGGTACCGGGGGCTCATCGGTCGCCCTCCGCCGACTCGTACACCGCGATCGCGGCCAGCAGCTCCTGCGCGAGCTCGGGCCGGCAGACCACCAGGTCCGGCAGGCTCGGGTCCGGCTGGTTGTAGCGCAACGGCGAGCCGTCGATCCGACTGCAGAACAACCCGGCCGCCCGGGCCACCGCGACCGGCGCGGCCGAGTCCCACTCGTACTGCCCACCCGCGTGCACGTAGGCGTCCACCTCACCGCGCAGCACCGCCGTCGCCTTCACCCCGGCCGAGCCCATCGGCACCAGCTCGGCGTCGAGCTCGACCGCCAGCTTCTCGACCAGGACCGGCGGCCGGCTCCGGCTGACCGCGATCCGCAACCGCCCCTCGGTCCGTGGTGGTGGCGGTTCCGGCTCGTCGGTGCCGTGCACGACGTTCAGCGCGGGCAGCGCGACGGCCCCGGCGACGAGTTCACCGCGTTGCCAGAGTGCGACGTGCACCGCCCAGTCCGCCCGCGGCGGCTCGCCGTACTCGCGGGTGCCGTCGAGCGGGTCGATGATCCAGACCCGATCGGCGGACAACCGGGCCGCGGTGTCGGCCGACTCCTCACTCAGCACGGCGTCGCCGGGCCTACGGTCCCGCAGGCCGCGGATCAGCAGCTCGTTCGCCGACCGGTCCCCCCGGTCCCCCAGCGTGCGTCCCGAACCTCCGGCCGCGCGCAGGTCGAGCAGCAGCCCGCCGGCTGCGGCCGCGAGCTCCGCGGCCAGCCGGCCGTCTTCACTGGTCGCCATCCAGTCCCCTCCATCGAATGTCCCCCTTGGCGACGGATGTCGCCGCCGTGCGCCCGTCCCCCCGACGGCCGCCCGGCTCAGTACGCGCCGGAGCCCTTCAGCACCGCGCGTGCGGTCTTCCACAAGATCAGCAGGTCCAGCGTCATCGACCAGTTGTCGACGTAGCGCAGGTCGAGCAGGACCGACTCCTCCCAGGACAGGTCGCTGCGGCCGCTCACCTGCCACAGCCCGGTCAGGCCCGGTTTCACCAGCATCCGGCGGGTGTCGTCGGCGGCGTACCTGGCCACCTCCCGCTCCAGCGGCGGCCGTGGGCCGACCAGCGACATCTCACCGCGCAGCACGTTGAGCAACTGCGGCAGCTCGTCGAGCGAGTAGCGCCTCAGCACCTTGCCCACCCGGGTCACCCGCGGATCGGCGCGCAGCTTGAACAGCACCTTGTTGCCGTCGCTGCTCTCGGTCAGCTCGATCAGCCGGTCCTCGGCGTCGATCACCATGGTGCGGAACTTGATCATGGTGAACGTGACGTTGCCCCGGCCCACGCGACGCTGCTTGAACAGGACCGGCCCCGAGCTGGTCAGCCGGACGGCCAGCGCGATGCCGACCAGCAGCGGCAGGGCCACCACCAGCAGGACCAGCGCCATCACCCGGTCGAAGATGCTCTTCAGCAGGTGCGGTCCGGCGCTGGAGGACGGACGCTCCAGGTGCAGCAGCGACAGGCCGGCGACCGGGCGGACCGAGATCCGCGGGCCGGCCACCTCGATGATGCCCGGCGACACGATCAACTCGACGCCGCGCTGCTCCAGCGCCCAGGACAACCGGCGCAGCGACTGTCCGGACAGCTCCGGATCGGAGGCGATCGCGACCACGTCGACCGCGTGCCGGTCCACCGCGGCCATGATGTCGGCCTCGTCCATGCCGTCGGGCGGCACCGGGGCGCCGGGCCGGCGGTCGCTGCGCGGCCGGCAGACCGCCACCACGCGGTACCCGTCCGCGGGCCGCTCCTCCAGACGCTCGCGCAGCGTCGCGGCCTCGCCGTTGCGGCCGACCACGAGCACGCGGCGCATGCACCGGCCGCGGTATCGGTGCCGGCTGAGGTCGCGGCGCAGCAGGTAGCGCAGCAGCAGCGCCAGCATCATGGTCACCGGGATCGCCAGGACGACGAAGCCGCGGGCGATCTCGCTCTTGGTCGCGTACGAGACCACCGCCACCACCGCGGTCAGCCCGACGCCGGAGCGCAGGATCGAGCGGAACTCGTCCGCACCCGCGCCGAACGACCGCGACTCGTACCCGCGCGACAACCCGACCGCGGCCACCCAGGCGACCGGCAGCAGACTGCCGAAGACCAGGTAGCCGCCGCCGATCTGGTACCCGAACCGGGTCAGCAACGCGACCGACGCGCCGATCACGGCCGCCAGCAGGTCACCACCGATCGCAGCCCAGTGGTACACCGCGACCCAGGGCGGCTGCGTGGCCCAGGTCGAGCGTGGCACGATCGCCGGTACCGCGTCCGGCACGACCCACACCGGCCGCCGCCGGTCGGGCACGTCCGCCGGCAACGGCGTCGGGCCTTCCGTTACGTCTTCCCCCGCGACGGCACTGTCCGTCACCCTCTGTCACCCCCCGGTGAACACCGCCCCGTGTCCCCCCGGGTGCGGTTTGCCGCATGTTCGCCGCCTGGTCGGCGGCGGTTCAGCTGAGAGTACTACGCGTGACGGGCGGGGGATAGCACAACGCACGCCTCAGGGCGAACCAGTCCCGGCAAGTGCCTACGGACAGCAGAAGGGCCGATCCGTGCGGATCGGCCCTCGCCACTCGACGTCACACACCGCGACGGCCCGTCAGCAGGGTCCCGGGCCGTCGTACGGTCAGCCGGCGATCAGGCCGTCGCCGCTGATCAGCTCGCGCATCTCGGCGAGCGTGCTGTCGCCCGGCGGCAGGATCGCGTCGGAGTCGTGCAGCTCGGTGTCCGGCACCCGCTCGCCGCCGCGGACGAACTCCAGCAGCGCACCGAAGGCCGCCTTGAAGCCCTCCTCGTCGCCGGCCGAGACCGCCTTCTCCAGATCGGTGTCGACCGCGTTCAGCTGCTCGAGCTTGTCGTCGGCCAGTCTCCACTGACCCTCACCCATGATGCGAACGATCATCGAACGTCTCCGTCCTGCGGCCGGACCGGCTCCGCCTGCTGCACCGGCTGCTGGGCCGGCTGGGCGCCGCCCGGGGCGTCCTGGGACAGCTGCTTGGGCGCCTCGCTGCCGCCGATCTGGGCCTTCATCTTGGCCAGCTCGCTCTCCACGTCGGAGTTGGACGACATCCGCTCCAGCTCCAGCGTGATGCTGTCCTTGCTGCTGCCGCTGGCGTCGTCGAGCGCGCCGGAGGCCAGCAGTTCGTCGATCGCACCGGCCCGGGCCTGCATCTGCTGGGTCTTGTCCTCGGCCCGCTGAACCGCCAGGCCGACGTCGCTCATCTCCTCGGAGATGCCGGAGAAGGCCTCGTTGATCCGGGTCTGCGCCTCGGCCGCGGTGTAGGTGGCCTTGATGGTCTCCTTGCGGGTCCGGAACGACTCGACCTTGGCCTGCAGCCGCTGCGAGGCGAGGGTGAGCTTCTCCTCCTCACCCTGGAGCTGGGCGTGCTGGGCGGTCAGGTCGTCGATCTGGCCCTGCAGGCCGGACTTGCGGGTCAGCGCCTCGCGGGCGAGATCCTCGCGGCCCATCGAGAGCGCCTTCTGCGCCTGGTCCTGCAGCTTCTGCGACTGGGCCTGCAGCTGCGACGCCTGCAGTTCCACCCGCTTCCGGCTGGTGGCGACGTCGGCCACACCACGGCGTACCTTCTGCAGCAGCTCGAGCTGCTTCTGGTACGAGTAGTCAAGGGTTTCGCGAGGATCCTCGGCCTTGTCCAAGGCGGTGTTCGCCTTGGCCTTGAAGATCGTCGACATCCGCTTGAAGATGCTCATCGATATCCGTACCCCTTCTGTGCCGGAGAGTGGACCCGGCGTGCGTGCCATCCACCCTATGTCCCCACAGGTCACGACACCATCAGGACCGGCCCCGATAAAGTGGGGCGAAGGTCCGGGGACCACCCCGAGTGCCGGCGTACGGTCCCCCGATGAGCAGCCCCAGGCAGCACAGCCCGAATGAGGTCCAGTCCCCGTGTTCCGTCGTACCAAGTCCGAGACAGCCGTCGAGACCCCCAGCGCCGAGCCGCAGGGCAAGCCGGGCGGCAAGGGCCGGCCGACCCCCACCCGGCGGGAGGCCGAGCAGGCCCGCAAGGCCGCGCTGAAGAAGCCGCGCAACCGCAAGGAGGCGGCCGCCTACCGGCGGGAGAAGATGCGCGCCGAGCGGGCCAAGATGCAGGAGGCGATGCGCACCGGCGACGACCGGTACCTGCCGGCCGCCGACAAGGGCCCGGTCCGCCGGTTCGCCCGCGACTACGTCGACGCGCGCTGGTCGGTGATGGAGTTCGCGCTGCCGGTGCTGCTGGTGATCTCGCTGCTCGGCGTGGTCTTCGCCGGCGTGTTCACCTGGCTGCCGGCCGTGGTGAACCTGCTGTTCCTGGTGATGATCGCCGCGATCGCCGCCGACTGGTTCTTCCTGTCCAGCGGCCTGCGCCGCGCGGTGGCCAAGAAGTTCCCAGGCGAGCCGACCCGCGGCATCGGCTTCTACGCCGTCCGCCGGACCATGCAGATGCGCCGCTGGCGGCTGCCGAAGCCGATGGTCAACCGCGGCGAGAAGCCGGCCTGACCCGCCGCCGCGGACGGCACGCACCGGCTTCGGCACGCTGCGGCGGGTGCACCGTCCGGGGTGGACGTAGGGTCGGGGTATGGACTTTCGGTATCTCGGAAACAGTGGACTGAAGGTCAGCGAGATCTCCTACGGGAACTGGCTGACGCACGGGTCGCAGGTGGAGAACGAGCAGGCCAAGGCGTGCGTGCGAGCGGCGCTCGAGGCCGGCATCACCACGTTCGACACCGCGGACGTGTACGCGAACACCGCCGCTGAGACGGTGCTCGGCGAGGCGCTGGAGGGTCAGCGGCGGGAGTCGCTGGAGATCCTCACCAAGGTGTACTGGCCGACCGGGCCGGGCGGACCGAACGACGTCGGCCTGTCCCGCAAGCACATCCTCGAGTCGATCAACGGCTCGCTGCAGCGGCTCAAGACCGACTACGTCGACGTCTACCAGGCGCACCGGTTCGACACCGAGACGCCGCTGGAGGAGACGATGGAGGCCTTCGCCGACGTCGTCCGCCAGGGCAAGGCGCTCTACATCGGCGTCTCGGAGTGGACCGCCGACCAGCTCCGCGAGGGCCACCGGCTGGCCCGCGAGCTGCGTATCCCGTTCGTCTCGAACCAGCCGCAGTACAGCATGCTCTGGCGGGTGATCGAGGACGAGGTGGTGCCGGCCTCGGAGGAGCTCGGCATCGGCCAGGTGGTGTTCTCACCGATCGCGCAGGGCGTGCTGACCGGCAAGTACAAGCCGGGCGAGCAACCGCCGCAGGGGTCGCGGGCCACCGACGAGAAGGGTGGCGCGAACTTCATCAAGCGGTTCCTCACCGACGACGTGCTGACCCGGGTGCAGGAGCTGCGGCCGGTCGCGGACGAGGCCGGCCTGAGCCTGTCGCAGCTCGCGATCGCCTGGGTGCTGCAGAACCGCAACGTCTCCTCGGCGATCATCGGCGCCTCCCGGCCCGAGCAGGTCACCGAGAACGTCAAGGCGGCCGGCGTGACGCTGGAGGACGCCCTGCTGAAGCGGATCGACGAGACGCTGGGCGGCGTCGTCGAGCGCGACCCGGCCAAGACCGCGCAGAACGCGCCGCAGACCCGGCCCGGCTCATGAGCTGGACCTGGCGGTTCGAGACCGCCGCGGGCGAGCCGGCCGACCCGGGTGACCTGGGCGGCGCGGACTTCTCCGCCCAGGGCGACGCGGAGAGCTGGCTGGGCGAGACCTGGCGGCAGCTGGCCGACCAGGGCGTCGGGCAGGTCTACCTGCTCGAGGACGGCCGTGAGGTCTACGGCCCGATGAGCCTGGCCGCGCAGGAGTAGCACCGACCACTGGGCCCGTACTGCGAACGTGTGGTCTGCCGCACGTTCGCAGTACGGGCTCGCGCACGTCCGGGCGGGCTGGCGGTAAGCTGCGCGCGAAACTACTCCTGTGCCGCAGGGAAGCCGGTCCGAAGCCGGCGCTGACCCGCAACCGTAGGCCGCGCCCATGTCCCACCCAGCCGCGGCGAGCCGGAACACTGCGTCCAGGCAGCAGGCTCACCGACCCGCCGAGGACCGCGGGAGGAGCCGGCCCCGTGCTGTCGGCGGCGGCGCGTCCCCTCCGTCGGGCCCGGCCCGATCGAGGACACGAGATGACAACACACCGGACCGCCCGACTGGTCCTCAGCCTGCTGGCGGGTTTCCTGCTGGCGGGGACCGTCAGCGTCGGCACCGCCCAGGCCGAGGACGGCTACCGCTTCTGGGGCTACTACCAGTGGACCGGCGGCCAGTGGGCCTTCGCGCAGAAGGGCGCGGACGCGGTCAAGCCGGCCGACGGCTCGGTCGAGGGCTGGCGGTACGCCGTCGGCGGCACGAAGCCGCGCGTCCCGCGGGCGGCCGGCGACTTCGCCGCGATCTGCGGCGCGACCCCGGCCGAGCCGGGCAAGAAGCGGGTCGCGGTCGTGGTGGACCCCGGCACGCCGGCCGACTCGCCGACCGGCGCGACACCGCCGGCGGCCACCGGCACCTGCGTGGTCACCGACCAGGCGGCGACCGGCGTCAAGGTACTCGCCGCGCTGGGTCCGGTCCGGATCGAGAAGGGCCTGACCTGCGGCATCGACGGGTACCCGGCCACCGGCTGCGGCGACCCGGTGAAGAACATCAAGGTGCCCGCCACCGACGCGCCCGTGCAGCTGGAGATCGCGCCCGCCGTGGGTTCGACGGCCACTCCGTCGCCGAGCGCGTCACCGACCGACGCGGCCGGCACGCCGGCTGCCGGCCAGCAGGACGACGGCGCGCCCTGGACCGGCATCGTGATCGCCGCGGTCGTGGTCCTGCTGCTCGCGGGTGGCGGCGTCCTGATCGCCCGTCGGCGTGCGGGTCAGCGAGGCTGACCGTGCCGCTTCGATCCCGCGCAGTCGATCCCGCGCGGAGCTGACGTGCGCGCCGTCCATCACCTGACGCTCCCCCGGGCTCTGCACCCGGGGGCCTGGTGGTTGTGGGCGCTCGGGCTCGCGGTCGCGGCGAGCCGCACCCGCAACCCGGTGCTGCTGGTGCTGATCCTCGTCGTGGCCGGCTTCGTGGTCGCGGCCCGGCGCGGCGACGCGCCCTGGGCGAACAGCTACGTCGCCTTCCTCAAGCTCGGACTGGTCGTGATCGGCGTCCGGATCGTGCTGCAGGCACTGCTCTCGACCCGGTCCCAAGGCACCACAGTGCTCTTCACGCTGCCGCAGGTTCCGCTGCCCGACTGGGCGAACGGGGTCAAGCTCGGCGGCGAGGTGACCGCCGAGGCACTGGTCACCGCTCTGTACGACGGCGGCCAGCTCGCCGTGATGCTGTGCTGCATCGGCGCCGCCAACGCGCTGGCCAGCCCGCGCCGCCTGCTGAAGTCGTTGCCCGGAGCCCTTTACGAGATGGGCGTCGCCTGCGTCGTCGCGCTGACCTTCGCGCCGCAACTGGTCACCGACGCGCGCCGGATCCGGGCGGCGCGTCGGCTGCGCGGCCGGACCCGGGGCTCGTTCCGTACGACGGCGATGCCGGTGCTGGAGGGAGCGCTGGACCGGTCGGTCGAGCTGGCCGCGGCGATGGACTCGCGCGGCTACGGCCGGACCGCGCACGTCCCGCGCCGTCAGCGCCGGATCACCGGGGCGACGGTGCTGCTCGGGCTGCTCGGGATCCTGCTCGGGGTCTACTCGCTGCTGACCGAGGCGATGGCGGTCCCGGTCGCGGGCGCCGCCCTGGCGTTCGGCGTACTGCTGGCGACCGGGGCGATGGCGATCGGGCGCCAGCGGGTGACCCGGTCGCGGTACCGGCCGGATCCGTGGGCGTTGCCGGAGTGGCTGGTGATCGGTTCGGGCGCGGTCGCCGCCGCGACGATGATCGCGGCCGCCGCGCGGGGCGTCGAAGGCCTGGTGCTGCCCGGCCCGCTGGTGGTTCCGGTCGTGCCGCTGCTGCCCGTGCTCGGCATCCTGGCCGGCCTCGCCCCGGCGGTGGCCGCGCCTCCGCTGACCCGACGACGTGAGCTGGTGCCCGCATGATCGAGTTCGACCAGGTCACGGTGACCTACGCCGGTGCCGAGCAGCCGGCCCTGTACGACGTCAGCTTCACCGTGCCCGAGGGGGAACTGGCGCTGGTGATCGGCCGGACCGGCTCCGGCAAGTCGACGCTGCTCCGGGCGATCAACGGGCTGGTCCCGCACTTCACCGGCGGCACGCTCGCCGGCCGGGTGCTGGTGAACGGCCGCGACACCAGGGACCACCGGCCGCGCGATCTGGCGGACGTGGTCGGCATCGTCGGGCAGGACCCGATGGCCGGCTTCGTCACGGACACGGTCGAGGACGAACTGGCGTACAGCATGGAGTCGCTCGGCGTACCGCCCGACGTGATGCGCCGCCGGGTCGAGGAGACGCTCGACCTGCTCGGGCTGGCCGACGTCCGGGATCGGCCGCTGACCGCACTGTCCGGTGGGCAGCGCCAGCGCACCGCCATCGGGGCAGCGCTGACGTCGCACCCGGCAGTGCTCGTGCTGGATGAACCGACCTCCGCGCTGGACCCGCAGGCGGCCGAGGAGGTGCTGGCCGCGCTGCAGCGGCTTGTGCACGACCTGGGCGTCACGGTGGTGATGGCCGAGCACAGACTGGAGCGGGTCATCCAGTACGCCGACCGGGTGATCGAGGTGCCCGGTGGAACGGCCGCCGTCTCCACAGGTCTGCCGGCCGAGCTGATGGTGACCGCACCGGTCGCGCCGCCGGTGGTCGAGCTCGGACGGCTCGCCGGGTGGTCGCCGCTGCCCCTGTCCGTGCGCGACGCGCGCCGGGCGGCCGGCGTACTGCGGGAGCGGCTGGGTGACCGGCGGCCGATCCCCAAGGTCGCGGTGATCGGCGCGGAGCTTGCCCGCTGCAACGACCTCGTCGTGAACTACGGCACCGTCCCGGCCCTGCGCGGGGTGTCGCTGAGCCTTCGAGCCGGCGAGGTGGTCGCCCTGATGGGCCGCAACGGCGCCGGGAAGTCCACGCTGCTCAACGCGCTGGTCGGTCTCGTCGAGCCGCGCTCGGGAACCGTCACGGCGGCCGGCATCGACCCACGGCGTACGAAGCCCAAGCAGTTGGTCAAAGCAGTCGGCCTCGTCCCGCAGGAACCCGCCGACCTCCTGTACGCCGCGACGGTCGCCGACGAGTGCGCCGGAGCGGACAGCGACTTCCGGGTGGCGCCCGGACGCTGCCGCGCGCTGCTCGAACGGCTCGCACCCGGCATCGACGACCAGCTGCATCCGCGCGACCTGTCCGAGGGCCAGCGGCTCTGTCTGGCGCTCGCGGTCGTGCTGTGCGGTGCTCCCCCGCTGCTGCTGCTCGACGAGCCGACCCGCGGGCTGGACTACGGGGCGAAGCGGCGGCTGGTCGAGATTCTGCGGGAGCTCGCCGCGGACGGGCACGCGGTCGTGCTGTCGACCCACGACGTGGAGATGGTCGCGGAGGTCGCCACCCGGGTGCTGGTGCTCGCCGACGGCGAACTGGTCAGCGACGGCGAGACCGCCACCGTGATCGCCGGCTCCCCCGCCTTCGCGCCGCAGGTCGCCAAGATCCTGGCGCCGCTGCCGTTCCTGACCGTCGGCGAAGTCGCCACCGCGCTGGACCGGGCCTCATGACCACGCACTCCCCGCCTCCATCGCCCACCCGGCCACCTCCGTCCGACGTCCGCACCCGGCGACCGACGGGCCGGACGAGGCTCGTCCGGCTGAAGCCCCGCAGTACGGCGACGTTGCTGCTCGCGTCGGCGGTCGGGCTGCTGGCCTTCGGCTGGCCACTGATCTGGCAGACCGAGCAGGGCGGCGAGTCCGCGATCGGGCACACCACGGACGCGCCCTGGCTGTTCGTCCTGCTGCTGCCGTTGCTGGTCGCGGTGGTGCTCGCCGAGCTGTCCGAGGCCGGCATCGACGCGAAGGTGATCTCGCTGCTCGGCATGCTCGCCGCCGTCGGCGCCGCCCTGCGCGCGCTCGGCCCGGGCACCGCCGGACTGGAACCAGGCTTCTTCCTGCTCATCCTGGCCGGCCGGGCCTTCGGTGCGGGCTTCGGTTTCGTGCTCGGCGCCGTGTCGCTGCTCGCCGGCGCGATGATCAGCGGGAGTGTCGGGCCGTGGATGCCGTTCCAGATGCTCGCCTGCGCCTGGGTCGGCTGCCTGGCCGGTCTGTTGCCCCGGGCCCGCGGGCGGCTGGAGATCCTGCTGCTGGCCGCCTACTCCCTGGCCGCTGGCGTGCTCTACGGGCTGGTGATGAACCTGTGGTTCTGGCCGTACGCGACGTTCGGCAGCGACTTCTCCTTCGTCCCGGGCGACGCGCTCGGCGAGAACCTGCACCGTTACTTCCTCTTCGTCGTCGCAACCTCCCTCGGCTGGGACATCCCGCGCGGAGTGCTGTGCGCCGGGCTGGTGCTGGCTTTGGGGCACCCGGTGCTGAAGGCCTTCCGCCGGACGGCCCGCAAGGCGGCGTTCGACGTACCGGTGGTTTTCGTGGAGGGAGAGCGGCGTGGCTGAGCTCGTGACCGGCCCGGACGGCGCGGTCGTCGACGGCGTACTCCGGCTCGACGGCTCCGGTGTCGAGGTGGAGGGTTACCGCGTCACCACGACACGCACTGCTCGCGGCCTCCGGTACGACGTACGCACGCCCGACGGGTCCGAGCTGTCCTGGACCGCGCAGGGGACCGGTCGCCGGACCCTCGTGCTCGGTGGCGCCCGGTCCGGCAAGTCCACCGAGGCCGAACGACTGCTGGCGTCCTCGCCGGACACCCTCTACGTCGCGACGGGTGGCGACGGTTCGGCGGACCCGGAGTGGGCCGCTCGGATCGCCCTGCACCGGTCCCGGCGGCCGGCCTCCTGGGGTCTGGCCGAGACCATCGACCTGGTGCCGCTGCTCGAGGCCGACGGTCCGCCGCTGCTGATCGACTGCCTCACGCTGTGGCTGGCCCGCACGATGGATGCCTGCGACATCTGGGCACATCCGGAGCGTACCGGCGAGGTCGAGCAACGGATCGAGCAGCTCGCCGCCGCCTGGTCCGGCACGTCGCGGGTGGTGGTTGCGGTCAGCAATGAAGTCGGCTCGGGGCTGGTGCCCGCCGACCCCGGCAGCCGGCTCTTCCGCGACCTGATGGGCCGGCTGAACACCGTGATCGCCCACCGCGCCGACACCGTGCTGTGGTGCGTCGCAGGCCGCGCGGTGCCGCTGTGACGCGGCCGTCCGACGCGGCGTCTTCACGGCGCGATGCCGCCGTGACGCAGCTGTCCGACGCGGCGTCGTGCCCGTGTCCCGCAGCGCGAAGTGCTCGATCCGGCGGCAGCCGCCGGGTGCGAGGACGCGCCCGGCCGTTGCCGCCCGCACTGGCCCGGAGTGGGGGCCTGGTGTGACGAGCTGGGACGGGCTGCGACTCGCGTTCGGGACGTTGACGGTGTTGCCGACGCCGGCGCCTGGCACGGTGGATCGCCGGGTCGCGGGGCAGGCCATGCTGCTGGCGCCGGCTGTCGGCGTGGTGATCGGTGGTTCGGCAGCCGCGGTGGTGGCCGGCGTTCATGCCGTGAAGCCGGAGACGCCGCTGCTGGCGGCGGTGCTGGGAGTTGTGGTCCTGACCGTGCTCTCCGGGGCACTGCACCTCGACGGGCTCGCCGACACCGCTGACGCGTTCGGCAGCCGACGGGACCGGGAGACCAAGCTCCGGATCATGAAGCAGAGCGACATCGGGCCGTTCGGCGTGGTTGCGATCATGGTTGTGCTGCTGGTCGACGTCGCCGCGTTGAGCGCCTGCGTCCAGGCCGGGTTCGGCTGGCAAGCAGTGCTGGTCGCCGCGGTGGTTGGGCGACTGACGCTGCCGTGGTCGTGCCGGACGGGCGTTCCGTCGGCCCGGCCCGACGGTCTGGGCGCGATGGTCGCCGCCACCGTGCGCCTGGCCGCGGCGGTGCTGGTCACGCTGGTGGCCCTGGCACTGCTTGTCGCCCTGGTCTGGCTCGTGCCGCCCGCGCCGGCACCGTCGTCCTGGGTGGCGGTCAGCGAAGCCGCCGACCCCATGGTGATGACCGTGCCCGCAGCGCACGCTGGCTCCGAGCTGTGGCGTGCGCTCGTCGGCACCGGAACGGCCGTGCTCCTGGCCGTCGCCTTCGCCCTCATCAGCACTCGCCGCGCCCGTCGCAGCCTCGGCGGCATCACCGGCGACACCCTTGGCGCCACCGTTGAGTTCGCCGTACCGGTGGCGCTGCTGGCTCTCGCGCTCGCCGTCTGATCCCGCGACTTCGCCACGGTCATCGCTCACCGGAGCTGTCCGGATACCGTTCGTGGTTCTGTTCCAGCCGACGGCCTCGGCTGATGCCGGTGGGACGGATGGTGCATTAGTGTCACGCCGGACGGCCCTGCGGACAGGGCTACGCGTAACGACGAGGACACATGGCGATCACGGCGAGCAGATTTCCGGCGGCAATCGGCCCACGATCCGTTATCTTTACGTAATGAACGCAACCCGCCCGGCACCAGGCTCACAGGCTTCGCTGCGCGAAGCCAACCGTGAGCGTGTCCTGGGGGTTGTCCGGCAGCACGGTCCGCTCACCCAGGTCGAGATCGCCGCCGCCTCGGGACTGTCGGCCGCCACCGTGTCCAACATGGTGAAAGAGCTCGACCAGGCCGGCCTGGTCGGCCTGTCCCCCAGCATCCGCAACGGCCGCCGTGCAGTGCTGGTCTCGCTCGCCTCCGGCGGCGGCCTGCTCGCCGGCGTCGCCTTCGGCGAGCGGGACGTCCGGGTGGCGATCGCCTCGGAGAGCCGCGAGATCCTGGCCGAGCAACTGATGCCGCTGCAGGCCGACCACGTCGCCGACGACGGCATGGAGCGCGCCGCCCGGCTGCTCGCCGACCTGACCGAGAGCGTCGGCCAGCGGGTCGAGGACATCGGCGCGATCGGCTTCGGCCTGCCCACCCCGGTCGACTCGGTCAGCGGTGAGGCCGGATCGGACGCCGTACTGCCCGGCTGGCGGGGCGTACACGTGGCGGAGGCGATGTCGGGCTACCTGCGCGCCCCGGTCGTGCTCGACAACACCGCCAACCTGGCCGCCCTCGGCGAGCTCCGGGCCGGCGCGCTGCGCGACGTGCAGCACGGCTGCTACATCAAGTTCTCGTACGGCGTGGGCGCGGGCATCGTGCTCGGCGGCGAGGTGTTCCGCGGCTCGGCCGGCACGGCCGGTGAGATCGGCCACCTGACCATCGACGAGAACGGCCCGATCTGCCGCTGCGGCAACCGCGGCTGCCTCGACACGTTCGTCGGCTCGCGGGCGCTGCTCAACTCGCTGGCCGCCTCGCACGGCCCGTTGCGGCTGCGCGACGTGATCACCCGGGCGCTGGCCGGCGATCTGGGCTGCCGCCGGGTGATCGAGGACGCCGGCCGCCGGGTCGGCGTCGCCGTGGCGGGGCTGGTGAACCTGTTCAACCCCGAGGTGATCGTGGTCGGCGGCAAGCTGGCCGAAGCCGGTGAGCTGGTGATGCTGCCGCTGCGGGAGGCCCTGGACCGGTGCGCGATCCCCAGCGCCGCGGCGACTGTCGAGTTACGGCCAGCTGAACTCGGTGACACAGCGGATGTGCTCGGTGCCATCGAGTTGGCCTCCGTGCTGAGCCACACGCGAGCGGCCCGGACGGCGACGACCACCGTGTAACAACGATATGTCTATTTCTTGAATTCAAGTCTTGACGTCAAGGGTCAACAGGGTTTGACTCTGCTCAGGCCTACTCGGGCCCTCACGTCAAGGAGTCACACCCATGCCCGTCTTCTCGTCCGTAGCACCAACCCGTCTCGTCGGCCTCGGCCTCGCGGTGTCCGCCCTCGCCCTGTCCCTGGTGGCCTGCGGGTCGGACGAGCCCGACTCCGCCGGCGGCAGCACCAGCGGCGGCAAGAAGATCGCCCTGCTGCTGCCCGAGTCGAAGACCACCCGGTACGAGTCGCTGGACCGGCCGCTGTTCACCGAGGCGCTGAAGGCCGCCTGCGCGGACTGTGAGCTGATCTACAGCAACGCCGACCAGGACGCCGCCAAGCAGCAGACCCAGGCTGAGGCCGCGCTCACCCAGGGCGCCAACGTGCTCGTGCTCGACCCGGTCGACGGCAAGGCCGCCGCGGCCGTCGTCGCCTCCGCCAAGGGCCAGAACGTCCCGGTGATCGCCTACGACCGGTTCATCGAGGGTGCCAACTACTACGTCTCGTTCGACAACGAGACCGTCGGCAAGCTGCAGGCGCAGACCCTGGTCGACACGCTCAAGGCGGCCGGCAAGACGACCGGCAACCTGGCCGTGATCAACGGCTCGCCGACCGACCCGAACGCGGCCGACTTCAAGAAGGGCGCGCACAGCGTGCTCGACTCCAGCGGCTACAAGATCGCTGCCGAGTTCGACACCCCGGACTGGAGCCCGGACAAGGCGCAGGCCTGGATGGAGGGCCAGCTCAGCGCGATCAAGAACGGCCTGGTCGGTGTGTACGCCGCCAACGACGGCACCGCGGGCGGTGCGATCGCGGCCCTCAAGGGTGGTGGCGTGAAGCCGCTGCCGCCGGTCACCGGTCAGGACTCCGAGCTGGCCGCGATCCAGCGCATCGTCGCCGGCGACCAGGCGATGACGATCTACAAGGCCGTCAAGCCGCAGGCCGAGGCCGCCGCGAAGGCAGCCGTCGCGCTGTCCGGTGGTGGCAAGCCCGAGACGACCGGTGACTTCAAGGGCGTGCCGTCCACGATCCTGGACCCGATCGCCGTCACCAAGGCCAACATCAACGACACTGTGGTGAAGGACGGGATCTACAAGGTGACCGACATCTGCACCGCGTCTTTCGCGGCCGCCTGCGCAGCCGCCGGCCTCAAGTAAGGCCCCAGCCCTGGTGGCACCCCCGGCGCTGAGGAGGCCGGGGGTGCCGCCGGGAGCACGGCCGTGAACGTACGCCTCAGGAGGCTGAATCGATGACTGTCACACCCACCCCGGTCGGCACCGGCACCGTGCTGGCGCTGCGGGGCATCTCCAAGCGCTTCGGCGCGGTCCAGGCGCTGAAGAACATCGAGCTGGACGTCCGGGCCGGCGAGGTGCTCGCCCTGGTCGGCGACAACGGCGCCGGCAAGTCGACGCTGGTGAAGACCATCGCCGGCGTGTACACCGCCGACGACGGCACGATGGTGTTCGACGGGCGGGAGGTGCGGGTCGGCAGTCCGGCCGAGGCGCAGCAGCTCGGCATCGCCACCGTCTTCCAGGACCTGGCCCTGTGCGACAACCTCGACGTGGTCGCGAACCTGTACCTCGGGCGCGAGCTGCGCCGCGGCCGGGTGCTCGACGAGGTCGAGATGGAGCGTTCCTCCTGGGAGCTGCTCCGCCAGCTGTCGGCCAAGATCCCCTCGGTCCGGATTCCGGTCGCCAGCCTGTCCGGCGGCCAGCGGCAGACCGTGGCGATCGCCCGCAGCCTGCTCGGCGACCCCAAGGTCGTGATGCTCGACGAGCCGACCGCGGCCCTCGGCGTCGCCCAGACCGCCGAGGTGCTGAACCTGGTCGAGCGGCTGCGCGAGCGCGGCCTGGCCGTCATCCTGATCAGCCACAACATGGCCGACGTGATGGCGGTCGCCGACCGGGTCGCCGTCCTGCGGCTCGGCCGCAACAACGGAGTCTTCACGGTCAGCGAGACCAAGACCCAGGACATCATCGCCGCCATCACCGGCGCGACCGACAACGCAGTCTCCGAGCGCGCGGCGCGCCGGACACGGGAGGAAGGTTCCGTTTCATGACCACGCCCGTCGACGGCTCGAAAGCCCGCGTGCAGGACACCGCCGGAGAGGTCGCGGCGAACGCCGCCGCCCTGCCGGCCGATCTGCAGGACGAGCGCCTGATCGCCAGTCATGGCATCGGTGGCGCCGTCTCCGCCTTCACCGCCCGGCTCCGCTCCGGCGACCTGGGCTCGGTCCCGGTCGTGGTCGGCCTGGTGATCATCTGGGCGGTCTTCCAGATCGCCAACAGCTCGTTCCTGTCCAGCCGCAACCTGGTCAACCTGACCCTGCAGACCACCTCGGTCGGCGTGATCGCGATCGGCATCGTGCTGGTCCTGCTGCTCGGCGAGATCGACCTGTCGGTCGGCTCGGTCAGCGGTCTGGCCGCCGCGGTCCTCGGCGTCACCTTCGTCAACGAGGGCTGGCCGCTGGCGCTGTCGCTGCTGGCCGGCGCCGCGCTCGGCCTGGTGATCGGATTGTTCTACGGCGCGCTCTACAACAGGTTCGGGGTACCCAGCTTCGTCATCACGCTGGCCGGTCTGCTCGGATTCCTCGGTCTGCAGCTGCTGGTCCTGGGCAAAGAGGGTTCGCTCAACCTGCCCTTCGACTCCGCACTCGTCGGCTTTGCCACCCGCAGCTTCCTCTCCCCCGCTCTGGCCTACGGGCTGATCGCGGTTGTCGTCGCGGTGTACGTGCTGACCCGGCTGCGGGGACGCGCTGCGCGGACGGCGGCCGGTCTGTCGGCCGCGCCGAACTCGATGATCGTCATCAAGGCCGCGGCCCTGGCCCTGGTGCTGCTCGTCCCGGTGCTGGTGCTGAACGGCGACCGCGGCGTGCCGTGGATGTTCGTGCTGTTCCTCGCGCTGGTGGTGGCGACCGACTTCGCGATCCGCAAGACCCGCTGGGGCCGGTCGGTGATGGCGGTCGGCGGCAACGTCGAGGCAGCCCGTCGTGCCGGCATCAACGTGCGGTTCATCTACCTGTCGGTGTTCGCCGCCTGCTCCACCTTCGCCGCCGTCGGCGGTCTGCTCGCCGCCGCCCGACTGGTCGCGGTGAACCAGAGCAGCGGTGGTGGCGACACCAACCTGAACGCGATCGCCGCCGCCGTCATCGGTGGGACCAGCCTGTTCGGCGGCCGCGGTTCGGCGTACTCCGCACTGCTCGGTGCGCTGGTGATCATGTCGATCTCCAACGGCCTGGCGCTGCTCAGCCTGGACTCCAGCGTGCGCTACATGGTCACCGCCGGCGTCCTGCTGGTGGCGGTGACCATCGACTCGCTCAGCCGCCGCAGCCGTCAGGCGCACGGCCGGGCGTAGCCCAGACCCGGTGGGCTGCTGCCTGACCCCTGCATCGGCAGCAGCCCGCCGTTCCACCGCGGATCGCCACTCCCCGCCCGGAGTGGCGATCCGCTTCTGTGCCGGCGACGCCGGAAAGTTGCTTCGGCAAGGCAGAAGGCGGCTATGAGCCCCCGCAAGGCGCCGATTCGGGCGCAGGCCACCACGGAGACCCAGCCGGTCACCACGCTCGAGCTGTTCTGCGATCTCGTCTTCGTCTTCGCGCTGACCCAGATCACCGCATTGATGGCGCACGAGCTGAGCTGGCACGGCGCGGTCCGCGGTCTGCTGCTGATCGGTCTGCTGTGGTGGAGCTGGATCGGCTTCTCGTGGCTGTGCAACCTGGTGAAGGCCGACGAGGGTTCGGTCCGGACGGTGCTGCTGCTCGCGATGGCGGCGATGTTCGTGATCGCGCTGGCCATTCCCGAGGCGTTCGACGACATGCCCGGCGGTCTGCCGGTCCGGTCGTCATCGCACTCGCGTACTTCGCCTTCCGCGCATTGCACCTGGTGCTGTTCTGGCTGATCGCCGACGGCGACGTGGTGCTGCGCCGGACGCTGCTCAGGTACGCACCGTCGATGCTGGCCGGAACCGCGCTGCTGCTGGTCGCCTCGCAGTTCGACGGCACCACCCAGACGCTGCTGTGGGCCGCCGCGCTGGATCCTGGTCGCGTCGCTGCTCGGTCTGGCCTGCGCGGCAGCGCTGTGGTGGATCTACTTCGACGCCGCCGCCCACTACGGCGAGCAGGCGCTGGCCGCCGAACCGGCCGAAACCCGGCCGAAGCTCGCGCGCGACGCGTACACGTTCCTGCACTTCCCGATGGTGGCCGGGATCGTCCTGCTCGCGCTGGGACTGAAGAAGGTGCTGGAGTACGTCGGTGACACCGAGCACCACGATCTCGGCGACCCACTGAAGGGCGTCGCGCTGTACGCCTTGTTCTTCGGCGTCGCCCTGTACCTGCTCGGTCATGTCGGCTTCAGGTGGCGCACCACGCATGCGGTCGGCGCCAGCCGCCTGGTCACCGCCGGATTCTGTGTCGTCGCCGCGTTCGCGCTGGCCAAGGCTCCGGCGTTGGTACAGCTCGGCGTACTGACTGTGCTGCTGGCAGCGCTGGTGGGCTTCGAGTCGATCTGGTACGCGCAGGAGCGGGATGAACTCCGGCACCGGCACACCTCACCTTCGAGCTAGCTGAAGGTTCGTCAGGTTGCCGGCGGCTCTACGCTGCCCGGCGTGGAGATCGTTGCAGAGCAGCAAGAACTGGCCGAGACGATTGCCTGGGTCGCCAGGAGCCTCCCGCACCGACCGGGTGCGCCGGTACTGCGGGGTGTCCTGCTGACGGCGACCGGCGACGGTACGACGATCGCTGGCACCGACCAGGCCATCGCGAACCGGGCTGGGCTGGCGTGCAGCGTGGACGAGCCGGGGACGTGTCTGGCGCCGGGCCGGATGCTTGCGGAGATCGTGAAGCTGTTGCCGCCCGGGTCGTTGCGCCTGGAGACCGTCGACAACGCTTTGGTGCTGACCTCCGGTACGGCGACCTACGCGCTGCCGCTGATGCCGGTCGAGGAGTTCGCTCCGCTGCCGGCCCTGCCGGACGAGCACTCGGCCGAGGTCGAGCCGGAGGAGTTCGGCACCGCCGTCGCCCAGGTCGCGGTTTCCGCCGGCCGGGACGACGTCGTACCGGCGCTGTCCGGGATCAACCT
The DNA here is from genome assembly GCF_000024345.1 of Kribbella flavida DSM 17836. Classification (NCBI taxonomy): domain Bacteria; kingdom Bacillati; phylum Actinomycetota; class Actinomycetes; order Propionibacteriales; family Kribbellaceae; genus Kribbella; species Kribbella flavida. Next base: position 2,847,189 of record NC_013729.1, on the reverse strand, counting down.
GGCATTCGCGGCTGATCAGGTCGAACTGGTGAGCACCGACCGGTACCGCCTCGGTATCGCCCGGGTTCCGCTCGCCGCGCCCGTCGTCGGGCCCTTCGACGTACTGGTTCCGGCGAAGCCGCTGCAGGACCTGATCCGTGCCTATAGCAACGATCCCGGTCCGCTTCGGCTGTCGGCAGGCGCGGGTACCGGCTCGGGTGCGGGTGCGGGCGACGCCACCTTCGGGTTGCGCAACGCCGTCCGGTCCACCTGTCTGCGTGTGCTGTCCGGGCCGTACCTGCCCTACCGGCGGATCATCCCCGACGGCTCGACGACCCAACTCCGGACCGATCGGGCCGCGCTGCGCGAGGTCGTGAAGCGCCTGGCCGTCGTCGCCGCCGGCATGACGCCGATCTGGTTCGACCTCACCGGCGACGACCTGCGGGTCCACGCCGGCTCCCCGGGCGACCCCACCGGCGCGGAGACGCTGCCCGCCAAGCGGACCGGTCCCCCGCTGACGATCGCATTCACCGCCACCTTGCTCGCCGACGCGATCAGTTCCTTCGGGACGTCACAGCTGTGCGTCGCGTTCGCCGGCGCCCGCAAACCGGTCCTGATCACCGGCGCCACCGCCGACGGCGCACCGGCCGGCGACTACCGGCACGTGCTCACCGCCCGGCTGCCGCCCCGGACCTGAACGCCGCCGCACGAAGGCCGCGGCGCGCCTGGAAGCCGCCGCAGGAACGCCTGCCCCGCGCCTGAACGCCGGTGCACGGAACGCCCGCGGCGTGCCTGAACGCAAACCTGGAACGCACCGCGGCCCGCCTGCTGGTCAGCAGGCGGGCCGGGCGTCGTACGGGGTGGTGCTCAGGCCGTGACGGCGACGAGGTCTTCCTTCGGCTCCGCGAAGTGGCAGGCCGCGGTGTGGCCGGCCACCGAGCGGGGCTTGATCTCGAGCAGCGGCTCCTGGGTGGCGCAGATCTCCTCCGCCTTCCAGCAGCGGGTCCGGAACCGGCAGCCGCTCGGCGGGTCGATCGGCGACGGCACGTCACCGACCAGCCGGATCCGCTCCTTCGGCGGTACGCCGCGGATCGTGCCGAGGTCCGGGGCGGCCGACAGCAGCGCCTGGGTGTACGGGTGCTGCGGGGCGCCGTAGATCTGGTCCCGCGGGCCCTGCTCGACGATCTTGCCCAGGTACATCACGGCCACGGTGTCGCAGAAGTGCCGGACCACGCCGAGGTCGTGCGCGATGAAGACGAAGGCGATGTTCAGGTCGCGGCGCAGGTCCTCCATCAGGTTCATCACCTGGGCCTGGATGGACACGTCGAGCGCCGACACCGGCTCGTCGGCGATGATCACCTCGGGCTCGACCGCGAGCGCCCGGGCGATGCCGATCCGCTGCCGCTGACCGCCGGAGAACTCGTTCGGGTAGCGGTTGTGGTGCTCGGGGTTCAGGCCGACCCGCTCCAGCAGTTCCTGGACCCGGTCGAGCTCCTTGCCCTTCTTCACCAGGTTGTGCACCCGCAGCGGCGTACTGATGATGTTGCTGACCGTCTGCCGCGGGTTCAGCGAGCTGTACGGGTCCTGGAAGACGATCTGCAGCTCGCGGCGGAACGGCCGCAGGTCCTTCTCCTTCAGCCGGGCGATGTCGGTGCCCTTGAAGAGGATCTGGCCCGCGGTCGGGGTCAGCAGCCGGGTGATCATCCGGCCGGTGGTCGACTTGCCGCAGCCGGACTCGCCGACCAGGCCGAGGCTGGCGCCGGGCTTGAGGTCGAAGCTGACCCCGTCGACGGCCTGCACGACCTTCTTGGTCCGGCCCAGGCCGGCGGCCTCCTTGATCGGGAAGTGCATCTTGAGGTCGCGGACCTGCAGCAGCGGGGTCTCGCCCGACGCCGGGGTGATGTCCTGCACAGTCTTGCTCATCTCTCTCCTCAGCCCAGTCTCGGTGCGACCTCGGCCTCGTAGATGGAGGCCTTGTCGTGCAGGTGGCAACGGGACGTGTGGGCGCCGGCGCCGTCGACCGGCAGCAGCTCGGGCAGGTCGGTGACGCAGCGTTCGCCCTTCACCCGGTCCTTGTAGGGACAGCGGGGGTTGAAGGAGCAGCCGCTGGGCAGGTTCAGCAGGCTCGGCGGCAGGCCCTTGATCGGGCGCAGCCGCTCGGTCGCCGCCGACACCGTCGGGATCGACTCGAGCAGACCCCAGGTGTAGGGCATCCGCGGCTGGGCCAGCACGTCCGCCGCGGTGCCGTACTCGACACAGCGGCCGGCGTACATCACCAGCACGTCGTCGGCCATCTCGGCCACCACGCCCAGGTCGTGCGTGATCAGCACGATCGCCGAGCCGAACTCCTTCTGCAGGTTGTTCAGCAGGTCGAGGATCTGCGCCTGCACGGTGACGTCCAGCGCGGTGGTCGGCTCGTCGGCGATCACCAGCTTCGGGTCGTTCACCAGGCCCATCGCGATCATCGCGCGCTGCCGCATCCCGCCGGAGAACTCGTGCGGGTACTGCTTGAACCGGCGGATCGGGTTCGGGATGCCGACCAGGTCGAGCATCTCCAGCGCCCGCTTCTTGGCGACGTCCTTCGACACGTCGTTGTGCACCCGGTACGCCTCGGCGATCTGGTTGCCGACCGTGTAGAGCGGGTGCAGCGACGACTGCGGGTCCTGGAACACCATCGCGACCGCGTCGCCGCGGACCTTCATCAGCTCGTTCTCCGGCAGGCCGACGATCTCGTCGCCGCCGAGCCGGATCGAGCCGGTGATCTGGGTCCGCTTGCGGTCGTGCAGGCCCATCACGGCCATGCTCGACACGGACTTGCCGGAACCGGACTCGCCGACGATGGCCAGCGTGCGGCCCAGCGGTACGGCGTAGCTCAGTCCGTTCACCGCGCTGACCACGCCGTCCGCGGTCGGGAACTTCACCGTCAGGTCCTCGACCACCAGGTACGGCGTCTCGCCGCTCGGGTTCAGCGTCGCGTCGCGTCGCTCGCGGGTCGCGATCGACGGGCCCCGCTTCGCCTCCGGCGCGACCTCGGATCCGCTCATCGTCTGCTTGCCGTCCTTCTCCGGGATCTTGCCCTGCGGGGGTGTGCCGGGCTCGTTGGGAGGTGTGGTCACGCCAGCCTCACCCTCGGGTCGACGACGCTGTAGGCGATGTCGACGAGGAAGTTCATCGTGACCAGGACCCCCGAGGCGATCAGCACGGTGCCCATGATGACCGGCAGATCGTAGTTCTGCAGGCTGGACAGCACCAGGTTACCGATGCCGGGAAGGTCGAAGATGCGCTCGGTGAAGATGGCGCCGGCCAGGCTGCCGGCGACGTCCAGACCGAAGATCGTGATCACCGGGATCAGGCCGGAGCGCAACGCGTGCTTGTAGGTCACCTTGCGGTCCGACAGGCCTTTGGCGCGCGCGGTGCGGATGTAGTCCTCGCTGAGCGTCTCCACCATCGAACCGCGGGAGTAGCGCGCGTACGACGTGCAGAAGTACAGGCCCAGCACCAGCCATGGCGTGAGGAAGCCCATGAACCACTTGGCCGGGTTGTCCGTCAGCGGTGTGTAGCCGCCGCGGGGCAGGATCGGGTACAGGATCGTGAAGTACAGCGAGATCATCAGCGCGACGATGTAGTACGGCACCGAGCTGAGGATCAGGGTGCTGCTCATCAGTGCCCGGTCGCCCAGGCTGCCCCGTCGCTTCGCGGCCATCGAGCCCACGAAGACACCGATGGTGAGGACCAGCACCGCGTAGCCGGCGACCAGCGACACCGTCACCGGCAGCCGGGTCTTCAGCATCTCGGTGACGGGCTGGTCGTTCTTGAAGGAGTATCCCAGGCACGGCGCGGCGCATTCCCGAGTCGAGCCGGACGCCTCGAAGGTCCGTCCGACGAAGATGCCCGCGGTGTACTCCGCGAACTGCTGCACCTTGGGGCGGTCCAGGTGCAGGCTCTCCTTGATCTCGTTGTAGCGCTCCGCGGTGCAGTTGCGCTCACCGCAGATCGCCGCCGCCGGATCTGTCGGGGCGACGAAGAACAGGGTGAAGGTCGCGATCAGCGTGACCAGCACGACACTGAGCGCGCTGACCAGGCGGCGCGCCACGAAGTAGAGCACGGGGTTTCTCCTCACCGATCGGGGTGGTGACCGGACCGAGGTCCAGTCACCACCCCACCATCAGATGATCAGACTGCTAGTTGCTGCGCAGCCAGGATCAGGGCTGCTTGAGGTACAACGAGGTGAACTCGGGCATGCCCTGGGTCACGTCGTTGATGGCGTGACCGATGTTCTTGCCGACCGGGAACGCACTGGCGGCGTAGTACAGCGGGACCAGCGGCAGGTGCTTCTCCAGGACCGTCCGGTCGACCTTCGACCATTCCTTGAGCTGCTGGTTCGGGTCCATCGCCGCGATCCGGTCGATCTCGGCGTCCAGGGCCTTGTCCTGCAGCTGACCGATGCTGTTGCCCAGGGCGATCGCGTCGGACTTGAACAGGACCGGGAACCAGCTGGTACCGGACGGCCAGTCGGAGCACCAGCCGGCCGGGGTCTTGCCGACGTTCACCGGCGCGTTCTGGTCACCGGTGAGGGTGCGGATCTTGGCCTTCGGGACACCGATGGCCTTGACCTTGAAGCCGGCCTTCTGGAAGACCTGGGTGCGCAGCTGGTTGACCTGCGTGGCGATCTTGTCGTCGTTGGAGTAGTACCAGCTGAGCTCGAAGTTCTCCTTGCCGAGCTCCTTCAGCTTGGCCTTCACCTCAGCGGCGACGGCCTCGTCCTCGGCGCCCTTGCCCTTACCGACCAGGCCCGGCAGCTCGTACTTCTCGTGGCCCGGGACGGCCGGCGGCAGGATGGTCGAGGCGGGGATGGCCGACTGCGGGTCCAGACCGGCGACCTTGCGCCACGAGTCGAACGGGTACGCCTTGGCGATCAGCTGACGGATCTCGAACGGGATCTTGCGGGTGTCCAGCGGCCAGGTGATGGTGCAGGGCGAGCCGCCCTTGATGATCTGGCTCTGGTCCTTGACCTCGGGGTAGAGGCTGACGTCCAGGTTGCTGTAGTTCAGCGCGTTCGCGTCCGGGCCGGAGCTGGCCAGCACCTGACGCTGCACCTTGATGGTGTCCTGGGCGAACTTGAAGTCGAACTTGTCCGGGTACTGGTAACGCACCGGGTCGGTGTTCGGGTCCCAGTTCGGGTTCTTGCTCAGCACCAGCTGCGAGCCCGGCGTCAGCGACTCGACCTGGTACGGGCCGGTCGTCATCGGCTTCTGCTCGTAGTTCTTCTTGGTGTCCTTGGCCTTCGGGATCGGCGTGAACATCGGGAACGCCGCGTAGAACGGAAGGTCGTCGAACTTCTTCGCCAGCTTGATGACCAGCGTGCTGTTGTCCGGGGTCTCGACGCCGGCGTAGTTGTCGCCGCCGGCAGCGTACGGGCCCTTGTACTTGTCGCCGTCCTTGAAGAACTGCAGCTGGTACGTCGGTCCGGCGTCGTACAGGTCGTGCGCGAAGGACCGCTTGATCGCGTAGGCGTAGTCCTCGGCCTTGACCTCGGTGCCGTCCATGTACTTGATGCCCTGCTTGAGCTTGAACGTCCAGGTCAGGCCGTCGGCCGACTTGGTGCCCAGGTCCTCGGCAAGGTCGGGAACCAGGATCGGCTTACCGGTCTTCTCGTCCAGCTTGTACTGGGTGAGCGCCCGGTAGATCAGCTTCCCGATCTGGTTACCGTCGGTGTAGTAGATGTTGGTCGGGTCGAAGGTGTCCGGCGTGACGTCGGACAGCACCGTGATGGTGCCGCCCTTCTTCGCGCCCTCGATCTCCGGCGCCGGGCCCTTGACGCTCGGGTCGGTGGCCTTCTCCTGCGCCGTGCCGGCGTCGCCTGTGTTCGACCCGCCGGTGTTGTTGTTCGACGACGGGCTGCCACACGCAGCTACGGTCAGCATGACCGTTGCCGCGACAGCGGTGATCCGCTTCCACTGCATTGTCGTGTTTCTCCTTTTCTGCCGCTGGGGCAACGCCGGGCTACCGGCGAGTCTTGGGGTCGAAGGCATCGCGCACCGCGTCGCCCAGCAGGGCGAGCGCGAGCACCAGCGCGGTGATGCCGATGACGGGGAGCCAGAGGTAGACAGGGTCCGCCTTGAACCAGTTGGTCGCGGTCGCGATCGTCTGACCCCACGAGGGGATCGGCTCGATCAGACCCACGCCGAGGAAGGACAGTCCGGCCTCGGCGGTGACGTACGCCGGCAGGGCCAGCGACGCCGAGATGACGATCGGGGCGACCAGGTTCGGCAGCAGTTCCTTGAACAGCACCTGGCGGGTCGGCACGCCGATCGCCTTCGCGGCCAGCACGAACTCGCGCTCCCGCAGGGACAGCACCTCGCCGCGGATGATCCGGGCCAGGCCCGCCCAGCCGAAGAACGACAGCACGAAGATCAGCACGAAGAACCGGGTCGAGGCCTGCTCCTCCGGGCTCAGGTTGAACGAACCGCCGCGCAGCGACTCGACGATCGGCACCATCGCGATCGCGAAGAGCAGGTACGGCAGGCTCAGCACGAAGTCGATGAACCAGGAGATGATCCGGTCGACCCAGCCGCCGAGGAAGCCGGCCAGCAGGCCCATCACGACCCCGACGACGGTGCCGACCAAGGTTGCGACGAACGCGACGATCAGCGACGGCCGGGCGCCGTACACCCAGCGGGCGAAGTTGTCCCGGCCGGTCTTGGGCTCGACGCCGAACCAGTGCTCCGAGTTCATGCCGATGACCGGGAAGCCGTACTCGTCGACCAGGTCGGGCTGGAAGGTGCTGACGTCGCCGCCTTCCAGCTTGGCCAGCACCGGCGCGAAGATCGCGATCAGGATGAAGAACAGCACGACGCCCAGGCAGGTCATCGCGACGCGGTCCTTGCGCAGCCGGTCCATCGCGATCCGGGTCGGGGACTTCCCGTGCGCCACCGTGGCGTCGCGCACCGGCTCCGCCGATGCCGGGTGGTCCTCGACACCTACGGTCGAGTCGGGTGAACCGATGCTCATTCGCGCTCCGTCAGCTCTGTCAGCTCTGTCAGCCAGATTCCGTGATGGGTCCGGCCACGGTCTGTAGATCGTGCCGAGCCTTTGCCGTGCGGGGCACGAGCGCCGAATTCCCTTGACACTGCGGCCCCACAACCGCGCGCTAGCCTGCCCGACCCACGAAGAGCAGACCAGCGGTGTGCGGCAGCAGTGTACAAATCGTTACCGGAACGAGTACCGGGCCGGTATATTTGGCGCCGACATTCACGCTGCGCGATCAATTGTCCACAAAAAGCGGCGGCACAGCACCGACATTGGCGCTTTAGTGCCAGATTGTCACGGACAGTGCGGAAACTGGCCGGTACCGTTGATCGTCACGCAGAGTGACTCGTTTCCCGTCGCGCCACTTCCAGCTGCTCCCGGAGCACCGAGGCAGCCGCCGGGTAGTCGACCGGGGAGACGGCCTCCATGCCATCGGCCAGCATGCGCAGCCCCTCGTTGCGACGCCCGCCGCGGATCGCGACCCAGGCGCGGGTGATGCGAAGGTTGACGTCTCCCCAGGCATCCGGCCGTTCAGCGAACATCGCCGCCACCGCGTCCAGTCGTTCGTTCGCACCGGCGAGGTCTCCGCGCACCATGCTCAACCGTGCTTCGACCAGGCCCACATGAGCCTGTCCTAGTTCGTCACCGATCCGGTCGACGATCTGGCGCGCCTCCACCGCGATCTCGGCGAGCTCGTCGAGATGCTCGGCCCCTTGGTGCTCGCCCCGGGTCAGCGTGAGGGCGAGCAGCACGAGTCGAATGGCATGCACACGCGTGCCCGGCGTACTGAGCTGGCGGATCCGCCGCTTGGCCGCGATAGCCTCGGGCAAACGGCCGAGGCCCGCCAGACCCGCCGAGAGCCAGTCCAGTGCACGCAGCTTCACCGCTGCCGGGTCCGTGCAGCGGTCTGCCAGCGCCAGTATCTGCTCAGCCACCTCAACCACAGCTTCGTAGTTCGTGTCGGACGACGTCACGTAGGCAACCTGGCCCAGCGCGAGCGCTTGCATGTCCGGATGCCCACTCCGTGCTGCAACGTCGCGCGCGCGACCAGCGAGGGCTGTCAGCTCGTCCATCCCAGCGGCTCCCTGAGCTTTGGCCGCGAACAGCCGGCGCAGCACCTCGGCTTCCAGCATCGGATCGCCGCCGGCCGTCGCGGACTCCGCCAGTGCGAGTGCCGTCTCCCGCATCTCGCGCTGGTCACGTACCAGGAGATAGTCGTCGAGGCGCATGGCCAGCATCGCGGCGAGCCGCGGCCGCCCGGCGGCCAGCCGGACGGCGGCGAGTACTACCGGGGCTTCGACGTCGAGCCACGCCGGTCCGGCGGCCGCGGCCGCGTCCGCTTCGGGCAACGGCCTGCCCTCGCCTTGGTCGTACTCCAGACCCCGGTAGGCGTTCTGGCCGACCTGGTCCTCGGCGATCGTGAGCAGCCGGAGAACCGCCTGGAGATAGCGCAGCTCGATCATCTCGCGATCGTCGGCACTGAACCCGGCGAGCTCCTCGACGGCGCGGGCCCGGACGAGGGCGTGCAGGCCGTAGGTGGCCGGGGCGGTACGGCGGAGCTGGACGAGGCCGAGGGAGAGCAGTTCGTCGAGCACGGTCCCGGCGAGCGACTCGTCGAGGTCGAGCAGCGGGGCGGCGACCCAGGCGGAGAACTCGTCGGCGGTGACGAGGGCCAGGCAGCCGAAGAGACGGCGCGCTGTCGGGCTCGCGGTGCGCAGGGTGAGGTCGAGGCTGGCGCGGACGGCGCGGTCGCCGGCGACCAGGTAGTCGAGCCGCCGGGTCTCGTCGGCGAGTGTCCGCACGACGTCGGCGATGTCCTCGCGGATCAGCGACAGGCGCGCACCGACGATGCGGAGCGCCAGTGGCAGGCCGACGCAGTACTCGACGAGCGGCTGCAGCTCGCCGGCCGGGCGACCGGACAGTTCGGCGAGCAGTTGCGCGCTGGTCGCGCTGCCCAGCGGGAGGAGTTCGCGGTGAGTCGCGTCCTCCAGTCCCAGGAGCGGCCGGCGTGAGGTGACCACGACAGCGCATCGACCGTCCGCGGGGAGGAGCGGGCGTAGCTGGCCCACGTCAGCGGCGTCGTCGAACACCGTCAGGACCGACTTGCCGGCCAGCGTGCTCCGCAGCAGCGCAGCTCGCTCCTCGACTGCGTCCGGCACACTGTCCACTCCCAGGGAGCGGAGGAGGCGCCCGAGCAGAACAGCTGGCGGCACCGGTTCGCCGTCGACGTCCTGGAGCCTGGCGAAGAGCTGACCGTCCGGGTACTCCCCCGCCAGCTCGTGGCCGAGCCGGATCGCCGCCGCCGACTTGCCGGTCCCAGCGGCACCATAGAGACAGACAACAGCCGGGAGGCCGCTGGGGCGGCGCTGGGGTCGAAGTACTGCTGCGAGCTCGTGCAATAGAGCGTCACGTCCGACCAGTACGGCGATGTCCGCCGGAAGCTCCCGAGGACCCCGCGTAGGCGCTGTGTAGTCCAGCGACTCGTCCTGCCGCAGGATCGCCACCTGCAGGTCACGCACCTCGCTACCGGGTTGCACGCCGAGCTCGTCCGACAGGTGCCGCACCAGGTCGGCGTACACGGCCAACGCGTCGGTCTGGCGTCCGGATCGGTAGAGCGCGAGCATCCGGGCGGCCGTCAAAGACTCCCGAGTGGGCTGAGCTTCGGTCAGCTCGGCCAGTTCGGGGAGCAGGTCCTGATGGCGGCCGAGAGCCAGCTCGGTGGTCAGGCGAAGCTCCTGCGCCGCCCAGCGCGACTCGTCGAGGCCCGCACACAGGCGTCGGCGTACGTCCTCGGAGGCCACATCGGCCAGCGCAGGCCCCCGCCACAGTGCGAGGGCGTCGATCAGGAGCTTGCGGCGCTGCTCCAGGTCGTCGAGCGGTTTGGCTTGCTCAACCAGTGCGGCGAACAGCTCGACATCGGTGCGACCGCGTGGAGTTTCGACGGCGTAGCCGTGCGGTCCGCTCAGCAGTCTGCTGTCGCCGGCGGCCAGGACGTTCCTCAGGCGCGACATGTAGACCTGAAGAGCGCGCTTCGGGCTGCCAGGAAGTTCCTCCGGCCAGAGCAGCTCGATCAGACGCTCCGCGGGCACCGCTTTGCCCGGCTCCAGCAGCAGTACGGCGAGCAGCAGCCGCTCCTGCCGCCGCTTCAGCTCCACCTGCTGCCCGGCGGACCAGATCTGTACCGGACCGAGCAGGCGAAATTCCACGGACCGCAGCGTAGTCGCGTGGTAGGCGCTGGGTAACAGGGCGCCCACACCCTGGGCTGCGATGAACATGAACAAGCAGTGGACGGCGTTGGCCGCCGGGATGGTGCTGATCGCGAGCGTGCTCTCGCTGCCCGCGCGGGGACCCGGACGGGACTGGTGCGGCAACGCGCAGGCGCCGCAGGCCCACTGTCGCGGGACTGCGGCGCCCAGGGTGCGGGACGAACCACAGGTCAGGCAGCTGAACCCGGCCGGGACTCGCCGACGGCGTCAGCTCTACCGGACGTTGACCGTCACGAACGGGGGCTTGACCACCTCGAACGGCTCCTGCCGGCCGCGGATGTCGACAGTCACCTGGTCGCCTTCCTTGACCCGGGCGTCGAGCAGGGCCAGCGCGACGCCCTTCTTCAGCGTCGGCGAGAAGGTGCCGGACGTGACCTCGCCCAGCGCCGTACCGTCGGCGTCCGCGACCGTCATGTGAGGACGCGGGATACCGCGGCCGACCGCACGCAGCCCGCGCAGGATCTTGGCCGGACCGGCCTCCTTCTCCGCGCGCAGGGCCTGGTCGCCCCAGAAGCGCTGCTTCTTCCAGCCGACCGCCCAGCCGGACCGCGCCTGAACCGGCGTGATCTGCGGCGAGATGTCCTGGCCGTGCAGGGGATAGCCCATCTCGGTCCGCAGGGTGTCGCGGGCACCGAGACCGGCCGGCACGATGCCGTACGCCTCCCCCGCCGCGAGCAGCGCGTCGAACACCGCGACCGCCGCGTCGTTCGGAATCACCAGCTCGTAGCCCCGCTCGCCGGTGTAACCGGTCCGGCACACGACGACCGGCGTCCCGGCGTACTCGGCGACGGCGAAGGCCATGTAGTCGTGGCCGGTCGGCAGGCCGATCGCGCCGACCACCTCGTCGCTGTTGCGGCCCTGGACCGCAAGGATCGCGTAGTCGTCGTGGGTGTTGGTCACCTCGACGCCGGCCGGGGCGTCGGCCTGCAGCCGGCGGACCACCTCGGCGGTGTTCGCGGCGTTCGGGATCAGGAACACGTCGTTGTCGGCGTGCAGGTAGGCGATCAGGTCGTCCACCACGCCGCCGTCCTCGGCGCAGCACAGCGTGTACTGCGCCTGGCCCGGACCGATCTTGCCCAGGTCGTTGGTCAGGCAGGAGTTCACGTACGCCGCGGCGCCGGGACCCACCACCCTGGCCTTGCCCAGGTGGCTGACGTCGAAGACGCCGACCGAGGTCCGGACCGCGGTGTGCTCGGCGACCACTCCGCTGTACTCCAACGGCATCTCCCAGCCGCCGAACTCGGCGAACTTGGCTCCCAGGGCGACGTGCCGCTCGTGCAGCGGGGACTTCTTCAAGCTGGTCATGCAGCGGAACCTACCCGACGCCACGCCCGCGCGGTGGACCGCCCGAACCGGCCGTCCGGCCGGTGTGGCAAGCGTCTCGCGGGGAACCGGCGCGTAGCATGCGGAGGCAGCATTCACGTACCGTCACGACCGGCGCACCTGCCACCCGGTCAAGGAGGACTGAGGATTTCGTGAGCACCATCACCCTGAGCAAGTCCGATGCGGCCGGCGTCAAGACCGACGTCGTGGTCATCGGCGTGGTCAAGCTCGACGGCGGCGTCGCCCTGCCCGCCGGCACCGAGTCGCTGAACGCCGCCTACGACGGCCGGCTGGTGGAGGTGCTGTCCGGGCTGGGTGCCACCGGGAAGGCCGGTGAGGTCACCAAGGTGCCAGGGCCGAAGCCGGGCCGCTCCGCCACGCTCATCGCGGTCGGCCTGGGTGCCGCTCCCGACGGCGCGCTGAAGACCGAGGACCTGCGGATCGCGGCCGGCGTCGGCGTCCGGGCCGCCAAGACCGCGCAGTCCGTCGCGTTCGCGCTGCCCACGCCCGACACGGACTGCCTGCGGGCCGTCGCCGAGGGCGCGTTGATCGGCCGGTACACCTACAACACCTACAAGTCCGAGGCGCCGACCGACGCGCCCGGCAACCTGACGGTGCTGACCGACCTGGCCCGCAGCAAGGAAACCAAGGCCGCGCTGGAGCGCGCGCAGGTGGTCGCCGACGCGGTCCACCAGACCCGCGACTGGGTGAACATGCCTCCGTCGGACCTGCACCCGGCCGAGTTCGCCGCGCAGGTGCAGAAGCTGGCCAAGGAGTACGGCGTCAAGGTCGAGGTGCTCGACGAGAAGGCGCTGGCGCGGGGCGGGTACGGCGGCATCCTCGGTGTCGGTCAGGGCTCGGACAACCCGCCGCGGCTGGTCCGGCTCAGCTACACCCCGAAGAAGCCGGTCACCCACCTCGCGTACGTCGGCAAGGGCATCACCTTCGACTCCGGCGGCCTGTCGCTGAAGACCGCCAGCGGGATGATCAGCATGAAGGCCGACATGGCCGGCGCCGCAGCCGTCGTCGCGGCGACGCTCGCCATCGCCCGGCTCGGGCTCCCGGTCCAGGTCACCACCTACGCGGCGATGGCGGAGAACATGCCGTCGGGGTCGGCGGCCCGGCCGTCCGACGTGCTCACCATGTACGGCGGCAAGACGGTCGAGGTGCTGAACACCGACGCCGAGGGCCGGCTGGTTCTCGGTGACGCGCTGGTCCGGGCGTCGGAGGACCAGCCCGACCTGATCGTCGACGTGGCCACCCTGACCGGGGCCTGCGTGGTCGCGCTCGGCGCCAAGGTCGCCGGCGCGTTCGGCAACACCGACACCGCCCGGGACCGGGTCGTCGACGCGGCCGTCGCCGCGGGCGAGGCGATGTGGCCGCTGCCGATCCCGTCGGAGATGCTGGACAAGCTGCGCTCGCACTCGAAGGTCGCCGACCTGGCCAACATCACCGGCGAACCCTGGGGCGGCGCGCTCGCCGCGGCCGCGTTCCTCGGCGACTTCGTTGCTGACGGCATCGACTGGGTGCACCTGGACGTGGCCGGGCCTGCGTTCAACGACGGCGGCGCCTCGGGCTACACCCCGACCGGCGGCACCGGCTACGCGGTCCGCACCCTGGTCGAACTGGCCGCCGCGGCGAGCTGATCCCGGCCCGGCGCGTTCGCGAGGACGCGCCGGGGCCGCTCATCCGCCGGAGCGCGCCGGCTGTTGTTTGCCTGAGGCAAGCAGCAGCCGGTCCGGCCCAGGGCTCAGGCGAGACCGTTCTTCTTCTGCCGGGCGTTGTACTCCCGCATCCGCGGCGGGTAGCCGACGACCGCCGCGTCGTACGACGGGATGCCCAGCTTGTTCGCGAAGTTGTGCGCCCACTCCACCGACGGCACCCGGCGACGGGTCCACTCACCGTCGACCGCGACCAGCAGCATCGTGTACTCGGTCACCGCCGTGCGAGGCTCGACGAAGCCCTCGACGCCCTGACGCGTCTGGACGAACTCCCGCAGGTGCGCCTGGTCAGGAGTGTCCGACTTGCGCATCGTCCCCGGCTTCTGCCGCCGCCCGAACCACTTCATGGCTCCAGTGTCCCCTATCACCGCAAGTCCCTCCACGAACCACCGACCCCACCGGCCCCCGCCGCACCACGTGCTGCCGCGACCACCCCTCGCAGCGGTCCCGCCGGCCCCGGCAGCACGTGGTCCGCGGACCGCCTGCTCCCCCGAGGAGACCCCGCCAGGCGGCCCGTCGTACGGGCTGCTGGGTACGACGCGGCGCGACCGGCCGAAGTTCGGAACCACCGCTCGTCCGGCCCGGGCACGACGGATCGGCCGCGCGGTGACAAGATGACGCCCGGGCCGGAACTCCGCAACCCGGGGCCCGCCCGCCGACCTTTGACCCACGGAGGAACCTGTGACGAACCCGGCAGACAGCACGACCTTCGACCTGGTGATTCTCGGCGGTGGCAGTGGCGGGTACGCCGCCGCGCTGCGGGCCGCCGTGCTCGGCTTGTCCGTCGCACTGGTCGAGAAGGACAAGCTGGGCGGGACCTGTCTGCACCGCGGCTGCATCCCCACCAAGGCGCTGCTGCACGCCGCCGAGGTGGCCGACTCCGCGCGCGAGGGTGAGCAGTTCGGCGTCCGGACCACGCTCGAGGGCGTCGACATGGGCGGCGTGAACAAGTACAAGGACGGCGTCGTCGACCGGCTGTTCAAGGGCCTGCAGGGGCAGATCAAGGCCCGCGGCATCACCGTGGTCGAGGGCGAGGGGCGGCTGACCTCCCCGACCACCGTCGAGGTCGCCGGTACGACGTACACCGGCCGCAACGTCGTGATCGCCTCCGGTTCGTACTCCCGCTCGCTGCCCGGCCTGGAGCTGGACGGCCAACGGGTGATCGCCAGCGAGCACGCGCTCACCCTGGACCGGGTGCCGGAGTCCGCGGTGATCCTCGGCGGCGGCGTGATCGGCGTCGAGTTCGCCAGCGCGTGGACGTCGTTCGGGACCAAGGTGACGATCGTCGAGGCGCTGCCGCGGCTGGTGCCGGCCGAGGACGCCGACTGCAGCAAGACCCTGGAGCGGGCGTTCCGCAAGCGCAAGATCGCCTTCAAGACCGGTACGCCGTTCGAGTCGGTCGAGGTGGTCGACAACGGCGTGCGGGTCACCGTCGCCGGTGGCGAGGTGATCGAGGCCGAGGTGCTGCTGGTCGCCGTCGGCCGCGGCCCGAACACCGCCGGGCTCGGCTACGAGGAGGTCGGTGTGACACTCGACCGCGGCTTCGTGACCGTCGACGAGCACCTGCAGACCAGCGTGCCGGGCGTCTACGCCGTCGGCGACATCGTGCCCGGCCTGCAGCTGGCGCACCGCGGCTTCCAGCAGGGCATCTTCGTCGCCGAGCACATCGCCGGGCTGAACCCGGCCCCGATCGACGAGGCCGGCATCCCGCGCGTCACCTACTCCGAGCCCGAGGTCGCCTCGGTCGGGCTGACCGAGGAGCAGGCCCGCGCGAAGTACGGCGAGGTGGAGATCCTCAACTACAACCTGGGCGGCAACGGCAAGAGCCAGATCCTGAAGACCCAGGGCTTCGTGAAGCTGGTCCGGGCCAAAGACGGCGCGGTGGTGGGCCTGCACATGGTCGGCTCCCGGGTCGGCGAGCTGATCGGCGAGGCGCAGCTGATCTACAACTGGGAGGCGTTCCCGGCCGACGTCGCGCCGCTGGTGCACGCCCACCCGACCCAGAACGAGGCCCTCGGCGAGGCGCACCTGGCGCTGGCCGGCAAGCCGCTGCACTTCCACGAGTGACGCGCGGACCCGGCCTGAGCCCGGCTCGGCTCGGCCTGGCTTGGGCTGGACGCCGCCGCGAGTAAGTTTGACCGTGCCGCACCGGGCGGACCGGGTGTGACCCGCGTCCCGCCCGTCGCGGCGGCACCGTAGGCTGACCCGAGACCGATCAGACGAAGGAGCAACGACCGTCATGCCGACCTCTGTATCCCTGCCGGCCCTCGGGGAGAGCGTCACCGAAGGAACCGTCACCCGCTGGCTCAAGCAGGTCGGCGACACCGTTGCCGTCGACGAGCCCCTGCTGGAGGTCTCGACCGACAAGGTCGACACCGAGATCCCCTCGCCGGTCGCCGGCACCCTGCTGGAGATCAAGGCCGCCGAGGACGAGACCGTCGAGGTCGGCGCCGAACTGGCCGTGATCGGCGACGCCGGCGAGAGCTCGGGCTCCTCGTCCGACGCCGGCTCGTCCGACGCCGCCGCCGACGCCTCCTCGGGCGACGCCGCTCAGGCCCAGCAGGCCCCGGCCGCCGAGCCGCAGGCCGCTTCCACCGAGTCCCAGGCTCCGGCTGCCGAGGCGCAGGACTCCGGCGCCGAGGCGTCGTACTCCGGCTCCGGCTCGGGCGCGCAGGACACCGACGCGGCACCTGCTGCCCAGGACCCCGCTCAGCAGGCGGCAACCGATCAGGCTTCTTCTTCGGCCGACGCATCCTCGGGATCCGCGACCTCCTCGGCGCCGGCGGACACTCAGTCGTCCGGCGGGGGCGGCACCTCCGTCACCCTTCCGGCCCTGGGCGAGAGCGTCACCGAGGGCACCGTCACCCGCTGGCTCAAGCAGGTCGGCGACGACGTGGCCGTCGATGAGCCGCTGCTCGAGGTCTCCACCGACAAGGTCGACACCGAGATCCCGTCGCCGGTCGCCGGGAAGCTGCTCGAGATCAAGGTCGCCGAGGACGAGACCGTCGAGGTCGGCGCCGAGCTCGCCGTCGTCGGTTCCGCCGACGCCGCTCCCGCGCAGGCGGCTCCGCAGCAGCAGGCACCGCAGGCCGAGGCACCGCAGGCAGCCCCGGCTCAGCAGTCGGCCCCTGCCCAGCAGGCTCCGGCCCAGCAGGCTCCGGCCGCCCAGGCTGCTCCGGCTCAGCAGGCCCCCGCGGCCCAGCCCGCTTCTCAGGCCCCCGCCGCACAGCCGGCTGCCCAGGCCCCTGCCGCACAGCCCGCCGCCCAGGCCCCTGCCGCACAGCCCGCCGCCCAGGCCCCTGCTCCGCAGGCCGCCTCCGCCCAGACCTCTTCTCCGGCCGCATCCGCAGCACCCCAGGCCTCCGCTCCGGCCGCATCGGCACCGGCCTCGGCCACCGCCTCCTCCAACGGCTCCTCCACCGACGCCCCGAACTACGTCACCCCCTTGGTGCGCAAGCTCGCCGCCGAGCACGGCGTCGACCTCAACGCCGTCCAAGGCACCGGCGTAGGCGGCCGCATCCGCAAGCAGGACGTGCTCGCCGCCGCCGAAGCCAAGAAGGCCGCCCCCGCCGCAGCCGCCCCGGCCGCCGCATCGAGCGGCGCCCCGCAGGCCGCCACCCCGGTCAGCCCGCTGCGCGGCACCACCGAGAAGATGAGCCGCATCCGCAAGGCGATCGCCAGCCACATGGTGAACTCGCTGAAGGTCTCGGCCCAGCTGACCACGGTCGTCGAGGTCGACGTCACCGAGATCGCCAAGCTGCGGAACGCGAAGAAGGCCGAGTTCGAGGCCCGCGAGGGCGTCAAGCTGTCCTTCCTGCCGTTCTTCGCGCTCGCCGCGGTGGACGCCCTGAAGCAGTACCCGAAGCTGAACGCCTCGATCGACGACGAGAAGGGCGAGGTGACGTACCACGCCGCCGAGCACCTGGGCATCGCCGTGGACGCCGAGAAGGGCCTGATGGTCCCGGTCGTGCACAACGCAGGAGACCTGAACATCGCCGGCCTGGCCAAGAAGATCGCCGACCTGGCCGCGCGCACCCGCACCAACAAGGTGCTGCCGGACGAGATGGCGGGCGGCACGTTCACCATCACCAACACCGGCAGCCGCGGCGCCCTGTTCGACACGCCGATCCTGAACCAGCCGCAGGTCGGCATGCTCGGCACCGGCGCGGTCGTCAAGCGCCCGGTCGTCATCACCCACCCGGAGCTCGGCGAGACGATCGCCATCCGGCAGATGGTCTACCTGGCCCTGACCTACGACCACCGCCTGGTCGACGGCGCCGACGCCGCTCGTTACCTGACCGCCGTCAAGCAGCGCCTGGAAGAAGCCCAGTTCGACGTCTGATGCTCCGGCCGGCGTGCCACCCACGCCGGCCCGCACCACCCGCAGTCTCGGCACCACCGGAAACTCAGCAGGACCTGCGGTTCCGAGCGGACTGCAGCACGGCTGACCCGCACAACCGACCCGCCCGGGCCTCACGCCCGCGGCGGGTCGGCTCTTTTTCTCTCCCGATCACCGGTCCCAGGAGGATCCATGAAGTACGTGCTCGCCGGCTCCTCCGGCTTCCTCGGCCAGGCCCTCACCCAGGACCTGCGAGCCAACGGCCACGAAGTCACCCGCCTGGTACGCCGTACTCCCTCGGCCCCCGACGAACTCCAGTGGGATCCGTTCACCGGCCGCATCGACCACACCGCCCTCGAAGACGCCGACGTCCTGATCAACCTCGCCGGCGCGAACATCGGCCGCCCGTGGACTCCGACGTACCGCGCCACCATCCGCGAAAGCCGCGTCCGCACCACCGCCACCCTTGCCGAGGCAGCCGCCCGCCTGGACAACCGCCCGGTCTTCATCACCCAGAGCGGCATCGGCGGCTACGGCACCGACTGCGGCGGCCGCATCCTCACCGAGGACTCCCCCCTCGGCGACGGCTTCCTCGCCGACGTCGTCCGCGTCTGGGAAGGCGCCGCAGACCCCGCCCGAACCGCCGGCTGCCGAGTCGTCTCCTTCCGCACCGGCATCGTCCTCGCCCGCCAGGCCCCGGCCTTCCAACTGCTCTCCCTCCCGTTCCGGCTGGGCCTAGGCGGCCGCCTCGGATCCGGCACCCAGTACTTCCCCGTCATCTCCCTCATCGACTGGCTCCGAGCCATCCGCCACACCGCCACGACCAGCACCATCACGGGCCCCGTCAACGTCACTCTCCCCACCCCCACGACCAACGCCGCCTTCACCAAAGCCCTGGCCGCCGCCCTCCACCGCCCCGCCATCCTCCCCATCCCCGCCCCCGCCCTCACCACGGCCTTGGGCGAGTTCGCCTGGGAACTCCTAGGCAGCAAACGAGCCCTCCCCCAAGCCCTCCAGTCCACCGGCTTCACCTTCACTCACCCGACCACCCCCGAAGCCCTAGCTGCCACGCTCACTCATCAACACCAGCATTAGCGGACCACCCCGCGCCGATTGGTCCGACGGGCGAACCGTTCTCGAGCGCGCGGCCGGTCTGGTCCAGGCGTTCATGCCCGGCCAGGAAGGCGGTGCGGCGATCGCTGGAGTGCTCAGTGGCCGGGTGGTGCCGGGCGGTCCGCGCGAAGTCCCGCGCCAGCCAGCTCGCGGTTACCGCCGGAGCACGTGTGCGATGTGTTCGCGACAGCGGCGACTTCAGCTCCATCCCTCACCGGCGTCACACTCCACCGATCAGCCGCGCCACGCGCGGCCCAACATCAGGACCCTCACCGCAGACTTCAGCCTGACCGCTGGATCACCCACCCACCACCTGCCTCTACGCCGAGCCCTCTAGTGGCCCCCCGACGCCCAAACTGGAGGTGCACGACACGCGCTACGGAGCTCGATGCGGCCGAAGCTACGCGAGCTCGATGAGGCCGAGACTGGTGACCTCCCGGACGCCGAAACCGGAGGTGCACGACACGCGCTACGCGAGCTCGATGAGGCAGAGGCTGGTGGCTTCCCTTCACCCACCGCCAGCCTCACGCCCTACCCGCCAGGCGCTCTCCTCACCGCCGACCTCACCCGCCCCACCCGCGGACATGCCTCAGCTACCGCCGCCCTCAGCCAGACCTGCCATGGACTGCACCCGGCAGACGTCTGGCTCACCCGCCTCGCACTGCCCCACGTGCGTAATTGCCCGCAGCCACCGCCAGCTGCACCAGGCCCGCCAGGCCACCATGGCCGAACCCGGGAGACGCCGGCCCACCACCGGCCTTTGCGCCTACCCCGCCTGCGGGCACACGGCTCCCTAGTCGCCGCCCTCACACCAGACCGACCACCGGCCGCACCCACCAGCGGCTTCGCGCCTCTCCCGACCGTCCAGCTCACCGCCAACCGCGGTTCTATGCCTCACTCCACTACTGGCCTTATATCGCCTATCGCCCAGGGCCGCAGCAGAGCCGTATCGCAGCCTATTGGTCTGGCTCGCCTCTCGTGGTGCACGGTCGCAGGAGGCTAAGTTCACGTGGAGGGCGAACGAGACACGAAAACCAGGAACCAGGAACCAGGCGGATAGACCACGCCGCGCCGGCCCAATCCATTGCCACCTAACCGCTGACCTGTTGCAGCGCCCATTCACGCTTGAGCGCTGCCGTGCGTCAGTCGGTCGCCTGCGAGCGTTGGCGGCGGGCGGGATGTCGGTGAAGCTTGTGCGCGTGATCCCTGTGCGGTTGCCGCCTGCGCGGGGGCGACGGGTGCGACTGATGCCGGTCCGCCCGGCAAACATGCCTTCGCAACCAGTCCGCCCAACCCTCCCGCGGACGCAACCTCTCCGCCCGATGAACGTGCCGGCGCGACTAGTCCGCCCGACCGACCTCCCAATACGACTTGATCGGCCGACGCGACCTGCCCTACTGACGCACGAGTGAACACAACGTGCCCGCTCGACGAACCGACCGGCGCGGTCCGCCCGCCCGACCGACCTCCCGGCGCGACCTCCTCGACCGACGCACCTGCCGACGTGGCCAGTCCACTCGACGCACCTGCAGACGTCGCCAGTGCACTCGACGCACGTGCCGGCGCTACCACTCCGTTCGGCGCGCCTGCCAACGGGATTTGCCCGCCCGATGGACGCCCCAACACGACCTGCCCGGTCGACGGACGTGCCGGCGCGACCTGCCTGCTCGCGCGTGATGGCGAGGGGTGGGTGAGCGACGCGCTTGTAGGTAGTGAGTCATCGGAAGACGGCCGCGGGTGGGCTGGTGGAGGGTCGGCCCATCCCGGGCGGGTGTAGTGGGGGCGGCCGTTGTGGGTGGTGAGGGTGTAGTGGCCTTGGTGCACGTCGGTGTGGTGCGGTCGGCACAGAAGGGCGAGGTTGGTGAGGGCGGTTGGGCCGCCATTGGCCCAGTGCACGATGTGGTGGGCTTCGCACATGGCGGGCGGTGCGGTGCAGATGATGCAACCTTTGTCGCGGGCGTTGAGGGCGTGCCGGATGGGGCGGGTGACGAAGCGGTGGTGGGTGCCGACGTCGAGGGGCTCGGAGTCGGTTCCCAGCACGATGGGGATCAGGCCTGCGTCACACGCCAGTCGCCGGATGGCGCCTGCTGACAGGGTGGTGCCCGAGGCGAGTGTGCCGGTGCCGGTGGCGGTGGCGAGGTCGTTCAGCGCGATGGTGACGGTGACGTGGGGTTTGATGTCGCCGTGGGATGGCGCTGCGGTGCCGGTGGCTGCGGCGGTGGTCAGGATGGTGGTGAGAGCGTCAGCTTGGCGCTTGCCGCGGCTGCGGGGGTCGCGGTGGCCGTCGACCGTCTTGTGGGGTTTCGCGCCAGCGAGGATGAGGGTGTGGAGAAGTTCGGCGTTGGCACCGGCAAGGTAGCCGCCGAACTCGGTGCCGAGGTCACCGCGTTTGAGCCATAGAGTTTCTGCAGCCAAGGCGCGGGCTTCTGCGGGTTCGGGGCCGTCGGTGTCGAGGGTGTCGCGGACGCGTTTGCCGAGTCTGCGGAGATCTGCGGGGCTCAGCACGTGGGCGGCCTTGACCAGTTCTTGCTCGGCGACCTTCAGGTTTTCGACCGGGACTCGCGCAGTGGTGGGGATCCTTTCCAGTGCGGTGACGATTGCTTCAGCTTGTCCTGGATGTAGTGGTGCTGTGCTGCCCGGATCCGAAGGGGTGAATGGGCTGAGGCTTGCGCGAACGGTGTCGTACTTGGGGAGTGCTGTGGCCAGGCGCAAGTCGCGGCGTACGTCGGTGGGGTCGAGGCGGTGGCGGGTCGAGATCAGGTGGGCGGTGTCCCGGGCGCCGAACTCGGCGGCGTGGCCGTTGGCGTCGAGGGCCGCGAGGAGCTCCAGGCGGTATGTCTGGAGGCGGGAGATGTCGGCGTGGACGGTGTCGAGAGCAGTCAGCATCTCGCTGCCGCTCATCGACCAGACAGGCCGCTGCTCCCAGTGCTCCATGTCCACCATGCTGCCGCAGGGCACCGACAATTTTCGTCGAGGAGCCGTTATTTATAAGGCGGTTCAAAGAATGGCCGATTGTGGCCACGTTGTCCACAGCTAGTCGGAGCGACAGCTCGGCAAGCAGCTGCCGTGATAGCGCTACGGCGGCCACAAAGGCGTGGCCAGAGGCAACCATTTCGTCGCGCGCGAGGAATGATCGCCAGGGTTGGGATGCACTCATGCAGGGCGTGCATTCTTCGCCGTGACGGTGGTGCGCGTCGGGTCGACGCACACGCTTGCTGCATGGCTGCTCAGGTTGACGACACAGCCCCGGGAAACGTTGGCGCAGGACCTCGCGAGCGAAGACGTGCAGTGGTGCGCGACACGGTGATGGCGGTGGGCGACCGGCGGCTACGTCGCAGGGAGCGTCGCATGCGCTGGATCAGGTTTCCGATGACCAGTCGATCGCCCGCTTGGTGGTCGGCAGCACGCTGCTCGATTCAAGATGGCGGGCGCTGGGAACGCGGCGATTGCGCTGGAGGCAGTTTGTGTTGGCGGGGTTCTTGAGTGAGGGGTGGTGCATCAGGCGGGGGCGATGGTGGTGATTCGCCAGGTTTTGCCGTGCGGAGTCAGGGTGATTCGGCGGGTGGTTGGGGGCCCGGGTGCGAGCTGGGTACGTTGGCCGGTTCGGGTGTGAGCGGTGGCGGAGATCAGGCGGTCGGTCACCTTGAGGGTGATGGTGGGGCCGGGGCCGGGTTCTTGTTGCAGGTGCTGGATTTGCAGGCGGAGGTTGGAGATTCGGACGTTTTGGGACTTGTACGAGGCGAGGAGGGCGCGGTCTGCGGTCCAGGGGCGGCTGCCTGGTGAGTAGACGGCGTCGAGTTCGGTGGGGTTGAGGGTCCAGAAGGCGTGGGCTCGGCGATTGTCGAGCGACTGGAGGGTTTGCAGCCAGGTTCGATCGCCGGGAGCGGATGGCATCGCCGGGGTGGTGGTGGGCGTAGAGACGGGGGTGGCGGGCGGTGGCGCGGCCGAAGATGACGTGGTGGATGCGGACGGCGCCGGCGGTGGCGTGGGTGAGGGCGGGGAGGCTGCGGCGGGGTTGGTGGTAGGGGTTTTGAAGACGCCGAGGGTGGTCAGGGCGACGGCTAGGACGATGACAGCGGCGAGGGCTGCCATAGCGAGGATTCCGTAGGCGTTGCGGCGCGAGGGTGGGACTCGACGAGAGGCGGCGAGGATCTGGCTGAGGCGGTTGGTGGTGTCTCGGTGGGCTCGGCGGTTGGTGTCGCGACGTGGGGTACGGGATGGCGTGCGGTGGCTAGTGCGTGTTGAGCGTTTGCGATGGCGGGTGGAGCGGCTGGGACGGCCAGTGGGGCTTGGGCGCGTTGGCGCGTCAGCGGGTGGGGCGAGGAAGGTGACGGCGTCCGTGGGTGGGAGGGCATTCGGATGCAGGGCTGGACTGAACTGTGGCAAGAAGCTGGCCGGCTCGCGCGCCCTCTCGGCGTTGGGGGAATCGGACGCTGGCGTAGATCTGTGGTTCGTTGGGTCCGCGTGACCGAAACCGGGTGTCGGCGTAGGCCTTGGGTCCGCCGGGACATCACCGAGACCGGATGCCGGCGTGGGCGTCTCGCTCGCCGGGTCGGCGCCACCGAAACCGAACGCCGGCGTGGGCCCGTGGATCGCTGGATGCACACGACTCAGATCGGATGCCGGCGTGGGCGTCTCGCTCGCCAGGTGGGCGTCGGCGAAGTCGAAGGGCGGTGTGTGCCGTTGGCTCAGGCGATCGGGCGGGAAGGACGGTGTTGGCGCGGACCGTTGGTCTGCGGTCGTGGTGGATGAGGAGTCTGGTGCCGGTGTGGGCCGCTGGCCCGTGGAGGCGGCCGGTGTGGAGTGCGGCGCAGGTGTGGGTCGTTGGCTTTCGGTGGCGAAGGCCGACGCTGTCGCGGGAGGCTCGGCTGGGGTCAGGCCGGGCGGGGTGGGGCGGTATTCGGCGGGGGTGGGGCGTACCGGGTCGTTCGTCGGGGGTTGGGCGGCAAGGGCCGGTCGGGGGTGGGCGAAAGGGCGCGGGGTGGAGGGGTGAGCCGAGGCGGATTGTGGACGGCTGCTGTTGATGGGGAAACGGCGGACGGTGAGAGCTCGGAGGGGGTCAAGGGTTGAGCCGGTGGTGAGGGGTTCGTCGGCTGGGTGGGGATTGATGGCGGCGCTCTCGACGGACGGGTTCGTGGCGTTGCCGGCTGCGGTGGGAGCTGCGGTCGAGAAGGTTGTCGGCGTGGCCCGGGTGGTTGTTGGCGTGGCGTTAAGGGGCGTTGGGGCGGGGGCGGTGTCGGTTGCGGCGGTTGATGAGGAGTCGACGGCGGTGGCAATGGAGGTGCGTTCGAAGGCGAGGTTGAGAGCTCGGGGCGGGGCGAGGGCTAGGACCTGGCGGGCGAGGGTGGGAGCCGGCTGGGTGAAGAGCTCGGCCGGGAACGTGGTCGGATCGCCGCCGGCTTGGTAGGTGAGGGTGGCCAGGGCGGTGAGGTCGTCAGCCGGGGTGGCGGCCGGGGCCAAGTGGTGGAGGGCGGCGTCGGTGATGACGGGGCGGCCGTCGGCGTCGAACATGATGTTGTCGGCGGTCAGGCGGCCGTGGTGGAGGCCGGCTTGGTGCAAGGTGGCGAGGGCGTCGGCCAGCGGGTTAACGAGGGTGACCAACTCGCCCAGTGAGAGGTCGCCTCGGCGTTCTAGCAGGGCCGTCAAGGTGCCGGCGGGGACGTACTGGGTGAAGAGGAGGCGGTCGGGGCCGGAATGGCGAACCTCGATGAGGCGGGCGATGTGCGGGTGCTGGATGGCTTTGAGGACGGACAAGTCACGGTCGAGGGTGGCTGGTGAGTCGGCGGCGGTGGCGGGGATGCGTTTGAGTACGGCGTGGCGGCCGGAGGCCAGGTCGCGGACCAGCCAGACGGTGCCGGCCGATCCGGACCCGAGCCTCCGGCGCAGGCTGTAGCCGGAGATGTCTTCGAGTGCCATGCAAGGAGGGTGCACGAATGTCGAGCGGCGGCTGCGGAGTTATCCACAGTCGGTGAGGGTTGCCGGGGGCTGTGGATAGGGAGGTTGGCCGGGCGAGCGGGAGGCATAGACTCGAAGGCGTGAGGGTTATCAAGTACGTGGAGGCCGGGTTCGGCGCCGAGGCGGTTGACTACGAGCAGGCGTGGGCGGAGCAGCGCAAGCTGCACACTGCGGTTGTCGAAGGCAGCGGCGAGGACACGGTCATCCTGCTCGAGCACCCGCCGGTTTACACCGCCGGCAAGCGCACCGAGGCGCACGAGCGACCGATGGACGGTACGCCCGTGGTGGACGTCGACCGCGGGGGCAAGATCACCTGGCACGGTCCGGGACAGTTGGTGGGCTACCCGATCGTGAAGCTGGCCTCGCACGTGTACGTCGTCGACTACGTTCGGCGGTTGGAGGAGGCGTTGATCGCGGTCTGCGCTGAGCTGGGAGTGCGGACGGGCCGGGTCAAGGGGCGCAGTGGGGTCTGGGTGCCGGCTGACGAACGTGGGCGGGAGCGGAAGATCGCGGCGATCGGGATCCGGGTGGCGCAGGGCGTGACGATGCATGGGTTCGCGCTGAACTGTGACAACGATCTGGCCTGGTTCGACCGGATCGTGCCGTGCGGGATCTCGGACGCCGACGTGACGACGTTGTCGAAGGAGCTCGGGCGGGATGTGAGCGTCGGCGAGGTGCTGCCGACGGTGCGGCGGGAGCTGGACCGGATGCTCGCTTGGGAAGAGTACGAGCGGACGCCCGATCTGGATCATGTGGATGCAGCGCCGGCTGGGATCACGTACGGGCTGGCGGTCACGCCGTAAGCCTGGAGGCGGCAGGTAGGCGTTAGCAGTGCCGCGGTTGGTCTGGCGGTGACTGCGTAGGACCTCAGTTGGCGCTGCCTGGCGGAGTTGGGCGCCATTACGTCCGGGAGCACGCCGTAGCAGCTGAGTGGCGGCGCCTGCACAGCAGCCGGTTCGCGGAGAGGGGCGGCGTTACGTCCCGGAGCACGCCGTAGCAGCCGGGCGGCGGCGCCTGCACAGCAGCCGGTTCGCGGAGAGGGGCGGCGTTACGTCCCGGAGCACGCCGTAGCAGCCGGGCGGCGGCGCCTGCACAGCAGCCGGTTCGCGGAGAGGGGCGGCGTTACGTCCCGGAGCACGCCGTAGCAGCCGGGCGGCGGCGCCTGCACAGCAGCCGGTTCGCGGAGAGGGGCGGCGTTACGTCCCGGAGCACGCCGTAGCAGCCGGGCGGCGGCGCCTGCACAGCAGCCGGTTCGCGGAGAGGGGCGGCGTTACGTCCCGGAGCACGCCGTAGCAGCCGGGCGGCGGCGCCTGCACAGCAGCCGGTTCGCGGGATGGGCGGCGGTATGTCTGGGGGCATGAAGGTTGGGGACGTCCTGGCGGCTGAGCGGCGGAAACTGCATAGCGGCCGGTTGGCGGGATGGGGCAGCGATACGTCCGTCGCGGTGGAGGGCGGGAACACGCGGCCGTAGCAGTTGAGCAGGGCATAGCAGCACCGCAGCTGGTTGACGGGTCGCGCTGCACAGCAGCTGGTTGACGGGTCGGGCTGCGATGCATCGGTCGGTGGGGCTGAGGACACGCTGCGGCAGCTGGGCGGGACAGTGCCGGATGACGCCGGGGTTGGAGGTGCCGGGGTTGGACTGCAGTACGTGCGTCGTTGTGGGACTGAGGGGCTTGCTGAGAAGGCCGGGCCGGCGGCGATTGGGGGGCAGTGAGGTGGGCGGCACGTCGATGTTCTGGCTGCGGCGTCGCCTGCTGGGAGGTCGGGCGGGCTGGTGTTGCTGGTTGCGATCGCCGGCGGGGTCGTGGGTAGGCGGGCCGTGGGGTTCGTGCGGGTGGGGCTGTCGTTGTCTGGTTGTTGCGGGGTCGTGACCGGGTGTAGGTCAACGTTGGGCTCGGCGCGCGAAGTGTCGTCGCTGTGTGTGGGGAAAACGTCGCTACGGTGGGGATGTGTCCAAATTCCTTGGTTTCCTTCTCGGGATCGTCGTGGCGGTGGCGGGGCCGGCGGCGTTCGGAGTGCTGACGGCGGACGGCGGGATCGAGCTGAACGCGAAGGAGATGGCGCTTGCCTATGGCATCGGAGCGCTGTTCTTCTGGTTGGTCGTCTCGTACTTCTCCGGGGCGGCCGCGCTCGGCGCCGCGTTGACGTTCGGCGCGATGATCTACGCCGTGCACTGGATCCCCAACCGGACGACGAACTTCCTGAACGACGTCCCGGGCGTGACCACCGGCATGATCGACGGCATCAAGCAGTACACGCTGAACGGGCTGGTGCCGGTTCTCGCGGTGATCTCGCTGGTGTACGCCATTCAGCTGATCACTCGGGCGGTACGGCGGCGCCGGGCGGCGCGGGCCGAGGCTGCTCGGCGGCAGCGGGAGCAGGAGCTCGCGCAGGCGCAGCAGGAGGCCGAGGTCGCGGCGGTGTACCCGGCTGCTGCTGGGAACGACTACCCGGCGGCTGGCGAGAACCGGTTCGCCAACTTCGGGAACAGCGGCTACGACGATCCGTTCGAAGCGGAGCCGGCGGCGATTCAGCCGCGCAGTCAAGCGGATGAGCAGACGATGCAGTTCCCGAACTCCGGTGTGCGGGCCGAGCGGGACGACACGGCTGTTGTTGGTGCCGCGGGCAACGAGCGCGCTGAGCGGGCGACGCAGGTGCCCGCCGGGGCGGACGAGACGCAGATGATGCCGGTCGATCGGGATGAGACGGTTGTCTCGCCGGTGACTTCGGCTGATGGTGCGGACAAGGGCGGGAAGGACGGCGGGGGTTCGGCTGCTGCGGCGCCGGTGGTTGCTGGGGCGACTGCTGCTGGAGTTGCTGGGGCGGCTGCTGCTGGAGTTGCTGGGGCGGGCGTAGCGGGGGCTGCTGTGGCGAAGGAGTCCGCGGCGGCTGGGGTGTCTTCGCGTGCCGAGACGCAGGTTGGCGCCGAGCGGGCCGAGGCTGCGACGACCGAACCGAAAGATGCGCCGGAGAGTGTGGCGCCGTTGGCAGAGTCGACGGTCGCGCCGGAGAACGTGAAGGCTTCCGAAGAGATGACGGTCTCGCCGGAGGCTGCTAAGCCGGCCGGAGAGACGACTGTCGCGCCGGAGCCTGTGAAGGCGTCCGAAGAGACGAAGGTTGCGGAGGCATCGGAGACCGTAGCGACGCCGCGGGCCGTTGAGAGGCCGGAGTTGGCCGGGACGGCGCAGTCGGCCGGGACGCCGCAGTCGGCCGGGACGCCGCAGTCGGCCGGGACGCCGCAGTCGGTCGGGACGGCGACTGTCGCCGGCGAGCCGACGGTTGTGGAAGCTCGCCACGCTGCTCCGGTTCCGCCCACGGCTGAGGTGCCGCCGGCGTCTCAGGCGGGCGTTGTGGCGGACAGCGCAGAGCCTGCCGCGGGCAGCGGAGTGCCGGCTCGAGCGGCAGATCACGAGACCGTCGTGGACGACAAGCCGCAGGCGACTGCGGAGGCCACGAAGCCTTCGGAGCAGACTGTGGGCGCGGAGACGCGGCCCATGGAGTCGGTGCAGCCCACGGAGGCCACCGAACAGAGCGCGGGCACGGAGACGCAGCCTCTGGAGTCAGTGCAGCCCATGGAGTCAGCGCAGCCGATCGAGTCATCGGAGCCGACCGAGTCGGTGCGGCCGAGTGAGACCGGGCAGGCGTCGGAGGGAGCGAAGCCCGACGGGGCTGCCGGGCCGACGGCGAGCCTGGGGGTCGCTGGGTTCGGGCAGAGCAACGAAGAGGTTGGGCAGCAGTACCGGGAGCGGATGGACGGGCCTGATCCGGAGGACACCGGGGAGTTCTTCGTCGATGCGTTCGAGACGCCGCAGCACGGTGGGCAACCGGTCGCGGCGCCGGGGATGATGGAGTTTCCGGGGCAGTTCCGGCCCGCGGGAGCCTGAGGACACTGAGCAGTAGGCCCGGCGGCCGACTCCACGAGGAGTCGGCCGCCGGGCCTTTTTCGGCACAGGACAACGCGTCAGCCCAGGCCAAGGGGACGCCCGGCGCCGGTGCGGGCACACAGCTTTCCTGGGCACCGCACCCCTCGGCCGAGGAGCTGACCTGCCTTTGCCGGTACAACACGGCGCCGCCGGGCCTTCAGTACAGCAAGACGCCGCCCGGGCCAGCTCGACCGCGATGCCTACGCCGGCGATGCGTTCGCGATCGCCGCCGAGGACACAGCCGACCGGTCCAGTACGGCAAAACGCCGCCCGGGCCAGCTCAATTCCGATGCCTCCACCGGCGATGCGTTCCCGACTGCCGCCGAGGACGCCGCCGACCGGTCCAGTACGGCAAGAACGCCGGACGCCCCCGGTACAACCAACTTCCCCCGAAAGACCGAAGAACCCCGCGCAACGTCAGGCGACGTGCATCCGCTGGCGCTGGCCCCAACGCGCATGCTCGGCGAAAGCCTCGTCGTACGCCTGGACGGCCATCTGGCAGACCTCCGGCGCCATCGGCGCGCGAGGCGACTCGGTGCTCCACGCAAGCAGCAGCCGCCGGTGGAACGGATCACCCACCAGCCGTCTGGTGGTGACCTCGCTCGACAGCATCCGGTACGACGTGGGCGAGATCAGCGCGACGCCCTGACCACTGGTGACGAACCCCATCACCACCGACGTGTCCACCGAGTGGTGCTCGACCCGGGGTGTGAAGCCGGCCTGCTCGCAGGCCGATCGGAACAGCACGTGGAAGCCGCTGTCGTCCGGCGGTTCGCCGATCCACTCCTCCCCCGCCAGGTCGGCCAGGTCGATCTCGCCGCGGTGCCGGCTGGCCACCGCGAGCGGGTGGTCGGCGGCCATCACCACGTACGCCGACTCGGAGTCGACGATCGTGCGGGCGTTCACCCCGGTCGGCAGCCGCAGCTCGAAGCCGGGGAACTCGCGCAGCAGGGCGAAGTCCAGCCGCCCGCTCTCCAGCTGCTGCAGCAGCACGCTGGTCGCCCACTCCACCTCGATGCTGACCTGCTCGATCTCACCGTGGTCCCGCAGCCGACTCGCGATGCCCGACATCGGCGCGGTCGGGAACCCGCCGAGCCGGACCGCGCTGGACTGGACCGCGGTCATCGCCGACACGGTCGCCGACAGGTGGTCGACGTCGACGAGGATCGCGCGGGCCCGCTCCACGGCGTACCGGCCGAGCGGGGTCGGGGTGACGCCGGTGCGGGAGCGTTCGAACAGCTCGCCACCGAACGCCGACTCGATGCGCTTGAGCTGAGCGGTCAGGCTCGGCTGGCTGACCTTCAGCCAGCGGGCGGCCCGTCCGACGGACCCCGCCTCTGCCACCAGGACCACCACCCGCAGGTGGCGCAGCTCGACGTTCATGCGTTGTGACCGTAGCCGAGGTGCGGCACGGCAGACAGCCAGGTCGCATTGCGGTTTCGTCACAGCCGGGCGAAGTCTGTAACGCTCGCCCGGCTGTGCCGATGAACCAGGTCCGATGAATCAGGACGGCTTGAGCGCCATCGCCTCCCGGTAGCCGAGCTTGCGCCCGGTCTGCAGCAGCGTCCGCTCGTACAGCCGGGCCCCGAGCCGCACGATCAGCACGGTCGCGACCAGCAGCAGCACGATCGCCACCAGCGGCTGCCAGACCGGCACGTCCTCGGTCAGCATCCGGCCCGGCATCGCCATCGACGAAGCGATCGGCACGAACGAGGCGACCGCCTTGGCCGACGGCCCGGCGAAGACCGAGAAGAAGAACGGCAGCATCAGGATCATCTGCCCCGGCAGCGTGGTCGAGCCGAGGTCCTCCTGCCGGGTGGCCAGCGACCCGGCCACCGCCCACAGCCCGGCCAGCGCGAGGAACCCGAGCACGAAGAACACCACGAACCAGCCGGCCACCGGCGCGACGACCTCGAGGATGTCGGCCTGGTCGGTGAGCACCAGCCCGATCAGCGAGGCGGCCGCGATCACCACGATCTGCCCCAGCGCCAGCACCGTGTTGCCGATCACCTTGCCCCACAGCAGGGCGCGGATCGGCACCGCAGCGGCCAGGATCTCGACCACCCGGCTCTCCTTCTCCTGCACCACGCTCTGCGCGATCATCATGCCGAAGCCGAGCGCGGTCATGTAGAACGCCAGCGCCAGACCGATGTTCACGAAGCCGGCCACCACCTCGGGCAGCGGCCCGGGATTCAGCAACTGCTCCTCGACGGTGGTGTTGGCCCGCAGTTGCTCCGGGGTGAGCCCGGCCTTCGCCGCGTTCTGCTCCATTCCGAGGTTCACCACCGCCTCACGCAGGCTGTTCTGCGTGTCGGAGTCGACCTTGTCGTCCCCCAGTACGACGAACCCGGTGTCGGCCGGCAGCAGGGCGGCCTCGGCGTCGCCGTCGGTCACGGCCTTCTCGGCCGCGGCCCGGTCGGCCACCCGGGTCACCTCGAAGGCGCCGCCCCCGTTGATCGCGTCGGCCACCTGGACGACCTTCGCGCCGCTGTCGTCCAGCACCGCGATCTTGTCCGGGTCGTTGTTGCCGGCCAGCAGCGCGGGGATCACCACCGCCGCCAGCACCAGGATCAGCATGAACAGGGTCGAGCCGATGAACGTCTTGTCCCGCAGCTTGGTGCTGATCTCGCGGTGCGCCACCAGCTGCCACGGGTGCCTCAAGGTGGTGCTGCGCTGCTGGGTGCTCATCGAGTCGCCTCCCGGAAGACGTCGCTCAACGCCACGCGCTCGGGCCCGAACTCGAGCACCTGCCCGCGACTCATTGCCTGCTGCAGTACTTGTTGCTCCTGGCCCGCTTCGGTGACGTCGAAGAGCGCGGTCGCGCCCGCCACGTCGCGGACGGTGATGCCGCCGACGTCGCGCAGCCAGCCCGCGTCCCCGTCGGTCACCAGCCGGTACGTCGCACTCGGGCCGGCCGCCAGTTCGGCCACCGGGCCGGCGGCGACGACCTTGCCGCGGGACAGCACGACCAGGTCGTCGCACAGCCGCTCGACCAGTTCGAGCTGGTGGCTGGAGAACAGCACCGGCACCTCCGGCGTCACTTCCTCGCGCAACAGGTCCACCATCGCGTCGACGGCCAGCGGGTCGAGGCCGCTGAACGGCTCGTCCAGCACCAGCGCGATCGGCTCGTGCACGAGCGCGGCGGCGATCTGGACCCGCTGCTGGTTGCCCAGGGACAGCGTCTCCAGCATGTCGCCGGCCCGCTCGGTCAGCCCCAGCCGGTCGAGGATCTTGTCGGTCCGCTCGGCCGCCCGGTTCGGGTCCTGCCCGTGCAACCGGCCGAAGAACACCAGCTGGTCGCGGATCTTCATCTTCGGGTAGAGCCCGCGCTCCTCGGGCATGTAGCCGAAGTCGCGGCGGATCTCGTGGGTCAGCGGCGCGCCGTTCCAGTGCACCTCGCCGGCCGTGGCGGCCAGCACCCCCAGCATGATCCGCATCGTCGTCGTCTTGCCGGCCCCGTTGGCACCGACGAAGCCGGTCATCCGGCCCGGCACGACGTCGAACGTCACGTCGTCGAGCGCAAGGTGATCACCGAACCGCCGGGTCAGCCCAGCCACGCTCAGCATCCCGTTCACCGTTCCTTCTACTGCTCCGGCCCCCTGACCGGGCGCACGCCCGGCCGCTCCCTGTGCGGGAGTGTTGCCAACGCTAGTCAGCCGGACTCGTTCGCACGTCGGTCCGTAGTGTGATCACCGGGGTCATCCGCACGAGGGACGGCGTCCTGCCGCGGGGTCAGCCGGTTCCGGCGAGGGCCTCGAGCTTGTCCGGGTTCATCAGCCACATGATCTGCTCGATGCCGTCGGCCGACGCGTCCACGGAGACGACGGCGGCGAGCACGCCGTCCCGCCGCAGCAGCGCCGCCTGCCGGCCGTTGAGCGTGCGCCATTCCACCTCGATGCCGCCCCAGAAGTGGCCGGCGAAGGCTCGCACGAACTTCGCGACGCGGTCCGCGCCGTGCACCGGGATCCGGGCCGCCCGGACGACACCGCCGCCGTCGGAGTAGCTGGACACGCCCGCCGCGAACAGGTTCTCCAGTGCGGCCAGATCACCCGACCGGGCGGCGCTGATGAAGGCGCTGAGCAGTTGGCGCTGCTCGGGCTCGCTGACCGGCGTACGGCGATCGCTGGTCACCCGCTTGCGGGCGCGGCTGACGAGCTGGCGTACGGCGGGTTCGTGCAGCTGGAGGATCTCCGCGATCTGCGGGTACGGGTAGTCGAACGCCTCCCGCAGCACGTACGCCGCTCGCTCGTTCGGCTTGAGCCGCTCCAGCAGGACCAGTACGGCGAGCTCCAGCGCGTCGCCGCGTTCCGCACCCAGGTACGGGTCGGCACTGGTGTCGACCGGCTCGGGCAACCAGGGCCCGACGTATGTCTCCCGGCGGACCCGGGCGGACTGGATCGCGTTGATCGCCAGCCGGGTCGTCGTGGTCGCCAGGTACGCCGCCGGGTTGGTCACGGCGCTGCGGTCGCAGGTCTGCCAGCGCAGCCACACCTCCTGGACCAGGTCCTCGGCCTCGGCGGCGCTGGACAGCATCCGGTAGGCGATGCCGAACAGCCGCGGCCGGACCTCGGCGAAGACCCGAGCGGCCTGCTCGAGGTCGCTGTCCGGAGGGTGCGGCTCGGCCGACGGGTCCGCGATGCTCGGCATGAGCTCAGCTGGTGGCGTCGTCGCCGGGCACGACCAGGCCGCACTCGTAGGCGAACACGACAGCTTGAACCCGGTCGCGCAGACCGAGCTTGAGCAGGACGCGGGAGACGTGCGTCTTGACGGTGGCCTCCCCGACGAACAGCTGGCCGGCGATCTCGGTGTTGGTCAGGCCGCGCGCGATCAGGCCGAGCACCTCGCGCTCGCGGTCGGTGAGTTCGGCGACCAGATCCGGGCGGTAGACCCGCTCTCCGCCGCCGGCGAACCGCTTGATCACGCGGCGGGTCACCTCGGGGGCGAGCAGCGCGTGGCCGGAGTGCACGACCTGGATCGCCTCGACCAGGTCCTCGGGGGCGGTGTTCTTCAGCAGGAACCCGCTCGCGCCCGCGCCGAGCGACTCGAACAGGTAGTCGTCGCGGTCGAACGTGGTCAGGATCACCACCTTGCCGGCGTCGGCGGCGACGATCCGCTGGGTCGCGGCGATGCCGTCGAGGCCGGGCATCTGGACGTCCATCAGGACGACGTCCGGGCGCAGGTCCAGCGCCAGCTCGACCGCCTTCTCACCGTCGGCGGCCTCGCCGACCACCTCGATGTCCTGCTCGACCGACAGGATCATCCGGAACCCGGCCCGCACCAGGTCCTGGTCGTCGACCAGCAGGACCCGCATCGGGCTGGTCAGGGTGTCACTCACTGCGTTGCTCCTTCGGACTGCTGCACAGGTCGGTCAGTCTCCCCATCCACCGGCTCACCGCCGTCGGCGGGTGGGGCGAGGCGCGGCGCCGCCCCTTCGGCAGGCGCCGGTACGCCGTCCGCCGAAGGCGTGGGAGGCGAGTCGCCACCACCGGCCTCGACCGGGACGGGCGTGGTGAGCGGGATCCGGGCCCGGACGCGGAAGCCGCCCACCGGTCGCGGGCCGATCTCGCTCTCGCCGCCGAGCAGGGCAACGCGCTCGCGGATGCCGACGTGACCCAGCCGGCTGCCGACCGGGGCGTGCTTGGGGCGGCCGTCGTCGATCACCTCGACCTCGACGGCCGTCTCGTCCAGGTACCGCAGTGTGACGTGCGCGGTACGGGCGGTCGAGTGCCGGCGCACGTTCGTCAGCGCCTCCTGCGCGATCCGGTAGACCGACACCGACACCGTCTCCGGCAGCTTCACCGGCCGGCCGATCTGGTGGAACCCGATCTCCAGCCCCTCACCGCCCGCCTCCACCACGAGTGCCGGCAGCCGGTCCGCTCCTGCCTGCGGCGCCTTGTGCGCCGCTACCCCGAGTTCCTCGTCGTCCAGGTCCGGGTCGGCGGCGCGCAGCATGCCCAGCAGCTGGCGCATCTCGTTCACGGCGGTCCGGCTCGAGTTCTCGATCACGCTCAGCGCGTTCTTGGCCGCCGCCGGGTCCGACTCCATCACCCGGCGCGCGCCACCGGCCTGGATGCCGATGCTGCTGATGTGGTGCGCGACCACGTCGTGCAGCTCCCGGGAGATGCGCAGCCGCTCGTCGATGACCGCGCGGCGGGCGTTCGTCTGCTGCTGCCGGGCCAGCTCGGCAGCCTGTGCCTCCAGTTCGTGACGCTGCCGGGCGACACCCCACGCGGTCCGGCCCCAGAAGTACGCGCCGAAGAAGTAGGCCACGTTGACGCCGAAGTTCAGCACGACGTACGACACGTACGGCGACAGCAGTCCGTCGTTCGCGCCCTTGATCGCGTCGTTGCGCAGCGCCTGCACGAACCCGTAGAACAGCCAGCAGAACATCGCGACGAACACCACGACCACGGCCAGCTTCATCCGCCGCCGGTCCTTCGCCCAGGCCGCTGCCGCGTAGATCGCCATGAACTGGGTCGCCTGGGTGACCAGGTTGCCGGCGAAGGCGAACAGGGTCCGCTCCCCCGCGACGACGAACAGCACCGACACCACCAGCAGCACCGTCAGCGGAAACCGCCGCCGGAAACACAGCGGCAGGGTCACCAGCACGCTCAGCACGTACGGCTCGACACCGCCGATGCCCAGGTCGACCGGGGTCGGGTAGCTGCCGCGGGCCAGTTCGGTGCCGATCACCGAGACCATCGCCAGCCCGAGCCCCAGGACGACGTCGTCGCGCCGCTGCTGCGGGGTCGGCCCCGGCCGTTCCCAACCGGCCGCCCGGACGCCGGTGGTCGGGGGCGTGCCCGGCTCGGACACCGTCGTTCCGGAAGCGGCGGGCGCCTCGGCGTCGGGCGCGGCGCCGGAGCGGCGAAGGCTGACCATGGTCCACCACCCTAAGGGCCGCGCGCGCCGCCTGATCGCCTGCACGCAGCGTGCCGGGCGGTCAGCAGGCACTCCCGCGCTTGCCCCTGACCGGCGCCGCGTACTCTGGAGGGCGTGACGATCGCCCCAGAAGGACGGAAGCTGCTCAGGCTCGAGGTGCGCAACGCGGAGACCCCGATCGAGCGCAAACCCGAGTGGATCAAGACGCGCGCGAAGATGGGCCCGGAGTACCAGAAGCTGCAGGCGCTGGTGAAGTCCGAAGAACTGCACACGGTGTGCCAGGAAGCCGGCTGTCCGAACATCTTCGAGTGCTGGGAGGACCGCGAGGCCACCTTCCTCATCGGCGGTGACCAGTGCACCCGGCGCTGCGACTTCTGCCAGATCGACACCGGCAAGCCGCAGGCGCTGGACCGTGACGAGCCGCGCCGGGTGGCCGAGTCGGTCACCAAGATGGGTCTGCGCTACGCGACCGTGACCGGTGTCGCGCGCGACGACCTCGAGGACGGCGGCGCCTGGCTGTACGCCGAGACGATCCGCCAGATCCACGCGCTGAACCCGGGCACCGGCGTCGAGATGCTCGCGCCCGACTTCAACGCGGTGCCCGAGCAGCTGGCCGAGGTGTTCTCCTCGCGGCCCGAGGTGTTCGCGCACAACGTCGAGACGGTGCCCCGGATCTTCCGCCGGATCCGTCCCGGCTTCCGCTACGAGCGCTCGCTGGACGTGATCACCCAGGCCCGCGACTACGGCCTGGTCACCAAGAGCAACCTGATCCTCGGCATGGGCGAGACCCGCGAGGAGGTCAGCCAGGCGCTGGCCGACCTGCACGCCGCCGGCTGCGAGATCATCACCATCACCCAGTACCTGCGTCCCTCGGTGCGGCACCACCCGGTCGAGCGCTGGGTCCGGCCGGAGGAGTTCGTCGAACTGCAGGCCGAGGCCGAGCAGATCGGCTTCGCCGGAGTGATGTCCGGACCGCTCGTCCGTTCGTCCTACCGGGCCGGTCGGCTGTACCGTCAGGCTGTGGAGTCGCGGACGACCGCCGCCCAGGTGGCGGCCGAGCCCGCGACCCAGGACGCCTGACCCGACACGACGGACACGGACAAAGGTAGAGATGGCCAAGAACGACGCCCCCGCCGAGAAGACCAGCCGGCTGAAGCAGATCAGGTCGGCGTACCAGCTGACCAAGAAGTCCGACCCCCGGATCGGGCTGCTGCTCGCCGCGATCTTCCTCGGCGTGGTCGCCGTGTTCGTCGCGCTCGGTTTCCTGGTCGGCCCGCTGCTGATCTGGATCCCGCTCGGCGTCGCGCTCGGCTTCCTGGCCACCACGATCGTGTTCGGCCGCCGGGTGGAGAAGGCGGCGTACAGCCAGATCGAGGGCCAGGCCGGCGCGGCCGCCTCGGCGCTGCAGACGCTGCGCCGCGGCTGGAACGTGACGCCCGCGGTCGCGGTCACCAAGAACGCCGACATCGTGCACCGCGTCGTCGGCCGGCCGGGCATCGTCCTGGTCGGCGAGGGCCAGCCGACCCGGGTGAAGAACCTGCTGGCCGCCGAGGGCAAGAAGCACACCCGGGTGGCCGGCGGCGCGCCGGTGATCCAGCTCGTGGCCGGCAAGGGTGAGGGCGAGATCGACATCCGCAAGCTCACCAAGCACGTGATGAAGCTGCCCCAGGCGCTGCAGCCGTCCGAGATCACCGACCTGCTGCAGAGGCTGAAGGCGCTGGACGCGGTCCGCCCGCAGGTGCCGATGCCGAAGGGCCCGGTGCCGACCAGCCTCAAGGGCGCCCGGCAGGCGATGAAGGGCCGCTGAGCCGGGCGGCTGTCGATCCCGGGGCTTCCCGTTCGTCAGGTTGTCGTCCATCCTGCGGAACGAGGAGGTAACTCATGGCCGTCGACGACGTTTTCCCTATCGTGACGACTGCTGACCTGGACCGGCTGCTGCCGTTCTACACCGACGTGCTCGGTGGTGAGCAGGTGTACCAGTTCCCACCCGAGGGCGCACCGGCGTACGTGAGTGTGCAGTTCGGCAAGGCCTCGCTGGGGCTCGGCCACGACCCGGACTTCCGGGTCACGCCGGGCCGGCCGCCGATCGCGCTCTGGCTCTACACCGACGACCTCGACGGCCTCGTCGACCGGATCCGGGCCGCCGGTGGGCGGATCACCCAGGAACCGGCCGACCAGCCGTGGGGTGAGCGGGAAGCCCGTGCCGAGGACCCCGACGGCAATCACCTGTACCTGGGTCAGCGCACCGGCTGACACCACCGTGCCTTCCTGGTCACACCCGACGGCCGCCTTCCGGCCTTAGGGTGCGACCAGGACGGACGAAACCCGAGGTAGACACAGACATGACGGATCTCTTGCCAGCGGTGCACCAGCCGGTGCCTCAGACGTGGCCCTCCCTGGTCGCGCCCCGCTCCAACCCGGT
The DNA here is from genome assembly GCF_000024345.1 of Kribbella flavida DSM 17836. Lineage (NCBI taxonomy): Bacteria > Bacillati > Actinomycetota > Actinomycetes > Propionibacteriales > Kribbellaceae > Kribbella > Kribbella flavida. Next base: position 2,809,237 of record NC_013729.1, on the reverse strand, counting down.
CCGCCGGGCCGGCGCGCTGGCCGCGATCCGGATGGTCGCCAAGGACCTGCCGGTCTCGATCGTGCTGGACAACCGGCGCTACGGCAACGGCGGTCCGACCATGCTCGTGCACCGCAGCGGACCGTTCCTGGACCGGCTGGGGCAGGACGCGGGCTCCGGGTTCGGCGAGGCCTACCTGGCCGGCGACTGGGACCCCGAGCCGGGCACCGACCTGGCCGACCTGCTGGTGCCGTTCGCCGAGCGGTTCAGCAACGAGGAGACCCGGCACCTGCTGCCGCGGTGGGCGCAGTCGCTGCGCTGGCTGGTGACCAAGTCCCAGCCGGCCGACCAGGAGAACGACCGGGCCGGCGCGCGGGAGAACGTCAGCCGGCACTACGACCTGAGCAACGCGATGTTCTCCGAGTTCCTCGACCCGACCCTGACGTACTCGGCCGCGTACTTCGGCGGCGATCCGCTCGCGGACCTCGGCAGCGCGTCGTACGACGAGCTCACGCCGGCCCAGCTGCGCAAGCTGGACGCGATCCTGGACGCCGCCGGTGTGCGGTCCGGGTCCCGGGTGCTCGACATCGGCTGCGGCTGGGCCAGCCTGGCGATCCGCGCGGCGCAGCGCGGTGCGTGGGTGACCGCAATCACGATCGCGTCCCAGCAGGCGCTGCTCGCCCAGCGCCGGATCGCCGACGCCGGGGTGAGCGACCGGGTCCAGGTCGCGCTGCGCGACTACCGCGACCAGATCGGCGAGTTCGACGCGGTGCTCAGCGTGGAGATGATCGAGGCGGTCGGCGAGAAGTACTGGCCGGTCTACTTCGACGCGATCGAGCGGCGGCTGGCGCCGGACGGCGTCGCGGTGGTGCAGGCGATCGTGATGCCGCACGAGCGCATGCTCGCCACCCGGAACACGTTCACCTGGGTGCAGAAGTACATCTTTCCCGGCGGCCTGATCCCGTCGGTCAAGGTGATCAAGCAGGTCACCAACCAGCACACCGGCCTGCACACACAGGTCCTGCGCAGCCTCGGCCCCGACTACGCCCGGACGCTGCGAATCTGGCGCAACCGGTTCATCGAGCAGTGGCCGAACATCGCCACCCTCGGCTTCGACGACACGTTCTGCCGGATGTGGGAGTTCTACCTCGCGTACTCCGAGGCCGGCTTCCGCGCCGGCTACCTGGACGACGTCCAACTCCTCCTCACCCGCCGCTGACTCCACCCCCAGCCGCCCCCGGCCGAACTCCGACGGGTTGACCACGCACACGAAGGGTTGGCCCGCCAGAATTTGGTAGGCCAACCCTGCCTCTCGCGGGCCAACCCGTGAGAAACGCAGGAGCCGGGCTGATTGGGCGCGCGGCCTCAGCGCGCGTGCAGGTCGATGATCGCGCGGCGGCCGGCGACGTACGGCGCACGCAGGGTGAGACCGGGCGGGTCCTCGGTCCGCGGCGCCGGCTTGGTCCCGCCGCAGCGGGTGCTCAGGCCGCCGTACCCGAAGGTGACCGCGCAGTTCGGGCCGAGCTGCCCGTTCCCGCCGCCGTACCGGCCGGTGAGCGTGAAGGTGGCGAACTTCGGGCCGACCTGGGTCACCACGATCCGGCCGCCGCTGAACCGGATCGTGGTCCTGCCGGTGACCAGGATCTGGCAGTTGCCGTCACGGCACGCGGCGACGTTCGTCCCGTCCTTGGCCTTCGGCGGCGCCACCGGCTTGGGCGTCGTCGGCCGCGGCGTTGGACTCGGCGTCGGCGTTCGCGTGGGGGTGGGTGCGGGCGACGGGGTGGCGCTCGGCGTGATCGCGGGCGACGGCGTCGACGGCGACGGCGACGGGCCCGGTGTACTGGATCCTGCCGGGTCGGCGCCGCAGCTGACCAGCAGCACGGTGGCGGCCAGGGTGGCGGTGATCACCTTCATGCCGACCATGCTGCCGCCGATCGCGGATCTTCGGCGGCGGGTGGCCGGTAGGGGTCAGCGGCGTACGACGATGGTGCTGGCGGCGCGGTCGTGCAGGCCGCGGCGGTCGCGGTCGTACACGACTGCGGGCAGCACCAGGCAGATCAGGAACGCGCGGATCACGCCGGCCAGCAGGCCGACCTGTGCGGTGTAACCCGGGCCCTGGGCGCCGACCCGGAGGACCCGCAGGCCGCAGATCCGGTGACCGACGGTGAAGCCGACGAGCCCGGCCAGGATCGCCGACATCGCGAAGAACGTGACCAACTGGGCCGTGTTGTAGTCGTTGCCACCGGCCCACATCGGCTTGCTGGTGATCGCCGAGGCGATCAGTCCGGCGATCAGCCAGTCGACGACCAGCGCGAGCAGCCGGCGCCCCCAGCCGGTCACCGACCCCGGCCCGTCCTCGGGCAGCCCGAGCCGGCTGCCCGGATAACGGAACTCTTCGGCGGGCCCTGTGCCGGGATGCGCGGAGGATGCCATAGTGACTAGCCTACGGACGGGCCGCAGTTCTCACTGCACTCCCCCGCCCTCGCCAGTGGGTCAGCGCGGACACGCTGGGCGTAACATCCGCGAAACACTGGGGTCACGGCCGAGTAATCGGCAGGGCCTACGTTCAGAACAATCTCTGAGCCACCCCGAGGAGTACGTATGTTTTCCAGCGCTGAGGAGCTGCTCGCCTACGTCAAGGACGAGGGCGTCGAGATCATCGACGTCCGGTTCTGCGACCTGCCGGGCATCATGCAGCACTTCACCGTCCCGGTGTCGTCGTTCGGACCTGAGGTCTTCGAAGAGGGCCTGGCGTTCGACGGTTCGTCGGTGCGCGGGTTCCAGCAGATCCACGAGTCCGACATGATGCTGCTGCCCGACCCGACCACCGCCTTCATCGACACGTTCCGTGGGGCGAAGACGCTGGTCATCAACTTCTTCGTGCACGACCCGCTGACCGGTGAGGCCTACAGCCGCGACCCCCGCAACATCGCCCGCAAGGCCCAGGCGTACCTGGCCTCGACCGGCATCGCGGACACCGCGTTCTTCGCGCCGGAGGCGGAGTTCTACGTCTTCGACGACGTCCGGTTCGAGACCAAGGCCAACACCGGGTACTACGCGATCGACTCGATCGCCGGCGCCTGGAACACCGGCCGGGTCGAGGACGGCGGCAACCGCGGGTACAAGGTCCGCTACAAGGGCGGCTACTTCCCGGTCGCGCCGACCGACCACTTCGGCGAGCTGCGCGACGACATCACGCTGGCGCTGGAGAAGTCCGGCCTGGTCGTCGAGCGCGCCCACCACGAGGTCGGCACCGCCGGTCAGGCGGAGATCAACTTCCGCTTCGACGAGCTGCTGACCAGCGCCGACAACGTGATGAAGTTCAAGTACATCGTCAAGAACACCGCCTGGGCGGCCGGCAAGACCGCGACCTTCATGCCGAAGCCGATCTTCGGCGACAACGGCTCGGGCATGCACTGCCACCAGTCGCTGTGGAGCAACGGCGACCCGCTGTTCTACGACGAGTCCGGCTACGGCGGCCTGTCGGACATGGCCCGCTGGTACATCGGCGGCCTGCTCAAGCACGCCCCGTCGCTGCTGGCCTTCACCAACCCGACGGTGAACTCCTACCACCGGCTGGTCCCCGGCTTCGAGGCCCCGGTCAACCTGGTCTACTCCCAGCGCAACCGCTCGGCCTGCATCCGGATCCCGATCACCGGCTCGAACCCGAAGGCCAAGCGCATCGAGTTCCGCTGCCCCGACCCGTCGGCCAACCCGTACCTGGCCTTCTCGGCCCAGCTGCTGGCCGGCATCGACGGCATCCGCAACAAGATCGAGCCGGCCGACCCGGTCGACAAGGACCTGTACGAGCTCCCGCCGGAGGAGCACAAGCAGCTCAACCAGGTCCCCACCTCGCTGCCGGCCGTGATCGACGCCCTCGAGGCCGACCACGACTTCCTGCTCGAGGGCGACGTCTTCACCTCCGACCTGATCGAGACCTGGATCGACCTCAAGCGCGAGACCGAGATCGCCCCGATCCAGCTCCGCCCCCACCCGCACGAGTTCGAGCTGTACTACGACGTCTGATCCTCCAGCCGTCACAACGAGCCCCACCCGCCACCTGCGGGTGGGGCTCGTTCGTTCTCTGAGGGGCCTCGCGGGAGCAGCGCGTGGCGGGTGGCTGGCGGGGCGAACGCGGTCTCGGTAGTCACACGCCGCACCCCGCCGTTCTATGAGGCAGAGAACTCCCGACCGTCGGCATCGACGATCAAGGGTGTCAGTTGCCGTACGAACGAGGCGTCATGCGACATCAGCCGTGACGACGTTCCTTCAAGGAGCGGCCTGTCCCAGAGCACCTGCAGCAGATCGCCATGGAACAGCACCACAGTGCCGCGGCCGTACTCGCAGTGGTTGACGCGCTGGTCGACGTTGACCTTCGGCTGCTGTGGTTCGCCAGGTCCCGACTCCGTTGACTGACCGTCGTTCGGGTGTCCCACCCACTCGACGCCGCCTCTTTGCTCGACCCCGTGGCGTGCCTCCTTCATGATGTGACGGTACGGCGCCTCAAGATCTCCGCGCGACGAACTTGCACAGACTTGCAGGCATCACTCCAGGGCTTCGATCGCGGCCGCGACCAGACGTCGAGCACCTGCGCCGACGACCGCGAGGTCAGCCAGCCGGCGAAAGGCATCGGCGTACATCGCGAGCTCGCCCGGCTGGGTGATGGTGAGGTATCCCGAGATCAGCTCGACGTTGACCTGACTGTCGTCGAAGATCCAGAAGTCCTCGACGGGCGGCATCCCCGTCCGATCGAGCCCCATCGGCAGGATCCCCAGGGACACGGACGGCAATTCGCCCACGGTCAGCAGGTGACCGAGCTGACCGGCCATCACGTCGGCGCCGCCGATCACGTTGCGCAGCACCGACTCCTCGATCAGTACGGCGAACGTCCGGTTCCCCTCGTACAAGAGCCGCAGGCGGTCCTTTCGGACTGTCACAGCGGCGTCCACGTCGTCCGGTAGGCCGCGACGTGCAGAGGTTCCACGCAGGACCGCACGCGTATAACTCTCGGTCTGCACCGCCCCGGGGATCAGCCACGGGGAGTAGGTGCGGAACCGGCGGGTGCGCTCCCACAGCGGGAGCACCGCCTGCTGAGCTCGCTTGAGGCCGGTGCGTTCCATCCGGCGCCACTCGACGAACATACCTTCGATGGCCTCGAGCGATGCGATGAGGTCGGGCAGTTGGTCGAGGGCCGCACAGGTCTCCGCCCAGGCCTGGACGTCGGTGGCGGACGGCGAGGTCCGGCCGTTCTCGATGCGAGACACCTTCGACTCGTGCCACCCGCACGAGCTGGCGAGTGCCCGTCCGGTGAAGCCGGCGGCTTTCCGGATCTCACCGAGACGGACACCGAAGTCGCGCTTGGCCTTCTGCGCGTTGGAGAAGGCGGGAGGGGTCGGCAACGGACGTCTTTCAGCTCGGGTGGTACTCCTGGTGCGGGATCGCCCGATCCCAGACAGCGTCGAACGATGCTACGCACAGCCTCGCCAACTCCGGGTCGTCGACCCGCTCCTCGCCAACCCAAGATCCGTCACCGTCAAAGAAGTTCCACAGCACGACCTGGGCGTCGAACACCCAGAAGTCGTTGGCCGGTACCAGCAGTTCAGCACTGTGCTGGCGTGGCAGCCACCGCACCTGCTCGCCCGCGGCGAGGTTGTGCGGCTCGGTCACGTCGTACTCGAAGCGGACGTACTCGCTGATGGGCTCCGAGACGATGCGGGCACGCCGTACTTCGACTCCGCGACTCGTCGTATCCCGTACGAGGTCGTGGAAGACGTGCCACCGTCGCGCAGGGTCGAACCGTCCGCCCGACCTCCACTCGTTCCAGTCCGGATCGCGTGGCTCGTACAAGTCCCTGGTCTCGAGATGGAGCGCGCTGCGCTCAGCGGCCCTGAACAACTGGAACGCGGCCGGCTCAGACGTCACCCATCGCCTCCTTCAGAAACGGTGCCATGCGAGCGGGGATTCGCAGCACGGTCTCGTGCTCCGGGACCGGAGCCGTGGCGTTCACCGCCGCAGTGGCCTCCTCGTCGAGCTTCCAGCCCTGGATGACCAGACTGCCGTCGGCCTCGTCGACCCATACGGTGGGCGAGTTGGTATTGGGTGAATTGGGGTCCCTGCCGATGAACCGTAGCGCCACGATCCTTCCCCTGTCGGCTCGAGTTGCATGGACTTGCAGCGTAGGTCTGCAGGGCGGTACGTCGTCGGCGAGCGGCGTGTCGATGCCGCCTGAAGCACCGAGGCATCTGGTTGAACGCGGCACGTCATCAGCCGACACCTTTGCCCGAGACGCTCACCTGAAGACCAGTGATGCCGCTGCCCCTACCGTTGCTGTCGTGGTGAGACTTGCGGTGAAGTTGTTGCTGCTGGATGGGGAGGGCTGTGTGCTGCTCATCCATGGCAAAGACCCTCGGACAGGAGCCGAGTGCTGGTACCCCGTGGGTGGTGGGGTCGAGCCGGGCGAAACGCTGCAGGAGGCCGCGGCGCGCGAGGCGTACGAGGAGACCGGGCTGGCGGAGCTCGCGGTCGGGAGTCCGGTGTGGTGGCGGGATCACACGTACGAGTTCGACGGCCGGGCTGTCGAGGTGCACGAGGAGTGGCTGATGCACAGGGTTGACGGTTCGCCCCGGTGCCGGCGCAGCTCAGTGAGTACGAAACGCGCAGCATCTTGGGGTTCCGGTGGTGGCGGGCGCAGGAGCTGGTGGAGACCTCGGAGACGGTCTTCCCACCTCGCCTCGGCCAGTTGCTGCTGGGCTTGCTGAGAGACGGTGCGCCGGTGGAGGCGGTTGATATCGGCGAGCCGGAGGCGGCCGGCCCGGAACGTCTGGTTCCGGGCCGGCCGCCGTCAGCTGTTGGGCCTAGCTGGTGAACGCCGCGCTCACGTGGGTGACGCGGCCGCCCCAGCCCTCTTCGGGGAACGAGTCCGAGACGCGGACGTAGGCTGCCTTGTCCGGGCCGAGGTGGGGAGTCAGGTCGAAGGTGCGGACGGCCTTGTTCTCGCCGCCGTGGATGTGGCGGGTCTCCCGGGCGACGGTGGTCCACCGGCGGCCGTCGCCACTGACCTCGACGTGGTACTCGTTGTCGATCGTCAGGGTCGTGGACGCGGCGGTGGTGCCGGACGGGAACGGGAAGCGGTAGACGAAGTACGCGTTGCCGTCGGCGAAGCGGTTCTGCGGGCCGTGGCTCTGCGATCCGCCGGCGTCCCACAGCCAGGGCAGCTCGGCCGCGGTGCCGGTGTCGAAGTTCACGGTGCGCGCCACCAGGATCTCCGCCTGCGTGGTGAAGCTGAGCAGCGGGCCGGACGTCGCCGACACGGTGATCGGGTAGCGGCCGTCCGCCGTACCGCCGGGGATGGTCACGTCGAGCTCGACCTCGGCCTGTGCCGGTACGGCGTTGCCCTTCGGGTACAGCGTCACCGTCGCCTGACGCGGGCTCACGGTCCAGCCGGACGGCCCTGAGGCCCGTACCTCAGCCTTGATCCGCTGACCGGCGGGCGCGGTCGCCTGGAGCCGAGCGACCAGCTTGACGTGGGTAGCGCTCCCGCTCGCGGACAGCACCACGGGCTGGGCCGGGGACATGCTCGCCGACAGAGACCTCACCGGCGGCTGCGCCGGTACGTCGGCGATCAGCGCGCTGAGCGCACTGGCCTGGGTCCGCCAGTCGAAAACGTTCGGGTCGGTCGGACTGGCCGCACCGGACCAGCGCAGGCCGAGTCGTCCGGCCGCGTCCCGGTCGTTGTCCCAGACCGTGGCGGCCTGCCGGGTCTGGAAGGCGGTGTAGCGGCGGTTGTGCGTCGTGTCGGTCAGGTCCATCCAGTACCGCATGAAGATGCCCTTGAACTGCTTCTGGTTGTCGTCGCAGACCTTGCCCAGCACGTCGCAGGACTCGGTCAGGATTCCGTTCGAGACCAGACCGCGCGCACCGATCGCGGAGTCCGCCAGCCGCCGGACCGTGGTCAGCAGCTCGGGGTTGCGGGTGGCCCGCCACAGCTCGAGGCCGGCGCCGATCGCCAGGCCCTGGTTGTAGGTCCACACCGTCTCGTTGTTGCTCTGGCACGTGCCTGTCTTCAAGCCGTCGTTCACCAGGCCGTCGGCGTTGATCATGCCGCTGCCGACGAACCAGTTCCACCCTTGCTGCGCGCGGCCCAGCCAGTGCCGGTCGCCGGGGATCCGGTTGTGCAGCTCGGCGGTGAGGCGGATCCAGAGGCCGTTGGTGACGGCGTTCTTGTACGTCCGCTCGGCGTCCCACCAGACACCGCCGCCGCAGGTGTTGTCCCAGTAGTCCTCGACGTACTCGGCGATCGTGACCGCCATCGCGAGGTACTTCGGGTTCTTGGTCAGGTCGTAGGTCTGGATCCAGGTCAGCGCCCACCACTCGGAGTCGTCGATGGCGCGGCTGGTGAAGTTGCCGAGCAGCGGATCGCCCGACAGGTAGCCGGCCGGGAAGACGCCCTTGGCCTTCTCGAAGGTGTTGTCCAGCTGCGGCAGGTAGCGCCGGTCGCCGGTGCGTTCCATGTAGTCGCCGATGGTCTGCAGCGCGACGGCCGAGTTCCACCAGCTGGACGGGAACCACGCCTTCACCGGCTCGTACGAGCTCATCAGCACGTCGGCGGCCACCCGGGCCCGGGCCGTCGCCGTTGGTCCGGCGGCACCTCCCGGACCGGCTCCTGGTTCGGCCTCGGCAGGCGGCACCGACACCAGCCCGACGGCCAGTGTGGCCACGCCGGCCACCAGTGCGCGCAGAACGCGCGATCGACTCACGATCATTCGGATCTCCTCGGGGGCTTCAGGGCGGCTCTGCACAGCGAGGTTGGAAACGTTTCATTCGCTGTCGCGTTGTATCGTCGCCGCCGCCGACAACGCTGTCAATGCCGAACGATGAGATGATCAATGTGCAGTAGATCAGGTGGATTACAGTCTTTTCCGTCCTGCTCTCCGCCCGGAAGGTTCTGCCATGAGCGCCGAGTTCCTCTGGTACATCCCCAATCAGGTCGAGCCCGGACACCGGGGCGACGACGCCACCGCCGGGCACAACAGCCTCGAACGGTTGACCGAGCTCGCCCGGCTGACCGAGCGGCACGGATGGGGTGGCGCCCTGCTCGGGACGGGGTGGGGACGGCCGGACACGTTCACGGTGGCCACGGCGCTGGCGGCCCGGACCACGACGTTCCAGCCGCTGGTCGCGATCCGGCCGGGGTACTGGCAGCCGGCGCACTTCGCGTCCGCGGCGAGCACGCTCGACCAGTTGAGCGAAGGCCGGCTGCTGATCAACATCGTGTCCGGACAGGACAACCTCGCGGCGTACGGCGACAGCGAGGGCGATCAGGCGCAGCGGTACGCGCGGACGAAGGAGTTCCTGCAGGTGGTCCGGCGGCTGTGGACCGAGGAGGAGGTCACGTTCAGCGGCGAGTACTTCGCCGTCGCGAACTCCACCGTCGCCAGCCGGCCGATCGTTCGCGAAGGCCGGCCGCACCCACGTCTGTACTTCGGCGGCGCCTCCCCCGCGGCGGAGCGGGTCGCCGCGACCGAGGCCGACGTGCAGCTCTTCTGGGGCGAACCGCGCGACGGCATCGCCGAGCGCATCGACCGGCTCGAGGCGCTGCAGGCGGAGCTCGGCCGCGAGCACGCGCCGCTGGAGTTCGGGCTGCGGATCACCACGCTGGTGCGGGACACCACCGAGCAGGCCTGGGCCGACGCCGAGGCCAAGGTGGCGAAGATGGCCGAGGGCAACCAACTTCCCGACACCCACGGCGCGGGGCAGCCGGCCGCGCACCGGTCCAAGGCGGTCGGCCAGCAACGCCTGCTCGACCTGGCGCAGCGCGGCGAGGTGCTCGACGACAACCTGTACACCGCGCCCGGCAAGTACGGCGGTGGCGGCGCCGGCACAACCTGGCTGGTCGGGTCCGCGCAGGACGTCGCCAAGTCCCTGACCAAGTACCGGGATCTCGGCGTCACCCACCTCATCCTCTCGGACACGCCCTACCGCGAGGAGATCGTCCGGGTCGGCGACCAGCTGCTGCCCCTGGTCCGCGAGGACGGCGCCGGCTGAGCCGTCGCCAGCCATCGTCACGCACGGTAGAGTGAGCGACACCGGGCGTCATCGGCGCCGGGTGCGGTGAGGCGATGTGAGGAGCTTGTCTTGGCCAGACCGATGACGGCCGACCAGACCGTGGCGGCGCTGCGGAAGTGGGGAGTGAGGTTCCGGGAGTACCCGGGCTGGCGCTCGCGCGGGCGGCCGGGCGGGTTCGGGGACGTGCGCGGGGTCATGGTGCACCACACCGGCAGCAACTCGCAGAGCAACGACTACCTGAACTTCCTGTTCGTCCGCGGCCGGCCCGAGGACGGGATTCCGGGGCCCTTGTGCCACGTCGCGACCGACCTCGACGGCGACCTGCACCTCGGCGCCACGGGGCGGGCGAACCACGCCGGCCGCGGCTCGTCGACCACGCTCAACCGGGTGACCGCGCAGAACCATGCCGGCTACACCGCCGAACTGCGACCCGGCGACGACACCGTCGACGGCAACGCCCACTACTACGGCAACGAGATCCGGTACGACGGCCGGCGAGCGATGTCCGCGGCGGCGTACCGGACGGCATTGCGGCACGCGGCCGCGATCTGCGACTTCCACGGCTGGTCCGCGCTGTCGGTGATCGCGCACCGCGAGCACACCCGCCGCAAGGCCGACCCGGGCTTCTGCCCGATGAACCGATTCCGCACCGACCTGGCCGCCGTCCTGCGGGCCGGACCCGATGGAGACGACATGGCAAACGCCGACGAGGTACTCGCCGAGCTGAGGAAGTTCCAGACCGCCGAGGCGCAGCGCTACGCCGACCTGGCGAACCGCGTGCAGGGCTTGATCGACCAGGAGGAGGGCCGGTACGCCGATCTGCAGCGCCGGGTGCAGGGGCTGGTCAACCAGGAGGCCGGCCGGTACCAGGACTACGTCCGCCGCTTCAACGCCATTCTCGCCGCGCTGCCCGACGCCGCCAACATCCCGCCGCTCGAGCCAGACCCGAGCTCCCCGGCGGAACCAGCAGACCCCGACCACGACCACACCGACCCGGAGCACACCGACGCCGGCACCTCCCGCTAGGGTCCCGACCCCAAGCCGGCAAGGCACTCCACCCTTGCCGGCAGTTCACTCGGCGTAGTAGATAAGTTACAGAAATAGGGCCACCATGGGAACGAACTTCCGCCCCGTTCACGAAGGTGAGACCCATGACCCCGATCAGCCGACGCACCCTGGTGCTCGGCGGACTCGCAGCGGCCGGTGCCGCCGCTGTCCCCGCCCACTCCAGCATCATCTCCGCCACCGCCGCCGTGCCCTACCCGTTCCAGCTGGGGGTCGCCTCCGGTGAACCCGATGCCAGCAGCGTCGTGCTCTGGACCAGGCTCGCCCCCTCGCCGCTGAACGCCGACGGCCAAGGTGGCATGGCCAACACCAACGTCACCGTCGACTGGCAGGTCTCCACCGACGACCGGTTCGCCACCGTGGTCGCGTCCGGCTCGGTCACCGCCACGTACGCCGCGGCGCACTCGGTGCACGTGGTCGCCGGCGGTCTCGCGGCCGACGCGGACTACTACTACCGGTTCCGCGCCCAGGGCCACCTCTCCCCCGTCGGCCGCACCCGGACGGCTCCCGCGGCCGGCACCGCCGGACGTGACCTGGTGATGGCGTTCACCTCGTGCTCGCACTACGAGGAGGGGTACTTCACCGTCTACCGCCGGATGGCCGAGGACAACCCGGGCGTCATCCTGCACCTCGGCGACTACATCTACGAGTACGGCACGGCCTCCGGCCGGCCCCGGGCGCACGCCGGGTCGACCGAGATCGTGTCGCTGGCCGACTACCGGCGCCGGTACGCGCAGTACAAGTCGGACCCGGACCTGCAGGCGGCGCACGCGGCCGCGCCGTGGATCGTCGTCCCGGACGACCACGAGGTGGAGAACAACCGGGCCGGCAACATCCGGGCCGACAGCACGCCGACGCTGACCGCCGCCCAGTGGACGGCGCGGCAGAGCGCGGCGTACAAGGCGTACTACGAGAACATGCCGCTGCGTCCGGCGCAGGCTCCCAGCGGCGCGAGCATCCCGCTGTACCGCCGGTTGCAGTGGGGCAATCTCGCCAGCTTCCACATGCTCGACACCCGGCAGTACCGCAACGACCAGGCCTGCGGCGACGGCTGGAAGACGTGCTCGGACGCCGACCTGGCCACTCGCAGCCTACCCGGCAACGCGCAGGAGACCTGGCTGCTCAACAACCTCGCGCAGCGCACCGGAACCTGGGACATCATCGGCCAGCAGGTGTTCTTCGCCCGCCGGTTCAACGCGTCCGGTGCGAGCATGGACGCCTGGGACGGCTACCGGGCCTCGCGGGCCCGGATCCAGCAGGGCTGGGTCAACCGCGGCGTGCGGAACCCGGTGGTGCTCACCGGTGACGTGCACCGCGCCTGGGCCAGCAATCTCGTTGCCGACTACAACAACCCGTCCTCGGCGGTGATCGGCTCGGAGCTGGTCACCAGTTCGGTGAGCTCGGGTGGCGACGGGGACGGAGCCACCACCATTCCCGACGTCGGCACGAACCCGTGGCTGAAGTTCTACAACAACCGGCGTGGCTACATCCGGACGACGCTCAGCCCGACCCAGCTGCGCGCGGACTTCCGCGCGGTGGCCAAGGTGACGGAGCACGGCGCCGCGGCGTCCACGGTCAAGTCGTTCGTCGTCCAAGAGGGCCGGCCCGGCCTGCAGACGGTCTGAGGGGATCAGCCATGAAGAAGCTCCTCGCCATCACCCTCGCCGCCGCCTCGTCGATCGCCTTCACCGCGACCACCGCGACGACTGCCGGCGCTGCCCTGGCGACGCCGACCTGGCAGACCGCCAACAGCGCTTCCACCGGCGACCAGGACGCTCCGGCGATCGCGACCAACCGCACCGGCTACGTCGCCGTCGTCTGGGAGGACGACCGGGACGCCACCGGGGCCGACGACAACGCGCACAGTGAGATCTACCTGCGGCTGTTCCGCCACGGCGCGGCCGTGTACGAGACGAAGCTGTCGGCGGCCGGCGGCAGCGGCGTCACCACCTGGCGTCATCTGCAGCCGGACGTCGGTCTGGACGACAAGGGCAACGCCGTCGTGGTGTGGGCCGACGACCCCGACGGCAACGGCTACTACAACATCCCGTACCGGGTGGTGAACACCGCCGGCACGGTCACCGCCTCGGGCACCGCCAACAGCAGTTCCACCGGCCAGCAGACCGAACCGCGCGTCGCCGTCGACCCGGACGGCGCTCCGTCCGGTGCAGCGGTGGCCTTCAGCGTCGTCTGGGAGGACCTGCAGACCGGCGCACAGCCGACGATCAAGGCGGCCGGGTACACCGGTCCGACCACCCGCGCGTGGGAGGTGACGGCGTCCCAGACCACCGGTCAGCACCACAACCCGGACGTCGCGGTGTCGGCCTTTGGGGACGCGGTGGTCGTGTGGGACGAGGACGGGGACGCCAACGGCGTCTACAACGTCGGCCTGATCCGGCTGGGCCGGACCAACGGCGCGGCCACCCTGTCCCGCCGGACGGCGAACGCCGAGACCGGGGGGCAGCAGACGACGGCGTCGGTGGCCGCCAACTTCAACGGCGACTTCGCGATCGCGTGGCAGTCCGACCACACCGGTACGGCGGGCACCTGGACCCGCACCTTCACCGCGACGGGCGGTCCCCGGTTCGCCGACGTACAGGTCGGCACCGGGGCGAAACTGCCGTCGGTGGGCATCGACGACCAGGCCGGCACCGTCGTCGGCTGGACCGTGCAGGCGACCGACCTCGACGTCTGGGTCCGCGGCTTCGGCCCGGACGGCAGCAGCACCGGCCGGCTGTCCGCCCAGCGCCTCAGCCAGCTCACCGCCGGCCGGCAGGAACAGCTCGCGGTCGCGGTGTCGCCGTGGTCCGAGGTCGCCGTCGCCTACACCGACGACAACGACGGCAACACCTTCGACCAGGTGATACTCGGCCACGACATCTCCAACACCGAGTGGTGAGCACTGTCCGACCGGTCTGATTGGCTGGCTGCGTGGACATCACGGAGCTGACCGAGCGGGCCGAGAAGATCTCGGTGAAGTACGGCGAGTCTCTGGGGATCGAGCGCGACGGTGACTGGTTCCTGCTCAAGCTGCAGGAGGAGGTGGGCGAGCTGACGCAGGCCTACCTCCAGGTCACCGGCCGCGCCCGGCCCAAGAACCGCACGGAGCACGAGCTGCGCGACGGCTTCGAGCTCGAGTTCGCCGACGTGCTGTGCCAGCTGCTGCTGCTCGCCCGCCACCACGGCGTCGACGTACCGGCCGCCGTCGAGCGCAAGTGGCTCATCCGCGAGGCCCAGCTGACCGACCCGGGCGCGCGTTCTTGACCAGGATGAACAGCATGACCAGCTGCGCCGCGGACAGCACGATCACGATCGGCGCCTGGAACCACTCCGGGTAGGTGTAGCCGCCGCACCCCAGGATCACGCCGTTCACGTCGGTTCGGCACGCGGCCGTGGACAGGCTGCCCAGCATGAGCACCGGCAGGTAGCCGAACGGCACCACGAGCGTGCCCAGCAGCTTCTCCTCGCGGGTCCAGCGGTCCGAGGTCCACAGCAACGCCACACCAACGACCCAACCGGCCAGGTAGAGGAAGCCGCCGAACGGAAGCAGCAGCAGGGTCGCCACGTCCCGGCTGCGGTACCGCGGTTGGCGCTTCACCAGCACCAGGCCGTCGGTAGCAGCCGCGACGATCTCGTCCGGGTCGCCAAGCCGGGCCAGCATCGCTCTGATCTCGGCCGGCGACTCCACCCCCGCCGCCCGCTCCTCGGCGATGTGCGCGGTCACCTCGGCGACCAGGTCGGTCCGCCGTTCCTCCGGCAACGGTTCGGCCGCCTTCGTCAGGTACGTCAGGTACGCGTCGACCAGCTGGTCGGCCTCGTGCTGCACGGTCATCGATCCCTCCCAAGCCCCAGAACGGAGTCGACCGAGGTCCGGAACCGCTCCCAGTCGACGATGAAGGCGGCCAGAGCGGCGGTGCCCGCGGCCGTGGAGCGGTAGTACCGGCGAGGCGGGCCGGCCTCGGACTCCCGCCACACGGTGTCGACCAGCCCCTCACGCCGCAGGCGAGCCAGCAACGGGTAGAGCGTGCCCTCGGTCGTCACCAGTCCGTCGACGCGCCCGAGCGCCTTCACCAGCTCGAAGCCGTAGCGCTCGTCGTCCTGCAGCAGCGCCAGGACGCAGTACTCGAGCGTGCCGCGCCGGAGCTGGCTGAAGGCCTTCTCGGCTACCATGCGAGACAAGGTACCTCGGTACGCACAGTTGCACCAGCGGCGGTTCGGCGGTCAGGTGGTCCGGGGCTTGAGGGAGAAGAGGATGGCGAGTACGCAGCCGGGAATGGCGTAGCGCCAGAGTGGATCCAGGCCGAGCAGGACCGGGAACAGGCAGATCAGCAGCAGGTCGAAGCCGCGCAGCGGCTGGGAGAAGATGCCGGGCGGGATGGCGCCCATCGGGGAGGCGATCAGTGGCCCGCTGTACGACGGTGGTGGCGCGGACGCCTGACGGACGACTCCGGTCAGGACCCCCGCACCGACCGCGAAGGTCGTGGGCAGGTCGCCCAGCGCGGGAAACGCGACCGCGCTCCACAGCAGCACGAACCCCGCAGGCACGACGCCCATCGCGACCCGGAGCTCGCGCAGTTCCATGCCCAGGGCACGGACCAGGCCGGTCGAGCGGCAGACCGAGCGCAGGCCGTCCATCAACGGCCGGGTGGCGATGAAACCGGCGATCCCGGCCGCGATCGGGACCAGTACGTCGTACCCTGTGCCGGCAACGGCGTACGGGACGACCAGCAGGCCGAAGCCGACGACGAGCCGGCGTGGCCACCGCAGGACGCGGAGGAACTCCCGGTGGATCAACGCCTGCACCCGCGCACCGCGCCCGCGCCGCGACCTGAGCCGCCCGACCATCCGCCAGTGGCGTCCGGCAACCACATCGGCGAGCAGACTGATATCCATCGTGATCGCCGCCCCGGCCATGCCGGCCAGCAACTCACCGCCCGCCACCACGCTTTGCCGCGGCAGCCGATCCAGTGAGCGCGCGGTGAAGGACACCAGCACGCCGGCAATCAGCACGACGAGCGCAGCCGTCACCAGCAGGCGCAGCTGGTCGCCAGTCGGTCCACCGGCTTGATCGCCGTTGGTGTACATGATCAGGGTCTCTGTGCCGACCAGTTCGCTCGAGGAAACGCCCGCACCGGCTCGGGAGGCGAGGATCAGCGCCGGGATGGCGGCGACCACCAGCAGCAGGTCGGCGATGCGCAGCGCCCAGCGGGTGCGCGGCGCAGCCTGCTGGGCCCACACCGTGGCGCACGCCGTACAGATCAACAGCAGCAGCGTGAGCAGTGCGGCCTCGCCCACCGTCGACCACGCCGCGCCGAACAGAGCGAACCCGAGCACAGCGCTCAGTGCGCCGACGATCGCCGCCGCGACGATCACCAGCCGGTACGTCGGGCGCAGCAGCGCGCCGCGATCCACGGGAGTGGCCAGCAGCCAGAACCCGGTCGCGCGGGACGCCGAGACCGGCCCGACGCTGAGCAGGATGCGCAGCATGCCGGACACCAGCAGCGGGATCAGGATCCACGGCACCGTGTCGAGCAGCCAGCCGCAGGACGCCGACGTACAGGCGGCCGACTTGTCGTTGAGGTGCAGTACGACGTTGCCGCCGCTCGCCGCGAGCATGGCGAGGGCGAAGACGATCAGGTACACGTCCTCGAACTGCTGCGAGAACGTCCGGTCCGCCTTGCCGCGCCGGACCTTGCGCATCCAGCGGCGCAACTCCTTCGCTCGCGGGATCGCTCCGAAGTCGGCCGGGTCGAAGACCACCGGTCCCTCGGCGCTCACGGCAGCGGGGTGAGCTCGACGGTGTCGTCCGCGACCGCCTCCACCAGGGCCGGGTCGTGACTCGCGAACACCACCGAGGTGCCCGCTTCCTTCTCCTCCTGCAACCGCTCGGCCAGCCAGGCGACGCCGGAGGTGTCCAGCCGCTGCTCCGGCTCGTCCAGCACGAGCAGCGTGCGCGGCCGGACCAGCGCGGTCGCCAGCGCGAGCCGCCGGCGTTGGCCCGACGACAACGATCCCGGCAGCTGGTCGGCGGCCGCGAGCAGGCCGACGTCGTCCAGCAGCGTGTCGACCAGGTCCTCCGGCGTCGCGTTGCCGTGCGCCCGGGCGAGCAGGTCGAGGTGCTCGGCGGCCGTCAGGTCCGGGAAGAAGTCCAGGTCGTCGAGCAGCGCCGCGACGTCCCGACGGACCAGCTCGGCGCGTTCGTCGATCGGGACGCCGTCGAGCAGGATCCGGCCGGCCGCCGGCTCGGCCGATCCGACGATGCAGCGCAGCACGGTGGTCTTGCCGGCGCCGTTCGGGCCGACCAGGGCAACCGCCCGGCCGGCCGGGACCGTGAAGGTGAGGTCCTCGATCACCGGGCGGTCGGCGTACCGGTGCCGCAGGCCGGTGACGGTCAACCGCGGCTCGGGCGCGGGCTCGGGCCCGGGTCCGGCCTGGGTCATCGCTTGCGGACCAGCGTCAGCCCGTCGCCGATGCCGAGCATCACCACGTCGACGCGGTCGTCCCGGGCGATGTGGGCGTTGAACTCCTTGCGGTCGACCGGGTCCTCGTCGTGCAGCCCGACCACCCGGCCGCCGGCCAGCGTGTTGTCGAACAGCAGCAGCCCGTTCGGCCGGATCCGCGGCAGCAGGCGCTCGAAGTAGTCGATGTAGCCGGGCTTGTCGGCGTCCACGAACGCCAGGTCGAACTCGCCGTCCAGCTCGGCCGCCGACTGGTGCGCGTCGCCGATCCGCAGCTCGATCCGGTCCGCGACCCCGGCCCGCTGCCAGTACGGGCGGCCGATCGAGGTCCACTCGTCGCTGACGTCCAGGCAGATCAGCTGTCCGTCGGCGGGCAGGCCCCGGGCGATCGCGAGCGCGGAGAACCCGGTGAAGGTGCCGATCTCGACCGCGCGCCGGGCCGAGATCAGCCGGGTCAGCGTGGTCAGCAGTGCGGCCTGGTCGGCGGTGGTGAGCATCCGGGCGACACCGCCGAGTTGCTGGGTCCGCTCGACGAGCTCGGTCGCGATCTCGTCCAGCGGCATGCCGTGCGCCACCATGTAGTCGTGCAGCTGGTCGGTCACCTGGACCTGGTTGCCCATCTGATCGCCGTCCTCTTCGTCGTGAATCGGTCGCCTGTAGTCTCTACGGGTTGCCTTACCGCTCGACACCCCACCCCTCGTAGGAGAAGCCAGCATGCAGATCGCCGTCGCCGGATCGATCGCGACCGACATCCTGATGACGTTCCCGGGACGCTTCAAGGACCAGTTCCTCGAGGAGCAGATGCACAAGGTGTCGCTGTCGTTCCTGGTGGACGAGCTGGTCGTGCACCGTGGTGGGGTCGGCGCCAACATCTGCTACGGCATGGCCCAGCTCGGCCGGCCGTCGCTGCTGATCGGCTCGGTCGGGGCCGACTTCGCCGAGTACGGCGCCGCGCTGAGCGCCGCCGGTGTCGACATCTCCCACGTCCGGGTCTGCGAGAACGTGCACACCGCCCGCTTCACCTGTACGACCGACCTGGACGCCAACCAGATCGCCTCGTTCTACACCGGTGCGATGGCCGAGTCCCGCGAGATCGACCTGGCCGCGATCCATGCCCAGACCGGCGGCATCGACCTGGTGCTGGTCGGCGCCGACGACCCGGACGGCATGCTCAAGCACACCCGGCTCGCCAAGGCGAACGGCATCGCCATCGCCGCGGACCCGTCGCAGCAGCTGGCCCGGATGGAGGGTGAGCAGATCCGCGAGCTGATCGACGGCGCGGAGTACCTGTTCAGCAACGAGTACGAGTCCGGCCTGATGGTGCAGAAGACCGGCTGGAGCCACGCCGAGATCCTGCAGCGGGTCGGGGTCCGGGTCACCACGCACGGCGGCGACGGCGTCGTGATCGAGAACTCCGACGGCATCCTGGCCAAGATCCCGGCCGTGCCGACGCCCGGCCTGGTGGACCCGACCGGTGGCGGCGACGCCTTCCGGGCCGGCTACCTGACCGGCCGCGCCGCCGGCCTCGACCACGAGGCCGCCGCGCAGGTCGGCTGCACCCTGGCGACCACGGTCCTGGAGACCGTCGGCACCCAGGAGTACACGCTGGACCGCGCCGCGTTCCTGCAGCGCCTCGCCTCGGCGTACGGCGACCAGGCCGCCGCCACCGCGGCCTCCACCCTCAACCTCGGCTGACCGTCGGCCCCGGGCTTGACTTCGTATCCAGGTCCAGGGTTGAGGATCGGGCTGTGCGAACCAGTGAAGTGGCCGACCAGGCCGGGGTGAACCCCGAGACGCTGCGCTACTACGAGCGCCGAGGGCTGCTGATCGAACCACCCCGAACACCGGGCGGCTACCGGGCCTACCCACCGGCGACGGTAGACGTGCTGCGGTTCATCAAACGTGGTCAGCAACTCGGGTTCACGCTCGACGAGATCGAGGAACTGCTCGACCTGAACGCCGGTGGCCCGGACGGCTGCGACGCGGCCCGGGCCTTGGCCGAGCGCCGCCGCGCCGGCATCGAGCAGCGCATCCTGGACCTGCAGCGCATGGTTGCCTCGCTCGCCGAGCTCGTCGCGACCTGTGAACTGCCCCGCGCCGACCGCCGCTGCACGCTGCTGGAAGCGATCGATGACCACCGGCAGGCGACCCGGTGAAGCTCGAGGTTCTGCACGTGCCGGACTGCCCGAACCTGCCGCCGCTGCTGGAACGGCTGGCGGAGGTGACCGACCGGCCGGTCACCACTCGTCCGATCGCGTCAGCGGAGGACGCCGCCAGGTTCGGCATGGCCGGCTCGCCGACGCTGCTGATCGACGGCATCGACCCGTTCGCCATCGCCGACGACCGTGACCGCGGGCTGTCGTGCCGCCTCTACCGGGACGCCGAGGGCCGACTGGTGCCGGCCCCTTCGGTCGACCAATTGCAGCACGCGATCGCTGCCGCGAAGGGTTGAGTCCAGTTCGCCCGAAGGAGCCGAAGCCGTGGCGCCAGTTCCTTCGGACGTCGGCTACAGGCGGGGGTCGACGGGCTCGGACTCCAGGGCGAGCACGGCGAACACGCACTCGTGCACGCGCCAGAGTGGTTCGCCGCGGGCGGCGCGCTCGAGCGACTCCAGGCCGAGGGCGTACTCGCGCAGGGCGAGCGAGCGTTTGTGGCCGAGGTTGCGGTGGCGCAGCCGGTCGAAGTTCTCCGGGTCGGTGTAGTCGGGGCCGTAGATGATCCGCAGGTACTCCTGGCCCCGGACCTTGAGCCCGGGTTGGGCCAGGCCCTTCGCCGTGCGGACCAGGTTCGCCGCCGGCTTGACCACCATGCCTTCACCGCCCGCGCCGGTCAGCTCCTCCCACCAGCTGATCCCCTGCTGCCACGAGTCCGCGTCGACGAACAGCCGGCGGGTCTGCGTGATCAGCGACGGTCCGGCGGCGACCAGCCGGTCGGCGATGCCGAGGTGCCAGGCGTGCGGCCGGTCGTGGTACGTCGCGCCCTCCGACGCCAGCACCTGGAACGGAGCCACCCGTACGCCGTCCAGCCCGTCCGTCGGCCAGCAGTACCGGCGATAGGCGTCGCTGAACCGCGCCGCGTTCGCCGTCCGCCGCTTGGTCCGGTCCAGCAGATCGCCGACGTCCAGTCCGGCCGCCAGCGCCGAATCCAGCGCGGACGTTGCCACTGGCAACGAAGAACGCGCGGCGGCGCCGACGGCGGCGTACTGGTTGCGCAGCAGGTCGCCGGCCTTCGCGCTCCACGGCAGCAGCTCGGCGTCCAGCAGCAGCCAGGAGGTGTCCAGCTCGTCGAACAGTCCCGCGGCGGCGGCGACCTCGCGCAGCCGGAGCAGCAGCTCGTCGGTCAGGTCCGGGCCGAAGAACGACCGGCCGGTCCGGGTGTGGACCGCGCCCCGGCCGGCCAGACCGAAGCGCAACTCCCCGACGTCGTCGTCCCGGGTGAGCAGCACGACCGCGCGGGAGCCCATGTGCTTCTCCTCGCACACCAGCTCGGTCACGCCCTGCGCCTGGTACGCCTCGAACGCCTGCCGCGGGTGCTCCAGCAGTCCCGGCTCGGGCGACGTCGCGACCGGGCTCATCGTCGGCGGCAGGTAGAGCAGGAAGCGCGGGTCGATCGCGAAGCGGCTCATCACCTCCAGCGCGGCCCCGGCCTGCTCGGCGCGCACGCTCAGCCGGCCGTGGGTCGCGGTCTCGATCACCCGGCGACCGGTGACGTCGGTGATGTCGAGAACGTCGGGCTCGCGGGCCGGGGCACTCGCGACGTGCAGCGGTTTGGCGGGCGCGTAGTACTGCTCGGCGGCCTGGACGGAGACCAGCTCGCGCTCGGGGTAGCGCAGCGCGGTGAGCGAGCCGCCGAAGACGCAGCCGGTGTCGAGACAGATCGTGTTGTTGATCCACTCCGGCTCCGGCGTCGGGGTGTGGCCGTAGACGACCATCGCGCGACCGCGGTAGTCCTGCGCCCAGGGATACCGCACCGGCAGGCCGAACTCGTCGGTCTCGCCGGTCGTCTCGCCGTACAGGCAGAACGAGCGCACCCGGCCGGACGCCCGCCCGTGCATCCGCTCGACCAGCCCCGCGTGCGAGACGACCAGCTTGCCGCCGTCGAACACGTAGTGCGAGATCAGCCCGTCGATGAAGCTCTCCACCTGCGCACGGAACTCAGCCGGCTCGGCGGCGAGCTGCTCCAGCGACTCCTCCAGCCCGTGACTCAGCTTCACGTTCTTGCCCCGCAGCGCCCGCAGCAGCTTGTCCTCGTGGTTGCCCGGCACGCAAAAGGCATTGCCTGAGGCAACCATTCCCATGGCCAGCCGCAGCACCCCGGGAGTGTCCGGGCCGCGATCGACCAGGTCACCCACGAAGACCACCCGCCGCGCGCCCTCGTCGTACCGGGCGTCGACGGCGCGGCCCTGGGCGTCGCGCACGAGGGTGTAGCCGAGATCGGTGAGCAGCTGCTCGAGTTCGGCGCGGCACCCGTGGATGTCGCCGATGACGTCGAACGGGCCGGTCTGGTCGGTCAGGTCGTTGAACAGCTTGGTCCGCTCGATCCGGACCGCGTCGATCTGCTCGACCGTCGACAGCACGTGCACACCGCGGAAGCCCTCGCGCTTGAGGCTCTTCAGCCCCCGGCGCAGCTGCGAACGCTGCCGCACGACCACTTTGGCACCGAACTGCCGGTCCGCCCGCTGCTCGTTGCGCTCGACGCAGACCCGCTCCGGCGGATCCAGCACGATCGCGACCGGCAGCACGTCGTGCTCGCGAGCCAGCGCGATCAGCTCGCGGCGCGCCTCGGGCTGCACGTTGGTCGCGTCGATCACGGTCAGCCGGCCGGCCGCGAGGCGTGTGGCGGCGATGAAGTGCAGCACCGCGAAGGCGTCCTTGGTGGCCGCCTGGTCGTTCTCGTCGTCGGCGACCAGGCCACGGCAGAAGTCGCTGGAGATCACCTCGGTCCCGCGGAAGTGCGTGCGCGCGAACGTCGACTTGCCCGACCCGCTGGCGCCGACCAGCACGACGAGGCTGAGCGCGGGGATCTCGATCGTGCTCATCGGACGGCCTCCTGGCGGCGGAACAGGGCGAGCTGGGTCGGCGGCCCGACCTCAGGATCCTCCGGGCCGACCGGGCGGAACGTCACGGCGTACCTGTAGGTGGCGGCGACCTTCTCGGCCCAGGCGCGGAACTCCGCGCGGGTCCACTCGAACCGGTGGTCGGGGTGCCGGAACTGCCCGGCCGGCAGGCTCTCGAAGCGCACGTTGTACTCCGCGTTCGGCGTCGTCACCACCACGGCACCCGGCCGGGCCGCGCCGAAGACCGCCTGGGCCAGCGCCGGCAGCCGCGGCGGGTCGACGTGCTCGACCACCTCCATCAGCACCGCCGCGTCCACCCCGGCCAGCCGCTCGTCGGCGTACGTCACCGACGACTGGAACAGCCGCAGCCGCTCGCGCTGCCGGTCGGACATCTCCCGCACGTGCAAACGCCGCTCCAGCTGATCCAGCGCCCGCGCCGACACGTCGGTCGCCAGCACCTGGTCGATCCCGCCGTCCTTCAGCAGCTCCGCGACCAGAGCGCCTTCCCCGCAGCCCACGTCGGCGACCCGCCGAGCGCCGACCTCCCGCACCACGTCCAGGACGACCCGCCGCCGCTCGACCGCCAGCGAAACGCCGCCCGGTGCCGGCGTCACGGGGACGTCGTCGCCGGCTTCGCCGGCCGGATCCTCCGGCAGCTCTTGCCCGTCGACCTCGGTGAGACGGTCGAGGGCGGCGTCGGTCAGCGAGCGGCTGTGAGCCAGGTAGCGGCGGGTGATGAGGTCCTTGGCCGGGTGGGCACCCAGCCAGCCGTCGCCGGCCCGCACGAGCTTGTCGACCTCGTCGGGGCCGACCCAGTAGTGCTTCGCGTCGTCCAGCACGGGGAGCAGCACGTAGAGGTGGTTCAGCGCGTCCGCCAGCCGCAGCTCGCCGTGCAGGTGAAGGTCGACGTAGCGGGAGTCACCCCACTCCGGGATCTCCGGGTCGAGCGGAATCGGCCGGGCGTCGACCGACCAGCCGAGCGGTGCGAAGAAGCGTTCCGCCAGCTCCGGTCCCCCGCGGCACGGCAGCGCGGGCACGTGGACGTCGAGCGCGATCCGGCGCGCCGCCAGTTCGGGACGCGCGTCGCACCGCCCGTTCATCGCGGTCCGGAACAGCTTGCCGAGCGCGACCGCCAGCAGGCTGGACGCGGCGTACGGGCGGTCGTTGACGTACTGCCCGAGCGTGAATCCCTCCGCCGCCCGGCCCTTGCCGGAGCGGACCAGCGCGATCGGGTCCACCTCCAGGAGCACCGCGGCCGTGCACCGCGCCTCGGTCGCCTCCGGGTACAGCACGTACGCCGTACCGCCGGTGACGCTCAGCGACTGCGGCCGGGCCGGGTTCTTGTGCAGCAGGAAGCCGAACTCGGACGCCGGGGCGCCGAGACCGGCCGAGGTGGTGCCGAGGCTCAGGAACACCCCGGTATTCGACCACGCGGACCGGCTCGCCGCCCGCTATTTGTCCTCAGCAACGACCGCGCGAGTTTGTCAGGAGCAGGCCGGGTGTCCCGCCGCCGGCCGGACAAACCCGCCGGGCCGGACTTTTCAGCTGCCGGGCAGGCCCTGATCGATTGCTGAGACACGCGCGGGCACCTCTGGCGCTTCCGGCGGGTTTGGTTCTAGCTTGTTGAACAGAAGATGTGTCGCTACGGACCGTTCTTCCCCGCTGACAGTCGGTACTTGTCCCCGGTTTGTGGCGAGTCGCTCATCCGTGCCGAGTTCCGGGAAAGGACCATGGCAACAGCTCCCTCAGGCTCACCGGCCACCGCGACCGCGGAGGTTCGCCGGTGAAGCCGCAGACCTTCGACCTCGTTCGCTTCACCGACGTCAGCGGCGTCTCCGGCACCGGGGTGGTGGCCGAGGGCTGCGTGTTCACCGACGGCTCCGTGGCGCTGCGCTGGCACGGCAGCAACCCCTCGACCGCCGTCTGGCCGGACCTCGACTCGATCCTCGCCGTGCACGGCCACTGCGGCGCGACCGTGGTCCGCTGGCACGACGTGTCCGAGATGGAACCGGTGCCCGGCACCGACCTGCTGCCCGGCGAGGTGAGCCACATCCTCGCCACCGGTCGGCACACCCACGCTCCGGTGGTCGCGACCGCCTAGCGCCTGTCTCGTCAGCGCCACCTAGGCGGCGATCCCGGTCAGGGCGAAAAACTCCTGGCGGGACGCCGGGTTCTCGCGCAGTGCGCCGTGCACGGCCGAGGTGACCGTCGTCGAGCCGGTCGCCCGGACGCCGCGCAACGACATGCACTGGTGCTCGGCCTCGATCACCACGCCGACGCCCTTCGGCGCCAGCTGGAGCTGCAGCCAGTCGGCGACCTGCTTGGTCAGCCGCTCCTGGACCTGCAGGTCGCGGGCGAACAGCTCGACCACACGAGCCAGTTTGGACAGCCCGAGGATCCGCGCACCCGGCAGGTAGCCGACGTGCGCGACGCCCTGGAACGGCAGCATGTGGTGCTCGCACAGCGACTGGACCGGGATGTCGCGGGCCAGCACCAGCTCGTCGTACCCCTCGTCGTTCGGGAAGGTGGTCAGGTCGAACTCCCGCGGCGTCAGCATCTCGGCGTACGCGTTCGCGACCCGGCGGGGGGTCTCGGCGAGGTGCGCGGAGTGCGGGTCCCGGCCGAGCGCGACCAGCAGGTCCGCGACGGCCCGTTCGGCCGCGGCCAGGTCGATCGCCGGACGCCCTCCCACCACGTGCAGGGTCGCCGGCGTGGCGGTCTCAACGAGCTCGGTCCGGATCGTGGTCATACGCCCCTCCTGGTGATCGACGACGCTCAGCTTACTGTTTCGTCAACGAAAGTTGGAGATAGAATCATCCCGTGGACCGCCCGTCGAACCTGCAGGCGAAGCTCCAGGCGGTCGCCGCCCTGGACGAACCGACCCGGCGCCGGCTGTACGAGCACGTCGGGGCGGCGGACGTGCCGGTCAGCCGCGACGATGCGGCCGCGGCGCTGGCGATCCCCCGGACGACCGCCGCGTTCCACCTGGACAAGCTGGCGACCGAAGGCCTGCTCACGGTCGTGCACGAACGCCGTACCGGTCGGCAGGGCCCGGGCGCGGGGCGCCCGGCCAAGCTCTACCGCCGCTCCGACGCCGAGATCGAGCTCTCGCTGCCCGAGCGCCGGTACGCCGTCGCGGGGCAACTGCTGGCGGCGGCCGTCGAAGACGCCGAGCAGTCGGGCGGTTCGCCCGGGCAGGCGCTGGAACGGCGCGCCCACGCGTACGGCGCCTCGCTGGCGCGGCCGGACGAGCCGTTGACCGAGATCCTCGACCGTCAGGGGTTCGAGCCGCGCAGCGACGGACCGGCGGTCACCTTCGCGAACTGCCCGTTCCACGCGCTCGTCCAGCGGCACACCAAGCTGATCTGCACGATGAACCTGCGCCTGGTCGAAGGCCTGCTCGAAGCGCGCGGCGAACCCGCCCTGCAGGCCACGCTGCGACCGACACCCGGCCACTGCTGCGTCCGGCTGGAACCACGCGAAACCGCCGAAAAGCTCTAAGCTCGGAAGCGTGGCCAAGACGAAGCAAGCCGGGCAGGGCACGCCTGCGACCGTCACCCTGACCAAGGCCGGGGTGCCGTTCACCACGCACGCCTACGAGCACGACCCGGCGGCGAAGTCCTACGGGCTGGAGGCGGCCGACGCGCTCGGGCTCGCCCCGGAGCAGGTGTTCAAGACGCTGCTGGTGGAGGTCGACGGCAAGCTCGCGGTCGGCGTCGTGCCGGTGGACCGGCAGCTCGACCTGAAGGCCGTGGCCGCGGCGCTCGACGGCAAGAAGGCGGTGATGGCCGACCCGGCCGCGGCCGAGCGCACCACCGGGTACGTCGTCGGCGGGATCAGCCCGATCGGCCAGAAGCGCGCGCTGCCGACCGTCGTCGACGCCGGCGCCACCGAGCACGCCATCGTCTACGTCTCCGGCGGCCGCCGCGGCCTCGACCTCGGCCTGGCGCCCACCGACCTGATCGCCGTCACCTCCGCCCGCACCGCGCCGATCGCCCGCTGACGAGCTGAGGAGCTGAGGAGCTGCCGGTATGGATGACGACCCGAACATCGAGACCAGGCCGTCTCTGCGCGGCTTCCTCGAACTGTACGCCGCCGGCTTCGTCGAGCGCGAGGAGATGCTGTCCGCGGTCGCCTCCTGGCCGTTCGAGGACGAGCAGTCCGACCCGGAACCGGAGGACCAGGACAACACGCTCGCCGTCGTGTCCGCCGCCCGCATCCTCGGCCAGCTCACCCGCGAGGACATCGAAGAAATCCAGCGCCGCCTCGAAGGCCCCATCGCCTGATCACGCCGCTGGGTGCCCCCGCGAGCGGGCGTGCCGGCTGACAGCTCCGCGAGGGCTGAGCACGCGAGCAAGCTCGCCGAAAGAGCATGGGCCGCACGCTCCCCGCCAGTTCAGCGCCCGCTACGCCTCCCCCAGCACCCGCGCTGTTTCCCGCAGGCCGTTGGGCCTGCGGGAAACGGTGGGCTCAGCCGGTGACGCTCGGGCGGCCGGTTTCGGCGTGGCCGGTGTGGCGGCGGCGGTAGGTGGGGTCTTCGGCGACGGTGGCTTCGACGTCGTACCAGCCCTGGTCGGTGGGCCAGGTGAGCGTGCGGGTCTGCCGGCCGCGCACGTCCTGGGTGATGGTCCGGCTGCCGTAGCCCTTCGAGCGGAGCTTGACCGTCAGCGGCTTGCTGCCGTGGTTCTCCAGCTCGATTCGCAGCACCCCACCCAGACCGTCCACCCGGACGTCGAGCCCGGCCGCGGCCCCGTCGGTCGAGCCGGCCAGCTCGACCCAGAACCGGTTCGGCCCCTGCACCGCCAGCTCGTACGGCCCGTCCACCTCCACCGGGACCACCTCGGCGTCCCGGACGTCGAAGTGCCCCGGCGCCGGCAGCTCCCCGCCGTACGGGTAGACCGCGAAGTGCGCGGCTTCCTTGCCCTCGTTGGCCAGCCGCAGCCGAAGGATGCCGTCAGCAACAGCCCCGGAAGCGACCGGCTGGTACGGCAGCCCGCGGGCCGGGCGGCGCCCCGGCTCCTGCACCGGCAGCGCCTGCTCGGCCGGCGGGGTCGGCTTCCACCGGTCGACCGGCGCCGGCACCGTGCCCGGCCGATCCACCGACGGCTGCCGGTACGCCCGGTGGAAGTCGAACGCCGAGGTCAGGTCGCCACAGGCGGTCCGCCGCCACTTGCTGATGTTCGGCTCGCGCACTCCGCTCCAGGTCTCCAGGAACCGCAGCACCGAGGTGTGGTCGAAGACCTGCGAGTTGACGTGCCCGCCGATCGTCCACGGCGACACCACCGTCATCGGCACCCGCGGCCCGAGTCCGATCGGCCGGCCGTCGTACCAGTCGTCGCCGTTGCCGGCGGCCGGCCGCGGCGCGACCGGCGGCGGCACGTGGTCGAAGTACCCGTCGTTCTCGTCGAAGTTGATCAGCAGCACGGTCTTCGACCAGACCTCGGGGTCCTCGGCGATCGCGTCGAGCAGGTCGTAGACCAGGTTCGCGCTGCCGACCGGCGTGGACGTGCTCGGGTGCTCGGAGTCGATCGCCGACGGCACCAGCCAGCTCACCTGCGGCAGCCGCCCGGCCTTGATGTCCGCGCGCAGCCGCGGCACCAGCGTCTCCGGCTCGGACCGGTACATCGCCTGCCGGAACAGCTTCTGGTCCCACTTCGGCAGCTTCGCGACCGCCGCGTCGAGCTGCCTCAGCGCCAGCGCCCGCTGCTCCGGCGTCTTGGCGAACAGCTTGTCGTAGAACTCCTCGGTGGTCCGGTAACCACCCGGCACGTTCGCCAGGATCCGCTGCCCGATGTCCTTGAACGTGCGGAAGTACTCGACCGCGTTGTCGGTGAAGTTGTCCCACTCCTGATAGATCTGCCAGGACACCCCGGCCTGCTCCAGCCGCTCCGGGTACGCCGTCCAGTCGTAGCCGGCGTGGTCGTAGGAGTACGCCGCGTTGGTGACCGCGCGCTGCGTCGTCCCCGGCTCGTAGCCGGTGGTGCCGGACCACAGGTAGTTGCGGTTCGGGTTGGTCGAGCCGTTGACCGAGCAGTGGTAGGCGTCGCAGATCGTGAAGGTCTCGGCCAGCTCGTACTGCAGCGGGATGTCGCGGCGCTCGTAGTGCGTCATCGCCGCGGCGGTCTTGGCCGCCACCCAGTCGTCGTTCCAGCCGTTGCCCCAGGCCTGGGTGGCGTCGGTGAAGCCGTGCGCCAGCGCGGCCAGGTACTGGATGTCGCCGGGGTCGCGGCCCTCGGCGGCGGCCGCCTTCCGGATCGAGAACGGCAGCACCTCCCCGCCCCCGGGCTTCGGCTGCTGGAACACCGACCGGCCGTCACGCAGCCGCAGCGGCCGGCGGTCGCCGAACCCCCGGACCCCGCGCAGGGTGCCGAAGTAGTGATCGAAGGAACGATTCTCCTGCATCAGCACGATCACGTGCTCGACGGCCTTCAGGCCACCCTTGCGGGGCGGCCGTGCCATGGCGGTGTGCAGCGACGGCGGCAGCAGCGAGAGCGCTGCGCCACCGGCCGCGGAACCCAGGACGAGACGGCGGGAGATCTCAGTCATGCTCGCAGGCTAGAGCAAGCAGATCTCCCCGGGTGAACACCTCGGAACAGCTCGGTGAAGAAAAGCCGGCCGCCGTACGCCGAAATCGCCGGCGACCGCGTGCACCACGACGACGGACGACAGGAAAACGCTCGACCGCAACACCCGGCCGAGCGTTTGCCCGAAATGCCGGCCGCGATCGGCCGGAATTGCTGGTCAGCCGATGTTCGCGCAGACCACGGTCGGCCGGACGATCAGGTCGACCGTGCCGTTGTTGAAGCCTTCGACCAGCCAGGCGTTCGGCTTGAGCGAGCCGGCCTTGTCACCGGCGATCGGCTCGTACACCTCCTTGCCGTCCTTGATCTGGGTGGCGGCGGAGCTGACGATCTGGAGGTTCTTGATCGAGGCGACCGCCTCGTCGCCGCGCTGGTACCCGCCGCCGAGCGCGGTCTTGCCGTCGGCGCACCGGACCCAGGCGCGCTGCAGCTTGGCGCCGTTGTCACCCTCGAACTTCACGGTCGAGTTGGCCCCCTGGCCGGGGTTGTCCGCCAGTTGCGTCGCGCCCGGGTACGGGCTGTCCGACTCCAGGCCCGTGATGCCCGGCTTGCTGATCTTCGCCTTGAGGTCGGCGTCCAGGCCCTTCATGTGCACGCTGCCGTCGTAGACGGTGGTGAACCACTGAACCATGCCCGGGCCGAGGTTGTCGCCGTAGACGCTGCCCTTGCCGAGGTGCCAGTTGGTCACCGAGCCCTGGGAGTTCGGGATCGACGTGGTCGCGTCCCGCGCGCCCGGCGACTCCGCCGCACCGGCCGACGCCGCCATCGCAATTGCGCCGCCCCCGACGAGTGCCAGTGCCGCCATGCCCGCTACTGCTTTTCTGGTGATACGCAAGATCTTTCCCCTCCGGAATCGCCCGACGTCGTTGCCGGGCAACTCCCGCAGTACACCACATTCTCCAGGCGATAGTTAATGCTGACAAATTCGTTGATCATTCGGGAAACACCGATGGTGCGTTCGGGCAATATCCGTCTTTTGCTCGATGCCCGAAACGGCGGAAAAGTTGCGACGTTACGGCGGGCAGCCCGGTCAGCCCGCCTGACGCCTCGCCAGGGCGGCGGCGCGCAGGTCCTCGAGAACCCGCACGGTGGTGTCCCAGCCGAGGCAGGCGTCCGTCACCGACTGGCCGTAGGTGAGCTCCCGGGTCGGGTCGAGGTCCTGGCGGCCCTCGACCAGGAACGACTCCAGCATCACGCCGACGATCGCCTGGTTGCCGGCCGCCACCTGGGCGCCGATCTCGGCCGCGACCTGCGGCTGGCGGCGGTGGTCCTTGCGGGAGTTGCCGTGGCTCGCGTCGACGACCACCCGCTCGGCCAGGCCGGCGTTGCGCAGCAGTTCCTGCGCGCCGGCGACGGACTGCGCGTCGTAGTTCGGCCCGGCGTCGGAGCCGCGCAGGACCAGGTGGCAGTCCGGGTTGCCGCGGGTGTGCAGGATCGCCGGGGTGCCGTCGTGCGCGATGCCGGTGAACACGTGCGGCACGGCGGCCGCCTTGATCGCGTCGACCGCCGTGGCGATGCTGCCGTCGGGCCGGTTCTTCATCCCGATCGGCATCGACAGGCCGGACGACAACTGGCGGTGCACCTGCGACTCGACCGTGCGGGCGCCGATCGCGCCCCAGCCGACGGTGTCCGAGATGTACTGCGGGGTGATCGGGTCGAGGAACTCGCACCCCACCGGCAGGCCCTCGCCAAGCACTTCGAGCAGCAGCTTGCGGGCGATCCGCAGGCCGGAGTTCACGTCGCCGGAACCGTCCAGGCCCGGGTCGTTGATCAGGCCCTTCCAGCCGAGGGTGGAACGCGGCTTCTCGAAGTACACCCGCATCACCACGAGCAGCCCGTCGGACAGCCGCTCGGCGACCGGGCGCAGCCGTTCGGCGTACTCCAGCGCGGCGTCGGCGTCGTGCACCGAGCACGGGCCGACGACGACCAGCAGCCGGTCGTCGGCACCGTTCAGCACGTCGGCGACGGCGTCCCGGCCGGTCACCACGACCTCGGCCAGGTCGTCGGTCAGCGGCAGCTCGTCGTGCAGCGCCTGCGGGGTGAGCAGCGGGACGGTCTTCTCGATCCGCCGGTCGACGACCGGACCTGTCTGCTGGGCCGGTGCGTGCGGGAGGGTGTTCGTCACGGGGAACCTTTCCGCCGGCACAGAACCCGAGGACAGCGCCGGCTGACATGAGAAAAGGCAAGGACGGATGTCCTTGCCTCGAGCCGGCTCTGGGTACTACGTCGGGGCGTCAGCGATCGGCTGAGTCACCCGGCACCAGGGCCGGCCACTCAAAAATCGCCAATAGCTGCGCTTCACACCACGCAGCGTAGCACCCTCGCCCCACCCCACCCGAAATCCGTGCCGCCGGACCGGGTCACATCGACGCCGCCGATCACTGGGCGGGCGGGCAGCGGCTGCCCGCACTCACGCTCAGCACCTTCCGGGCAGTGCCGTGGAACGGCCCGTACTACGCCAGGCTCGGCTTCCGCGACCTGTCCGAGCAGGAGTTCACGCCCGGCCTGCTGGCGATCCGGGCAGGCGAGACGAAGCTGGGGCTGGATCCGGCCGCGCGGGTGTTCCTGCGGCGCGGTCGCCAGTAACCGCGACGGGTCGTGCGTCGTTGAGGGTCGCAACTACTGGTCGAGGTCTTCAAAGGGGTCGAAGCACGGTGGCAGGTCCGCTCGGGGGTCAGGTTCCACTTCGTCACCATCCGGCCGGGTCGCGGCGGTGAGGCCGCGGATGTTCGAGCTGGTGCGCCACCGGGACCTGAGCGGCGTCTCGGGCACCGGCGTGGTCGCCGAGGGCTGCGTGTTCACCGACGGGTCGGTCGCGTTGCGGTGGCGAGGCAACAACCCGGCGACGGCGGTCTGGCCGGACATCGACTCGGTGCTCGCGGTGCACGGCCACCAGGGCGCCACAGAGGTCCACTGGCTCGAGGCGGACTCCAGCACCCCGGACGAGCCGGGGGACGGCAGGCCGGAGACCGAGCAGGAGACGCGGTCGGCGCTGGACGAGCTCGACCACCTGTTCGGCGTCCAGCACGCGGTCCGGCCGCCGGGCGCGATCGCGGACCCGGGCTTTCCCGGCGCGCACACCCGCGGCTGGGCCGGCGCACGCCATCTCCGCTGACCGCGGGACCAGGGACCGACAACGGATGGGAGCACGGGCCATGACGACACCGCGGACGGACCGGCGGGATGCTGCCTGGTCAGGCAGAACAGGCTCGTGATCCAGATCTACCTGGTGCGGCACGGCGCACCGGACTACGCACCGGTGGACAGCCGCGGCTGGCCCGGCACAGCCGCCGACTCGGCTCCGCTGAGCCCCGACGGCGTCAAGCAGGCCGAGGAACTGGCCGACCTGCTCGGCGGGATCGGCGCGACGTACCTGGTCAGTTCGCCGTACACGCGGGCGCTGCACAGTGCGGCGATCATCGGCCACCGGCTGGCGCTCGGCGTGAAGGTGGATTACGACCTGCGCGACTGGCTCCCGGACAGCACCGGGCTGTGGCGCGGCGTCGCCGCCGTCCGGGCCGCGCAGGCCGAGCTGGACGAGTACGGCGGCGAGTGGCCGGAGGGCATTCCCCGGTCCTGGGAGCCGCTGTCCCGGGTCCGGGAGCGGGCCCGCGCGGCACTGGCCCGGCACACCGCGAGCACGGACGGCCCGGTGCTCGCGATCACCCACGCGATGGTCGTCCGGGCGCTGACCGGCGAGCAGAACGTGCCGCACGGCGCCCACGAGTACTACCGCTACGACCCCGCCGACGACGACTGACCGTCGACGCACCGTGCCGCGGCCCGGAGTTACGATCGCGGCGATGACGGGTGACGTGGGACTGAGCAGAATTCTGCTGGTGATCTCGGCCGGTGGCATCGCCGGTTCGCTGGCACGGTACGGGCTGGCGGAGGCGGTTCCGCACGGCACGGGAGGTTTCCCGTGGGCGACCTTCGCGACCAACATGCTCGGGTGCTGCGCGATCGGGGTCCTGCTCGCGCGGCTGCGGCCGAACTCGCACCCGTTGCTGCGGCCCTTTCTCGGCACCGGCGTGCTGGGCGGTTTCACCACGTTCTCGACCTTCGCGGTCGAGACCGAGAGGCTGCTGCCGGACCACGCGACGACCGCCCTGGTGTACTTCTTCGGCACTCTGGCGGCCGCCCTGGTCGCGACGTGGATCGGCGACCGGGTGGCGAGCCGGTGAACCTGCTGCTGGTCGCCGCGGGCGCCGCCGTCGGAGCACCGCTGCGCTACCTGACCGACCGCTACGTCGTCACCCGCGTCTTGCGCGGCGCGAAGCCGTTGCCCTGGGGCACGTTGACCGTGAACGTGGTCGGCAGCTTCGTGCTCGGTCTGCTCACCGGCGTCACCGACCACGCCGTCGTACTGCTGGTCGGCGTCGGGTTCTGCGGCGCCTTCACGACGTACAGCACCTTCGCCGCCGAGACCGTCCAACTGGCCCGCTCCGGCGATCACCGGATCGCGGCCCTGAACGCCGCGCTCAACCTCGGACTCGGCCTGACCGCCGCCCTGCTCGGCGCGGCCCTGACCTAGCCGCCCTCGTCGCCGCAGCCGTCGCCCGGTCCGGCGCCGTGCTCAGCCCGCCGGCCGAACCGCCCGGATCAGCGCCTCCACCGCGTCCGCGAGCGAGTTGACCCAGCCGTCCGGCTTGCCGCCTCCCTGCCAGCCCGGTCCCCCGACCACCAGCGAGTACGCCGGCCGGGTGCGGGCCAACGTCCGCAGGCCGGCCCGGTCCGCCGTCTCGGGCGCGCTCGACCAGACGAACACCGCGGCCGGCCGGATCAGCCGCACGGCGTTCGACAGCGAGGTGACCGGGGTCGCGGCACCCAGCGTCCGGATCCGTACGCCGCGCTCGGCCAGCGCCGCCGCCAGGGCCAGCAGCGGCAGGGCGTGGTTCTCCCGCTCCAGGCAGGCCAGGACGACGGGCCGCTCCGTCTCGTTCGGCCGGTTCCGCTGGATCGTGCGCCGGGTGTGGTAACGCAGCCCGCCGGCGACCGCCTCCGACGCGAGGTGCTCGATCTCGACGCAGGCGCCGGTGCGCTCCCACTGGTCGCCGACGTCGACCAGCAGCGGCACCAGCCGGCTGGTCCAGGCCTCGACGGCGCCGTACCGGTCGAGGGAGCGCGCGACCTCGTGGGTGAGCCGCTCGGCGTCCATCGCGTTCGCTAGCGCGAACAGGTCGACCTGCGTGCTCGGCGGCGTCCGGCGGGCTCGCGAGGGCGGCGCGGCTCCTGACGCGGCAGCTTTCGCCGGCCCGTGAGCGGCGGACGTGGCCGATGTCACAAGCTGTGACGATCCGGCGTAGCTCCGGTCGCGCACCTCCGACGCCGCCTCGGCCGTCGGCACGCCCTGGTCGACCAGCCGCATCATCGCGCGCAGGCGGGCCAGATCCTCGCCGTTGTAGCGCCGGTGACCGCCTGCGCTGCGGGCGCTCGGGCTCAGTCCGTACCGGCGTTCCCAGCTGCGCAGGGTCGGTGCCGCGATGCCCAGACGGCGGGCAGCGGCTCCGACGGTGAGGGTCTCGGACTCGGGCGGCACGGCCTTCATCATGCCCGTTTCAGGCCCTGGAACGCCGGAAATCGCCACGAGCCGATAACGAATGGACCGAACTTCGAGACGGCAAGGGTTGAACTACGCATGAGTTGAGCATAGTTTTCACCGAGCGCCCGTCCGCGCTCACGGTGAGTCAAGGAGGTTGCCATGTCGAGAGGGATGCCTCGCCTACCCCGCCCGCTCATGGATCTGTGGGACTGGCAGTCGCAAGCCGCTTGCCGCGACGTCAACCCGGAGCTGTTCTTCTCCCCCGAATCGGAGCGTGGCGTTCGCAAACGCGCTCGCGAGATGGTGGCCAAGTCGCTCTGCGGAACCTGCCCGGTCCAGCCCGAGTGCCGCCAGCACGCGCTGTCGGTCGGAGAGCCGTACGGCGTCTGGGGTGGGACCACGGAATCCGAGCGGGACAACGTCGTACTCGCCGAGCACAGGAAGTCCGCCTGACGGCCGCCGGGTGAGGTACCACCCCGACCCTTCCGGGTCCGGCTCCGGCCGGGCCCGGACCCGACCCCGGCACCCGTCCGGAGGTTGACCCCACACCCCGCCCGACCGGCCGGTGAGCACGCCTGCGAACCGGCCGGCGAGCAGCCCGCCGGACCGGCCGGTGAGCTCAGGCCTTGCCCTCGTCGGGCTCGGTCGGCGTCTGCTTGCCGGAGTCCTTGGGCTCGTCCGGCGCGGGCTCCGAATCGCCGGCCGGCGGCTCCGAGGTCTTGTCCTCGGGCTTGCCGGGCGGTGGATTCTCCGGCGCGGCCGGGCCACCCACCCGCGGATCACGGAAGCGCTCGAGCGAGGCCAGGAAGTCCGGGTCGTCGTCGGGCGCGACCGGGCGCGCCGGGGACGACGCCTGGCGGACCGGGCGTTGCGGGCGGCCGGCGTTCCGCGCCATCAGCAGCCAGGTGATCGGCCCGGCGAAGGGCACGAACACGATCAGGACGAGCCACACCAGCTTGGGCAGGTACGGCACGTCCTCGTTCCGCGTCTGGATGCAGGAGAAGAGCGCGTAGACGGTCAGCACCAGGCTGATCAGAAACGGCAGGTATCGGACCACGCTCCAACAGTACGGCGCGGTTCACAACGCGTGCGCCGGACGGCGCGGCCCGAATGCTTTCGGCTCGGTGACGTCCGCGCCTCCACCGTCAGGTCGCGCGGGTGAGACCGCGGGCGCGCAGGACCGAGTTCTCCAGTGGGCGGAAGACCAGCAGTTCGATGCCGACGCCGACCACGAAGATCAGCAGGATGCCGGCGAACACCATCGAGATGTCCGACAGCGACATGCCGTTGTGCAGGAACTGACCGAGCCCTTCACCCAGGTCCGGTGAGGTCGCGATCAGCTCCGCCGCCATCAGCGACCGCCAGGAGAACGCCCAGCCCTGCTTGAGTCCGCCGAGAAAGCCCGGCAGCGCGGCCGGCAGCAGGATGTAGCGGATCCCGCCCCAGCGCCCGGCACCGAGCGCCTTGCCGACCCGCGGCAGGATCGGCGGCACCTGGTCCAGACCGGAGACCAGGCCGTTGGCGATCGACGGCACGGCTCCGAGCAGCACGACCCAGTAGATGGCCCGGTCGTTCAGCCCGAACCACAGGATCGCGGCCGGCACCCACGCCACCGAAGGCAGGCTCTGCAGGCCGGACACCAGCGGACCGATGCCCCGGCGTACGACGGTGATGTTCGCGATCGCCAGCCCCAGCGGCACCGCGATGAGCAGCGAGATCGCGAACCCGATCACCGCGCGGTGCACTGAGACCCAGAACAGCGACAGGATCTCGCCGGTGCTGACCAGCTGCCAGATCTGCGCCCACACGTCGGCGGGCGCCGGCAGCTTGAACTCGGGCCAGAACGCGGCCGCCCACAGCGCCTGCCAGACGGCGATCAGCAGCACGATCGCACCGACCGGCGGCAGCACCCGCCCGGCGATCCGGCGGCCCAGGCCGTTCTGGTGGTCGGTGACCGGGGTGTCCAGCGCGTCCAGCCCGGCCTCCACCGAGCCGGCGTACTGCTGCTCGGGCCGGTCCTGCAGACCGGTGCGTTCAGGCTGCGGCATGACGACTGATCACCTCGCGCAGCGCACCGTTGATCTCGTCGACCGCCGTCGCCTCCGGCGTACCGGTGAGGCCGTCGACGTCCCACTCCCGCACCACCCGGCCCGGCCGGGACGACAGCAGGACGACGCGCTGCCCGAGCCGGACCGCCTCGCGGACGTCGTGGGTGACGAACAGGATCGCGGTGCCGGTGGCCCGCCAGATCCGCAGCAGCTCACCCTGCAGCACGTCCCGCGTGATCGCGTCGAGCGCGGAGAACGGCTCGTCCATCAGCAGCAGCGACGGCTTGCCCGCGCCCGTCCCGGTGTGGTCGGTGGTGGACGCGAGCGCACGGGCGAGCGCGACCCGCTGGCGCATCCCGCCCGACAGCTCGTGCGGCCGCTTGTCGCCCAGCCCCTTCAGTCGCACCAGCTCCAGCAGCTCGGCCGCCTTGGCCCGGCGCTGCGCCTTCGGTACGCCGGCCATCCGCAGCGGCAGCTCGACGTTGCCGGCGGCCGTCAGCCACGGCATCAGCGCGGCCTCCTGGAACACCACCGCCGGACGGGACGAGTTGACCTCGATCCGCCCGCTGCTGGGCCGGTCCAGCCCAGCGACCAGGTTGAGCAGCGTGGTCTTGCCGCAGCCGGACGCGCCGAGCAGGCAGA
The DNA here is from genome assembly GCF_000024345.1 of Kribbella flavida DSM 17836. NCBI lineage: Bacteria > Bacillati > Actinomycetota > Actinomycetes > Propionibacteriales > Kribbellaceae > Kribbella > Kribbella flavida. Next base: position 2,771,801 of record NC_013729.1, on the reverse strand, counting down.
CGAACTCACCGGCCGCCACCTCGAGGTCCACCTGGTCCAGCGCGACCACGGCCTTCGGGCCCTGGCCGAACGCCTTGCCCACCTGGTGGAACCGCACCGGCTGCACGCCGGTACTCATGGTCTGCCGGTCCTCGATCGTCGCGGTCATCATCTGCCTCCTGGGTGCGGAACCTGTGGCCTGCCTGCGACTCCCTGGGCGGGGAGCGAACTGCGCGGTGCGGGTGCGGTGCGGTGCGGAGCGGGTGCGGGGCCTGGGCGCGATGCGGCGCGCCGGGCCTGCGGAGCGGGGTGCGGGTTACTTCTTGTCCAGGCCGGCGGCGTCGACGGCCGGCTTGCCTGCCTTGCTCAGGACGTCGTTGAGCGGGCCGAGGTCGGCGAAGCCGGAGACGTCCGGCGCCTCCTTGGCGATCGCCGCGGTGACCTGGTCCTTGGCCAGCTGCGGGAACTGCGCGGCCACCGGGTCGGCGGTGATCTCGATCTTGCCGAAGGCCCGGTCGATCACCGCCGGCTTCAGCGCCTTGCCGGTGAGCTCCTTGAGCTGGTCGTTCACCACGGTCTTGGCCGCGGCCTTGTCGGCGTTGCTGAAGTCGATCGCCGCGACCAGGCCGGCCAGCAGCTGCCGGACGCTCTCCGGGTGCTCCTGCAGGAACTGGGTGCGGACGATCAGCACCGTGGTCGGGAACTTGCCGTCCGGCCACAGCTCGGCCTCGTCCAGCAGGACCTTGGCGCCGGCGTCCAGGACCAGCCGGGACGACCAGGGCTCGGGCAGCCAGGCGGCGTCCACGTCGCCCTTCTGGAACGCGTCCAGGGTGGCCGCGTTCTCCAGGTTGGTCACTTTGACCTTGCCGGTCAGGTTCTTCTCGGCCAGCCACTTCTTCAGCGACACGTCCTGGGTGTTGCCGAGCTGCGGGGTGACGACGGTCTTGCCGGCCAGGTCCTCAGGCTTGCTGATGGTCGGCCGGACCACCAGCTGGGCGCCGCCGGAGGTCGCTCCGGCGACCAGGCGGACCGCTTCGCCGTTGGACTTGGCGTAGGCGTTGATGGCCGGGCCGGACCCGATGAACGACGCGTCGAGCGAGCCGCCGAGCAGCGCGCCGACCGCCTCGGGTCCGGCGTTGAACTTGGTCGGCACCAGCTTGGTAGTGCCGAGCTCCTTGCCGAACAGACCGTTGCCGAGCCCGACCAGGGCGGCCGCGTGGGTGACGTTGGGGAAGTAGCCGAGCCGCAGCTCGGTGGCCGGGCCCTTGTCGGTTGCCGCCACCGAGGACTCGTCCCGGTCGGCGCGCGAGCAGCCGGCCGTGACGGCGACCAGGGACAGCACGGCGGCCGAGGCGGCCAGCAGGCGGGTGGGACGGGCGAAGCGGAAACGGCTGATGCTCACAGGAGACCTTCGTCGGTGCAGGCGACGGGCGTCGCGGGCGGACTTGCGGGCTGAGGCTGCAGGGCGACAGCGGGCGAGGAAGTGCGCCGAAGGTCAACAGGTCGCGGAGGCGACGCGGAGCAGGTCGACGTGCCGACGGCGGGTGAGCGCGTCGGCTGGCCGGTTGGCGGTGACCTGCATCCCCCTATGAAAGCGGACAAAGTCCATCAACGGGCTCTGGTTTCAGCATACGAGACGACTAATCGTCATCCGAGACACTTCCGGCGCCTTTCCCTGCCGCACACCGGGAACTTGTTCAAAAGTTGTGCATCCGGAAGACTTCAGAGCTGAGTGGCCGGCACCCTCGCGGTTGTCGGGTCGATGTCGCCGGGGCGGCCGCTGCGTGCCTGCCCGGGTCGGAGGTGATCGGGTCATCGCCGGTGAGGCGAGCCTCCGGGCCGGCAGGCACGCGTACAGCTGTCCGAATGCGGTCAGCGGTGTTGCCCGCGGCAGCCGCGGTTACGTACGGTCCTGCGGGATGTGCCGTCGTCCGTGAGGAGCCCCGCCCGTATGGCCGAACCCGTTGCCCCGGACGGCTGGACCTCCGGCGGACCGCTCGCCGTGGCGAAGCTCACGGCCGAGTACGCCGAGGAACCGCACGGCACCGACGAGGTGCGGCCGCGGCTGGCCTGGATCGCGACCGCGCCCGGGTACGGCGCCACCCAGTCGGCGTACCAGGTGCTCGTCGCCAGCCAGCCGGAGCTGCTGTCGCCCGAGCAGGCCGACGTCTGGGACTCCGGCCAGGTCGGGTCGGACGCCGTTCAGGTCGCGTACGACGGGCCTGCGCTCGCGGCCCGGACGCGCTACCACTGGGCCGTGCGGTTGTGGGACGGGCAAGGCCGGGCCGGCCGGTGGAGCCGGCCGAGCTGGTTCGAGACCGCGCTGCTGGACGAGGGCTTCGGCGCCGCGCGGTGGATCGGCGCGTCGACCGAGGCCGCTCCCCTGCTGCGGCGACCTTTCGAGCTCACCGGTCCGGTCAGGCGGGCGCGGCTCTACGCGAGCGGCCTCGCGTACGCCGTACTGCGGGTCAACGGGCAGCAGGTCGGCGACGCCGTGCTCGATCCGGGCTTCACCAACTACGACCGGACCGTGCTCTACGTGACGCACGACGTGACGGAGCTGCTGCAGGCCGGGGAGAACGTGCTGGGCGCGGAGCTCGGCCGCGGATTCTTCGGCATGACCACGCCGAACGTCTGGCGTTGGCACCAGGCGCCGTGGACGGGTGATCCCCGGCTGCTGGCGCGGCTCGTGATCGACCACGAGGACGGCACGACGACCGAGCTGGTCTCGGACGGGTCGTGGCGGGTGACGAGCGGCCCGACCGTCTCGGACTCCCTGTACGCCGGCGAGAGGTACGACGCCCGGCTCGCGCAGCCCGGGTGGGACGCGCCCGGCTTCGACGACGCCGCGTGGTCGCCGGCCGTCGAGCTGACGGCGCCGCAGGGCACGCTGCGGGCCCAGGCGCACGAGCCGATCCGCGTGGTCGAGGAGGTCGCGCCCGTCGCGATCAGCAGTCCGCGGGCCGGCGTCCAGGTGATCGACTTCGGCCGCACCACGGCCGGCTGGGCGAAGCTGCGCGTCGAAGCCCCGGCCGGGAGCCGCTTCACCCTGGTCTACGGCGAGACCCTGACGGCCGACGGTCAGGTCGAGGCGACCAACCGGCACGTCGATGGAGACCGCTTCCAGCAGGACGAGTACGTTGCCGCCGGCCACGAGATCGAGCAGTGGGAGCCGCGCTTCTCGTACAAGGGTTTCCGCTACCTGCAGGTCACCGGGGACGCCGAGGCCGAGGTGGTGCTGAAGGTCGTGCACTCCGACGTGCGCGCCGCTTCGCGGTTCGATTCCGACGTCGAGGTCTACAGCTGGCTGGAGCAGGCGATGCGCCGGACGGTGCTCAACAACCTGCACGGCATTCCCACCGACACCCCGATCTTCGAGAAGAACGGGTGGACGGGTGACGCCCAGGTCGGCGCACCGACGATGGCCTCGCTGGTCGACCTGGCCCGCTTCTTCACCAAGTGGCTGGACGACCTGCGCGACAGCCAGCTTCCCGACGGCCGGCTGCCGGTGATCGTGCCGTCCGCCGGCTGGGGGTACGCCGAGCTCGCGCCGGCCACCGAGTGGTCGACGGTCTACCCGTTCCTGCTTCGCGAGATGCACCGCTGGTACGGCGACACCCGCGTGCTCGCAGACCACTGGGACGCCGTGCTGCGCTACCTGGACTGGGAGCTGGAGCGGGTCGAGGACGGCCTGTCGATCAGTGTGCTCGGTGACTGGCTGCCACCGGGCTACCCGGACGGCCCGCCGCCGGAGGACTCGCGGCTCACCGCCACGGCGTACCTGCACCGGGCGGTGACGGCCGTGGTCGAGATCGGCGAACTGATCGGCGAGACCAGTGAGCTGGAGCGGCTGCGGAAGGCTGCGGCCGAGCTGGCCGACGGGCTGAACCGCGAGTTCCTCGACCGCGAGGCGGGGCTCTACCGGACCGCCGCCGACCCCGACTACCGGCAGACCTCGAACGCCGTCCCGCTCGCGTTCGGTCTGGTGCCCGAGGACCAGGTCCCCCGCGTCGTCGCCAACTTGGTCGCCGACGTGCAGGCCCGCGACTTCCACCTGAACACCGGTTGCCTGGGCGTCGGTGTCTTGCTGCCGGTGCTGACGCAGTACGGGCACGCGGACGTCGCGGCGAAGCTCGCCCAGCAGCGGACGTACCCGAGCTGGGGCTACTGGCTCGAGGAGGGCGCGGACACGTTGTGGGAGATGTGGGAGGCCGACACCAGGTCGCGCAACCACTACTTCCACGGCACGGTCGTGCAGTGGCTGCTGGAGAGCGTCGCCGGCCTGCGCAACGTCGGCAACGGCTGGCAGCGGATCGTCGTCCGGCCGGACGCCCGCACCGGCAGCACGTCGGCCGCGCTGCGGACCGACACCGTCCGCGGGCGGGTCGCGGCGTCCTGGCGACTGGTCGGACGGGTGCTGCAGCTCGAGGTCCAGGTTCCGGTCGGCTGCGTCGCGGAGGTGCACGTGCCGTCGGAGGCCGCGGCCGACGTCACCGCCGTCCCCAGCCCGTACGCCGGGGAGCCGACCCGGTCCGACGGCTACACCGTCTACACCGTGCCGTCGGGCCAGTGGCACTTCACCAGCCGGACGGCGTGACGCTCAGGCCCTGGTGAACAGCAGGTCGCGGCAGTCGCGGCCCTCGGCGTGTGCCCGCGACTCGAACTTCGTCAGCGGTCGCCACGAAGGCCGCGGCGCCCATCGCTCGTACTGGTTGGTGAGCAGCGGCTCGGCCGAGCAGACGGCGAGCATCTGGTCGGCGTAGTCGGCCCAGTCGGTGGCCAGGTGCAACGTCCCGCCCGGGCGCAGGCGCGAGGCGACCAGACCGACGAACGGGCCGGTCACCAGACGCCGCTTGTGGTGCCGCTTCTTCTGCCACGGGTCCGGGAAGAAGATCCGGACGCCGTCCAGCGAACCCGGCGTGACGTGGTCGCGCAGGAAGTCGAGCGCGTCGCCGTGCAGCAGCCGCACGTTGGTCAGCTCGTGCTTCTCGACCGCGAGCATCAGCTGCCCGAGCCCGGCCGGGTAGACCTCCGCGGCCAGGTGGTTGACCTCCGGCGCAGCCTGCGCGAGCTGCGCGGTCGCCTCTCCCATGCCCGAGCCGATCTCCAGCACCACCGGCGCCGATCGGCCGAACCAGGCGGCCAGGTCGAGCTCACCGGGCGGCAGCTCCGCCAGCTTGCGGCCGAGCTCGGGCCAGCGTGTCTCCCAGACCCGCTGCTGCCCGACCGTCATCCGCACGCTGCGGCGGACGTGGCTGAACACGCCCGGCTGCCGCACCTGATCCACCGTTTCCACCGGTACAACTTACAGGCCACCGAACCGGCCCCAGCCGCCCGGCGGACACCAGCATCGGCGCCGGTCAGGCACTGCAGCGGTACTCGTGCAAGGTCGGGTCGACGCGTAGCCGCGCGAGTGCCCGGCTGGTCTGGCTCTTGATCGTGCCGACTGCGCAGCCGACGGCCTCGGCGGTCTCGGCCTCGCTCAGCTCCCCCAAATACCGCAGCACGACGACCATCCGCATCCGGCCGGGCAATCGACCGAGCGCCGCGACCAGGACCTCGTCGCGCTCGATCCTGGCGTAGTGGTCGACGAGCGCCGGCCGGATCGGCAGGTGCTCGGTCGGGTACTCCTGCTTGCCCTTCTTGACCCGCCACCAGGCCCGGTAGGTGTTCACCATCACCTTCCGGACGTAGGCGAGCGGGTCCTCGGCGCGGATGGCGTCCCAGTTCCCCCAGCACTTGGCCAGAGAGGTCTGGACCAGGTCCTCGGCCTGGCCACGGTCCCGCGTCAGTCCGTAGGCGGTGCCCAGCAACGCGCCGTACCGCCGCACCACGAACTCGGTGAAGTCCGCGGCGCTGTCCCCCGGCAGCTCCGTCATCTCCGATCGCCCCCAGCGTCGCCCTCAGAGCTCCAGGGTCGCCCACGGACCTTTCACGACGCTTTCACCGGCCTCGCGGTCGGCCCTAGTCGCCCCAGAAGAGGTGGTCCACGACATTGCGGGCGCGGCGGGTCCGGCGCAGGTACTCGTCGGAGAAGCGGCTCGTCTCCCCCGCCGGGAAGCCGCAGATCTGCGCCACCGCGGCCAGGTCCCGGGGGTTGCGCGGCAGCGAGTCGCCCGGCCGGGCCCTCACCAACATGATCGCGTTCCGAATCCGGGTCGCCAGTTGCCACGCGTCCCGCAGGACGTCGGCCTCTCGGCGCTCGACCAGTCCGGCATCGACGGCCGCCCGCAGCGCCCCGAGGGTACGGGTGGTCCGCAGTCCCTCCACCCGGTGCGCCTCCCGCAGCTGCAGCAGCTGCACGGTCCACTCGATGTCGGCCAGGCCGCCGCGGCCGAGCTTGGTGTGCGTCGCCGGGTCGGCCCCGCGCGGCAGTCGCTCGGCGTCGACCCGCGCCTTGATCCGGCGGATCTCCGTCACGTCCCGCTCGGCGACGCCGCCGGCCGGGTAGCGCAGTGGGTCGATCAGGTCCCGGAACGCGCCGCACAGCTCGGCATCACCGCACAGCGGATCGGCGCGGAGCAACGCCTGCGCCTCCCACACCGCCGACCAGCGCGCGTAGTACGCGGCGTACGACGAGAGCGTGCGGACCAGCGGCCCCTGCCGGCCCTCGGGCCGCAGATCGGCGTCGACGGCAACGGCCGGGTCCGCGCCGGGCAGGGCGAGCAGCCGCCGCAGCTCGGTCGCGGCCTGGGTGGCGAAGTCGGTGGCGGCCTTCTCCGACGCGCCCGGCACCGGGTCGTGCACGAACATCACGTCCGCGTCGCTGCCGTAGCTCAGCTCGTGGCCGCCGAACCGGCCCATCGCCACGATCGCCATCCGGGTCGGCTGCTCGCCGCCCTTCGCGACCGTGCGCCGGGCCACCTCGAGCGCACTGGTCAGCGTCGCGACCGAGATCGTGGTCAGCGCCTCGCCGACCGCCTCGACGTCGAGCAGCGACGACAGGTCCGCGGCCGCGACCCGGAACAGCTCACGCCGGCGGGCCGCCCGGATCGCCGCGACCGCGGCTTCGGGCTGCTCCTGCCGGCGGGCCGCCGCGGACATCTCCGCCTGCAGCGCCTCCAGGCCGCGCGGCACGAGCTCGCGCTCGTCGGCCAGCATCGCCGTCGCCTCGGGTGCGCGCTGCAGCAGGTCGACGGCGTACCGGCCGCTGGCGAGCAGGTGGGCGAGCCGCTCGGCGGAGGCGCCTTCGTCGCGGAGCTGGCGCAGGTACCACGGGGTGGAGCCGAGCGAGTCGGAGATGGTCCGGAAGGCGAGCAGTCCCGCGTCCGGGTCGGGCGACTCGGCGAACCAGCCGAGCATCGCCGGCAGCAGCGCGCGCTGGATCGACGACCGCCGCGACACTCCCTCGGACAGGGCCTCGATGTGCCGCAGCGCCGACGCCGGATCGGCGTACCCGAGCGCGGTGAGCCGTTGCTTCGCCGCCTCCGGGGTGAGCCGCACCTCCTCGCCCGGGATCCGGGCGACCGCGGCCAGCAGCGGCCGGTAGAACAGCTTCTCGTGCAGCCGCCGGACCTCGAGCGCGTGCTTCTTCCACGCCGCGGTCAGGTCGGCCACCGGGTTCTTGGTGAAGCCGAGCGACCGGCCGAGCCGGCGCAGGTCGTCCTCCTGCTCGGGCACCTGGTGCGTACGCCGGAGCCGGTACAGCTGGATCCGGTGCTCCATCGATCGGAGGAACCGGTACGCGTCCGCCAGGGTCGCCCCGTCGGTCCGGCCCACGTAGCCCGAGGTGGTCAGCTGCTCCAGCGCGACCAGCGTCGTCCCGCTGCGCACCTTGTCGTCGCTGCGGCCGTGCACGAGCTGCAGCAGCTGGACGGCGAACTCCACGTCCCGCAAGCCGCCTGGCCCGAGCTTCAGCTGGCGGTCCGCGTCGGCCGCCGGAATGTGGTCGACCACCCGGCGGCGCATCGCCTGGACGTCGTCGACGAAGCCTTCGCGGTCGGCGGCCGACCAGACCAGCCGGCCGGTCTGCTCGACGTACGCCTGACCGAGCTGGGCATCGCCCGCGACCGGCCGGGCCTTGAGCAGCGCCTGGAACTCCCAGGTCTTCGCCCAGCGCTGGTAGTACGCCAGATGACTGTCGAGGGTGCGGACGAGCGGGCCGGACTTGCCCTCCGGACGCAGCGCGGCGTCGACCGGCCAGAGCGTGCCCTCGGGGGTGTGGGCCGAGCAGATCCTCATCACCGCGGCTGCCAGCTGGGTGGCGGTCTTCAGCGCGGGCGCTTCGGGCTCGTTCTCCAGCGGCTCGGCGACGAACAGCACGTCGACGTCACTGACGTAGTTCAGTTCGCGGCCGCCGCACTTGCCCATGGCAATCACCGCGAGCCGGCAGTCGGCGGCCTCCGGGTGCTGACCGAAGTAGTCGTCGCGGGCGATCCGCAGCGCCGTCTCCAGCGCGCCACCGGCCAGGTCGGCCAGCACGGTCGCCACCTCGTCCACCGGCAGGCCTTCGGCCAGGTCCCGGGCGGCGAGCCGGAGCAGGAGCCGGCGGTACTCGACCCGCAGCGCGTCGACCGGGTTCTCCGCGTCGAAAGCGGTGGCCAGCCTGGCTGCCACGTCGTCCGGGCCCGGGTTGGTCCCGGCCAGCGCGGGGTCGGCCAGGTCGTACCAGTGCCGCGGGTGCACGCTCAGGTGCCGCCCCAATGCCTCACTGGCCCCCAGTACGCCGCACAACCGGCGGCGGAAGTCGCCGTCCATGTCCAGCGTCCGGGCGAACGCCGGCAGGTCGAACTCGTGCTGGTCCAGCGCCTCGACCAGCCCGAGCAGGCCGAGCAGGGCGAGGTCCGGGTCGGCGGACTCGGACAGCGAGGTGATCAGCTGGTCGGTCGCCATCGGCGTGTGCGCGTCCAGGGCGTCCAGCTGGTCGAGCATCTTCGCCGCCCGCCGCGGGTCCGCGAATCCCCGCCGGACCAGCTGCCCCTCGCTCGACACCTTCCGCGACTCCGCCACCCCCGCAGGCTACCGAGTACGCCGGGCACGGTCGCGCGGCAGGCACGTCGCGGCGGCGTCACGGGCCGATTGCGGTCAACACACGCGGTGGCCTGGCAAAAGCGGTCCGTGACCGGCATGATGGCTGGTCATGGTCATGATGACGGGGTCGCTCGCTGTTCGGGGCACGGTGGTCTGGTTGACGCCCCAGCAGGGCGGGCGAGTGTCCGGGCCGCCCGAGCCGGACTACGACTACGACTACACAGCCACCGCCTACCTGCCACCACGCACGGCCGAGGACGGCCAGGTCGGCATCGCGCTGCGCGGGTTCGCGCCCGGCGCCTGGCGAGCGGTTGCCGAAGGCATCCTCGTGCCCGGGCAGGGCCACCGCGCCCAGCAGGTGGTGCCCGGCTGCATCGTGGTGGTCACCGAAGGCGTCCGCCCGGTGGCCCTCTTCACGGTCGAAGAGGTCAGCGCGCTGGCCGCGGACGGCACGGCCGTGGCCGAGCCGCGGGCCGCCGACACCTCGATCACCGGCCTCACCGCCGACGCGCCCTACCGCCACTCCACGGCGGCCGCCCGCTGGACCACCCCGGAAACCGCCGCCGTCAGCTGAGCGTTACCCGACGACCCGGCGACCGATGAAGGCCGCCGGGTCGTCCGGTCGTTGCTCAGTACGCGTACTGGTCGAGCACGGCGAACTTGTCCGCGGCGCCGCCGTTCGAGACGGCGACGATGCGCCGGCTGATCGTGTGGCCGGCGCCGGCCGCCAGGTCGAGCTTGAACTTGCTCATCGTGAAGTTGCTCTGCGAGTAGCCGGTGAACGGTCCGCTCGCCGCGCTGTAGACCAGGCCGTAGGTCTGGTTGTCCGGGCTGGTTCCGGCTTGCCCGATCCAGCGCTTCGCCGTCGGCACCTGGCTGAACGGGCCGCCGCTGGTGATCGCCGGGAAGCCGGCGACCGCCGACCGCGAGCCCGGGCCGTCGTGGTCCATCGCGTCGCCGGCCCAGACCGAGAGCCCGGCCGCCGACTCGTTGCTGAACGTCGTGTCGGCGGTCACGAACTGCTCGTCGGCGGTCGCCGTGTAGGTGGTGACGATCTTCAGTCCGGGGTGTTCCGCCGAGATGCCGGTCACCCGGACCACCGCCCTGGAGCCGGTGTTCTCGACAATCCGTACGTCGGTCGAGCGGGTCTGCAGTTGCTGCCACGCGTTGCCGCCGACGGGCTCGGCCGTGCTCACGTAGGGCAGGTTGATCCAGTCGAGCTGGTCCGGCTGGCCGGTGATCGCCAGGTCCAGCACCTTGCCGGTGGTCGACTGGTTCAGCTGGGGATCGTTGTAGGCCTTGGCGACGGCCAGCGCCAGCTTGCGGTTCTCGATCACCACGTCCGCCGGTCCGCCTTCGACCAGGCCGCTGGGCAGCCGCTTGCCGATGCTCGCGTCGACGGCGACCGGTGACACCTCGAGGTCCACACCGCTGGCTCCGCCCGGCCCGACCTCGACCTCCCGCGCCGCGGTGGCGTACCCGAGCTGTGCGACCTGCAGGGTGTACGTGCCGGGCCCTTGCGGCAGCGCGACCCGGTAGTTGCCAGCAGCATCCGTCGTGGTGCGGCCGATCGCGGCCCCGTCGCGGACCACGCTGACCGTCGTCGCGGCGGCCGGTGCGCCGTCGGCCTTGCGGGTGACCCGGCCGGAGACCACCGGCCACGGCGTCGCCGACGGGCCACCCGGGGTGAAGGCGTACAGGTTGCCGTCGAAGGCGCCCGCGACCACGGTGTTGCCGCTCACTGCCGGGCCGGCCGACACCCAGGTCCCGATGTTCTGCGACCACAGGGGCTGGCCGGTCAGGGCGTCCAGGGCGTAGAAGCCGCCGCTGTTCGCGCCGACGAAGAGCGTGTCGCCCGCCAGCGCCGGCGAGGTGAAGGAACCACCCCGGTACAGCGAACCCGGCAGCAACTGGTCCCAGATCACGGCGCCGGTGGTGGCGTCGAGCGCGGTGACCGCCCCACTGGGGAAGGACATGTAGACGGTGTTGTCCTTGATCGCCGCCGCCGACGGAGTCGCACCACCGTTCACCAGCGACGGGTGCGTGCTGGTGTAGCTCCAGCGCACCGCGCCGGTCGCGCCGTCCCGGGCGACGATGCCGTTGTTCGACCCGATGTACACCTTGCCGCCGCCGGCCGACGGTACGCCGTCCTGCCAGCCGCCGAGCGTGTCGGTCCCGGTCCACAACTTCCGGCCGGTCGCGAGGTCGTAGGCGATCACGATGCTGCCGTCCTGGTTGCCGACGTAGACCCGCCCGTCGGCCACCGCCGGAGTGCCGTCGCTCATCGTGTTGCCTGCCATCGGGGTGCCCCAGATCCGCCGGCCGGTCTTCGCGTCCAGCGCCAGCAGGATGCCGGCCGCCGCCTCACCGAAGCGGGTCTGGTACGGGAACAGCACCTTGCCGTCGGCAACCGTCACGCCGTAGTACCCGTAGGTGCGCTGGTTGGTGCCCGCCGGCGCGGCCTGCGGGTCGTTGCGCCACTTCAGCTGTCCGGTCTTCGCGTCGACCGCGAACAGGGTGCCCCGCAGGGTCGGCACGTAGACCAACCCGCCCGAAACCGCGACGCTGCCGTGCACCGACGACGGGACCGGGTAGGTCCACAGCTTCCTGCCGGTGGCCAGTTCAACCGCGTGCAGGGCGCTGTTGCCGTCGCCGTTCTCGTCCCGGGTGCCGACGTAGACGACACCGTCGACGATCGCGGGCGAGCCGGTCAGGAACGTGCCCTCGGTCCGGTACGACCAGGCCAGCCGCTGGCCGGCCGGCACCTTGGCCGCCGCGACCCCGCTGTGCGCGGCGTCGCCGTGGTGCTGATTCCAGTCGGCACCGGCGGCCGGCCGGATCGCCCTGTCCGTGGTCAGGGTGAAGTTCGAGGTCCCCCGCCAGGTGGCGCCGGTCTTGTCGGCCGCCTCCACCTCCAGGGTGTGGCTGCCGGTCCTGGTGCCGCCCGGCAGGTCGGCGTACCAGGTGAACTCGCCGGTCGAGCGCAGCTGTTTCCAGCCGCGGTTGTCCAGCCGGTACCGCACCTTCACCGGCGCGTCGGTGGTGTCGTAGGCGTTCACCTGAATGCCCGGGAACCGGTCCAGCGGCACCGAGGTGCCAGGCGCCGGGGACACGATCGTGAGGGCCTTCTCGGCGCCGTAGAGGCGGAACGGGTTGTCGAACGACTTGTTGTCCATGTGCACGAACCGGAACCCGCGCGGCGAGTTGTCGATGGTGTACGAGCTGGACGCGGTCTGGATGTGCTTCGCGGTGCCGGCGAACGCGCTGTTCGGCTCGACGTCGTTGGAGTGCTCGTGACCGACCAGGATCAGCTCGGCCCGGTACTGCTCCAGCACCTTGCCGTACTCGTCGTAGACCGACGGCGAGCCGAACGGCACGTTCATCGGCTGGTGGGTCAGCACGACCAGGCGCTTGCCCCGGCCGGCGTTGCGGGCCAGGTCGGCCTTGACCCACTCCAGCTGCTCGGCGAACGGCGCCGCGCCGTTGTTCTCCAGCACCAGGAAGTGCCGGTCGGCGTAGTCGAAGGAGTACCACTCCGGGCCGACGTGGCGGCGGTAGTTGTCGATCCGCGCCGCGTACGTCGCGCCGGCGGCGTACTCGTGGTTGCCGACGGCCGGCCAGACCGGGACCTTGGAGTTCGCCGTACTGGCCTTGTAGAACTCGAATTCCGCGTCGGTCGCGTTGTTCGTCAGGTCGCCGCTGACCTGGATGAAGGCCAGGTCCTGCCGGGTCGCGTTGATCTCGGTGATCTGCTCCGGCAGCTGCGCGTTCACGTGCGGGTCGGCGACGTTGCCGAAGGTGAAGCCGCCGCCGGCCGACACCTTGTCCCTGCGGAGGCCGAAGTTCACCTTCCGGGTGTCACCCGCGGCGAGTTGGCCGAGGTTGCGCCAGAACCTCGGCGTCATCGCGTCGTCGGTGCCGACCGAGTAGCCGGCCGGCTGGGTGACGAAGACCAGGTCGGCGTTGCGGCGTTCGACGTCGATGGTGAGGCCGTACCGGCCCTGGGCGTCGGTGACGACGATCTGCTGGCCGTCGGAGACACTCACCCCGGCCAGCGGCTTCTCGCCGGCGTCCTGCCGGTGGTCGGCGTCCTCGTCCACGAAGACGGTGCCGGTGACGGTCGCGCTCGGCGCGTCGACGGCGTCGGCGATCACCCCGGTCAGCGGGACGCCGATCACCAGCGCGGCCAGGCCGCCGGTGACGCCGTACAGGAGTTTGTGCCAGCGGGTGGTGGGCGGCCGGTCGGCCGGGGTGCGCGTCGGGCGGATCATGCCAGGAAGAACCTTTCTACGAACCAGAAGAGGCCGGAGGCGGCGACGACCCCGGTCGCCGAACGAACCGCCGGAACCGAGAACCGGCTCCGGCGGACCAGCAGGACCAGCGGGAACACGGCGAGCAGCAGCAACGCCTGGCCCGCCTCGATGCCGAGGTTGAAGCTGAGCAGCGACACCAGCAGGTCGGGGCTGAGCTCGTCGGTGATGCGCAGCGACCCGGCGAAGCCGAGGCCGTGCAGCAGACCGAAGCCGAAGACCACCGGCAGCCGGTGCCGGGTGGAGCCGAGCAGGTTCTCGACCGCGACGAAAGCGATCGAGAGCGCGATCAGCGGCTCGACGACCACGGCCGGCACGCTCACCCCGCCCAGCAGGGTGGACACCAGCGTGACGCTGTGCGCCAGGGTGAACATCGAGATCACCTGGAGCAGCGACCGCAGACTGGTCGCGCCGAGGATGAGGGCCACCACGAACAGCACGTGGTCGGTGCCGAGCAGGATGTGCTCCACACCCAACTTGCCGTACTGCAGACCGGCCGACGCGGTGCTGCTGTCGCCCACGGTGAAGTCGTCGTGCGAGCGGTCCAGCACGGTCCGGCCGGACTGGTCGCCGAAGCGGAACTCGACCAGGTTGGTGTGGTCGTCGGCCACGGCCTCCGCCTCGGCGAACACCGAGTACTGGAGGCGGAAGACGCCCTGCTCCCCCGGGCACGCGTAGGTCAGCCCGAGGTCCGCGTACGGCGTACCGGCTCGGGCTCCGACCGAGGTGCTCGCCAGGTGGGGTTCGCAGGCTGCGCCGTCGACGGAGACGACCACCCGCTCGTCGAGGTAGGTCTCCAGTGCGGGCTTCGCGGCGTCGAGGGCGCGGGCTCGCTGGCCGTCGTCGGAGGCGGGCGCGCCGAGATCGACAGCCCGCGCCAGGACGGCGTACTCGAGGCTGAGCCGGTAGCTCACCTGGCGGCCGTCCTGGTGAACGGTCGAGTAGCCGGTGGACGCGATGACGTGGGCGGAGGCGGTCGGAACCGCCGCGAGAATCAGGAACAGCAGCAGTCCGGCACAAGCCAGCAAGCGGCGCATGGGACCCCATCCCACGCGCTCCCGGTGGCCGATGAGTGACGGCTCAGGAAACTGTCCGACGCCATCACACGGCCACCGGTCACTATCTGCGACCGGGTCGCGCCGACCAGGGGCGGCGCGGGGCTCAGAGCACCGGCAGCAGCTTGTTCAGCTCGAACGGCGTGACCTGCTTGCGGTAGTCCTGCCACTCGACCCGCTTGTTGCGCAGGAAGAAGTCGAAGACGTGCTCGCCGAGCGTCTCGGCGACCAGCTCGCTGTCCTCCATCGCGTGAATGGCCTCGGCGAGGCTGCTCGGCAGCGGCTTGATGCCGAGCGCGCGGCGTTCGCGGTCGGTCAGCGACCAGACGTCGTCCTCGACCTCGCGCGGCAGCTCGTAGCCCTCCTCGATGCCCTTCAGCCCGGCGGCCAGCATCAGCGCGAACGCGAGGTACGGGTTCGCGGCGCTGTCCAGCGAGCGGAACTCGACCCGGCTGGACTGGCCCTTGTGCGGCTTGTACATCGGCACCCGGACCAGCGCGGACCGATTGTTGTGGCCCCAGGAGACGAACGACGGCGCCTCGTCACCGACCGCGAGCCGCTTGTACGAGTTCACCCACTGGTTGGTCACCGCGGTGATCTCGGCCGCGTGCTGCAGCAGCCCGGCGATGAACGCCCGCCCGGTCTTGGACAGCTGGTACTGCGCGCCGCCCTCGAAGAACGCATTCCGGTCGCCCTCGAACAGCGACATGTGGGTGTGCATGCCCGAGCCCGGCTGGTCGCTCAGCGGCTTGGGCATGAACGAGGCGTAGATGCCCTGGCTGAGCGCGACCTCCTTGACCACCACCCGGAAGGTCATGATGTTGTCCGCGGTGCTCAGCGCGTCGGCGTAGCGCAGGTCGATCTCCTGCTGGCCCGGCCCGCCCTCGTGGTGGCTGAACTCGACCGAGATGCCCATCGACTCCAGCATCGTGATCGCCTCGCGGCGGAAGTCGTTGCCGATGCCCTGCGGGGTGTGGTCGAAGTAGCCCGAGGAGTCGACCGGCTCGGGATAGGTGCCCGGCGCGCCGGTGAGCGACTTGAACAGGTAGAACTCGATCTCGGGGTGGGTGTAGAAGGTGAAGCCCAGGTCGGCCGCCTTCGACAGCGTCCGCTTCAGCACGTGCCGCGGGTCGGCGAACGAGGCCGAGCCGTCCGGCATGTTGATGTCGCAGAACATCCGCGCGGTGCCCATCGTCTCGCCCCGCCAGGGCAGGATCTGGAACGTCGACGGGTCCGGCTTGGCCAGCATGTCGGCCTCGGTCACCCGGGCGAAACCCTCGATCGCGGAGCCGTCGAAGCCGATGCCCTCGGCGAACGCGCCCTCGAGCTCGGCCGGCGCCACCGCCACCGACTTGAGGAACCCGAGCACGTCGGTGAACCAGAGCCGGACGAACCGCACGTCGCGCTCCTCGAGCGCGCGCAGCACGAACTCCTGCTGCTTGTCCATCGGCGAATCCACCTCTCCTCGATGCCAACCCGTGCCGGGCCTCACACAGTGTGCCCCGACTCTGTTAAGCAGACGTTACGTGCCGGCCGGGACATCGCGCGCCGGAGGGCCTAACGTTCTCCCGGTGCAGACGATTTTCCACGCCGCCCTGATCGTGGCCGCCCTGCTCTGCACGAGCGACCTGCTGCTCAGCACCGCGCGGTTCGTCCGCTCGGTGCAGCGCCGGCGCCCGGCCGAGCTCGACGTGCTGGGCCGCCGCTGGCTGCCGATCCCCGAGCTCGGTTTCGGCATGTTCGCGTTCTGCTGCCCCGGTCTGGTCACCCTCGGGCTGACCCATGAGGACGGCACCCTGCCGACCCAGCAGATCCTGCTCGCGGCGCTCGTTTTCGGGTACGCCGGGGCGGTGCTGTCCCGGGTGGTCCGGACGCCGGGCCCGGGTGGCCGGCGGTTCCGGCTACGCGCCGGCCTGCTGCTGGGACTGCCGGCGATCTTCGGCCTGGTCTTCGGGCTCTCCGGCGTCGCGGGCTGAGCCGGGCTCACCCTCGGTCGCGGCCGGGTCGGCGGTGCCGCGGCGGTGGCGGAACCACGGCACGATCCGCTCCAGCGGCGCGAACGCCAGCCAGCAGACCACCGTCGGCAGGAAGTGGATCAGCAGGATCGCGGTGTTCGCGACGTGGAAGCCGATGAAGAACAGCGCGCCGACGAGTTGCCAGCGGCCCTTCAGCCAGAGCACGACCGGTGACAGCAACTCACCGATGAAGCCAACCCACTGCATGACCTGCAGCAGTGCCGGGTGATGCAGCAGCCACTCGCCGACCGGGTGCGGCCGTCGGACGATCGCCCAGGTCAAGATCGCGCTGCCCGGCCAGCTCAGGACCCAGCCCGCGCTGCGCAGCTTGGCGACCGCGGAGAGGAAGTAGGTGGAGATGACGCTGATCTGCACGCAGCGGATCGCCCAGCCGGCCGCCTCGGACCTGGTCTGGTCGCCGTACGCCTTGAAGCCCTTCTGCACCGGCTTCACCGTCGGCAGCACCCAGAGCGCGACGACCAGCGCGAGGTGGTCGTGGTCGACCTTGCCGTCGCTCATCCCGATCAGCACCCACCAGGTGAACGCCGGGGCGACGACCCAGCCCGCCAGCCGCGGCAACCGGTTGCTGGCACCGAGCAGGCAGAACACGATCAGGACGACGTACAGGGTGGTGGTGTTCGCCACGGACGGCTTCGGCAGGTCGAACAGCCGGGCCAGGAACAACGGCTGGTAGAGCCCCGGGTGCTCGCCCTTGAGCCGGGTGTCGCGGACGAACGCGTGCATGTCGAGAATGACGAACAGGTAGAGAATCGTCCGCAGCCACGCGATCCGCCCCAGCGCGATCGCCGGCGTGAACCAGTTCGTGACCCGGCCGAGTCGCGACGGCGTGCCCGCGGGTGCCGTCTCCACCACGCTCGCGGCGCTCATCGGCGCACCTGCCAGGTCGCCAGCACCTCGGCCGTCGGCGGCCCTTCAACGCGTCCTTCCACCAGCTGCGTGGTGTCGCGGATCAGCTCGAGCTTCACGTACTTCGGCTGGTCCGGATGCTTGCGCGCCCACCCGTCCGCCACCTGCTGCAGCAACGACGGGTCCTTGACGATCTCCCCGGTCCGCGCCTCGATCTCAGCCCGCGCGACGCCGGCGCCCTCGATGTTCAGCGGCACGTCCACGCTGGTTCCCGCGTCGGTCAGCGCCGTGATCCGGGTGAACGTGATCGACGCGTCGTCGGGCACCGTCATCGCGTACTGCGACATCGGCCCGAACGGCCACACGTCGTCGGTCATCCGCACGGACCCGTTCACCAGCAGCCCGACCCCGACCACGGCCACCACCACCCGCAGCCCTTTGCCACCCCGCCCGAGCCGCACGTCACCCTTCGTCACGCCCGCCATTACACACCACCCACCAGCCCGCTTCCGCGCTGACCGGGACCTGAGAGGATCCCGGTATGGCGACGATTCTGCAGGTGGCGGAGGCGTTCTCGGCGCACCGCTTCTCCGAGGTGTATCCGTTTCTGCACCCCGAGGTGACCTGGACCCTGGTCGGGGCGGCTCGGCTGGAGGGGCGGGAGCAGGTGGTGCAGGCGTGTGAGACGGCGCTGGGGCAGCTCGCGCAGACGACCAGTCAGGTGCTGCGGTTCAAGACCGTGGCGAACGCCGACGCGGTTGTGATCGACACGGTCACCCGGTACGTGGACAAGAAGTGGCAGTCGTCGTTCGTGTCGGCCTGCGACATCTTCGAGTTCACCCAGGGCCACCTGACCGCGATCACGTCGTACACCCAGGAAGTGGACTCCAGCATCCTGGGCTGAAGCTCAGCCGTCGAGGCGGGTGAGGTGCAGCGCGACCGGGGTGGTTCCGCCGAGCCAGACCAGCTGTGCGTGGGTGTCGGTGGTCGTCACCGCGCGCAGGCCGGGCACACCTTCCACGGTGTCCTCGACCAGCCGGGCGGCGAGGTGCTCGACGACCTCGGCGACCTCGGGCCCGTCCTGCCACTCGAGCCGGGCGGTCGACGGGTTCGTCTGCCATCCGTCGACCCAGGTCACCGGGTCGTCGCCGAACAGCCGGGTCCGCAGGGCGTCGGCGACCAGGCCGAGCAGGGTCGCGGCCGGCGTCGCCACCAGGTTCAGCAGGTGACGTTCCTGGTCGGACAGGTCCGGCAGGGTCGCCTGGTCGGCAAGGCTGAGGTTCACTGCGTACTCCGTGCTGTGGTTGCGGCTGACTGCCGGATCGTCCGTCAGCGCCCGGCTTCCGGCCGAGCCGACACGCCGTCGGACCGGCGATCGGCCGTCGCTGCCGAGCCGTACGTGATGCGGCGGACCAGCACCTCGAACGGTCCCCGGTGGCCCGCCCGGCGCATCCGGTCAGCAACCCACACGGTGGTCAGCCAGGTCGCCGTGGCCAGCAACGCGGTCGTGGTGATCGTCAACTCGTC
Source organism: Kribbella flavida DSM 17836 (assembly GCF_000024345.1). Lineage (NCBI taxonomy): Bacteria > Bacillati > Actinomycetota > Actinomycetes > Propionibacteriales > Kribbellaceae > Kribbella > Kribbella flavida. Next base: position 2,753,078 of record NC_013729.1, on the reverse strand, counting down.
GGACAGGTCGAGCAGGTACGGCGTGAACACCACAGCCCACACCACGGACTGCGCGAGGTAGAAGGTCAGCGAGCGTTGGCCGGTCGCGGCGACGGCGGCGACCACCCGTCCTCGCCGCAGACGCCTGGCGGCGAGGACGATCAGCGCGGCATACCCGAGACCGCCGAGCATCCCGCTGACGTCGTGCAGCGGACCGATCAGGCTGAGCGTGTCTCCGGTGGGCTTGGCGATCGTCCGGGCCAGCATGAGGGCGACCGGCTGGGCGCCCACGACGGCGAACGCGACTCCCGCGACAGCGGTGATCCGCAACAGGCGAAGGTGTTCGGCGGGCCGTTCCAGGATGCGCCGGCGGCCGGCCCACAGCCCGATCAGGAACGGCGCCGCGAAGCCGATCGGCCCGAGCAGCGCGATGAACGGGTGGACCACGATCCGCTCGGCGAGCTGAGTCCCGAAGTCCGGCGGCAGCATCGACCGGTCCGGCGGATCCGCGCTGATCGACAGCGACGAGTCGCCCGGCAACGCCGTCAGCGCGAGCACGACCAGGGCGACAGCCAGCAACCACCGGTCCTTCCACCGGATCGCCCACACCCCGATGAACAGCAGTACGCCGTACGCGCCGAGGATGTCGCCCACGTACAGCAGCATCGCGTGCAGGAAACCGAGCACGACCAGCACCAGGCTGCGCCGCCACAGCAGGAATCTGATCGCCCAGGCGGTCCCGCTCTGCCGCCGGACGAGCTGCGCGACGCCGTACCCGAACAGGAGCCCGAACATCGGGAACGCCCGTCCGTCGACGAAGGTCGCGATCACCCAGGTGACGACCCGGTCGATGCCCGAGCCGTCCTGGGGGAAGCCGCCGAGCACCGACGGTCCGCGCAGGAAGTAGTGCGAGTTCGCCAGCGCGATGAACAGCAGCATCAAGCCGCGGGCCAGGTCCGGCCCGACCGCGCGCTCGGCCACCGCGGTCGGCCCTTGAGAAGTCGTCACCGGACCAGTCAAAAGCTGACCGGTGCGCAGCGCGTCCACGCAAAGTATTGCCGCCGGAAACCTTGGTCTTGTTAAGTCCCGGCCTGGATCGGCGGAGTCGCTGTGGGCGCCGCGGCATTACCAGTAGGGTGCTCCCCGTGCCTCAGCTTCGGCTTGCCCTCGCCCAGCTCAACGTGACGGTCGGCGACCTCGACGGGAATGCGGACAAGATCGTCTCCTGGACCCGGAACGCCGTCGAGCGCGGTGCGCACGTGATCGCCTTTCCCGAGCTGGCACTGACCGGCTACCCGGTCGAGGACCTGGCCCTGCGCGGCTCGTTCGTCGACGCCTCGCAGTCCAAGGTGCAGACGCTGGCGCGCCGGCTGGCCGACGAGGGTCTCGGCGACATCGTCGTGGTCTGCGGTTACCTCGACCGCGCGACCGGTACGGCGATGGGCGTCGACCGGCTCGGCCGCCCGAAGGGTTCGCCGACCAACTCGGCCGCGGTGATCCATCAGGGCAAGGTGGTCACCAGCGCGGTCAAGCACCACCTGCCGAACTACGGCGTCTTCGACGAGTTCCGGCACTTCGTTCCCGGCGACACCCTGCAGGTCGTCCGGATCCACGGCGTCGACGTGGCGCTGGTGATCTGCGAGGACCTCTGGCAGGACGGCGGTCCGGTCGCCGTCACCCGCGCGGCCGGCGCCGGGCTGCTGCTGGTGGTCAACAGTTCGCCGTACGAGGCGAACAAGGACGACGTGCGCGGCGAGCTGGTCAGCCGGCGCGCCCGCGAGGCCGGCTGCCCGCTGGCCTACGTGAACCTGGTCGGCGGCCAGGACGAGCTGGTCTTCGACGGCGACTCGCTGATCGCCGATGCCGAGGGCAAGGTGTTCGCCCGGGCGCCGCAGTTCGAGCACGGCAGCATGATCGTCGACCTGGACCTGCCGGCCGCGACCGGCATCCCGGTCGACGCCCACGAGGGCATCCGGATCGTGCACACGGTGCTGCACGAGGAACCGCTGCCGGCGTACGAGCCGATCGCGGTCGCGCAGGCGCCGCGGCTGTCCGACGAGGCCGAGCTGTACGCCGCGATCGTCACCGGGCTGCGCGACTACGTGCACAAGAACGGGTTCACGTCGGTGCTGCTGGGCCTGTCCGGCGGCATCGACTCGTCACTGGTGGCCGCGATCGCGTGCGACGCGATCGGCGCCGAGCACGTGGTCGGCGTTTCCAACCCGAGCGTGTACTCCAGCGACCACAGCAAGGACGACGCCGCCGAGCTCGCGGCCCGGACCGGGCTGAACTACCGGGTGGTGCCGATCCAGCCGATGGTGCAGCCGTTCCTGGACACCCTCGGCCTGACCGGGCTGGCCGAGGAGAACCTGCAGGCCCGGGTCCGCGCGGTGATCTGGATGGGCCTGTCGAACGCGGACGGCCACCTGGTCCTTGCCTGCGGCAACAAGTCGGAGCTGTCCGTGGGCTACTCGACCATCTACGGCGACGCGGTCGGCGGGTACGCCCCGCTCAAGGACCTGCCGAAGACCCTGGTCCGGCGGCTGGCGAAGTGGCGCAACGCCGACGCCGTCGCGAAGGGACTGCAGCCCCCGATCCCGGAGAACGCGATCGCCAAGCCGCCGTCGGCCGAGCTGCGGCCCGGCCAGGTCGACACCGACTCCTTGCCGCCGTACGACCTGCTCGACGACATGCTCGACGACTACGTCGAGCAGGACCGCGGCAGTGCCGAGCTGGTCGCCGCCGGGTTCGACCCGGAGCTGGTCAGCAAGGTGATCCAGCTGGTGGACAAGGCGGAGTACAAGCGCCGGCAGTTTCCGCCGGGCCCGAAGCTCAGCCACAAGGCGTTCGGGCGTGACCGGCGGCTGCCGATCACGAACGCGTGGCGTGAGGACGCCAGGAAGGCGGCCGAGCACTGACCGGATCCTGGCGGAACCGCCCGTCCTCCGACACCGGCTGGGACTCCTTGTTCGCCGAGGGTTCCGGTCGTTCCGGCCTGCCCGCCGATGCTGTGAGCGATCACTCACCCACGACCGGTGGCGCTCACCCTCCGCAACGGTGGGACGATGAGGCCATGGTTGACAACTTCTCGTCGGCCGGTACCAACGGCGACGCCGAGGACGAGCTGCCGGCGCCGTACGGGACCGGACCGAAGAACCGGACAACCGAGGAGCAGCACCGCTCGGAGTACGGCTACGCCGGGGACGACGCCGGCGACGGCTGGCGGGACCGCGCGACCTCGCTCGACGGGCTCGACCCGGCGCCGTCGCTGCCGAACGCGCCGCGCAGCTACGAACGCGGCCCGGTGCCGCAGCAGCCGTACGTGCCGAAGCCGCCGTTCCTGCCCGGGCCGCCGCCCGCCGAGGACCGCGGCTACCCCGGCCAGTACGCCGAACCGCAGCGCGCGCCGCAGTACGACGAGCCGACGCGGCCGAACCAGTACGACGAGTCCGCGCGGCCCGGCTACTACGACGCGGGCCGCGAGGCCGGTCGCGACGCTGGGCGCGAGGCCGCACGGGAGTCCGGGCGCGATGCCGGTCGCGACCGGTACGACGAGTCGCCGTTCGCGCCGTCGGCGTACCAGGAGCAGAGCCCGTTCCGGCCGCAACCCGGACAACCGCAAACGCCACCGCCCGCGCCGCAGCAGGGGCGGCCGAGTCCGTTCGCTGCCACCGGTCCCGGCGAGCCGCAGCGGCGAGGTCCGGAAGGCGGCAACGGCGTTCCGGCGCACCGCCCGGGACCACCGCAGCCGCAGAGTGGTCCGCCGCCCGCGCCTCGCCCGGCCGGCCCGCCGCCGGGTGGCAACGGCGCCAACGGCCTGACCCAGCACGGTTCCAACGGCACCAGCGGCAACGGCTGGAACAGCGCCGCCCCGACGCCGCCTCCCCCGCCGCCACCGCCGTCGAACGGCCTTCCGTCCAGCAACGGCCTCAGCTCCAGCAGCCCGAGCAGCAACGGGCTGAGCAGCAACGGCCTGGGCGGCAACGGCTTGGCAGGCAACGGCCTCGGCAGCGGCAGCGGCAGCGGGCTGAGTGGCAGCAACGGTCTGGCCAGTGGCAGCGGTCTGAGTGGCAGCAACGGCTTGAGCAGCTCCCGACCAGGGTCTCAGCCCCGTGGTTCGCAGCCCGGAGGTTCGCCCTCTGGTAGCTCGCCGACCGGCGGCACAGCAGCGGGCGGTTCGCCGGTCGCCGGCGGACCGAGCAGCGCCCAGCAGTCGACCGGCACCCAGCCGGCCGTCCCCGCCTCGTCCGCCCCGACGGCACCGCCCGGCCGGCAGCGCCCACCGGCCGACCGCCCGGCGCCGCCGCAGCCCCCGTCGAACCAGTCGAACGCGGCGGTCAACGGCTACCCCACCGACCCGAGCGCGGAGTACGAGAGCAACGTGCCCGAGAGCCGTCCGATCGGCGCCCGTCGCCGCGCCGACGTCCAGCAGGACGCGCCCAGCCAGGTCAGGGCCGAGGCTCCGATCGCCCATCGAGCCCGCCGGGCGCAACCCGGGGTGAGCGACGCCGGCACGCCGGCGACCGCCGCTCCTTCGGCGACGGAGCGGACTTCCGCGACAGAGCGGACCGCCACCGCCCCCACCAACTCGTTGCCCTCCGCACCAGGCTCGAGCACCTCCGGAGCGGCCGGCGCGAGCTCGGCGCCGGGCGATCCCGGCAAGCGGCCGCGCAAGTACCGGATTCACCACCTGCGGGACCTGAAGAACCGCGGCGAGAAGTGGGCCATGCTCACGGCGTACGACCAGTACACCGCCGAGATCTTCGACGAGGCGGGCATTCCCGTGCTGCTGGTCGGCGACTCCGCGGCGAACAACGTCTACGGCTACGAGAGCACGCTGCGGGTCACGGTCGACGAGCTGATCCCGCTCGCCCGCGCCGTCGCGACCGCCGCCCAGCGCGCGCTCGTCGTCGCGGACCTGCCGTTCGGTTCGTACCAGGCGTCGCCCGAGCAGGCCTTCCACACCGCCGTCCGGTTCATGAAGGAAGCGGGCGTGCAGGCGGTCAAGCTGGAGGGCGGCCGTACCGTCGTCCCGGCGGTGGAGAAGCTGACCCGGTCCGGCATCCCGGTGATGGCGCACATCGGCTTCACCCCGCAGAGCGAGCACAGCATCGGCGGGTACCGCGTGCAGGGCCGCGGCGACCAGGCAGCCGGCCTGATCGACGACGCGGTCGCGCTCGCCGAGGCCGGCGCCTTCTCGGTGGTCCTGGAGATGGTTCCCGGCGACGTCGCCGCGGAGATCAGCAAGCGGATCCCGGTCCCCACGATCGGCATCGGCGCCGGCCGCGACACCGACGCCCAGGTGCTGGTCTGGCAGGACATGGCCGGCCTGCGCTCCGGCCCGATGCCGCGCTTCGTCAAGCAGTACGCCGACCTGCGCGGCATCCTCACCCAGGCCGCCACCACCTACGCCGCCGAGGTCGCCACCGGCACCTTCCCCGCCGACGAACACACCTTCTGACCCCGGATCAGGTCCAGGGCAGGGCTGCGCGTTCGGTCCAGTACTCCGTGGGCGACCGGGCGAACTCCGTCGGAGCTTCGACGGCGGTGGCGGTGAGGTTGCTGGCGAGTTGTCCGGTGGTGGTGGCACCGGACAGGACGACGTCGACCCAGGGATGGGCGAGGGCGGCACCGATCGCCACGGCGTCGGGGGCGGCGTGGTGCTGGGCCGCGAAGGCGGCGAACGCGGTGTCGCCGGCTCGGGTGGTCAGGCGGCCGTTGGCCACGGCTTCCTTGACGGCGACGAACCAGCCGGCGTCGTGCGCCTCGGCCAGGGCCGGACCGACGGACGGTTCGAGCACGTTCCACGTCGACTGAACGGCGGTGAACGGGCCGCCGAGCCTCAGCGCCGCACGCAGGGTTTCGGCCTGGCGCGGCCCGCTGGTCGACAGACCGACACGGACGCCGGTGTCCGCGAGCTCGGCCAGACGGTCGAGCAGCTTCGTGTCACCCAGCGCAGGACTGTCGGACGTGAGGCTGTGCACGAGGTAGAAGTCCGGCGGTCCGCCGAGGGCCTCCAGCGTCTCCGGCCACTGCCGCTCGAAGGTCGCGGTCGAGTGGTCCTTCACCTCGTGCTGCTCGGCATCGGGCCGCCAGTCCGCGACATAGGTGTAGCCCCATTTGGAACCGATCGTGAGCTGCTCGCGCCGGCCTGGGTGCGCGGCCAGCCACTCCCCCAGGAAGGCCTCCGCCAAACCGTACGAACGGGCCGCGTCGACGTACCGGATCCCGGCCTGCCACGCCTGGTCGAGCAGCTCGTGCGTCCGGTGCCGCAGGGCGTCGACCGTGCGGCCCGGCGGCAGGTCCTCGTCGTGCCCGAGGTTGAGGTAGCCGGGACGGCCGAGGGCAGCCAGCCCGAGCCCGATGCGCGCAGTCATACCGCGATCGTCTCACCGCGCCCCAGCCGTTCGGCCGCCGCTGGGCCGGAACCGGCCGCGGCGAGACGCGCCGTACGAGCAGTCACGGACGGGGACACTCCGTCTACCGTTTTGACCTGTGACAGATTCGCGCCTGCCCCCATCCGGCACCGTCGTCCGCCGTACGACGGCTCGCGTCCTGCCCGTCCGTCCGGACGGCAAGGTGCTGCTGCTGCACGGGTGGGACCCACTGAAGCCGGAAACGCCGTACTGGTTCACGATCGGTGGCGGCGTCGAGGCGGGCGAGACGGTGATCCAGGCCGGTCTGCGGGAACTGCGTGAGGAAGTCGGCATCCTGTTGCCGCCGGAGGCGCTCGGGGAGCCGGTGGCAACCAACACGATCCAGTTCGAGTGGGGCGGCTGCCGGATCATCCAGCACCAGACGTTCTTCGCGGTCGGCGTGGACGCCGTCGAGGTGACCTTCGCCAACCAGGAGGCGCTCGAGCTGCAGACGATCAGCGCGCACGGCTGGTGGCACCCCGACGCACTGGAGGCGACCGGTCAGGCCGCGCACGTCACCATTCCGGGGCTGCTGCGGCTGGCCGTCGCCGCGATCAACCTCCGCGAGGCGTCCTGACCGGCAGCTGCCGGCGCGCAGCCGGGTTCCCCCGAACGCTCAGCGCTCGCGGGCTTTTTTGAGCACCTTCTTCTTGATCTTCTTGTCCACGTCGTAGTGCCGCAGGTCGATCCGCTCGGCGCAGCCGGCGTCGGCGAGCCGCTTGAGGACCACCGGGCACTTCTTGCACCTCGGCTTGTCCTTGCAGCACTTCTTCTTCGCGGTCATCGACGGCACGCTTGGAGGATAGGTGAGGCTGACCTAACCGTCCAGTGACGGGCGCACTCTTCGTGGTGCAGCTCACGCCAGCTGTCCGCTGAGCACCGCCCGGGCCTCGACCAGCGACGGTCCGTACCAGGTGAGGTGCCGGCCGGAAACGCACAGAGCCGGCGCCGCGAAGGCCTCCGGCCCGTCGTCGGCGGAAAACGCGTACGGCTCGTCCGGCAGCACCACCAGGTCGTACGGCGGTAAAGCGTCGAGCTCGATCCGCGGATAACGCTCGGCGGAATCCGCGAGCACATTGTCGATGCCGAGCCGGGCCAGCAGATCGCCGGCGAAGGTGTCCCGGCCCAGCGCCATCCACGGCCGCCGCCAGATCGGAATCACCGCCCGCCGGCGCGGACCGGCGTACGGCGTGCGCCAGGTCTCCCGCGCGGCGCCGAGCCAGGACGGGCTGGAACCGGTGATGGCCGACAGCATTCGGTCCAGCGAATCCAGTGCTTCGCCGACGGTAGCCGGTGCTGTCACCCACACCGCGATTCCGGCCGCGCGCAGTGCGTCGAGATCGACCGCGCGGTTCTCCTCGGCATTCGCGAGAACGACGTCCGGCGCGAGCCCGGCGATGCGTTCCAGATCGGGATTCTTCGGACCGCGCACCCGGGTGACCTCGAGGTCCGCGGGATGCGTGCACCAGTCCGTCGCACCGACCAGCAAACGCGCGTCGGTGGCCGCGACGGACTCGGTCAACGACGGCACGATGCTCACCACGCGGGTCGGCGTGGCCGGCAGCAGGACAGGGTTTTGCTGGTCGTCGAGCAGTGTGCGCACCGCGGTGGATCCGATCGTTCGCAGAGACGTTGCCATGGACAACGTGGCAGAAAACGCGCCGAAGTGGGCTGCTGGTGCGCGTGTCGCCAACATTTCTTCGGCGCCGTCGGGGATGCTCGGCGGGCACCGGAAACCCTTCTGCGCAAGGATTTTCGGCAATACCGCCCGAATTCGCCGCCCGGACGCCTTGACGTACTGGGTTAACAGGTGCTTTACGTGGCTCCCAAGTGTTGTCATCATCGGTGACGACGAGGAATCCACCGTGGTTTTCCTCAGCCGCACCAAGGAGGCAGAGTGCCAGCCAAGAAGGCAGCCGCAGGGAAGGCGACAGCCAAAAAGGCTTCTCCCGCCAAGAAGACTGTCGCGACGAAGGCCACGGCCGCGAAGACGACCGCCGCGCGCAAGGTCACCGCAGCGAAGAAGGCAGTGACGAAGAAGGTGAGTGCGGCCAAGAAGGCGGTCTCCAAGGCGCCCGCCAAAAAGGCGCCCGCCACGAAATCCACCGCGGTGAAGACGACGGCGGCCAAGAAGGCGCCGGCGAAGAAGACCACCGCCACGAAGACCGCGGCGACAAAGACGGCGACGACGAAGGCCGCCGCCAAGAAGGCGACGACGGCCAAGAAGGCCCCGGCCACCAGGACCACCACGAAGAAGACCACCGCGAAGAAGGTCCCGGCCACGAAGACGACCGCGAAGAAGGCCCCGGCGACGGTCGCGGCGAAGAAGGCGCCGGCCGCGAAGAAGGTCGCCACGAAGAAGGTCGCGGCCAAGAAGGCGCCGGCGACGAAGGCCGCCGCGAAGAAGGCCCCGGCCCGCAAGGTCGCGGCGAAGAAGGCCCCGGCCACCCGCGCGACGGTGGCCCGGACCACCACCGCACGCAAGACCACCGCCCGCAAAGCCCCCGCCCGCAAGGCGCCGGCCACGAAGGCCTGATCGGCTCGAGCACCGAGCGAGGGGCACCACCGGATCCCGGTGGTGCCCCTCGGCACGGTCGGCGCCGCCGTTCTCAGCGGCCGCGGGTGGTCAGTCGTCGTTCCAGTTCGGGTCGTTGTCCCAGGCCTCGTTGCGCTCCTGCACCTTGTCGAGCGCCCGGGCCGCCTCCTCCGGCGAGCTGTACGGCCCGAGCCGCTCGGAGGCCTTGTCACCTTCGTAGGGCTCGACCTTGTGGTGCTTGAGGCAGTAGTACCACTCGTTGCTGTGATCGTCGGCCATCTCGGCTGACCACCTCCCGGTGAAGTTGTCGCACCTATCTAGAATGAAACCACCATGTCGATTCTGAGTCCCGGCATCATCTCGCCGCGCCGCCCGGTTCCCGCCTCCATCGCCCGCCCGGAGTACGTGGACCGGCCCGCGCCGACGCCGTACGACGGTTCGTACGTCACGTCCCCCGAAGTGGTCGAGAAGATGCGCGTCGCGAGCCGGCTCGCCGCCCGGGCGTTGCAGGCCGTCGGCGCCGCCGCCAAGCCCGGGGTGACCACCGACGAGCTGGACGCGATCGGTCACGAGTACCTGGTCGAGCGCGGTGCGTACCCGTCGACGCTGGGCTATCGGGGCTATCCCAAGTCGCTGTGCACGTCGGTGAACGAGGTGATCTGCCACGGCATCCCCGACGACCGCCCGCTGGACAACGGCGACATCGTCAACGTCGACATCACCGCGTTTCTCGACGGGGTGCACGGCGACACCAACGCGACCTTCCTGGTCGGCGACGTCGACGAGGAGAGCCGGCTGCTGGTCGAGCGCACCGAGGAGGCGCTGAACCGGGCCATCAAGGCGGTCCGGCCGGGCCGGCAGGTCAGCATCATCGGCCGGGTGATCGAGTCCTACGCCAAGCGCTTCGGGTACGGCGTGGTCCGCGACTTCACCGGGCACGGCATCTCCACCGCGTTCCACTCCGGGCTGATCATTCCGCACTACGACGACGAGCGGTTCGACGACGTGATCGAGCCCGGCATGACGTTCACCATCGAGCCGATGCTGACGCTGGGCGGCTACGACTACGACCTGTGGGACGACGGCTGGACCGCGACCACCAAGGACAAGTCGCGCACCGCGCAGTTCGAGCACACCCTGCTCGTCACCGATACCGGCGCCGAAGTCCTCACGCTGCCGTGATCCTCGCCGGGCGAGGCAGCGAGCCGGGAGACCGGTCCCGCCGCGGGAGCGAGGCGCGACGATGAACGTCACGCGGTACGAGCGTTCGCACTTGCCCGGGGTGCAGGCGATCTGCGCCGCCGAGGACTGGCCGAGCCTGTCCGAGAACACCGAGCGGGCGCACGCCGTGCTCACCGCGCCCGGGGTGACGACCGTCGTCGCGGTCGAGCACGACGAGGTCGTCGGCTTCGCCTACCTGCAGAGCGACGGGCACATCCAGGCGCACCTGTCGATGCTGGCCGTTCGCGCCGACCACCGTCGCCGCGGCATCGGCCGCGCCCTGCTCGAGTACGCCGCCCCACTCACCGGCGCCCTGCGCATCGACCTCGTCACCGACACCGCTGGGGACTTCTACAAGTCCCTGCCGCACCGCACCTACCAGGGCTTTCGCATCTACCCCGGCTGAAACCCGCCACCTGCCCTGCTGATCGACCTGACCACCGCCGCAACTCTCAGCGGCCAACCCACCAAGTGCATGGTTGGCCTACGGAATTCTGGCGGGCCAACCCTGCTTGTGATGGGTCAACCCCTGAAAGTTCGCCGGGCCGCCCGCGCGATCCCACGGAGGCGCCCGGAGTACGGCGTCATCGGTTCGAGGCTGCCTGGACGAACGCGGCGAGGTCCTCGGACTGCTGGACGCGGGACGGTTCGTGCACGTACATCATGTGGCCGGCCGGGTAGTAGCGGACCTCGATGTTGGGGCGGAGGTCGTCGGGGAGCTGGAGGCGGGCCAGGGTGTGCTCGGTCGCGTAGTACGGGGTCGCGCAGTCGTAGTGGCCCGAGGCGACGTGCACCTTGAGGTACGGGTTGGCGCGCATCGCCTCGGCGAGCTTGTCCGCCACCGTCACGTGGTTGTTCTCGAACTCCTTGAACGACCAGTCCTTCGCCGCCTGGCTGTTGAGCACCTCGTACGGCAGGTCGTTGAGGTACTCCAGCTCCGCGCGCACGTAGTGGTTCAGCGCCGCCGTGTACGGGCCGGTGATCGCCCGGAACGACGGGTCGTCGACGGACTGCTCGCCGGCGGCGTCGGCGTCCCAGCCGGTGAACCGGCCGTCCAGCCGGCCGACGACCTGGCGGCGCGACCGCAGCAGCTCCGCGAAGAACCGGGTGTGCTCGATCCGCAGGTTCACCCGGTCGAGGTAGTCCGGCGACAACCCGGTCAGACCGGCCAGCCGGGTGATCGCCTCGGTCCGCTCGTCCGCCGGCAGCCGGTTGCCCTGGGCAAGGGCGTACGGGTACCGGCCGGCCGCGTACCGCTCGGCGTCGGCCAGCACGTCCGTCAGCTCCCGATCGCCGAGCAGCCCGTGGTAGTGCGCGACGGCGGCGTACGACGGCAGGAACAGCGCGAACGGCACGTCGTTGCCCGGCGTGAAGTCCAGCGTGCCGAACTCCAGTACCGCGGAGATCAGCATCACCCCGTTGAGGTACATCCCGTGCCGGTCCTGCAGGTGCGCCGCCAGCCCGGCCGCCCGGGTCGTGCCGTACGACTCCCCGGCCAGGAACTTCGGCGACATCCACCGCCCGTTGCGCGACGTCCACAGCCGGATCACCTCGCCGACCGACTCCAGGTCCCGGGTGAACCCGTGGTACTCCCCCGGCTTCTCGCCCTCGACCGCGCGCGAGTACCCGGTCGCGACCGGATCGATGAACACCAGGTCGCTGTGCTGCAGCAGGGTCTCCGCGTTGTCCACCAGCCCGTACGGCGGCGGCGCCAGCTCCCCCGCATCGCCGGACACCACCCGGCGCGGACCGAGCAGTCCGAGGTGCAACCAGATGCTCGACGACCCCGGCCCCCCGTTGAACGCGAACGTCACCGGCCGCCGGCCCGCGTCGGCCCCGTCCAGCGTGTACGCCGTCAGGAACACCTCCGCCCGCGGCAGGTGCCCGTCGAACTTGCCCTCGGTCAGCACCTCCTGCCGCAGCACGACCCGGCCGGCGGTCGCCGTGTACCGCAGCTTCCGCCGGCCGATGGTCAACACGTGCTGCGTGCTGACCAGATCGTCCACGGGCCCGCCGGGCGCCGGAACCGCTTCAGTGTCCGGAGTGTTCTTCGCAGGTGCTTGCTCAGCCATGCGCAGCACCCTAGGTGCTGATCAGACCTTGAGGGCTCCCGGTCGGCCGTCCTCGACGACGAAGGAGGCGTGGGTGTACTTCGGGGCGTCGGCGCGGCTGACGGTGGTGACCATCTGCAGGTCGGTGCGGAACTCGTCGCGGTCGACCGAGCAGCGGACGTAGCCGCGGCGGTCGCCGTCGAAGAACTTGATGTGCGGGTTGTACTTGATCATCGGCCCGTAGTACGGCCCGTAGACCTCGCCGTCGCCGTTGCTGGTGAGCGACGTGCCGACGAACTCGGTCGCCACCACGGGCGTGCCGTCGCGGTCGAAGTCGGCGTGGATGTCGTTGACGAACGAGGAGTGCCAGTCGCCGGTGACCACGACCGGGTTGCGGGTGTTCGCCCGGTCCCACGCCTCGATCAGTCGTTGCCGGGCGCCCGGGAATCCGTCCCAGGCGTCGTGCCAGAGCCGGTTGCCGGTCGGGCCGTCGTGGTCGAGCCGGCCGACCATGACGTTGCTGGCGAGCACGTCCCACTGGGCCCGCGAGCGCTTCAGGCCGTCGTACAGCCACTTCTCCTGGGTCTTGCCGAGCATCGTGACCGACGGGTCGTAGCCGCCTTCGCAGGCGTCGGCCTCGCCCCAGCCGCACGGCGGCACGCTGCGGTACTGCCGGCCGTCGACGACGTCGAACTGCGCGAGGTCGCCCCACTGGAGCCGCCGGTAGATGCGCGGCCCCTCGCCGGCCGGACGCGCCGGACGGCGTACGGGCTGGTGCTCGTACCAGGCCTGGTACGCCGCGGCGCGCAGCGCGGTGATGTCACCCTCGTACTGCGACTGCGTGTTGGCGTAGTCGTTCTGGACCTCGTGGTCGTCCCAGGTCACCATCCACGGGAACCGCGCGTGCGCCCGCTGCAGGTCCGGGTCGCTCTTGTAGAGCGCGTACTGCATGCGCCAGCGGTCGACGTCGCGCGGCGCCTGCTGCAGGACGGCGGGGACGGGCGTCTTGCGGTAGCCGCCGTTGGCCGGGATGCCGCCCTCGTACACGTAGTCGCCGAGGTGCAGGACCAGGTCGAGGTCCTCGTCGGCGAGGTGCCGCAGGGCCGAGTAGTAGCCGCTCGACCACTCCTGGCAGGAGGCGAAGGCGAAGTTCATCGACGCGTGCCGGCCGGTGCGGACGGGCGCCGTCCGGGTCCGGCCGACCGCGGAGACGTCGGAGCGGTACTTGAACCGGTAGAACCACTCGCGGTCCGGGCCCAGGCCCTCGACCTCGACGTGCACGGAGTGCGCCAGCTCGGGCAGCGCCCAGGTCGTTCCCTGCCGGACGACCCGGCGGAACCCCTGGTCGAGGGCGATCTGCCACTGCACCGGCACCTTCCGCGCCGGCATCCCGCCGCCGGGCACGAACCGGTCCGGCACCAGCCGGGTCCACAGCACCACGCCGGTGGCGGTCGGGTCCCCGCTGGCAACGCCGAGCGTGAAGGGGTAGTCACCTCCCGCCGGGCGCGGGGTCGCGTTGGCGGCGTCGACCGGCAGCTGCGCGAGCGCGGCCAGTCCGGCGACACCTCCGACGGCACCGAGGAAACGGCGGCGGTTCAGGGCATCAACTTCGGGCGGAGTCATCTGCCGGACGCTAGTGCCGGCAGGTGACTTCAGGTCGACCTGCGAGTGTCGCGCCGGGAACGCGTCGGTCCTCCGCACCGGGGTGACAGGCCGCTAGCCTCGGGGCATGGCGATGATCTACCACCTCGCGTCCGGGCCCGAGTGGGAGGCGGCCACGGCGGCCCGCGCGTACCGGATGTCGACCCGCGGCAAGTCCCTCGACGACGGCGCCACCTTCATCCACGCGGCCCGGCCGGAGCAGGTCGGCCTGGTCGCGAACTTCGTCTACGCCGACGTGACCGAACCGCTGTGCCTGCTGACGATCGACACCGAGCGCCTGGTCTCGGCCGTCTGCGACGAGGACCTGGACGGCAGCGGCATGGCCTTCCCGCACATCTACGGCCCGCTGAACCCGGACGCGGTGGTCGCGGTCACGCCGTACGAGCGTGGCGCGGACGGCCGCTGGCCGGACGTCGTACCGCAGGCCGTATCCTGAACCACGGAACGGGTCGGTCGGGCGATCGCGTCGTCCACTCCGGTGGGCGCCGAGGAAAGTCCGGACTCCGAAGGGCAGCGTGGTGGGTAACGCCCACCCGGGGCAACCCGCGGGACAGTGCCACAGAGAACAGACCGCCAGCGGCCTGAGCGAATTCCGGTTCGCCTCAGGTGCGGGTGAGGGTGAAACGGTGGTGTAAGAGACCACCAGCTCCGCAGGTGACTGCGGAGGCTCGGTAAACCCCACGTGGAGCAAGGCCAAGAAGGACGGCGGGCAACCACCGTCCGCGCGAGCGTTCGAGGGCTGCCCGCCCGAGCTCGCGGGTAGGCCGCTGGAGGCTGCCGGCAACGGCAGCCCTAGATAGATGATCGCCAGCACAGAATCCGGCTTACAGACCGGCCCGTTCCCTCACTCCTGTCGTTGGGTCTCAGTGGCAGTGGTGGGCTTCCGTGTCCGGTGCGGTTTCGCGGTGGGTGATTCTGGGGTCGCCGGCCATGGGGGCGGTTCCGGGGGTTCGGCCTTGGGGTTCTTCCCACGGTTCCTGGCGGCCGAGTGCGGTGAGGTCGATGGCGTTGACGGCGAAGCCCATCGCGTCCGTGCCTCGGCCGTAGGTGGAGTACGTGTGGTGGACGGCGTCGCCGGTGCGCAGGAAGCAGGACAGGCCGTGCAGGTCGAAGGGGTGCTCGCCCTGCAGGTGGGTGTTGTTCGGTAGGGCGTCCCACTCGGCCTGGCCGCGGTAGTTGTACTCGACCGGCACGACCGCCGGGTCCAGCGTGACGTGGTAGTCGTAGTTGAAGTCGGAGCCGTACGACGAGTACCACGGGAACGTCCAGCCCATCCGCTGCCGGTAGGCCGCGATCTTCTCGTACGGCGCGCGCGAGATCGCCACGAAGGTGGTCTCCCGGGTGGTCAGCCCGTCGAGCCGGCCGATCTCGTCGGCGAAGCCCGAGCAGTTCGGGCAGCCCGCGTCCCACTCCGGCTGGAACATGAAGTGGTACACCACCAGCTGCGCCCGCCCCTCGAACAGGTCGGCCAGCCCCACCTCGCCGTCCGGGCCGGCGAACCGGTAGTCCTTCTCGACCAGCACCATCGGCAACCGGCGGCGGTTCGCGTTGAGCGCGTCCCGCCGCCTGGTGAACTCCTTCTCCTCGGCCAGCAGCTGCTTGCGCGCCACCAGCCACTGCTCGCGCGACACGACGTCGGGCAGGTTCATGACCACTCCTCACTCACAGGCAATCCGTCACCCGTCACGTCGGAGCCGCCGTCCTGCCCTCGACATTCATGCCGGCTCGGCCAGGCGGTGGGCCAGCAGGCAGGCGGTCGCCGGCAGCAGGACCAGCGCGGCGAACACGACCTGCAGGGACGTCGCTTCGGCGAGCGCGCCGAGTGCCGGAGCGACGACCCCGCCGGCGCTGACGGCCAGGCCCAGCGTCACGCCGCTCGCCGTGCCGACCCGGTTCGGCAGGTAGTCCTGGCCGAGCGTGATGTGCAGCGAGAACGGCACCGACAGGGCGATCGCGGTCAGCACGACGAAGACGAGCAGCACCGGTCCCGGGACGAAGGCGATGCCGGCCAGGCCGACCGCGGCGCCGGCGTACGCGACCCGGATCACCGGGAGGCGGGTCCACCTGTTCGCGAGCCGGCCGCCGAGCATCGTGCCGATGACGCCGCCGCCGAAAAGCACGACCAGGACGGCGGAGCTGGCGGCCGCTGACAGGTCGAGCCGCCGGCCGATGTACAGGCCGACGAAGGTGGTCAGCCCGACGTACACGACCGAGCGGAGTACGACGATCGTGGTCAGCCGGGTGAAGGAGGCCCAGTCGTCGCGGCCGGTACGGCGTACTGCGGTGGCGCGGGCGGCACCGCGTCCGAGCAGCGGGATGGTGGTGAGGGCGCCCAGCAGAGCGGGAATCGCCAGCAGCGGCGTCAGGCCGAGCCCGCCGACCGCGAGCAGCGGCGCCGCGATCACCGGCGCGAGCGCGAAGCCGATGATGCCGCCGAGCGAGAACCAGCTCATCCCGACGTTGCCGCCGCCGGTCACCGCTCGCGCCGTACGGGCCGCCTGCGGGTGGTACGCCGCGACGCCGACTCCGGTCAGGGCGATCACCAGCAGGCTCAGCGGGTAGGACTCGACGAGGCCGATCAGTGCGGTGCCGGTTCCTGTGCCGAGCATGCTGACCGGGAGCAGCCAGGGCATCGACCACCGATCGGTGAGCAGCCCGAACACCGGCTGGACCACCGACGAGAGCAAGGTCGCGGCGAGCACGAACCCGGTGACCGCGACGTAGTCGTACCCGCGTTCCGCGACCAGGAACGGCACCAGCACCGGCACCATGCCCTGGTACAGATCCACGCTGCCGTGCCCCGTCGCGAGCAGCACCGTGGGAAGTCGCGTTCTCATACCGACCAGCCTCGACGAGCACGCGGCTGTCCGGCTTCCGATAATCTGTCAGAACATGTCGACAAGCCGCCATCAGCCGAGCGCACCGACCGTCCTGCGCCGCCTGGACGCCGGGGCCGGCATCGACGCGCACCGCCACGACGAGCACCAGATCGCGTACGCCGCCCGCGGCGTGCTGGCCGTCGCCACCGATCAGGGCCACTGGATCGCGCCCGCGGACCGCGCCCTCTGGGTCCCCGCCGGCACGGTGCACCAGCACCGCGCGTACGGCACCACCGACCTCCACCTGATCGGTCTCACCGAGAACCCGCTCAACCTGACCGCGCCGGCGGTCATTGCCGTGAGCCCCCTTCTGCGCGAGCTGATCATCGAGTTCACGAACGGCGTTGGCAGTCGCGCGCAACGCGACCGGTTGCGGGCCGTCCTGCTGGACCAACTGCGCGGTGCCGACCAGCAGCCGCTGAAGTTGCCCGTGGCATCAGATCCCCGCTTGTCGGCTGTCTGCGAAGTGCTCATGGCCGACCCGGCCGACAACCGCAGCCTGGCGGCACTGGGCGCCGCGACCGGAGCGAGCGAGCGCACCCTGTCCCGCTTGTTCCGCAGCGAGTTCGCGATGAGCTTTCCCCAGTGGCGCACCCAGCTACGGCTGCATCACGCGCTGATCCAGCTGGCCGAGGGCGACGCCGTGACGACGGTCGCCCTTCGCTGCGGCTGGGCCACCCCCAGCGCCTTCATCGACACCTTCCGCCGCACCTTCGGCCACACCCCCGGCACCCACCGAACCCGTCAGCTGAGATCGAGTTCGTAGAACTGGCTGATCAGGCCGTCGCCGAACATGTCGTGCGGCTCGGAGCCCGTCAGCGCGAACCCTCGGGTGAGGTAGATGCGCCGGGCGGCGACCAGCGGGTCGTTCGTCCACAGAACCATGCGCTTGTACCCGGCGTCCCGGGCGAAGTCGAGGCACGTGTCGACCAGTCGTCCGCCCAGGCCCTGACCGCGCCCAGCCGGCGTGACGAGCAGCAGGCGGAGCTTTGCCGTCGCCTCGTCGGGGCCGCGGACGCAGAAGATGCAGCCGGCGCGGTCGCCGTCGACCTCGGCGATCCAGGCCGCTTCGCGGGCGGGTCCGGGCTGGGCCCGGTCCGCCTCCTGCTGCTCGGCGTAGTCGGCGACGATCCGCGCGACCAGCGCCTCGAAGGACGACCCCCAGCCGTACTCCGCGGCGTACAGCTCGCCGTGCACCTGCAGGACCCACCCCAGATCACCGGGCCGGTCGGCCGGTCTGATCACCACTTCGGACATTTGCACCACCCGATCTACTGACACGACTGTTTCAGTAAGAGATACTAGCCCGGTGCCGACGACGAAGCCAGTGCCTTCCGCCCGCGAGCAGGAACTGCTGGAACGCGCCTACGCCTACTCGCTCACCCACGGGCTCGCCGATCTCTCGCTGCGACCGCTCGCGGCCGCGATCGGGTCGAGCCCGCGCGTGCTGCTGTTCCTGTTCGGCAGCAAGGACGGCCTGATCCGCGCCCTGCTGGCCCGCGCCCGCGGCGACGAGCTCGAACTGCTGAAGAGCCTGCGGTACGACGACCGGCCGGGCCTCGAGGTGGTCGCCAAGGAGCTGTGGACCTGGCTGGCCGCGCCGGAGCGGCGTCCGCTGATGAACCTGTGGGTCGAGGCGTACGGGCGGTCCCTGGTCGCACCCGACGGCCCGTGGGCCGACTACGCGCGCTCGACGGTCGAGGACTGGCTCGAGCTGCTCAAGGCGTCACAGCCCGACGGGGAGAGCAAGGACGCGCAGGCCCGGCGTACCGCAGTACTAGCGTTGCTCCGGGGCGCACTGCTGGACCTGCTGGCGACCGGCGACCTCGACCGCACCACGCGCGCGGTCGAGCAACAGCTGAAGACCAGGTAGGTCAGAGCAGCTCGAAGGCGATCGCCCGCTTGGTGAGGTCGGCCTCGACCAGCTTGACCCGGACGGACTGGCCCAGCGGCAGCGGCGCCGAGCCGGTGACCCGGCCCTCGATCGCGGGCGCCGCAACCGTGACGACCCCGCGCGTCGGGTCCCGGTCGTCCACGTCGACGATCACGCCGTCGAACGTCGAGCCGACCTGGTCGGCGACCAGCCCGGCCTCGACCATCGACACGATCGCGCGTTCGTAGGCGTTCGCCCGGCGCGCGCTCTCCTCCATGATCTTCGGGATCTCGTCCATCATCGACTCACGCACCCAGGCCGGCACCTCCACGCCGGCGCACAGCGCCACGCAGATCTCGCCGGTCCAGCGGTCCACCAACCGGCGCAGCGGCGCGGTGACGTGCGCGTACTCCGACTTCATCGCCGCGTGCTCCGGCCGCTGCGGCACCCCGCCGGAGAAGGCGGTGTAGCCGGCACCGCGGAACAGCACCGTGCAGGCCGCCAGCATCGCCGCGTGCGCGGGCACCTCGGGGTCGAGCCCGTGAATGAACGCGGCGTACGACGTCCCGGCCGGCCAGGGGATGCCGAGCGCCTTGGCGGTGTTCTCCAGCTTGCGGCGCAGGTCGTCGTGCGACTCGGGCAGCGTGCGCAGGATGCCGATCTGCCCGTACATCATCAGGTGGGCGGCGGCCATCCCGGTGAGCAGGGAGATCTGGGCGTTCCAGCCCTCGACCGGCAGCGGGGCGCGGAACTCGAGGCTCCACTCGCCGCCGCTGGTGACGACCTCCTGGTCGGGAATCGGCAGGTTGACGCCGCCCCGCTCCAGCTCGCGCTGCTCGCGCAGCTTGCCGACCTCGCGCAGCAGCTGCAGGGACTCGGAGGCGGTGCCGGCGTCCAGGTCCTTCTGCACGGCCGCGTAGTTCAGCTTGGCGCGCGACTTCACCAGCGCCCGCTCGCAGACCACCTCGGTGCCCTCGCCGGAGCTGTCGACCGTGATCGTCCACAGCAGCGCCGGCCGGACCGCGTCGGGCAGCAGCGACGCCGCGCCCTCGGACAGCTCCGGCGGGTGCAGCGGGATGCGCTTGTCCGGTGCGTACAGCGTCTCGCCGCGCTTGCGCGCCTCCAGGTCGATCGGATCACCGGGCTGCACGAAGGCAGCGACGTCCGCGATCGCGTAGTGCACGGTGTAGCCGTCGCCGGCGCGCTCGATGTGCAGCGCCTGGTCGAGATCCATCGAGTCCGGCGGGTCGATCGTGACGAAGTCGATGTCCGTGCGGTCGAGCTCCGGCAGCCGCGGGGTCTCCGCCGCCTTCAGCGCGGCCGCGACCACCTCCGGCGGGAACTCCGCCGGCACCTCGAGCTCGCGCCGGATCGCCTGCAGCGACGTCCGGAACACCTCCGGCACGTCCTCGGCGAAATGCACCTTCTGCAACGGCACGCGACCACTCCGTCCTGACTACTCCGGCACGTCGTCGTGCACGGCGAGCCCTCAGACTAGCGAGGGTTGCACGTTGAAGCTGCGCAGCGACGCCAGGCCGTCGGCGTACCAGTGGATCTCGGTGACCGTGGCCGGCTTCAGCTCCATCCGGAACATCGAGGCCATCGGCGCCTGCAGCACGCCGCGCACCATCAGCTTGATCGGCGTCACGTGAGTGACCACGACCACCGTCTTGCCCGGGTACGACGCCAGCACCGCGTCCCGCGCGGACCGGGCCCGCCGGGCGCACGCGTCGAACGACTCTCCCCCGGGCGGCGCGACCGTCGTCGAGCCGAGCCAGGCGTTCAGCGCGTCCGGCCACTTCTCCTGCACCTCGGCGAAGGTGTGCCCGTCCCAGTCGCCGAACGAGCACTCGACCCAGGCGTCCCGGACCTCGACCTCGAGGTCCAGCTGATCGGCGACCACCGCCGCGGTCTGCCGGGTCCGCAGCATCGGCGACGACACCACCGCGTCGACCGGGCCGAGCGTCGCGATGTACCGCGCGGCCGCGCCGGCCTGCCCGCGGCCGGTCTCGCTCAGCCCCGGGTCGTCCCCGCCGGCACCGGAGAACCGCTTCTCCGCCGTGTGCACGGTCTCGCCGTGCCGCAGGAAGATCAGCCGGGTCGGCGGCTCCGTCGCGCCACTGCCCCAGCCCTGCAACGCCTTGCCGAGCTCGGAGGCCTCCGTGACCACCGGCGCGGCCGGGCTCTCGGCCGGCTTCAGCGGCACCGGCTTGCCGTCGAGCGCCATGTTCGCCAGCGCGTCGGCCGCGGCGTTCTGCGCCCGCGGCACCCAGGTCCACTCGGTGCCGAACGGTGCCAGGCTCTGCGCCTTCATCGCCAGCGGCTTCATGTCCGGGTGCTTGACCTTCCACCGCCCGGCCATCTGCTCGACCACCAGCTTGGAGTCCATCCGGACCTCGATCGAGGCGTCCGGCGCGTACTCCGCGGCCAGCTCCAGCCCGGCGATCAGCCCGCTGTACTCCGCGACGTTGTTGGTCGCGATACCGATCGTCACCCCGGCCTGGGCGATCACCTCACCGGTCTGCGGGTCCCGCACCAGCGCGCCGTACGCCGCCGGGCCGGGGTTGCCGCGGGAACCGCCGTCGGCCTCGACGATGACGTGCCGATAGGTCATACCGCGCTCTCCGCCGTCCGCACCAGGATCCGCCCGCACTCCTCGCAGCGCAGCACGACGTCGGGCGCGGTGGCCTTGATCTGGTTCAGGTCGGACGGCGCCAGCTCCATCCGGCACCCCATGCAACGTTTGCCGACCAGCGGGGCCGCACCGATGCCGCCGTTGCGCTCACGCAGCCGCTGGTACTGGGTGAGCAGGTCCGCCGGCATCTCGGCGGCGACGGTGGCGCGCTGGTCGCCGAGGGTGGCGCGCTGCTCGTCCAGCTCCTTGAGGGCGGCGTCCCGGCTGGTCTCCAGCTCGCTCTGCCGGGCGACGAAGGCCTCGGACCGGCTGCGCAGTTCGGCCTGAACGGCCTCGGCCGCCTCCAGCTTCTCCATCACCTCCAGCTCGGCGTCCTCCAGGTCGCCGATCCGGCGGTCCAGCGAACCGATCTCGTGCTGCAGATTCTCCAGGTCCTTCGGCGAGGTGACCTGGCCGGAGTCCAGACGCTGCTGGTTGCGGGCCTTGCGCTGCCGGACCTGCTCGACGTCGCTGTCCGCCTTTTTCTGCTCGCGCTGCAGGTCGGAGACCTCGGTGTCGGCGCGGACCAGGTCCCGGTCCACCACCGACTTCTCCGCGGCGAGCTCGGCCAGGGCCTGGTGCTCGGGCAGCGACTTGCGCTTGTGCGCGACCTGATCCAGCTGCAGGTCGAGATCCTGCAGGTCCAGCAACCGGCGTTGGACAGCGGGCTCGGCGTTCAGGGTCGGCTCCTTCACTAGCGTTCAGTTGTTCGCTCTTCGGACCGGTCGCGGCCCCCGGCCAGGAGATGCGCTAGAGGCGCAGGGTCCAGGCGTCGGTGCGGAGCGTCGAGATGTGAGTGTCCACGGTACTGCCCTGCTCTGCCAAGCCCGCGGTCAGGAGTCGTTCGGCGTCGCGCAGCCACGGCCACTCGCTGGCCCAGTGCGCGACGTCGACCAGCGCCGGCCCGTCGGCGTACGCGCGGGCCTCGGTCGCCGGGTGGTGCCGCAGGTCGGCGGTCACGTAGGCGTCGACACCGGCGGCGCGAACCCGGTCCAGCTCCGAGTCGCCCGCTCCCCCGCAGACCGCGACCGTGCCGATCATCCGCTCCGGATCACCGGACACCCGTACGCCGTGCTCCGTACGTGGCAGGCCGCGATCGACCACCGCGGCGAAGTCGCGCAGCGCCAGCGGCTGCGGCAACGTCCCGATCCGGCCGCCGCCGAGCCGGCCCGGCAAGGACACCAACTCGAGGATGTCGAAGGCCGGCTCCTCGTAGGAGTGGGCGGCCCGCAGTGCCTCGACGACCGCGCGACGGCGGTGCCGGGGCAAGATCATCTCGACCCTCGACTCGGCCACCACCTCGATCGCGCCGACCTGGCCGATGGTGGGATCGGCGCCGGGCAACGGGCGGAACGTGCCTTCGCCGGTGGAGGACCAGGCCGCCCGTTCGTAGTCGCCCTGTCGACCCGCGCCGGCGGCGGCGAGCGCGTCGATCATCGCCTGGGTCTCGTCGACCGGGACGTAGACGACGACCTTGTCCAGCGGGTCCGCCGGCAGCGGCTTCAGGGGCCGGGTCTGCTCCAGGCCGAGCGCCGCGGCGAGGGCGTCGCTGACGCCGGGGTTGGCGTTGTCCGCGTTGGTGTGGCAGACGATCAGCGCGGTTTCGCTGCGGATCAGGTCGTGCACGACCCGGCCCTTCGGCGTCGTCGCGGCGACACTGTTCACTCCGCGGAGCAAGAGCGGGTGGTGACTGACGATCAGGTCGAAGTCCCCGGCGATCGCCTCGTCGACGACGGCCCGCATCGGATCCACGGCGAACAGCACCTTGCGGACCGGCTGGTCGGGATCGCCGGTCACCAGCCCGACGGCGTCCCAGCTCTCCGCCCAGGCCGGGTCGTAGAGGCGGTCGAGAACAGCTTTCACGGCACCGAGACTCGTTGTCACGGGCCCAATCCTGCCGCACCCGGTGCGGGCCCCCGGCCCAGCGCCGAACCTGCAGCACTCGGCAAGGACCGCGCCAGGCGCCGGTCGCCGCTCACCAGTCCCCGCGATGCCTCGCGCGGGGCGGGTTGGTGAGTGCTGCAGGTCCGCTCTCAGATGAGCCAGGCGGTGGTGTCGGTCGGCAGCTTGTCGCCTTCCAGCGGGCCGCTCGCCAGCACGACCGCGCCGTCGGGCAACTCGATCGGGGCGGCGCCGAAGTTCGTCACCGACTGCCAGCCGCCGGGCCGCTTGAAGTGCAGGACCAGGTCGTCGGCGTCGACCCACTCCAGGCCTTCGCCGGTCTGCAGCCCACGGCGTACGGCGAGGGCCTTGCGGTACAGGCTCAGTGTCGACTCGGGATCGCCTTCCTGCGCCTCGACCGAGTACGCGCCGAACCACTTCGGCTGCAGCAGGTGCGACCCGCCGGAGCCGAAGCCGAACGACAGCCCGCCGATCGTCCACGGCAACGGCACCCGGCACCCGTCGCGGCCCTTCTCGGCTCCCTTGGACCGGAAGTACGCCGGGTCCTGCAGGTTCGCCGCCGGCAGCTCGCCGACCTCCTGCAGCCCGAGCTCCTCGCCCTGGTACAGGTACGCCGAACCGGGCAGCGCGAGCATCAGCAGGACCGCGGCCCGGGCCCGGCGCAACCCCTGCTCGACGTCGACGGTCGGCTCGGTGCCGTTGCTCAGCAGCCACGCCTTGCCGTCCTGCCAGGTACCGTGCGGGTTCTTCGGCAGCCCGTAACGGGTGGCGTGCCGGACCACGTCGTGGTTGGAGAACACCCAGGTCGAGGACGAGCCGTTCTGCTCGGCGAGCGCGAGGTTCTCGGTGATCACCTGGCGGAACTTGTCGTGGTCCCAGTCGGCCTGCAGCAGGTCGAAGTTGAACGCCTGACCGAGACCCGCCGCACTCGCGTACCGCGCCCGGCGGGCGGCCGGCACGAACGCCTCCGCCACGGCCGAACGCGGCGGGTCGTACTCGTTCAGGACCTTGCGCCACTCGGTGTAGATTTCGTGCACCTCGTCGCGGTCCCACAACGGGTGCACGCCGTTGGACTCCGACTGCCGCGGCAGCGTGGTCTTGGACGGCAGCGGCTCGGTCAGGTCCTTGACCAGCGCGTGGGCGACGTCGACGCGGAAGCCGTCCACGCCACGGTCGGACCAGAACCGCAGGGTCGTCAGGAAGTCCTCGCGGACCTCCTGGTTGTCCCAGTTGAGGTCGGGCTGCTCGGCGGCGAACAGGTGCAGGTACCACTGGCCGTCATGGATCTGGGCCCAGGCGGAGCCGCCGAAGACCGAGTCCCAGTCCGACGGCGGCTCGTCGCCGACGCCCTCGCGGAAGATGTACCGGTCGCGCTCCGGCGAGCCCTTCGGCGCCGCCACCGCCTGCCGGAACCACTCGTGCCGGTCGGAGCTGTGGTTCGGCACGATGTCGACGATCAGCTTGATGCCGGCGTCGTGCAGGGCGCCGACCAGTTCGTCGAAGTCGGCGAGCGTGCCCAGCCGTGGGTCCACGTCGCGGTAGTCGTCGACGTCGTACCCGCCGTCGGCCAGCGCGGACGGGTAGAACGGGCTCAGCCAGACCGCGTCGATACCGAGCGAGACCAGGTACGGGACGCGGCTGATGATGCCCTGCAGGTCACCGATGCCATCGCCGTTGGAGTCGGCGAAACTGCGCGGGTAGACCTGGTAGACAACCGCCTGCCGCCACCAGTCGGGGTCGGTCGGGGCGGTGCGCGTCTCCTGGACGGGGGTACTGGTCAAGGGAAGCCTCACTCGGATCGGGCGGGTGATGTCGTTCGGCGTTCGGTTGCGGCGGGTAGAACGTCAGGCGGTGGTGGTTCAGATTTATATAGAGTCTAAATTTAGATTCTGCAGTATTGTGCGGCGCGTCCACGAGGAGGTCAAGCCTGTTATGCCGAAGACGTCGGCGGCCACGCCGCCCCTGTTGCGCCGGGTCAACGCCGGCAAGCTACTCGGCGTACTGTCCACCGCGGGGGCGATGACAGGAACCGGCCTGATCGAGGCCACCGGGCTGACCCGGGCGACCGTGCACGCGGTCTGCAACGACCTGATCGCGATGGGCTGGGTCGTCGAGCTCGAGCCCGAGCGCGACGACAGCACCGTCGGCCGGCCGTCGCGACGGTTCGAGTTCAACAGCCAGGCCGGGTACGTGCTGGGCATCGACGTCGGCGCGGGCAAGACCACCGTGCTGGTGGCGAACCTGCGCGGCGAGACGCTGGCCAAGGCCGGCCGGTCGTTCGCGGCGGTGAAGGAGCCGGCCGACCGGACCGAGCTGGTCGACGCGGCCGTGGTCGAGGCGATGACCGCGGCCGGGGTCAGCGACGAGGACGTGATCGCGGCCGGGGTCGGAGTGGCCGCGCCGGTCGACCGGGCCGGCAACATCCTGGCCGCGGACGAGTTCTGGCGCCGGTTCGACACCGGGCTGACGGCGCGGCTGTCGAAGGTGCACGGCTGGCCCGCGCTGCTGGAGAACGACGCGAACCTCGCGGTGCTCGGCGAGCACTGGCGCGGTGAGGGCCAGGGGGTGGACGACCTCGTCGTACTGCTCGCCAGTGAGCGGTTCGGTTCGGGGCTGATGGACTCCGGCCGGTTGCTGCACGGGAGTCGCGGCGGTGCCGGCGAGATGCTTTACCTGAAACTGGTCGAGGGCGTCGGCGACACCCACGGCATCGCCCGCATCGCCCGCGAACGCGGCACCGCCGCCGTCGCCGACCCGGCCGTCGCCACGTTGCTGCGAGAGCTCGCCCTCGAAGCCGCCGAAGACGCCGCACTCGCCGACGAGGCGGCAGGCCGGGCGGCCGGTCGGGCAGACACCGGCGGGATGAGCGGCGGGGCATGGGCCGGGGACGCGAGCGGCGGAGCAGAGGGCGGCGGCGCGAGCGGCGGAGCAGACGCCGGCGGCGCGAGCGGCTCGGGCGGTCTGGCGAGCGCGGGCGGCGAGGGCAGTGAGACCGGCAGGGCAACTGCGGGCGGCTCGGACGGCCGGGCGGGGACGGGAAATCAGAGCGGGACGGCCGGAGCGGGTGTGGTGACTGCGGAGATGGTGTTTCGGGCTGCTGCGGAAGGGGACGCGGTGGCGGCGGAGATTCTCGGCGACATCGCGGTCCGGACGGCTCGGGTGGTCGCGACGGTCGGGATTCTGTTCAACCCCGAACTGGTGGTGCTCGGCGGCGCGGTCGCCGAGGCGGCGAAGTCGCTGCTGCCGTCGATCGAGCAGCAGCTGTCCACCTTCACCACCACCCCACCGCAGGTCGCGGTCTCCTCCCTGGGCGACACCATCGTCTCGGTCGGAGCCGTCCGCCACGCCCTCAACTACGTCGAGCAGAACGCCCTCGACCTCACCCTCACCGCCCGCCGCTTCTAGGAACCTCGAACAGAACCGGAGACTGCGGACAGGGCATCTGCTATTCACGGTCCCGCGCTGCTGTTCACGGTCCCGCGCTGCTGTTCGAGCTCCCCGACAGCGCCGGCAGATCCAGTTGTCGAACCCGACGGACCCGACGCCAGCGTCCTAGTCGCGGGTGTGGTGTTCGCTGAGGTCGAGTTCGTTGTCGAGTTCGAGCTCGACAACGGTGCAGTGGTGGTCGAGGGCTGTGTCGGAGTCGACGTACAGGTAGGTCCAGCCGGCGGCGCCTTCGATGCCGCCGCCCTGGCGGTCGACCCGGAGCTCCACCCCCGACCCGACGATTGTTGCTTTGAGCACCTTGTTGCGGAGGCCCCGGACGACGAAGTACTCGTTCGGCCGGTCGAAGCCGAACAGGTACACCCGGCGGCGGTCGGCCGAGATCGTCGAGGCGCCGTAGAAGGCGCCGGCCGGCAGCCCGCGGGTGGTGCCGTGCACCGCGCGGTCGTGCCGGCGGATCCAGTCGCCGAGCGCGCGCAGCCGCTCGACCTGCTCCGCCGGGATGCTGCCGTCCTCGCGCGGCCCGACGTCCAGCAACAGGTTGCCCCCGCCACCGATCGTCTCCGCGAACAGCCGGATCAGCTGCCGTACCGACTTGTAGTGGTGGTCGTCGTGCTGGAACCCCCACGAGTCGTTGATCGTGACGCACAGCTCCCACGGCCCGGCCGGCGGCACGATCGGCACGCCCTGCTCCGGCGTCGCGTAGTCACCGAAGCCGCCGCGCATCCGCCCGTTGATCACCGCCTCGGGCAGCTTGGCCTCGATCAGCGCGCGGACTTCCTCCATCCGCCACTGCTCCGGGTCCCGCTCCCAGTCCCCGTCGAACCACAGCAGGTCCGGCGCGAACCGGTCGACGATCTCGGTCAGCTGTGCCCGGTGGAAGGCGAGGAACCGCTCCCACCGCTCCGGGTCCTCCTCCCCCGCCGCCGGTACGGCGTACGGGTTGCCGCGCTCGCCGGCGGGCATGCCGGCCGGGCGCACGGTCGCGTAGTCCGGGTGGGACCAGTCGAGGTGGCTGAAGTAGAGCCCGACCCGCAGGTCGCGCCGGCGCAGCGCGTCGACGTACTCGCGCACGATGTCGCGCCGCGCCGGGGTCGCCTTGACCGTGGACAGGTCGTTCGCCGCGGTGTCGTAGAGCGCGACGCCGTCGTGGTGCTTGCTCGTCAGTACGGCGTACCGGGCGCCGGCCGCCGCGAACAGCTCCGCCCACGCGTCGGCGTCGAACTTCGCCGCGGTGAACCCGTCGAGCTGCTCGAGATAGTCCTCGTGGCTGATCTCGCCGTTGAAGAACGACCAGGACTCGGCGATCCCGTTCACCGCGTAGATGCCGTAGTGCAGGAAGATGCCGAGCTTGGCCTGTTCGAACCACGGCTGGATCGCCATCGCGCACTCCTCAGATCGCCGACACGTCGACGATAGGATATAGGATCTACGGCACCCTGGTCAGGAGCTGCGCAACCGCCTGCAGCACGACCAGGTTGCGGCCGTACGTGACCGCCGTCGGCACGCTCGCCGGAACGAGCGCGCGGTCCTCGGGAATGCCGCTGCACAGCACGAAGACGTCGCCCTCGTGACTCTCGATCAGCTCCTGCAGCGCCTGCCGCATCCACGGCGTCCGGACCGCGTCCTGCACCGAGACCACCAGGGGCCGTCCGATCGCGGCCGCCTGCGCCTGGTTCAGCGCCTCGGCGTCCTGCCCGCGCAGCACCACTCCGGCCGAGTCCGGCGCGACCTTGGCGAACACCTCCGGCAACCCGCTGAAGTACGGGTTCCAGGCCGGGTGCAGCCCTTGCGTCAGATCCACCACGTACGGCGCACCGCCCAGCGCGGGCAGTTCCTGGCCGGTCACGGTGCGGGCGGCCACCTCGCGCACCGGCGCGCCGTCCAGGCCGGGCAGCCGCGGGCGGGACGCCAGCTTCCCCGCCAGTTCGCGGACCCGCCCGGCCGCCTCGGCCAGCCGGCCGGCGTCGAGCGTGCCGTTGCTGACGGCATCCACCAGGTGGGCGGTCAGCGCGCGCGGGTCGGCCTCGCCGATCGCGATCATCGCCAGGTCGGCGCCGGCCCGGATCGAGGCCACGGCGGCGTCCTCGATCGACCGGGTCGCGGTGATCGCCTGCATCTCCAGCGCGTCGGTGGTGATCACGCCGGTGAAGCCGAGCTCGTCGCGCAGCAGGCCTTGCAGGATCCGGTGCGACAGCGTCGCGGGCTGGTCGTCGTACGCGGAGAAGATGATGTGCGCGCTCATCACCAGGTCCGCGCCGGCCTCGATCGTCGCCTTGAACGGGGCCAGCTCGACCGCGGTGACCTGCTCGACCGACCGGTCCACCCGCGGCAGGGCCAGGTGCGAGTCGACCGCGACGTCGCCGTGCCCCGGGAAGTGCTTCGGGCAGGCCGCGATCCCGGCGTCGTGCACGCCCTGGACGAAGGCGACGCCGTGCCGGGATACCACGCCGGCGGTGGTACCGAACGAGCGGGTGGAGATGATCGGGTTCGCCGGGTTGCTGTTCACGTCCACCGAGGGCGCGAGCATCACGTCGATGCCGAGCGCGGCCAGCGTGGCGGCGGCGTCCCGCGCGGAGGCGCGGGTCAGGTCCGTGTCGTCGAGCTCACCCAGCGACCGGGGCGAGGACAGCGGCCACGGGTTGGCCGGCGCGAGGTGGCTGAACTCGCCGCCTTCGTGGTCGATCGCGATCAGCAGGTCGGGCCGCTCGGCGCGCAGCGCGGTGGTCAGCGCGGCCACCTGCTCGGCGTCGGTGACGTTGCGGGTGAACAGGATGACGGCCCCGAGGCCGGCCGCGACCGCGCGGCGCAGGTCGTCGGGGGCGGTGGTTCCGGTGAAGCCGACGATCAGGGCGCCGGCGGCGTCACGTTCCAGTTGGTCGCTCATCCGCACACCTTCTCCTGTCCGCCCGCGGCACGCCAGTGGAGACCGGGTCACCACGCCGGACGCTCGCCGGTTGGAAAGTTTCACCCGGCTCACGACTGACGGTCACCTCGGGTTCGCCCGCCGGCAGCAGGGTGGCCGGGACTCCATTCCCCGATCAGACACGGAGCTCCGCCATGCCCGTTGCACCGATCACCCGACGCAGTCTGCTCGCGGCGACCGCCGGCGCCACCGCGCTCGCCGCGGCCGGGTCGCTGCCCGCGACCGGCTCGCCGCTGCCGGCCGAGTCCACCGGTCCCCGTCAGCCGCTGGCCAACCCCTTCACCCTGGGCGTCGCCTCGGGCGACCCGGACCACCAGAGCGTCGTGCTGTGGACCCGGCTCGCGCTCGACCCGCTCGCCGCCGACGGGATGGGCGGCATGCCGAGCCGCCGGTACCAGGTGCAGTGGCAGGTCGCGCTGGACCCGCAGATGCGCCGCGTCGTCCGGGCCGGCGTGGTTTCGGCCGGGCCCGAGTCCGCGCACGCCGTCCACGTCGAGGTGCACGGACTGCTGCCGGGCCGCGAGTACTACTACCGCTTCCGTTGCGAGCGGCACGTGTCGCAGGTCGGCCGGACGCTGACCACGCCGCTGCCGGGGACGTACGGCAGCCCGCTGCACATGTCGTTCGTGTCGTGCTCGAACTACGCCGGCGGCTACTTCACGGCGTACCGGCGGATGGCCGAGGAGCAGCCGTCGCTGGTGCTGCACCTGGGTGACTACATCTACGAAGGGGCCGGAGGCACCGGTCCGCGGGCGCACTCGCCGGCCAAGGAGATCTGGACGCTGGCCGACTACCGGGTGCGGCACGCGCAGTACCGGACCGACCCGGACCTGCAGGCCGCGCACGCCGTCGCGCCGTGGGTCGTGGTGTGGGACGACCACGAGCTGGAGAACAACTACGCCGACGAGATCCCGTCGCCGGCCGGGCAGCCCGGCTTCCTGGAGCGGCGGGCGGCGGCGTACCGGGTGTACTACGAGAGCATGCCGCTGCGGCGCAGCTCGATCCCGCGCGGGATCGACATGCAGATCTACCGGCGCATCCAGTGGGGGCGGCTGGCGTCGTTCCACATGCTCGACACCCGGCAGTACCGCAGCGACCAGGCCTGCAACGACACCGCGTCGGACTGCCCGGCCGCGCTCGACCCGGCGCGCTCGATCACCGGACCGGAGCAGGAGAAGTGGCTGCTGGACGGGCTCGGACGGTCGTCGGCGACCTGGGACGTGATCGGCCAGCAGGTGTTCTTCGCCGCCCGCGACTTCACCGCCGGGCCGGCGGTCAGCTACAGCATGGACGCCTGGGACGGGTACGCCGCGTCGCGGCAGCGGATCCTCGACGGCTTCCAGCAGCGCGGGGTGACCAACCCGGTGGTGCTCACCGGCGACGTGCACAAGCACTACGCCAACGACCTCAAGGCCGACTTCCGTGACCCGGACTCGGCGACCCTCGGGGTCGAGCTGGTGACCAGCTCGATCACCTCCGGCGGCGACGGCCAGGACATGCCGACCGGCGGTCAGCTCCAGCTCACGGAGAACCCGCAGATGAAGCTGATCAACAACCAGCGCGGCTACGTCAGCACCCGGATCACCCGCGACAGCCTGCAGGCCGACTTCAAGGTGCTGCCCTACGTCTCCACCCCCGGCGCCCCCGTCACCACCCGCGCCACCTTCACCGTCGAAGCCGGCCGCCCCGGCCTGAACCTCACCTGACGCCCTGTCCACAGCTTGCCGAGCCCGGGCCTGATCTGCCCCCGGCCTTGGCCTTCCGCTCGCCGTCTCGCCCGCCGGGCGAGGCGGCGAGCGTCGTTTGGCTGCCTGAAAAGGCCATCGTTGTCAATCACTTTTCGTACGACTTCAGCCCTCAAAGGGCGCACTGAGTAGCGCAGTCATGCGTGATTAGCAGCAACAGCCTCTCGCTGTATCCCCCGGTTGCGGATAACGTTGTCTCTCGACCTGACCGCCACCGACCGGAGCCCGACACCGTGACAGTGCAGATCACCCGCGTCACCTCGCCCGAACTGTTCGTCGGCTCCGACGACGACCCGCGCCAGATCCTCCGCATCGAGCTCACCCGCTCGGCCGCCGACGGCCCGCTGGCCGTTCAGGTCACCGGCGACGGCGTGACCGGTACGACGGACCTGCCGGCGGGCGACGGCCCGGTCCGCGTCGAGGTGCCGCTCGAGCTGCCCGCCGACCAGCGCACGGCGTACGGCGCTGAGCTGCCCGCGACCGTCACGGTGCTCACCGGCGACGGCACCGAGCTGGCCCGTGACACCGGCTCGATCGTGGTCGCCGAGCCGGGCTGGACGATGGTGATGGTGTCGCACTTCCACTACGACCCGGTCTGGTGGAACACCCAGGCGGCGTACACCACCAGCTGGGACCTCCAGGGCCCCGACGGCACCACCCGCCCGGTCTACACGCACAACGCGTTCAGCCTCGTCGACGCGCACCTGAAGCTGGCGCTGCGCGACCCGGCGTACTGCTTCGTGCTGGCCGAGCTGGACTACCTCAAGCCGTACTTCGACACCTTCCCGGAGAACCGCGCGGTCCTGCGCCGGCTGATCGCCGAGGGCCGGGTCGAGATCATCGGCGGCACCTACAACGAGCCCAACACGAACCTGACCGGCGCCGAGACCACCATCCGCAACATCGTGTACGGCGTCGGCTACCAGCGCGACATCCTCGGCGGCGACCCGCGCAACGCCTGGCAGCTGGACGTGTTCGGCCACGACCCGCAGTTCCCCGGCTACCTGGCCAAGGCCGGGCTGACCGGCAGCGCCTGGGCCCGTGGCCCGTTCCACCAGTGGGGACCGCTGCGGCAGGCCTGGGGCGACCCGAAGTCCGGCACCGCCGCGGTGATGCAGTTCCACAGCGAGTTCGAGTGGATCAGCCCGAGCGGCGACGGCGTGCTCACCCACTACATGCCCGACCACTACGGCCCGGGCTGGGACCTGCAGCACGCGCCGAGCGTCGAGGCCGCGGGCGACACGGCGTACCAGCTGTTCGCGACGCTGAAGACGGTCGCGGCGACGAAGAACACGCTGCTGCCGGTCGGCGGCGACTACACCCCGCCGAACAACTGGATCACCGCGCTGCACCACGACTGGGCCGAGCGCTACGCGTGGCCGAAGTTCGTCTGCGGCACGACCAAGCACTTCATGGACCGGGTCCGTGCCGAGCTGGCGGCGCAGGGCCGTCGCCCGTCGCCGCAGTCGCGCGACATGAACCCGATCTATACCGGCAAGGACGTCTCCTACATCGACACCAAGCAGGCGCAGCGCGCCGCCGAGGTGGCCGCCGTCGACGCGGAGAAGCTCGGCACGTACGCCGACCTGCTCGGCCTCGGCCGGTTCGCGGAGGCCGCGCTGGACAAGGTGTGGCGGCAGCTCGCGTACGGCGCGCACCACGACGCGATCACCGGGTCGGAGTCGGACCAGGTCTACATCGACCTGGTCACCGGCTGGCGCGAGGCGTACGACCTGTCCGACGCGGCCCGGACCGCCGCGCTGGAGGCGTTCGCGGCCCGGATCGACACCAGCGCGTTCGGCGGTCAGGCGGTGGTCGTCACCAACACGCTGTCGTTCACCCGCACCGACCTGGTGACGGTCGAGCTGCCCGAGGCCGGTCCGGTCACCGTGCTCGGCCCGGACGGCGAGGCACTCCCGTCTGTTGTCGAGGGCAACAAGCTCAGCTTTCTCGCCGAGAACGTTCCGTCGCTGGGCTGGCGCACCTACCAGCTGGCCGACGGTACGCCGGGCGGGTGGGGCCCGGCCGATTCCGCCGACACGGTGGAGAACGAGTTCTTCCGGGTCACGGTCGACGCGTCCCGCGGCGGCGCGGTCAGCGGCATTCTCGACAAGCGGACCGGCCGGCAGGTGCTGAAGGGACTCGGCAACGAGCTGCGGGTCTACCAGGAGTACCCGGACCACCCGCGCTTCGGTGAGGGCCCGTGGCACCTGACGCCGTCCGGCCCGGTGGTCGGGTCGACCGAGGCGCCGGCGAAGGTCTTCGTGCAGTCCGGCCCGCTCGGCAGCCGGGTGGTCAGCCGCGGCGAGGTCGACGGAATCTCCTACGAGGCGGTCGTCACGGCGTACGCCGGGCTGGACCGGATCGAGTTCACCACCCGGATCCTCGACCACGCGCAGTCGGACCGGCTGGTGCGGGTGAAGTTCCCCGCCGACGTGCCGGGCGCGCTGCCGCTGAGCGAGGTCGCCGGGGCGGTGGTCGGGCGCGGATTCGGTCTGATCGACGTGGACAGCGAGCAGGCACCGTGGACGCTGGACAACCCGGCGAACACCTGGTTCGGCCTCGGCGCGACGGCGCGGATCGCGCTGGTCGACGGCGCTGGTGAGTCGGTCGGCACCCGCCCGCTCGCCGTCGCCGAGATCGTCGTACCGGACGACTCGGACCCGGCGGACGTCCGCGACCTCGTCGTCGCCCTCGCCCGGGTCGGCGTCACCGCGACCACGTCCCTGGCCGGCGGCTCCCGCTACGGTCATCTCAAGGTCGACTCCAACCTCCCCGACCTGCGCATCCTGGTCGGCGCCGCGGCCTCCCTGCTGGAAGATGTCGTTGATCGGCAGGGTGGACCTTCGTACTTCCCGCCGCGGACCGCGCTGGCGGAGGTCTGGCAACCGAACGCCGATGTCCGCGACGTGCGGGCGATTCCCGCGCTCGTGCTGCCCACCGCGGCTGCCGTGGCGGCGGCCGTCGCCGAGCTGGGCGAGGCGCGCATCACCGCGACCGTCGCAGGCGAAGGCGTGATCGAGGACTTCACGGACGCGACCGTCGCCCTGCTCACCTACGGTCTGCCCGGTTTCGCCGTCGACGCGACCGGCGCACTGCACGCCTCGCTGCTGCGGTCCTGCACCGGCTGGCCGTCGGGCATCTGGATCGACCCGCCGCGCCGCTCGACGCCGGACGGTTCGTCGTTCCAGCTCCAGCACTGGACCCACGAGTTCCGCTACGCGCTGACCGCCGGCGACGGCGACTGGCGCGCCCAGCAGCTTCCGGCCCGCGGCCAGGAGTTCTCCTCACCGTTGCTGGCGGCAACCACCACCGCTCACGACGGCCTGCTCCCGGCCACCCACTCGCTGCTTCAGGTCACCCCCGAGCGCGACGTGCTGGTCTCCACGCTGAAGCCGGCCGGCAACCCCGTCGCGCACGGCTCCGGCCGCCCCGCCGATCCCCGCGACGGCGTCACCCTGCGGCTGGTCGAAGCCACCGGCCTCGGCGCGACCGCCACCATCACCTCGGCGGTCCCGATCACCGGCGCCACCCACGCCGACCTGCTGGAGCACCGCGGCGCCCCGATCGAAGTTGCCGACGGCAAGCTCACCGTCGACCTGGCCGGCGCGGGCGTCGACACGTTCGTGCTCGACCTGGAAACCGCCGTACCGGCCGAACCGGCGGTGCTCGGCCAGGCCGGGGAGATCGCCCAGCCGTCGTACTCGCGCTACTGGCTGCACAACCGCGGGCCCGCGCAGATGGGCTTCCTGCCGGTCAGTCTCTCGGTCTCCCCCACCGTGGTGCGCACCGCCGGCCAGAAGTTCGAGGTGTCGATGGTCGTCGCGAACCAGTACGCCGACACGCCCGCCGTCGGCATCCTGTCGCTCGACCTGCCGGAGGGCTGGACCACGGACCAGCCGGAGCGGACCCTGCGGCTCGAGCCGGGCGGCTACGTCCGCCACCTCGCGTACGTGCACCCGGCGGAGAACTGCGAGCCCGGCCAGTACTTCGTCGCCGCCCGGATCGACACCGCCACCGACCACCTCGCCGGTGGCGCCGGGGTGCGGTCGGTCGAGGACGTGGTGACGGTGTTCGTCGGCGAGAGCCCGCAGCTGACCGCGAGCCTCGGGTTCGCGATGGCGCCGACGGAGCCGCCGGACCACGGGGCCGGCGCCGCCGAAGGTGAGCCGGGCCGCCCGACCGGGCTGACCGTCACGCCGTCGACCCTGGACCTGCGACTGGCTCCGGGGACCTCCGCGACGCTCGATCTGGTCTTCGCCAACGACACCTCGTCGCAGATCCGGGCCGAGCTGCAGCTGGCGTCGCCGTACGGCACCTGGTCGTGGCTGCCGGAACCGGTGCGCGCAGTGGTCGTCCCGGCGAAGTCGTCGGTGACCGTGCCGGTTCCGGTGCAGGCGCCGGCCGACGCGACGCCCGCGCACGCCTGGGTGCTGCCGAAGGTGATGTGGTTCGGCCGGGCGCAGTACGCGCCCACCGTGCGACTGGAGATCCAGTGACGACCGCTGTCACTGTCGACCGGCACGACGGGCACGGGCACGGGTCTGCGGAGGAGCGTCCCGGTGCCCCAGCGGCACCGGACGACGTGATGGCCTACCTCAACGGGCAACCGGTCCCCCGCACGCTGCTCGACGAGCGCCTCGCGGCCGTCCGCGCCGGCGACGCCGCCTGCGTGCTGCCGAAGCCCGACAGTCGCGAGGGCCGGCAGCTGACCCGCTGGGTGGCCCAGGTCGTCATCACCGAGCAGGTCTGCCTCGACGAGCTCCGCCGCCGCGCGGACGCCGGACCGCAGGCGCCGGCCCGGCCGCTGGACGTGTCCGCCGCGATCGCCGTCGGCTCCATCACCGCGGCCGCCCTGGCCGGTTCCGAGGCCGTACGCCGGGTCGCCACGCTGGTCAGCGCCGACGTACGGATCCCACCCGAGCAGCTCGCGTACGCCGCGGATCTGCTCGGCGTCCCTGCCCCCGCGGACCCGGACGTACCGGTGGACCACTGGCACGCCGAGCTGCTCGACAGTGCGCGGCTGGAGGCGTTCGCGCGCTGGCTCAACCGGGCCATGCACGAGCGGGTGCAGCTGGTGCACGGCCTGGAGCACCCCGGCGACAGCAATCAACCTGACAATCTGCACCGGCACTGACGGGGGGACCATGAGCGACGAGGCAACGACCGTTCTCGGCATCGACATCGGCGGCACGAAGATGGCCGCCGCGCTGGTGGCCGCTGACGGCCGGATCCTCACCGAGGACCGGATCCCCACGCCGCGCGGCGACGCCGACCAGGTGTTCGCCGCCCTGGCCGAGCTGATCGGCCGGGTTCGCGGCGAGGTCACCCCGGTGGCCGTCGGCATCGGCTCGGCGGGCCCGCTCGACCAGCGGCACGGCCTGGTCTCGCCGGTGAACATCGTCGGCTGGCGGAACTTCCCGCTCGTCGACCGGGTCCGGGAGCTGGTCGGCGGCGTACCGGTGGAGCTCGGGGTCGACGGCCACTGCTTCGCCCTGGGCGAGTCGTGGACCGGCGCCGGCCGCGGGGTCGGCACACTGCTGGGCATCGTGGTCTCGACCGGGGTCGGCGCCGGCATCGTGATGGACGGCAAGCCGCTGCTCGGCCAGTCCGGCAACGCCGCCCACCTCGGGCACATGGTCGTCGACCTGGACGGCGAGGTGTGCGCGTGCGGGTCGTACGGCTGCGTGGAGACGTACGCCAGCGGCCCGCGGATGGTGGCGCGGGCGCAGCGCCGAGGCTGGCGGTCCGGCGAGCTGGTCGACGCCGCGATGCTGTCGGCGGACGCCGCGGCCGGGGACGAGATCGCGCTCGCGGTGTTCGACGACGGCGCGCAAGCGCTGGCCGCCGGCATCGTCGCGACCGCGGTCACCGTGGACCTCACCACCGTCGTCATCGGCGGCGGCGTCGCGAAGGCCGGTCCGGTCCTGTTCGACCCGGTCGGCCGCTGGGTGAAGCGGCTGGCGCAGCTGCCGTTCGTTGCCGACCTCACCGTCGAGCCGGCGCAGCTGGCCAACGCCGGCCTGCTCGGCGCC
Source organism: Kribbella flavida DSM 17836 (assembly GCF_000024345.1). Lineage (NCBI taxonomy): Bacteria > Bacillati > Actinomycetota > Actinomycetes > Propionibacteriales > Kribbellaceae > Kribbella > Kribbella flavida. The sequence goes on along the minus strand of NC_013729.1, from coordinate 2,715,735 downwards.
GCGCGGCTGGCCTGGGCGACCACGGCCTGACCTCGGCCCGGATTGTCCGACACTCCGGCAAGAAGACAGTCGGACAGCCGGCAGTGACCAGCTCGGCACCACCGGCAACCCCATACACACGTCCGGCGTGCGAAAACGCCTCCGGCGAACATCTTTGGGCAATTCTTACCCCAATTCGCCGAAGTCTGTAACGGCGGCCCCGTTCCACCCGATGCAACGGATGGATGGGGTGGGGGGCACGCCGTCCAAGGCAATCAGGGGGCCTGCATGCCAGGGATTGACCGCTTGCGGGTACGGCGGAGAGGCGACTCTCCGCCGTACGCGCGGGATCCGCACCAGCTGTACGCACGTCCGCCAGCGTTGTCCGGGGCAACGCTCGACCAGAGAGACCGGTCCTGATGGACGCTGGCGTACTCATCGTCTTCGCACTCTTCTTCACCGCGCTGGTCGTGCTGACCACCAGCGCCACCGGCCGGATCCGCGCCTCCGTGCGCCGGCCCCGGCTCTTCCAGCTGGTCGTCGTCGGCGCCGCCGCCGCGACGGTGCCCGTGAACGTGTACGCCGTCGTGTACGGCAGCGTCAACGGAGTACCGGTCACGGACGTCGCTGACCGCCTGCTGCTGCTGAACGTCGCCGCCGCGTGCGGCGTCGCCGCCCTGCACGAGTCCCTGCGGGGACCCGCCGTCACCGCCACGCCGGCTTCGGACGACTCGTCCGAGGCCGAGCAGCCGGTACGGATGGGTGTGCTGGGCTGGATCGGTCCAGTGATCGCGCTCGCCGCGCTCACCGCCGTCGTCGGCCTCGGCTCCCGTGGGAACGGGCCCGAGCTGGGCAACGTCGGATCCGTCTGGGCCGCCTACTCACTGCTCATCTGCGTGATCAGCGCCTTCGCGCTGCTGCGCCGCCGGGCCGTGAGTGCGATCGATCCTCCGGAGGGATGAGGATCGACGCGGGTTCTGCACCGTGGACGGCTGCGCCGGCGGCCGCGGGAGGGCGGTCACCGGCAACACCACCACCGTCCACGGTGCAGAACCGACGTCACGGGCGCTGACCCGCTCCCCGGAGCGGGATCGGTCGCCGCTGCACGCAGGTGCTCCGGCTTCGCCGCCGCCGGTCGCCACCCGGTTGCGGTCGCCCTCGCCGCGGCGGGAGGTCAGTCCTCGAGCCACTCCGGCTCAGGCAGCCGCGAGCGGTCCAGCTTGCCGGCGGCATCCAGCGGCAGGTCCTCAACCGGGATCAGGTCGGCCGGCACGAGGTAGATCGGCAGCTCCTTGGTGAGCTGCAGCATCAGCCGCGCCAGCACGTCGGAGTCCTCGTCCTCGAGCACGACGTACCCGATCAGGCAGGTGTCACCGTCCGGGTTCGTGCACGCGACCACGACCGCGTCGATCACGCCGGGCAGGTCGGCCAGCACGTGCTCGGTCTCGCCGGGCTCGACCCGGTGCCCACGGATCTTCACCTGGTCGTCGGCCCGGCCGAGGTAGTCGAGGGTGCCGTCCGGCCGCCACCGGCCCAGGTCGCGGGTCCGGTACAACCGGGAACCCGGCGTCACCGGGTCGGCGACGAACGCGGTCATCGTCTCGTCCGGCCGGCCGATGTAGCCCTGAGCAACGGCGAGGCCACCCAGGTGGATCTCGCCGACCGCGCCGACCGGCACCGGCCGCAGCGCCTCGTCGAGCAGCCGGACCACGACACCGTCGATCGGGCGGCCGATCGAGGGCCGGTCCTCGGCCGGGTCGACCTGGTGGATGGTCGTCACCACCGACGCCTCGGTCGGGCCGTACTCGTTGTAGAGCACGCAGTCCGGGTGCGCGGCGAGAAAGTCCCGGATCCCGTGCGTCAGCACCATCGTCTCGCCGCCGGCCACGATCTCCCGCAGCGCCGGCAGCCGCGGCATCTCCTCCAGCGTCGCCAGCAGCGCGGTCAGCGGCGTGAACGTCATGAACAGCCGCTCGATCCGGTACTCCGTGAGCGCGGCGACCACCGCGTCCGGGTCGTACCGGTCGTCCTCGCCGATCAGCACCAGCGCGGCGCCGGACGCGAGCGCGGTGAACATCTCCTGGACGTGCACGTCGAACCCGAACGAGGTCCACTGCAGGGTCCGCAGCGACGCCCTGGTCCGCAGGTAGTGCTGAACCAAGTTGACCGGGCCGCGGTGCGGGACCGCGACGCCCTTCGGGTTGCCCGTCGAACCGGAGGTGTAGATGCAGTACGCGACGTCGTCCGCCGCGGCCTGGACCGGCGGGGCCTGCGACGCCCGCGCGTCCGCGCCGCCGGCCGCGACCGGTACGAGCCGCAGCCCGAGCCGGTCCGCCAGCGCCGCGTCGTCGCCGACCAGCGCGACCGCCCCGGCGTCCGCGGTCATGAACGCCCACCGCGACTCCGGTACGCCGGGGTCCAGCGGCAGGTAGGCGGCACCCGACTTCAGCACGGCCAGGACGCCGATCACGAGCTCCGCGCCGCGAGCGACCCGGACGGCGACGAGCTGGCCCGGCTTCACGCCGAGGTCCACCAACTGCCAGGCGATGGCGTTGGCGCGGCGGTCGAGCTCGGCGTACGTGATCTCGCGGTGGCCCTGGATCAGCGCGACGGCGTCCGGCGTCCGCGCGACCTGCTGCTCGAACAGGGTGTGCAGGCCGCTGAACTCACCGGCGACCACCGCGCTCCGGCGGACCCGGCCGATGGGTCCGGCTTCCGGCGCGGTGCCTTCCAGCTCGCGCAGGAGCTGACGGTCGGACTCGATCGGCAGCATCAGCTCCGGCAGCGGACTGCTCGGCTGGGCCACCGCGCGGCGTAGAACCGCTTCCAGGTAGTCGATCAGCCGCTTGATCGTCGCCTCGTCGAACAGGCCGGAGCGGTAGTCCGCCGTACAGGTGATGCCCTGCGGGTGGTGGGCAAGGGTGAGGCGCAGGTCCAGTTCGGCCGGGAGCGGCTCGGCAGCCGGCTCGAACACGACGAGCACCCGGTACAGCGGGTCCTGCTCGAGCACCGAGAGATCGGCGCCGGCGTGGTCGAAAGCGCCGGTGGTTGCCTCCCGCACCCGCTGTGCGAGTTCGCCCAGGTCCGGCTCGCCGGACAGGTCGATCCGCAGCGGCAGTGGCGTCGGCTCCTGGCTGCGCAACGCGGCCGCGCCGATGGTGATGTCGGACTGCGCGGCGAACCGGCCGAGCACCGTGCCGACGGCGGCGAGCATCGTCATCAACGGGCTGACCCGCCGCTCCCGGCTGAACGCGAACACCGCGTCCCCGAGACCCGCATCCAGCTCGTGCACCAGCGCCGCCGTACCGGCGTCGGCGGCCGGGCGGGCGCGATCACTGGGCAGGACCAGGGGCTCGGCGCCGTCGAGGAAGGTCCGCCAGTACTCCACCTCGGCCTTCCGCCGCGCCGCGACACTCGCCGCACGAGCGGCCGCTGCAGTGGCGTCCGCCTCGGCGGCTTCCCTGTCAGCCGCGGCGGTCGCCGGGTCGGTCTCGGCAGTTGCCGCGTCGGCCAGGTCGGTTGCGTCGCCAGGCTCCGCACTCGAGGTGTTGGCTCCGGCAGGTGCCGCGTCGGTTGCCGCGACCGCTGGCTCGCCCTCGGCGGTTGCCACGTCGTCTGCGGCCGGCGCGTCGGCATCCGCCGCCTTGCCGGGCTCGGCGCTCGCCTTGCCGGGCTCGACGCTCACCTTGCCGCCCGCGGCGCGTGCCTGATCGGCCGCAGCGCTCAGCGTGTTGGCCACGGTGTCCCTGGAGCCGGCTTCAGTCCTCGCCTCGGCTCCTGCTTCGGCTGCGACCTTCGCTGCGGATTCGGCACCGATGTCGGCGCCGGCTCCGGCGGGTGTCCCCGGCCCGGCAAAGCCGGGGTTCTGCGCGTGGGACGGCGCGTCGCCGAGCAAGGCGAGTTGTTCGTGCATCAGCTTGGTGACGCCGTCGACCAGCTGGCTGGCGACGCGGAGCTGCTGCGACATCAACGCCGCCATGCCGGAGCCCGGCAGCTCGGCTTCGCTCGTCGCCGCCGCCGCGGCATCAACCTTCGCCGCGAGATCGGCCAAGCCAGAGCCGAGCACCGCCAGCGCCGCACGAGAGTTGGGCTCCCGCCGCGTCCGGGAGCTCATCGGCGCCGCGCCCGTCGGCGTACCGGCGAACGCATGACCGGCCGCGGCATGAGCGTCGGCCGCGGACTCGGTCGCCTTCTTCTGGGCAACCTTCTGGGCAACCTTCTGGGCAACCTTCTGGGCGTCCTTCTGGGCGTCCTTCTTCCGCTGCGCGGCGATGAAGGCGGTCGGCGGTGTCTGCGCGGCGACCGCGGACGCCAGCTTGTGCGGCGTGATCAGATCCTCGAACAACGCCTCGGCCCGGAGCTTCACCTCGAACCTGCGGTTCACCTCGTCGACGACCCGCCGCAGCACCACCACGTCGGCTCCGAGCTCGGCGAACGTGTGGTCGACGGTCACGTCGTACGGGTCGAGTCCCAGCTGCTCACTGGTCAGGTCGAGCACGAAGTCCAGCGACTCCCGGTAGCGCGCAGCCACCACCTCAGGATCAGCCGGTACCTCGGACGCCGTACCGGCCTCGCCCTCACCGTCGCCGCCCGCAGCGCTCACGTCCCAGCGGCCGGTGTCTGCGTTCTCGGCGCTCAAAGCGGCGGGAATCGCGTCCGCGGGCGCCGCGACGACCCGGTCCTCGTCGGCCGGAATCGTGAACGGCGACTGCTCGACCGCCTCCTGCTCGGCAGCCGGTTCCGGCGCCTGGACGTGGTCCGGCGGGTCGAGCGGGATCCTCTTCAGCGCGCCGCTGGTCCGCTCGACCGGCCGCAGCTCCTCCGGCGCCGGCTCGACCCGCGCCACCCGAGCGGCCGCGGCCTCCGTCGACCGGGCGAACACGTCGACCGGGTAGTGCACCCGCCGGAACGGGTACGTCGGCAGCGGCACCCGTCCACCGTCGGCGTACACCTTGGCCCAGTTGATCTCCGTGCCCTGCAGGTACAGCTCCGCCAGCCCGTTCATCGTCGCCAGCACCGGGTCCTGCCCGAGCCGCTGGGCCGGGATCCACGTGCTGTTCGGCGCGATCCGCCGCCCGGCCGGCGACAGTACGGCGTCCGGGCCGAGCTCCAGGAACCGCCGGCACCCGGCCGCGGTCAACGCCTCGACGGCGTCACCGAACAGCACCGGCTGGCGCAACTGACCGACCAGGTAGTCGCCGTCGAGCTTCGTGCCGCTCTCCAGCAGGTCACCTGACCACGACGACACCATCGGCATCCGCAGCGGCTTCAGCTTGATCTTCGCGACCACGTCGGCGAAGTCGGACAGGATCGGGTCGACCAGCGAGCTGTGGAACGCCCGGTCCACGTCGAGTCGCTGCCACACCACGTCCAGCTGGTCCAGCTGCTCGGCCAGCTGCCCGACGATCACCTCGGACCCGGCCAGCACGAACGACTGCGGCCCATTGCCCGCGGCAACTTCGACGCCCGGGGTCTGCGCCAGCTCGCGTACCCGGTCCGCGTCGGCCCGGACGGACACCATTGCCCCCGGCACCGTTCCGCGCTGCATCAGCTCGCCGCGCTTCGCTGTCAGCCGGACGCCGTCCGCGACCGACAGCGCACCCGCCACGCACAGTGCGGCGTACTCGCCGACGCTGTGGCCGACCACCAGCGCGGGCCGGACGCCGAACGACTGCCACAACCGCGCCAGCGCGACCTCGAACGCGAACAACGCCGGCTGCGCCGTCTCCGTCGGCCAAACACCCTCCGCGCCGGTCGCGGGGGTGAGCAGGAGTTCGAGCAGGCTGCCGCCGAACTCCTCGGCGTACAGCTTGTCGCACTCGTCCAGCACCGACCGGAACACCGGGAAGCGGGCCGCGAGCCCGGCCGCCATCCCGCGCCGCGCCGCGCCCTGCCCGGTGAACGCGAACCCGAGCGGGCCGGGCCCGCCGCGCGGTACCTCGGACGGGATCGCGGAGCCGAGCGCCTCGGCCAGCTCGGTCTCGGACGAGCCCGCGACGGCGATCCGGTGCCGGTGCGCCGGACGCCCGAGCGCCGCCGTACCGGCGAGGTCGATCAGGCGGTGGCCGGTGCCCTCCTTCAGATCGGCGCGGAACAGGTCGGCCAGGTCGCTCAGGCCGTGCGGGTCGGGCGCGGACAGCGGCAGCACGACCGGCCCGTCGTCGCCGCGGCGGATCTGGCGCGGCGCCTCTTCCAGGATCACGTGCGCACTGGTGCCGCGGGCATCGAGTGCGCTCACGCCGGCGCGCAGCGGCGTACTGGCCTTCCAGTCGCGGACGTCGGTGCCGACCACGAACGGACTGCCCGGCAGCGGCAGGTTCGGGTTGGGCTCGCGGTAGTTGATCGTCGGCACCAGGGTCCGGTGCTGCAGCATCAGCACGGTCTTGATCAGGCCGGCCATGCCGGCGGCGCTGGCCAGGTGGCCGATGTTCGGCTTCACCGAGCCGATCGTGCAGAAGCCGACCTTGTCGGTGTGCTTGCGCAGCGCGGTGCTCAGCGCGCGGAACTCGGCCGCGTCGGCGTCCGCCGTCCCGGAGGCGCTGGCCTCGACGTAGCTGATCGTCTCGGCCGGGATGCCCGACTTCTCCAGCGCGCGCTCGACCAGCTCGACCTGGTCGCCCTCACTGACCGCCGAGCCGCGGATCACGGCGTACACGGTGTCGCCGTCCGCGATCGCCTGGTCCAGTCGCTTCAGCAGCACCGCGGCGACCCCGTTGCCGCCGACCGTGCCGTCGGCCTCGGCGTCGAACGCCCGGATGTGCCCAGTCGGCGACAGGATCGAGTCCGGGCTCGCGTGGTAACCCGTTGCCTGCGGCACGTGCACGGCGGCGGCGCCGGCCAGCGCGAGATCGGCGTCCCCGCTACGCAGCGCCTGACACGCCAGGTGCACCGCCACCAGCGACGACGACCAGGCAGCCTGTACGCCGATGGCCGGTCCGGTCAGCCCGAGCCGGTACGCGACGCGGGTGGCCAGGTTCTCCCCTGGCTGCGCGTGCTGGGTGTAGAGATTCATCCCCGACCCTGCGAACACGCCGATCCGACCGGTCGACCCCGCGTGCCCGCCGTGCTCCAACGCCTGCTGGCACACCTCGAGGAACAGTCGCTGCGCCGGGTCGGTCAGCTCCGCCTCCCGCGCACTGAGCCCGAAGAAGGCCGCGTCGAACGACTCCACGTCGTCCAGCGCCCCACTGACCGCCACCAACTCGTCGTCACCGAACGCTTCGGCGTCCCCCACCCGGCGCAGCTCCTCAGGCGTGAACCGGCGAAGACTCTCGACGCCACCCACCAGGTTGTCCCAGAACTCGTCGAGATTCGCGGCCCCTGGCAGCCGGGCAGCAAGACCGACAATCGCTACCGGCTCGACCACCTGCCCGTGCGCGGTCACCCGGCCGGCGTGAGCGGGCGTCTTGGTGGCAACGCGATCGGCTACGGACACGGCCGCGCTAGTTTTGTTGCTAGGCGCAACAATCTCCACAGGCGCCGACGTCACGTCCATCGCACCATCGTTGCGAGCAGCAACTTCCTGGACCGGCTCTGCTGCCTCCGAGGCAGCTACGCCTGTGCCGCCCACCTCGGCACCATCGCCGCTGGTTTCCGTGATCGCAGACCGGTCGCCCGCGTCGCCTTCAGCCTTCGCGGACTCATGCTCAGCAGCCCGTGCATCGCCAACGTCGGCACTTCCAGCATCCGCGGTGACGGGCTCCGCATCAGCAGCGGGTACCGCTTGAGCCGCCACATCCTGGTCGGCACGGCCCAGCTCAGGCGCAGCTTCCGCAACCGCCCGCGAAAGAACCTCATCCGCGACCGATCCACCCGCATCGGCCGCCCCCGCCTGGTCGGCAGCTGCCAGCACGGCGTCCGTCTCGCCGACAGTTGTCGGGACGTCGCCAGCTTCGTCAGCGGCGGCCCCTGCGGCATCCGCTTCGTCAGCGGCGGCCCCTGCGGCATCCGCTTCATCGGCACCCGCCGGTACGACGCCAGCCTCGTCGACCGCCGCCTCTGCAGCATCGGCTTCGTCAGCAGTCGCCGGTACCACGCCAGCGTCGTCAACCGCCGCCTCTGCGGTGTCCGGTTCATCAGCGGTCGTCAGTACGGCGTCCGCCTGGTCGACCATCGTCGGTAAGGCGTCAGCTTCGTCGACCATCAGCTCGGACTCGGCGATGACGGTCGGGTCGGTTGCTTCGTGCGCGCTTGCGTCGCCGGTTGCGTCCGAGTCGGCGGCGGCACCTTCGTCGGTTGTCGCAGTACTCGGGTCGATGTCGGCGGTCGCCTGGCCGGCAGCCTGCTCGACCTCGGGAACGACGTCCGAGTCCGCGACCTCGTCCCCGGCACCACCGACGCTCGCATCCAGATCGGCAGCAGCATTCGCCCCTGGTAGGACGTCCGTCGCTGCACGCGGGTCGACCTCGGCGGCCGTGGAGTCCCCAACCGCAGAATCAGCCTGCTCAGCTCCGGCAACGACACCCGATTCGACGACCCCGCCCTCACCAGTGCCGCCGGTCGCGTCCACATCGGTGGCGGAATCCGCTGCGCGTGCGGCCGCGGTCGCCGCACGCGGATCGTCGTCAGCGGCGGCGGCACCGGCCGAGACGGCATCGCCGGACGCGTCGCCAGCAGCCTGCTCGACTTTGGCGAAAGCGTCCGAGTCCGCGTCCTCAGAGCCGACGGCCGCGTCCACGCCGGCAACGGCATCCGCATCGGCTACGACGGCCGCCGCATCGGGATCGACGTCAGCGGTCGCGGCATCGACCGCGACGGCAGCGCTCGTCGCGTGGCCAGCGGCCCGCCCGGCCTCGGCGGCGTCCACGGCCTCATCGGTGCCGACGGCCGGGTCCTGGCCCGCGGCAGAATCCGCGTCGGGAACAACGGCCGCCGCCGTAGCCGAATCAACCTCAGCGGTGGCGGCATCGGGCGCGACGGCATCCCCAGCCGCGTGGTCACCAGCCTGGTCAGCCCCGGCAATGGCATCCGAATTCCCGTTCGCACCAGCGCGAACGGTCGAGTCCGTGCCGGCAACGGAATCCGCATCGGGCGCAGCGGTCAACGGCGTACCCGGCTCAACGTCAGCGGTGGCGGCAAGTGCCGTGACCGGCAGTACGGTCGTCGCAGCAGGCGGGTCGACCTCGTCGGTGGCAGAACCGGCGATCGCAGGGTCACGCTGATCGGCATCAACGACGGCGGCGGAATCGGCGGCCTCAGCCTCGTCAGTGCGGCTGATCGCGCTCAGGTCGCCGGCGTCCGTGTCAGGTACGACGGCTGTCGACGCACGCGAGGCGACGTCGGCCGTCGTGGAGACCCCGACCGCAGGGTTGGGCTCGGCTTCCGCGCTGGCGGCGGAGTCGGCGACCACGGCCTCGACCTCGTCAGTGCCGCGGGTTGCGTCCAGGTCAGCAGCGTCCGCGTCGGGTACCACGGTCGTCGCAGCAGGCGAGTTGACCTCGTCGGTGGCAGAGCCCGGCAACCGCAGGGACAGGCTGCTCGTCGTCAATGCCGGCGGCGGAATCGGTGGCCTTGGGCTCGACGGTGCTGCTCGCTGCGTCCAGGTCGGCGGAGTCCGTGCCGGGTACGGCGGGCGTCGACGCGCGCGGGTCGAGCTCGGCGGTGGGAATTTCGCCGGAGGGCTGGTCGGCAGTCTGCTTCGTCCCGGCGGAGACGTTCGAGTCGGCTGCCTCGACCTTGCCGATGTCGGCGGTTGCATCCGAGGTGCCGGTGTTCGCGGTCGTATCCGGATCGCCGACGGGTACGGCGGTGGCGTGCGGGTCGATCCCGGCGGTGATCTGCGGGTCGATCCCGGCGGTGGCGGGGTCCTCACCCGGCTGGTCAGTCTGCGCGGGTTCGGCGATGACCGCGGGGGCGGATGCGTCCTTGCCGGGGTCGACGGTTGCCGCACGGTCGGCGGCAGGGTCTGTGGGCGCGTCGACGTCCGCGGTCGAGTTGGCGGCGTCGTCGGTCGTCTGGGCAGTCGCCTTCTCTGCGGCGGCGGCATCGGCCGACTGGGGACCCGCGGTTCGGTGCGCGGTCGCTGCTTCTGGGCGGAGGTCGGCGAGCGAGGCGTCGGTGGTGTCGTCGACCGGGGTGGACGTAGCGGTCGCGTCGAGGGAGGCGGCAGCGTCCGGTGCCGGGGCGGGCTCGGTCGTCGTACCGGTGTCCGAGTCTGCGTCCGCGGTGGGCTCAGGGTCGGTGGTCGGGGGCGAGGTGGTGCTTTGGGCCGCAGCAGGCTTTTCGGTGTCGAGCGTTGTGCCGGTGTTGGTGGCTTCTGCGGCGGGTGCGGCCGTGACCTCGGCGGTGGCATCAGCGTGTGGCTCGTTGTCGGAGTCAGCGTGCGGCTGGTCGCTGACGGGTGCGGTGTTCGTGTCGAGGGTGGCAGCGGGCGCCACTGCCTCGTCGGGCATCGGGTCGGCGTGGGCGGCCGTACTGGCTTCCGAGTCGGTGACGGCGGACGCCTCCGTTGAGGTCGCCTCGGCGTGGGCGGTTGCCGGTCGGAGCGTGGCGTCGGCGGTCGACGTGTCGAGGTCGGACGCGGCCTCTTCGCTTGACGACGGCCGATTTGCCGGCGCGTCCGCGGCGAAGAGATCTCCCGGGGCACCTGCGTCGGTCGCCTGCAGCGTGGTCTGCTCGGCGGTGCGCCCCGAGGACTCCTTCGCAGCTGGCTCGTCGACGGGCCGCTCCTCGTCGGAGGCGCGGGTGCTGGTCGGCTCGGGGTCTGCGGCGACGTGATCCGCTGGCTCGAGTACGTCCAGGCCGTCGGGGGGAGTACGGCCGTCCTCGGTTGTCTCGACGGCCGCGTTCGGCGCGGGCTGCGTGGTGAGGTCGTCCGGGGAGGGGGCGGCGGGCGGCTGTACCGGGGTGACAGGCGCGTCGGCGGGTGGGCGGCCGGCGCCGAGGGTGGGGCGTTCGGGGGGTTTCGGGATGGAGTCCTTGATCTCGCGGCGCCAGGCGAGGCGGACCACCGGGAGTTCGGTGGTGCGCTCGTTGGGGTCCTCGTCGAAGGCGTCGGAGTGGTCGTCGGCGGGGGCCGCGGGCGTGGTGTCGAGGGCGCCGGCGGCGGCTTCCAGAGGATTGGCCGGGGCCTCGGAAGGGTCGCTGGAGATGTCGCCGGTGGGTGCCGACGGGATGGGCGGCAGGGAGGGAGCGTTGACGACCGGCTGACCGGGGGCGGGCTGGCCGAGGTAGGACTGGCCGCCGTACGGCTGGGGCGGCGAGGGCTGCCCAGTGGCCGGCTGAGGCGGCAAAGGCTGGCCGGTGATCGCCTGGGGCGGCAAAGGCCTGCCGGGGGCCGGCTGGGACGCGGGCGAGCCGGCCGGTGCCGGGCGCAGGAGCTTGGTCGGCTGATCGCCGGGGTCGAAGGTGCTCTCCAGCCAGCGTTGCTTCAGCAGCGGCCGAAGGATCTTGCCGCCGGGGGTGGTCGGGAACTGCTGCCGCGGCACGCCGACGACCTGCGCTGCAAGACCCAGACGATCCTGCACAGCCAGGCGGATGGACTCCGCCAAGCCGGGACGGAGCTCGGGAAGCTGGGCGTAGAAGACCGTCAGGCGGTCGGTGCCGGTGCTGGGGTCGGGGATGCCGCAGGCGGCGATCAGGCCTTCGGGGGCGCCGGGGACGGCGGCGGCGACGGCTTCGACGGCGTGGGCGTAGTGGGTCTCGCCGTTCAGCACGATGCGTTCGCTGTCCCGGCCGGTGATGACGACCTGGCCGCCGGTGATGAACGCCTGGTCGCCGGTCGCCAGCCACTTGCGGGCCGGCCAGTTGCCGGCCGGGAAGGCGGCGCGGTCGGCGTCGGGGTTGCCGAGGTAGCCCGGCGTCACCCGGGCGGAGGCGACCTGCAGCTGGCCGATCCGGCCCTCGGGCAGGACGGCGCCGTTCGGGCCGACGATGCGGACCGTCGTACCGGGTGCGGGGGCGCCGACCGAGACCAGGCTCAGGACGCCGGGAGCCTCGGCGCGCGGTTTGCCGGGGCGCGCGACCGCGACCTTGCCGGAGTTGGCGCGCTGGTCGACCCACTCGACGACGCCGGTCGAGGGAATCCGGACGCGGTGCACGTTCGGGGTGAGGCCGGGGCGGGCGAAGGTGATGCCGGTGACGGTCTCGGTCATGCCCCAGGCGGCGACAAACGTTTCCGGTACGACGCCGAAGCGGTTCGTCAGCCGGAGGAACTCGCTCATCACCGGCACGGTGATCTGCTCGCCGCCGCTGACCAGACTGCGCAGCGCGGACAGGTCCCAGTGCCGCTCGGGTTCGCCGGCGATCGCGGCGGTGACGAGCCGGTAGCCGAAGTTCGGGGCCCAGGAGTGGTTGACCCGGTACTGGTCCATCAGGTCGAGCCAGCGCAGCGGGTCGGCCTGGACCCAGTCGGTGCTGACGTGGATGTTCGTGCAGCCGGTGAAGACGGGCAGCAGGTGGTACAGCAGGAACGCGCCGCTCTGGTCGAGCGGGAGCCAGTTCAGCGTGATCTGGCCGGGGCGGACCGGCAGCATCGCGGGCGTGCCGGCGGCGAACTCGACCAGGCCGCGGTGGGTCAGCTGGATGATCTTCGGCGTACCGGTGCTGCTGCCCGAGGACATCATCAGCACGGCGACGTCGTCGGCCGCCGGGCGGTGGAAGTCCGACGTCGGCTCGTGACCGGCCAGGGCGTCCGGGTCGAGCACCGGCAGGCCGAGGTCGTCGGGTAGGTCGGTGGGCCGGCCGATCAGCACGGTCCAGCCGAGCAGGTCAGTGACCTTGCGGAGCCGCTCGCGGCCCTCCTCGGAGCGGTCGCCGGCCGGGGACGGGCCGATCAGCAGCGGGCGGATGCCGCCGAGCGTGCAGGCCCAGAACGCGGCGAAGAAGCCGACCGGCTCGGTGCAGTGCACGACCGCCGGGTCGCCGGCCCGGACACCGTTGGCGCGCAGGCCGGCCAGGATGCGGGCCGCGAGCTCGAGCAGGATCGGGAAGTCGAGGCGGGTCTCGCGGCCGTCGGGGCCGATCTCGACGACGCCGGCGGTGCCGAAGTCGCGGGCCGCCCGGAGCAGGGCGCTGGGCAGGTCGCGGGGGTAGCCGGCCGGGATCATCAGGGCCGGTCCGGTGCTGATCGCCGGCCGGTCCGCTCCGTTCCTCACCACTGCGTGCCCACCGGATCACTCTGTGCCGGAACCGCCGGCTTGAAACCAGCCCGTACGCCGGCCGTGGTTCGGCCGGCGGCCGCGTGCAGGTGAGGGAAAGCGAAGTTGTCAGAGGTCGCCGTCCACGGGCGAGCGAGCACGTCGGCGATGTCCGTGGAACCGCCGAGCTCCGGCGGGCAGGCGGGGAAGGGCTGGACAGGGTGGTCGGGGGTAGGCCGAGCACTCCGGTGGACCTCAGCGGCGCCAGCCAGTCGGCGACCCACGGACACGCGCCTCCCCAACTGGACGGAGCCGGGCTCAGGGCATACCCGTCTCGCTCTCACCGACAGAACAGGCCCCGTTGCGGCCGGGCGGAGCGACGGGGTGACCGGGCGGACCCGGTGCGTCATCGTGCCGACCGACAGCCGTGAACCCTACCAGCCACGGCGGTGCCTGGAGGAGTCCGTTACCGGCACCCGAAGGTTAAGAATCCGTCAGCGCCGGCACTGTGAACAACGAGCGTCCGGCCGCAACGATACGGCCGGCGGACCGACTGGCCAGAAGTCGCCGACCGGCGGGAAAAGGGTGGGTGCTGAGGGGATCGAACCCCCGACATCTTCCTTGTAAGGGAAGCGCTCTACCGCTGAGCTAAGCACCCGGGAGCGACGCAGTTTACCCGAGTCCGCACCCCAGTTCGGCCAGGGCCCGGGCGTAGTCGTCGGGGTCCCGCGCGTCGGCGTTCGGGTTGACCACCGACCACCGCACGACCCCGTCGGGATCGATCACGAAGGTGCCGCGCAGCGCGCAGCCGCGGTCGGCATCGAACACCCCGTACGACGAGGCGATCGCGCCGTGCGGCCAGAAGTCGCTGAGCAGCGCGAACTCCAGCCGCTCCGCCTCGGCGTACGCGCGCAGGGTGAACATCGGGTCGCAGGACACGGCCAGGAACTCGGCCGCGGCGAGCAGGTCGGGCCGGTCCCGCAGCGCACCCAGTTCACTGGTGCAGACCCGGCTGAAGGCGTACGGGTAGAACACCACGACGACCGGCCGCCGCCCCCGGAGGTCCGAGAGCCGCACCGGTTCACCGTGCTGGGTGCGTGCGGTGAAGTCCGGAGCCAGGCTGCCGACCACGGGGACGGCAGCGGGGCTCACTTCTTGACTCGTGGCGACTTCGGCATCACCAGTTTGGTCGCGGCCCAGTCGTCGGTGACAGTCAGGCTGCTGGTCGTCGACAGCCCGGCGGTCGGTGCCGCCTCGGCGATGTCGCTGGCGTCGACGTAGCCGTCCCGGCCCACCTTGGGCGTCATCAGCCACACGACGCCGCCGGCCTTGAGGTCGGTCAGGACGTCGAACAGCGCGTCCACGAGGTCGCCGTCGTCCTCCCGGAACCAGAGCAGGACGACGTCCACGACGTCATCGGTGTCGTCGCCGACGAACGGTTCGCCGGTCACTTCCTGGATGGCGTCGCGAAGGGCGTCGTCGCAGTCCTCGTCGTAGCCGAGCTCCTGCACGACCCAGCCGCTCTCCAAGCCGAGCCGGCTCGCCATGTTCGGCTCGCCGCTCTTGCCGTCCGCGTGGTCCGCGGTCGCGCTCACGTGTCCTCCTCCGTCGTCCCCGCAACCCGGGGGTAGGCGTCAGTAGCAGTAGTCCATCGTGGCCTACCGCGTCGCGCAAGTATGCACGAGGGTTCCGTGGCGTGTCCGGTATGCGCGTGCCGCAGACTGTTCGTGTCCGGTATGACCCAGCGGTCGGGACCGGAACCTGCGCCGGAAGGGACGCGAAGTAGAACGCATTCCGAACAGGTGACAGGATTACTTGGAGGACCTACTAGACAGAACGGCAGGACACCGTGGCTTCCGGACACGAACCACCAGCCATCATCACCGAGGGGATGCCGACCCAGCTCCCCGACATCGACCCCGACGAGACACGCGAGTGGGTCGAGTCGCTCGACGCCGTGCTGGACGAGCGCGGCAAGTCGCGCGCGCGTTACCTGATGCTCAAGCTGATCGAGCGGGCCCGGGAGCGGCAGGTCGGCGTCCCCGCGCTGCGGAGCACCGACTACATCAACTCGATCCCGCCCGAGCGCGAGCCGTGGTTCCCCGGTGACGAGCACATCGAACGGCGGATCCGGGCCTTCATCCGGTGGAACGCCGCGGTGATGGTGAGCAAGGCCAACCGCAAGGGCCTGGAGGTCGGCGGCCACATCGCCACCTACCAGTCCGCGGCGAGCCTGTACGAGGTCGGGTTCAACCACTTCTTCCGGGGCAAGGACCACCCGGGCGGCGGCGACCAGATCTTCATCCAGGGCCACGCCTCCCCCGGTATCTACGCGCGCGCCTTCCTCGAGGGCCGGCTGTCGGCCGACCAGCTGGACGGGTTCCGCCAGGAGGTCTCCCGCGGCCCGCAGCAGGGCCTGTCGTCGTACCCGCACCCGCGGCTGATGCCGGACTTCTGGGAGTACCCCACGGTCTCCATGGGACTGGCCGCGCTGGACTCGATCTACCAGGCCCGGTTCAACCGGTACCTGCACAACCGCGGCATCAAGGACACCTCCCAGCAGCACACCTGGGCCTTCCTCGGTGACGGCGAGATGGGTGAGCCGGAGTCGCTCGGCGCGATCGGCCTGGCCGCCCGCGAGGAGCTCGACAACCTCACGTTCGTGATCAACTGCAACCTGCAGCAGCTGGACGGCCCGGTCCGTGGCAACGGCAAGGTGATCCAGGAGCTGGAGGCGTTCTTCCGCGGCGCCGGCTGGAACGTGATCAAGGTGATCTGGGGCCGCGAGTGGGACGCGCTGCTGGCGCAGGACCACGACGGCGCGCTGGTGAACAAGATGAACACCACCCCGGACGGCCAGTTCCAGACCTACTCGGTGGAGTCCGGCGAGTACATCCGGAACAACTTCTTCGGTGGCGACCAGCGGCTGCAGGCGATGGTCCGCAACCTGTCCGACGAGGACCTGCGCAAGCTGCCCCGCGGCGGCCACGACTACCGCAAGGTGTACGCCGCGTTCAAGAGCGCCACCGAACACGTCGGCCAGCCGACGGTGATCCTGGCCCAGACCATCAAGGGCTGGACGATCGAGGCGCTGGAGGGCCGCAACGCGACCCACCAGATGAAGAAGCTGACCTCGGACGACCTGAAGCTGTTCCGCGACCGGCTCTACCTGCCGATCGAGGACAAGGACCTCGAGGACGCCTACAACCCGCCGTACTTCCACCCCGGCACCGACTCGCCGGAGTACCAGTACATGATGGAGCGGCGCCAGCAGCTCGGCGGTTTCCTGCCCGAGCGGCGGGTGGCGCCGAAGACGACGCTGAAGCTGCCTGGTGACGCCGTCTACAAGCCGCTCAGCAAGGGCAGCGAGAAGACACCGGTGGCCACCACGATGGCGCTGGTGCGGCTGTTCCGCGACCTGATGAAGGACCCGGAGATCGGGCACCGGATCGTGCCGATCGCGCCGGACGAGTACCGCACGTTCGGCATGGACTCGATGTTCCCGACGGCGAAGATCTACTCGCCGCACGGGCAGACCTACGAGTCGGTCGACCGCGAGCTGCTGCTGTCGTACAAGGAGTCCGAGAAGGGCCAGCTGCTGCACGAGGGCATCAGCGAGGCCGGTGCGATGGGCTCGATGATCGCCGCCGGTACGGCGTACGCGACGCACGGCGAGCCGATGATCCCGTTCTACATCTTCTACTCGATGTTCGGGTTCCAGCGCACCGGCGACCAGCTCTGGGCGCTGGGCGACCAGCTCGGCCGCGGCTTCCTGATCGGCGCGACCGCCGGCCGGACGACGCTGACCGGTGAGGGCCTGCAGCACGCCGACGGGCACTCGCCGCTGCTCGCCTCGACGAACCCGGCGGCCGTGCACTACGACCCGGGCTTCGCCTACGAGGTGGCGCACATCGTCAAGGACGGCCTGCGCCGGATGTACGGCTACGGGCTGGACGAGTCCGCGCCGTTCGGCGAGGACGTCTTCTACTACCTGACCGTCTACAACGAGCCGGTGCCACAGCCCGCGGAACCGGAGAACCTCGACGTCGCGGCGCTGCTCAAGGGCATGTACCTGTTCAGCGAGTACGAGACCGCCGAGGGCGACGACGTGCCGCGGGTGCAGCTGCTCGGGTCCGGCGTGGCGCTGCCGTGGGTCCGCAAGGCCCAGCAGATCCTTGCCGAGCAGTACTCGGTGGCCGCCGACATCTGGTCGGTCACCTCGTGGAACGAGCTGCGCCGCGACGCCATCGCCGCGGAGGAGTACAACCTGCTGCACCCGGACGAGGACGAGCGGGTTCCGTTCGTCACCGAGCAGCTGAAGGACACCAAGGGTCCGGTCGTCGCGGTCAGCGACTTCATGCGCGCGGTGCAGGACCAGATCTCGCGCTGGGTCCCGAACGACTACACCTCGCTCGGCACCGACGGCTGGGGCCTGGCCGACACCCGCGCCGCGGCGCGCCGGCACTTCCACGTCGACGCCGAGTCGATCGTGGTCGCCACCCTGGAGATCCTGGCCAAGCGCGGGGACGTCAAGCGCGAGGTGGCCGCCGAGGCCGCCCGCAAGTACCGCATCGACGACCCGACCGCGGTCGCCGGCGTGAAGCAGGAGGGCGCCGGCGCCTGACGCGCTGCCGCCGCACGAACGGGCCGTCCCTCTGCGGGGCGGCCCGTTCGCCGTTCCGGCCGCTGACGACCCCCGGGAAATGGTTGCTGAACCCAACCGATATCGTCGGGTGTTCTTTTATCCAGAGTCACGGGGAGTAGTCGAACGTGTCGGCACCACGACCGGACGTGGACCAGGAGCGCACCTTCTTCGGGCACCCACGCGGACTGAAAACGCTGTTCACCACCGAGTTGTGGGAGCGGTTCAGCTACTACGGGATGCGCGCGATCCTGCTGCTGTACCTGACCGACCAGGCGCACGGCCTGGGGCTGGGGCAGTCGCTCGGCGAGGCGGTGGTGTCGATCTACGGCGCCTCGGTCTACCTGTTGTCGGTGCTCGGCGGCTTGCTCGCCGACCGGGTCGTCGGCGCCCGCAAGACCGTGCTGTACGGCGGGGCGGTGATCGTCGCCGGGCACCTGTGCCTGGCACTGCCGGCCAACGGTACGGCGTACCTCGGCATCGCACTGGTTGCCGTGGGCACCGGTCTGCTCAAGCCGAACGTGTCGGCGATGGTCGGCACCCTCTACGAGGCCGGCGACGAGCGGCGCGACTCGGCGTTCTCGATCTTCTACCTGGGCATCAACCTGGGCTCGTTCAGCGCGCCGTTCGTGGTCGGCTTCCTGCGCCGCGAGTTCGGCTTCCACGTCGCCTTCGCGGCGGCCGCGGTCGGGATGACGCTGGCGCTGGTCGCGTACGTGCTCGGCCGGCGGACCCTGCACGGCCGCGGCGACACCCCGCCGAACCCGCTCACCGCCGAGGACCGCCCCACGATGCTGAAGGTCACCGGCGCGGTGGCCGCGCTGCTGCTGGCCGTCTTCGCCTGGTCGGCGTGGCGCTCCGGCGGGCTCGGCCCGAAGCCGGTGGTCGACGCGATCTCGTACCTGTGCTTCCTGGCGCCGATCGCCTACTTCACCATGCTGCTGCGCAGCCCGCTGGTGACGCCGCGGGAGCGCCGGCAGGTCCGGGCGTACATCCCGCTGTTCGTCGCGGCGATGCTGTTCTTCATGGTCTTCGAGCAGGCCGCGACCACGCTGACCACGTTCGCCGCCGACCGGACGGCGCTCGAGCTGTTCGGGCTCTCGATCTCGCCGGAGTTCTTCCAGTCGGTCAACCCGTTCACGATCATCGTGCTGGCACCGGTGTTCGCGGTGGTCTGGATCAGGCTCGGGGACCGCGGCCCGGGCATCGGCCAGAAGTTCGCGACCGGGCTGCTGCTGGCCGGCATCTCGTTCGCCGTGATGAGCGTCGCGTCGGCGGTCACCGGCGACGGCCTGGCCTCGCCGCTGTGGCTGGTCCTGGTCTACGTGATCCAGACCCTCGGTGAGCTGTTCCTGTCGCCGGTGGGCCTGGCGGCGACCACCGTGCTGGCTCCGAAGGCGTTCCTCAGCCAGATGATGGCGCTGTGGTTCCTCGCCCCGGCCGCCGGGCAGGCGATCACGGCGCAGCTGGTGCAAGCGACCGAGAACACCTCCGACACGGCGTACTTCGGTGGGCTGGCGGCGGTGACGACGGTGTTCGCGCTGGCGCTCTACTTCCTGTCGCCCTGGATCCGCCGGCACACCGATCCGCGCACCTCGAGCAGCACCGAGGTCAGCGCCAGGTGATCGCGCCCAGGCCGTAGTACTGGTTGAACCGCGGCGGCGGATCGTCGAAGAGCCGGGGCTCCACACCGTACGGCGGTTCGTCGTACGCGATCGTGCGGACCGGCCGGGCCGCGGACGACACCTCGAACTCGCACACCACCCAGGTCGCGCCCTTGTGGTCGAAGTCGTCCGGCGCGGCGACGTTCTCCCGGCAGCCGGGGATGTCGCCGCCGATCAGGGCGACGTCGGGCTGACCTCCGGTGCGCCGCAGACCGCGCAGCGAGGGCGCGACGACGCCCGACAGGTCGTTGCCGCTCTCGTTGGTGATGACGATTTGGATTCCGGTCTCCGGCGACCCGTCGGCGGGGTCGTCGCCGGTGCAACCGGACAGGCCCAGCGCGAGCAGTACGACCATCACCCCGGCCCGTCGAACCATGGCCGCGACGCTAGTGGCCGATCGCGCCCCGGGGGGCCGTGACAGCATCCTGCCGCGACGATGCTGTGCTAAGCAGACAGTTGATGCGCCAGCCAAGCGAGCGCCAGCGGCTGACGGTACTCGACGGCGCGATGCCCGCCGTCGAACAGTTCGAAATGCATGCGTTCGTCGCTGACGCCGGCCACTCGCAGGCTCCGGTGGAGCGCTTCGGCACCGAGGTCGAGAAACCACTCGTCGCTGGTGCCGGCATCGATCCAGATCGCTCGGAGCGAGCGAAGCGTCGAAGCATGAGCCGGTGCCATCCGGACCGGGTCCCAGCGCAGCCACCGCTCCCAGACGTCCGCACGCAACTGCCCCGTGTGGGGGTCGAAGGGAAGTTCCGGAGTTCCGTCAGGTCCGGGTGAGAAGCACGCCGACACCCCGAGCAGCTCGAGCAGGCGCTCGTCCTCGGGCTTGGTGAAAGCCACCCTGGTACTGAAGTCGTGCCACCAGCGGAAGATGTCGCCGTCGTAGGCTCGCAGGTGCCGCACCGCGTGCAGGAAGTGCGGGATGTACTGCGCCTCGGACAACGCATCGCCGGAGTGGGTGGCCAGCGCACCGAACAGATCCGGTCGGAGCATCGGCGTGATCATCGCGCCCAGCCCGCCACTGGACTTCCCGGCGATCGCCCGGTGCCGCCGGTCGGCGATCGTCCGGTAGCGGGTGTCGACCCAGTTCACCACCTCGTCGCACAGGTACGAGTGGTACCGCCCGGTGCCGGCCGAGTCGACGTACTGGCTGCCTCCGTACTTCGTCATCGCGTCGACGAACACCAGGATCATCGGTGGTGCCTCGCCCCGCGCGAAGATCCGGTCGATCAGTTCGGGCACCGGGCGCCGGAACGGCATCCGGTTGCGCCACAGCGGCAAGGTGCCACCGAAGCCCAGCAGCACGTACGTGACCGGGTAGCGCTGCTCCGACCCGTCGTAGCCCGGCGGCAGGTAGACCCACACCGGGCGGCGGTGCGGATCACCGAGCGGGTTGCCACGCAGCAGGGCACTGTCGATCACTTGCTGGTCCAGTCGTCCGGCGAGCTCGAAACCGGTCACATCCATCGGCGACGTCCCCTCGATTCTATGAAATCAAAGTTTTTATTATGAAATCATAGTAGTGGATCGAAGCTACGATCTGTCCATGCCGGCCCGGGACTCGATCGACCGCCACATCGCCTACTGGCGCGCGGAGGTGCCCGGCCTCGATCCCGACGTCGAAGGTGTCGTCACCCGGATGCAGATGCTGGTCCGGCACCTGCAGCGCCGGCGCACCGAGGCCCTCGGCGAACTGGGACTGCTCAGCTGGGAGTACGACATCCTCTGGCAGTTGCGCGCCGCCGGACCGCCGTACCAGGTGACGCCGACCGCTCTGGCCATCGCACTGGACACGCATCCGGCCACGCTGACCCACCGACTCGACCGACT
The DNA here is from genome assembly GCF_000024345.1 of Kribbella flavida DSM 17836. NCBI lineage: Bacteria > Bacillati > Actinomycetota > Actinomycetes > Propionibacteriales > Kribbellaceae > Kribbella > Kribbella flavida. Next base: position 2,694,541 of record NC_013729.1, on the reverse strand, counting down.
GACCAGGGCCGGCCTGGTCGAACGGGCCCGGGACCGGGCCGACCGCCGCAGCGTGGTCGTGGTGCTCACCGACCAGGGACACCGGGCCTGGGAATCCGCAATCGGCTCGCAGGCAGACGCGGAGGGACTGCTGCTCGCCCCACTGTCCGAAAGCGAACGTCGAACTCTGGTCCGGCTGCTCCGCAAGGTGGTACTGGCAAGCGAGAAGGACGGCACGGAGCTGATGGTCGTCCCGCGATCGGTCCAGCGCCCGGAGCACTGAACCACTCGGGAGAGGGAGGCTGCTCCCTCGCGGGGGTGAGGGTCCAGCGCGTGGGACCCGACAGGCTGGAGGCATGACAGAGAACCCAGTACCACCGTGGGCGAATCGGCTCGCCCACCTCATCCCGTTCCTGGTGCTGCCGTCGGGGCTGTGGCGGCTGGGCCTGGTGGCCGGCTCCTCGATGGGCATGCTGGACGACGGGGGCCGGCCGGCGCAGCTGCACGGGTGGGGTGAGCACGTCTACATCGTCTGTCTGACGCTGTTCTCGGAAGCCGTCGCGCTGACCGCGTTCGGTTTGGTCCGCCGCTGGGGCGAGGTCGTGCCGGGCTGGATCCCCTGGCTGGGCGGCCGCCGGGTCGCGCCGTACGCCGCCATCGTGCCGGCCACCCTCGGCGGCCTCAGCCTGATCGCGATCTGGACCTACGGCTTCCGGGACGCGTTCAGCGGTGACTTCCTGCCGTTCGCCTCCGACGCCGGAGCTGCCTTGATGATCGCCTGCTACGCCCCGCTCCAGCTGTGGGGCCCGGCCTTGCTGGTGCTGACCTGGGCCTACTACCGGCGCCGGGTGACGACCGTTCAGCGCGCCCGAGGCCGCGGTTTCAGCCGGGTTCCGGGCAGCGGTGGGGCCGGCAGCGGGTCACCGACGTAGCCGGCCACGGCCGGGAACCGGTCCGAGCCGCCGGCCTCGATCGACGCCATCCACTCGGTGCGCGCGGCCACCACTTCCTCGTGCGAGCGCCCGATGAAGTTCCACCACATCACCAGCTGCTCGTCGAACGGCTCGCCGCCGAGCAGCAGGCAGCGCGCTCCCCCGGACGACGCCGCCAGCTCGATCGCGTCCCGGCCGGTCCCGAAGTACGCCATCTCCCCGAACGCCGGAGTGAGGTCACCGACGCGCAGCGACCCGTCGACCACCAGGACGGCGTACTCGAACTCCGGCGTGAGCGGAACCGTGACGGTCCGGCCGGGTTCGAGCAGCAGGTCCGCGCCGACCAGCGGGGTGTAGGCGGGCGCGGGTGAGGTGACGCCGCCGACGGTGCCGACCATCACGGTCCCGCGGGCGCCGTCGAGGTCGAGCACCGGCAGGTCGGCGTACGCACTGAAGGCCGGCGTCACCGTGTTCCGCTCCGCGTCGGGCAGCGCGACCCAGAGCTGGGCGCCGTGCAGCAGCGGCGGTGCCGACGGCAGCGTCACCTCCGAGTGGGCGATGCCCGGCCCCGAGGTCATGATGTTCAGCTCGCCGGGCCGGACCATCGCGTGCGATCCGGCCGAGTCGCGGTGCTCGATCTCGCCGGCGAACAACCAGCTCACGGTCTGCAGGCTGGTGTGCGGATGGGGTGGCACCAGCATGCCGCGCTCCCCCGGCCCGTCGTACGGGTCGACGCGCGCGGTCAGGTCGTCGGGGCCGTAGTGGTCGACGAAGCACCAGGCGCCGACATCCGGCGGTTCTTGTTCGGCAGCAACCTGCGCACCTTGGTGGTCCGGCCGAGCACCACTTCGCGCGGCGCCAGCAGCTCGAGCACCGGACCGTCGGCCTGCGACGCGCAGAGCAGTTCGGCCGGGTCCTTCTCCAGATCGCTCATTGCACGAGTATGGACTCCGACCTGTGATCGCTGGAGGAGCACCCGTGCACGACGTCCTGGACCTTCGGGACCTCGCCCCCGACGACGCCGAGCAACTGGCCGTACGACGAGCTCGACCCGGCGCTGTCCGACGCGCCGGGCGTCGCGAGCACTCCGAGCAGCGGACCTAGGAGTTGGTCCAGTCCAGCAGGGCCTGCTGGTCCCAGGTGTTGATCACCGAGTCGGGGTCGACGCCGCACTCCTCGGCGCGTTCGCAGCCGTAGACCTGCCAGTCGAGCTGGCCGGGGGCATGCGCGTCGGTGTCGATCGAGAACTGGCAGCCGGTCTCGACCGCCAGGGTCAGCAGGCGCTTGGGTGGGTCGAGGCGTTCGGGGCGGGAGTTGATCTCCACCGCGGTGCCGAACTGGCGGCAGGCCTCGAACACCACCTCGGCGTCGAAGTCGGACTCCGGCCGGGTGCCGCGGCCGCCGGTGACCAGCCGGCCCGTGCAGTGGCCGAGCACGTCGACGTGCGGGTTGGCGATCGCACGGACCATCCGCTCGGTCATCGGCTCCGAGGCCATCCGCAGCTTGGAGTGCACGCTGGCGACGACGAGGTCGAGCCGGGCCAGGATCTCGGTGTCGCAGTCCAGCGACCCGTCGTCCAGGATGTCGACCTCGATGCCGTTCAGGATGGTGAAGCCGTCCAGCTCGTCGGCCAGCTTCTTGTTGAGCTCGGCAACGACGTCGAGCTGCTGCAGCCGGCGCTCCCGGGACAGGCCGTTGGCCACCGTCAGCCGGGGCGAGTGGTCGGTCAGTGCCATGTAGCGGTGCCCGAGCCGGGCCGCCGTCCGGGCCATCTCCTCGATCGGGCTGCCGCCGTCGGACCAGTCGGAGTGCAGGTGCAGATCGGCCTTCAGCGCCGACCGCAGCGCCGTACCGGCCTTCGTCAGGTCCTCGGCGCCCTGCTCCAGCTTCACCAGGTACGCCGGGGTGGCGCCGTCCATCGCCTCGACGATCACCGCCTCGGTCTTCGGCCCGATACCCGGCAGCTCGGTCAGCGTGCCGGCCCGGCGCCGGGCCCGGACCTCGGCCGCGGGCAACGCCTCGATCGTGTCCGCCGCCCGCCGGTACGCCTTCACCCGGTGGGTCGGCTGCCGGTCGCGCTCCAGGTAGTACCCGATCGCCCGCAACGCCTCGACCGCCGCCACCACCCCAGCCTTGTCGCTCATGGACCCCATCATGGCGGGTCGGGGGGACAACCCGGGCGAGCTATGGTCGTGCCGTGGCGAAGGGTGAGCGGAACGCGCACGCGGCACGCGCCGAGCGGCTGCAGAACGCGACCGGCGCCCTGTCGACGGCGGCGATCACGGCGATGGACGAGAAGCTGCCCTGGTTCGGCAAGCTGTCGGCGCAGGACCGGTCCTGGATCGGGCTGGTGGCGCAGTCCGGCATCACCGCGTTCGTCGACTGGTTCCGCGACCCCGAGGCGCACTCGTCGATGCCGACCCGGATGTTCGGCTCGGCGCCGCGGGAGTTCACCCGGGTGATCAGCCTGCACCAGACCGTCGACCTGGTCCGGACCACGATCGAGATGATCGAGAACACCATCGGCGACCTGCTGCCGCCCGCCGACGTACCGGTGGTCCGGGAGGCGATGCAGCGCTACGCCCGCGAGGTGGCGTTCGCGGCGGCCACGGTCTACGCGCAGGCGGCCGAGATGCGCGGCGCGTGGGACGCCCGGCTGGAGGCCCTGGTGGTCGACTCGGTGATCCGCGGCGAGGCGGACGAGTCGGTCCGCTCCCGCGCCTCGGCGCTGGGCTGGACCGGTACGGCGGTGTCGGGCGCGGGAGGTTCGTCGGAGGTCGCGGTGGTGGTCGGCCGGGCCCAGCCGGCCGAGTCCGGGACGGCGAACGTGGCCGACGCGGTCCGGCACGCGGCCCGGGAAGCCGGGGCGGACGCACTCTGCGCGATGCAGGGCGACCGGCTGGTGGTGGTACTCGGGGGTACGAGCAAACCTGTCGAGATCGTACAAAAGCTGGAGCGCTGGTTCGGACCGGGACCGATCGTCGTCGGACCGGTGGTGCCGGACCTGATGGCCGCGGTCACCTCGGCCCGGGCAGCGGTCGCCGGACTGCGTGCCGCGCCCGCCTGGCCCGGTGCGCCGCGCCCGGTGCAGGCCGACGAACTGCTGCCCGAGCGGTCCCTGTCGGGTGACGGTCACGCTCGCCGGCAACTGGCCACCGAGGTGTACGGCCCGCTCACGATGGGCGACGGAGTGCTGCTCGACACGGTCGCGGCGTACCTGGACTCGGGAGGTTCGATCGAGGCCACGGCCCGGGTGATGTTCATCCATCCCAACACCGTCCGGTACCGGCTGAAGCGGGTCGGCGACCTGACCGGCTACGCGCCGGGCAACCCCCGCGACGCTTTCACACTTCGTGTCGCACTGGCCCTGGGTCGCCTGCTCAACCCGGAACCGGGTGCGCACGTTTTGTAGGTTTCCCACAAAGTCGGGGCGGTAGAATTCGTGCTGCCTTCCGGTCCGCGGACGGCCCGGCTCAGGGAGAGTTGTCACGTGCTCGTCATCGTCGCGCCCGGACAGGGCGCCCAAGCCCCAGGATTCCTCGAGCCGTGGCTGGAGGATCCCGTCTTCGAGAACCGGCTGCACTGGCTGTCCGCGGTGGCCGGTCTCGACCTCGCCCACTACGGCACCAAGGCCGACGCGGACACCATCCGCGACACCGCGATCGCCCAGCCGCTGCTGGTAGCCTCCAGCATGCTGGCCGCGCTGGCGGTGTTCCCGCACCCCGGCGACGCGTTCACCAAGATGGGCGCGCTGGCCGGCCACAGCGTCGGCGAGATCGCCGCGGCCGTCGGCGCCGGCGTGATCAGCGCCGAGCAGGCGATGGTCCTGGTCCGCGAGCGCGGCAAGGCGATGGCCGCCGCGGCCGCACAGACCGCGACCTCGATGACCGCGGTGCTCGGCGGCGACCGGGACGAGATCCTGGCCAAGCTCGAGCAGTACGGGCTGACCGCCGCCAACGACAACGGCCCCGGCCAGATCGTTGCCGCCGGCACGGTCGAGGAGCTGGCCGCGCTGGCCGCCGACCCGCCCGCGAAGACCCGGCTGGTACCGCTCTCGGTGGCCGGTGCGTTCCACACCAAGCACATGGAGCCCGCCGTCCGGACGCTGGCCGGCTACGCCCGCTCGATCACCACGCACGACCCGCGCAGCCGGCTGATCTCGAACCGGGACGGCCAGATCGTGCACGACGGCCGCGACGTGCTGCAGCGGCTCGTGCAGCAGGTCAACGCGCCGGTCCGCTGGGACCTGTGCATGCAGACGATGGCCGACCTGCAGGTCACCGGCATCCTGGAGATGACCCCGGCCGGCACCCTGACCGGGATCGCCAAGCGCGTGCTCAAAGGCGTCGAGACGTTCGCCCTGAAGACGCCGGACCAGCTGGACGACGCCCGCGCGTTCGTCGACAAGCACGGCAGCCCCTCGGAGATCGACGCCTCGCCGACCTGGCGGCTGCTGGTCGCGCCGATGAAGGGCACGTTCACCCGCGAGTCCCAGGTCACCCGTGAACCGGGTGACACCGTAGAAGCCGGTGAGGTGGTGGCGACCGTGAAGAGTCTGCGCGACGAGCTGGAGGTGCGCGCCCCGCACGGCGGCATCGTGGTGGAGTGGCTGGTCGAGGAAGGTGACCCGGTCGCGCCGGGGCAGCCCCTGGTCCGCCTGCACCCGAGCGCGGTGAACTGATGAGCGCCCCGATCAGCACGTCCACCGGCGCCGAGCACGCCGCCGTTCTCGGGCTCGGCTCCTACCGCCCCCGCCGGGTCGTGCCGAACTCGGAGATCCTCGAGCACATCGACTCCAGCGACGAGTGGATCCAGACCCGCTCCGGGATCAAGGAGCGGCGCTGGGCCGAGGCCGACGAGACCGTGCTGATGATGTCGACCGAGGCCGCCAAGGAGGCGCTGGCCGACGCCGGCGTCGACCCGGCCCAGATCGGCTGCGTCGTCGTCGCCACCGTCACGCACCTCTACCAGACCCCCGCGATCGCGACCCAGATCGCCGTCGCGGTCGGCGCGCCGACGGCCGCCGCCTTCGACATCTCGGCCGCCTGCGCCGGCTTCTGCTACGGCATCGCGCTGGCCAACGACCTGGTCCGCGGCGGCAGCGCGAAGTACGTGCTGGTGATCGGCGTCGAGCGGCTCAGCGACATCACCGACCGGACCGACCGCGGTACGGCGTTCATCTTCGCCGACGGCGCCGGCGCGGCCGTGGTCGGCCCGTCCGACGAGGCCGGCATCGGCCCGGTCGTGTGGGGCTCGGACGGCACCCAGCACCACGTGATCAGCCAGAAGGAGTCCTGGCAGGAGGCGTCCGGCAGCTACCAGTGGCCGCACCTCACGATGGACGGCAACCCGGTGTTCCGCTGGGCGTCGTTCGAGATGGCCAAGACCGCGCAGCAGGCGCTGGACGTGGCCGGCGTGAAGGCCGAGGACCTGGACCTGTTCGTGCCGCACCAGGCGAACATGCGGATCACCGACGCGATGCGGCGCACGCTGAAGCTGCCCGACCACGTCACGGTGGCCCGCGACATCGAGCGGCAGGGCAACACCTCGGCCGCCTCCGTCCCGCTCGCGATCAGTACGCTGCGCGAGAACGGCGAGGCGAAAAGCGGCGACCTGGCCCTGATCATCGGCTTCGGCGCGGGCCTGGTCTTCGCCGCCCAGGTGATTCGCCTGCCGTGACGAAGACGTCCGGGACGGCTCAGGTGGCCGGCCCGGCACACAGGTACGACACCGGAAATCCGAAAGGGAACAAACACTGATGGCCAGCACCGAAGAGATCCGCTCCAGCCTCGCCGAGATCGTCAACGAGATCGCGGGCATCCCGGTCGAGGACGTCCAGCTGGACAAGTCCTTCACCGACGACCTCGACGTCGACTCGCTCTCCATGGTGGAGGTCGTGGTGGCCGCCGAGGAGAAGTTCAGCGTGAAGATCCCCGACGACGAGGTCAAGAACCTGAAGACCGTCGGCGACGCGGTCGCGTTCATCGAGCGCGCCCAGAACGGCTGATCGAGTCCTCTCGATCGTGCTGGCAGCCGTGCGCTCACCGGGCCACCCGCCCGGTGAGCACCGGCCGCGGGCCGATCGCCCGTTGTCCCGAACCCGCTGCACCGCCGAAGGATTGAGGTAACCATGTCGAAGACCCGAGTCGTGATCACCGGGCTCGGAGCGACGACCCCGGTCGGGGGCGACGTCGCCAGCACCTGGGAGGCGCTGCTGGCCGGCCGGTCCGGCGCCAAGCTGCTGACCGCGGACTGGGTGGAGGAGCTGCCGGTCAAGATCGCCGCGCCGGCCGCCGTCGAGCCCACCGAGATCATCGAGCGGGTCAAGGCCCGGCGGCTGGACCGCAACGCGCAGTTCGCGGTGGTCGCCGCCCGGGAGGCCTGGGCCGACTCCGGTCTGGCCGACGTCGAGCTGGACAAGACGCGCCTCGGTGTCTCGATCGCCACCGGCATCGGCGGCCTGCTCACCACGCTGACCAACTACGACGCGCTGCGCAACGGGCCGCGCCGGGTCTCGCCGCTGGCGATCCCGATGCTGATGCCGAACTCGGCCGCCGCCAACGTCGGTCTCGAGCTCGGCGCCCTGGCCGGTGTCCGCACCCCGGTGTCGGCCTGCGCCTCCAGCAACGACGCGATCGCGCTGGCCGCCGACCAGCTGCAGCTCGGCCGCGCCGACATCGTCGTCGCCGGCGGCGCGGAGGGGTCGATCGCCGGCCTGCCGCTGGCCGCCTTCGGCCAGATGATGGCGCTGAGCCGGCGCAACGACGAGCCCGAGCGGGCCTCCCGGCCGTGGGACGCCGACCGGGACGGCTTCCTGCTCGGCGAGGGTGCCGGCATCCTGGTGCTGGAGACCTACGAGCACGCGGTCGCCCGCGGCGCCAAGATCTACGCCGAACTGGCCGGCTCGGGCATCACCGCCGACGGCCACGACATCGTGCAGCCCGACCCGGCCGGTTCCGGCGCGGAGCGGGCGATGCTGATGGCGCTGCAGGAGGGCGACCTGGCCGCCGACGACATCGTGCACATCAACGCGCACGCCACCTCGACCCCGGCCGGTGACGTCGCCGAGTCGGTGGCGATCCGCAAGGCGCTGGGAAGCGCCGCCGACCGGGCGGTCGCGACCGCGCCGAAGTCGATGTTCGGGCACCTGCTCGGCGCGGCCGGTGCGGTCGAGTCCATCGCGACCGTGCTCGCGCTGCACCACCGGGTGGTTCCGCCCACCATCAACCTGGACAAGCAGGACGACGCCGTCGAGCTCGACATCGCCACCGAGCAGCGCAAGCTGGGTGACGGGGACCTGGCCGCGCTGAACAACTCCTTCGGCTTCGGCGGCCACAACGTCGCCCTGGCCTTCAAGACGGTGTGACGACTCGCTCGTCAGCCCTTCGGCCGGCCCGGGTCTTCCTGGGCCGGCCCACATCCCCGGCTCGCCACCCGGCCGGCGTTGTTTCCTCCGAGCACCGGGAGATGCCATGACCACCGCCCCCGTGAAACCGGCCAAACTGCCGCGCGAGCAGGACCCGCGTAACCCGGTCGCCCGGCTGACGGCCCTGCTCGACCCGGGTTCGCTCGACCTGATCACCCCGGACGACCTGTCCGGCATGCTCGCGGTCCGCGGCACGATCTCCGGTGCGCCGGTGGTCGCGTTCTGCTCCGACGCCACCGTGATGGGCGGCGCGATGGGCGACGCGGGCTGCGACGTGGTCGTGACGGCGTACCAGGTGGCGCGGCAGGAGGAACTGCCGATCATCGGGTTGTGGCACTCCGGCGGCGCCCGGCTGGCCGAGGGCGTGCTCAGCCTGCACGCGGTCGGCAAGATCTTCTTCGAGATGACCCAGGCCTCGGGCAAGATCCCGCAGATCTCGGTGGTGCTCGGCCCGGCCGCCGGCGGCGCGGCGTACGGGCCGGCGCTGACCGACGTGGTGGTGCTCGGGCCGGAGGGCCGGATCTTCGTCACCGGCCCGGACGTCGTTCGCTCGGTCACCGGCGAGGACGTCGACATGCTGCGGCTGGGCGGTCCCGAGCCGCACGGCCGGCGGTCCGGGGTCGTGCACATCACCACCGACTCCGAGGCGGCCGCGATCGAGCAGGCCCGCCGGCTGGCCGACCTGTTCGCGAACCAGGGCGAGGTGTCCGGCGACGTCCCGGACACCGACCTGTCCGGCCTGCTGCCGGAGTCGGCCAAGCGCGCGTACGACGTCCATCCGCTGGTCGGCGGCGTGCTCGACGAGGACTCCGGCGTCGAGCTGCACCAGCGGTGGGCGCCGAACATCGTCACCACGCTCGGCCGGCTCGGCGGGCGCACGGTCGGCGTGATCGCCAACAACCCGTTGCGGCTGGGCGGCTGCCTGGACGCGCTGAGCGCGGAGAAGGCGGCCCGGTTCGTCCGGATGTGCGACGCGTTCGGCGTCCCGATGGTCGTGCTGGTCGACGTCCCGGGCTACCTGCCGGGGGTCGGCCAGGAGTGGGACGGCGTCGTCCGCCGGGGTGCCAAGCTGCTGCACGCGTTCGCGGAGTCCGTCGTACCGCGGGTCACGCTGGTCACCCGCAAGACCTACGGCGGCGCCTACATCGCGATGAACGCGCGCTCGCTCGGCGCGACCCGGGTGTTCGCCTGGCCGCGGGCCGAGGTGGCGGTGATGGGCGCGGTGGCCGCGATCCGGATCCTGCACCGGCGCAAGCTGGCCGAGGTCCCGGTGGAGCTGCGGCCGCAGGTCGAGGCCGAGCTGGCCGCCGAGCACGAGAAGATCGCCGGTGGCATCGAGCGGGCCCGCGAGATCGGCGTTGTCGACGAGGTCGTCGAGCCGGCCAAGACGCGCTCGGCCCTGGCCGCCGCGATCGCCGCCGCGGAGTCCACCGGCCGGGTCCGCGGCCGGCACGGCAACATCCCGCTCTGAGCTCCCCGCAGCAGAAAGGGCGCGAACCCGAGGGGTTCGCGCCCTTTCACGTGGTGCGGCCGCTGTTTGCGACAACCGGGGGTGTCCCGACACCCGGTGGCCCAGCGGCCACGGCCTGGTCCGCAGCCGGTGGCTGCGGAAGTTCTGGGTCCAGCATGGAGCAAACCGCCGCCGAAAGCTCCTGCCTTCAGGGCATTCTTGCCAAGTTCTCAGGTTTGTCGAGCGGTTGATTCACTGGTCAGACCACCTGGTGCAGCCAGCGGACCGGAGCACCGTCACCCGCGTAGCGAAAGGGCTCGAGCTCGTCGTCCCACGGCCGGCCGAGCAACCGCTCCACCTCCTCGCTCAGATCCGCCTCGCCGCTGGCGGCCTTGAGCATCGCGGCCTTCAGCCGGTCCTCGGGCACCATGATGTCGCCGTGCACCCCGGTCGTCGCGTGGAACACCCCGAGCGTCGGCGTGAACGAGTAGCGCTCACCCTCGACGCCGTTGCTGGGTTCCTCGGTGACCTCGAACCGCAGCTTCTGCCATCCGCGCAGGGCCGACGCCAGCTTCGCCGCCGTGCCGGCTTCCGCCTGCCACGACAGCTCGGCCCGGTACGTGCCCTGGGCCGCCGGTTGTGGCGTCCAGTCCAGCTTCACAGGCACGCCAAGGATGCCGCCCGCTGCCCACTCGACATGCGGGCACAGCGCTGACGGCACCGTGTGGACGTACAAAACGCCACGAGTCGTCGCCACCAGGACCTCCTTGTGCTCGAGCTGCGCCTTCCCCAGCGTTCTCGAACACGGTCTCGAAAGTCCCGGACAGCGAGACCCATCTTGCACCACCGGCCCCGCTGACACCAGCCACCTCGCCGTGTCAACTACATCACCGTCGTGTCGCAATCCGGCACCGATCGGTCCGAAACCCCACCAGGGCAAGCGTGAACACGGACCGCGGACCGCGAACAGGTCGTGCCTTGTTCACGGTCCCGGTGAGGTGGTCGCGGCCGTCAGACCGCCGTACGCGGCGTCCTACGGGAAGCGGGTGGCCATCGCGACGCAGGCTCCGGCGGCGCCGAGCGTGAAGAGCATCGCGATTCCGGCGAACCGCGACGTGACCTCCTTGTCGACCTTGTCGTAGCCGACCGAGGAGCCGATGTCCTTGTAGACGTCCTCCAGCTCGCCGGCCGACTCCGCCGTGTAGGCCTCGCCGCCGGTGATCTCGGCGACGCTGCGCAGCTCGGCGCGGTCCGGGGGAACCCGCTGCCGGATCCCGTCCATCTCGATGAAGCCGGAGTCGGTGCCGAAGGTGATCGTGTAGATCGGGGTGTTCTTCTCCTTCGCCGCCTGGGCGCCTTCCTGCGCGGTCCGGCCGACGGTGCGCTTGCCGTCGGACAGCAGCACGATGCGCGCCGGGGCCGGGTCGTTCGGGTGCTCCGGGTCCGGCGGAACCTGAGTCAGCGCCTGCAGTGAGGTGAAAATGCCCTCACCGGTCGCGGTCGACTCGGCCAGCTCCAGCCCGTCGATCGAGCGCTGCACGGTGGCCCGGTCGGTGGTCGGCGGCACGATGATCGACGCGGTCCCGGCGAAGTTCACCAGCGCCACGTTGAACTTCGACGGCAGCTGGTTGACGAAGTTCTTCGCCGACTTCTTCGCCGCCTCCAGCCGGTTCGGGTCGACGTCAGTGGCCATCATCGACAGCGAGACGTCGATCGCGACCACGATCGTGGCCCGTTCCCGCGGCACCTTGACCTCGTCCTTGGGCTGCGCGAACGCGACGATGCAGGTCGCCGCGGCGAGCAGCGCCAGCGCGACGGCGACGTGCCGGCGCCACTGCGGCCGGCGGGGCGCCACCCGGTCGAGCAGCGCGATGTTGGTGAAGCGCAGCGCGTACTGCGCGCGCCGGTGCTGCAGGTAGATGTACGCCGCGACCACCAACGGGATCAGCAGCAGGAACCAGAGTCGGGCCGGAGACAGGAACTCCATCAGCGAGCCACTCCCTTCGGCGGTTGGTGCAGGCGCGGTGCGACTCGCTTGTAGGCGAGCACGAACCGCACGGTGTCGGCGACCCAGTCACGGTCGGTCCGCAGAACCAGGTGTCCGGCTCCCACCCTACGCAGGGCGGTCCTGGTGCGTTCCCGCTGTGCGAGTGCCGCCGCGGCGTACTCCTGGCGGACCCGGCGTTTGCGGGTGTCGATCTCACGGACCGCACCGGTCTCCGGGTCGCCGATCATCACCACACCGATGTTCGGCAGCTCGAGCTCGCGGGGGTCGACGATCTCCACCGCGAGCACCTGGTGCTGCGCGGTCAGCTTGCGCATCGCGCGCTCCCACGACGGTTCCATCCGGGCGTCGATCTCGCCGTCTTCGGGGGTGAGGAAGTCGGACACCACCACGCGCAGGCCGCGCTTGCGCTGCGTCCGGGCCATCGACTCCAGTGCGCCGGCCAGGTCGCTGCGGGCCTTGTGCTCGCCGTGGTCCTTCTCGGCGAGCAACGCCCGGAGCAGCCCGTACAGCGCGAGCCGCCCGGAGCGGGCCGGCCAGCGTCGCAGCGTCGAGTCGCGCAGCATCAGCCCACCGAACCGGTCGCCGAGCCGATGGGTCAGGAAGCCGACCGTGGCGACGGCGGCGACCGCCAGCTCGCGCTTCTCCAGCTGCGAGGTGCCGAAGTCCATCGAGGCGGACAGGTCGACCAGGGCCCAGGTCTCCAGCTCGCGGTCCGCGATCAGGTCGCGCACGTGCGGCATCGTCGTCCGGGCAGTGACGGCCCAGTCCATCCGCCGGACGTCGTCGCCCACCTGGTACTCCCGCGCCTCGGCCAGCTCGGTGCCGGGCCCGGGCAGCAGGCCGAGGTGCTCGCCGTGCAGGTACCCCTCCAGCCGCCGTACGACGGTCAGCTCGAGCCGCCGCAGCGCGCGTTCGGGAGCGAGCTGCGAGATCGTCATCGCAACCCGCGGGTCTGGTCGGTTGGCCATTATCAGACGAACTCGGGGCGGCCGCTGTCGTGGCCGTCGCGCCAGACCGGCTGCGGCGGCGGCACGGTGGCGAGGATCCGCTCGACCACCGCACGCGGGTCGATGTTGTCCGCGACCGCGTCGAACGTCAGGCCGAGCCGGTGACCCATCACGTCCAGCGCGACGGTCTGGACGTCGCTCGGCAGCAGGTAGTCGCGGCCGTGGATCAGCGCCAGCGCCCGGCCGGCGGAGATCAGGCCGAGGGTGGCGCGCGGGCTGACGCCGAGCTCGATGATCGGCTCCAGGTCGGGCAGGTGGAAGTCGGTCGGGGTCCGGGTCGCCATCACCAGCCGGACGGCGTACTCGGCGACCAGGTTGTGCACGAACACCTGCTCGGCCGAGCGCTGCAGCTCCATGATCGTCTCCGGCTGCAGCACCTGGCGCGGCTGCGGCGGGTCGACGCTCATCCGGCGCAGGATCTCGAACTCCTCGTGCCCGCGCGGGTGCGGGACGTCGATCTTGACCAGGAACCGGTCCCGCTGCGCCTCCGGCAGCGGGTAGACGCCCTCGCCACGTCGCATCCCCTGATTTGCGCAGCAGGTTGTCGCGCGCCGTACCGGAGAAGCTCGGGTCCGGCCACGGAATAGGCACCTTGACGGTGTCCCCGAGAACCTCGTTCGAGGTGCCGACAACGGCGTCCGAGCCGACCTGCCGAGCACCGTCGACGCCGGTGAGCCAGGTCGTCGGTGCAACCGCGAAGCTCGTGGCCAGCAGACCAGCGGCGAAGACCCAAACCAGCTGTCCCATAGCGCTGCCGTTCGCTCGGCGTTGCGCGTACGCGGCGATGCCACCGAAAGCCAGAGCCGACGGCAACAGCCAGCCCACCAACTCTGTATTCACAGAGCCGATCGCAGCTGCCGCAGTGTCGGTGAGCGGCTTGATGTCGGTAAAGGAGAACAGCCACCATCCGACCGAGATCGCCGCCCGGGTGATGGCGACGATGTAGAGCATCACCATGTGGGCGTAGCCGTTGAAGACCGCTTCCACCGGGTCCCGGAAGCTGCTCTCGAAGTCCAGCCCATAGACGGTCGGACTGTACTGCTCGAACAGGGTTCGGGTGTCGCCGTGGGTCAGGTCGGGGGTGGGGAGAAGGTCGCCGAAGCCGGTGGGGTTGGTGGGGCCGGTGTCGGGGTCGGCGGCCAGGGCGGTCTGGCAGGTGAGGATGGTGGTGACGGCGAAAACGGTGAGCGCAGTTCGAAGCCTGCGCACCCGCCTCATCCGACGTGCTCCTTCTTGCCGGGACTGGGGCTCGTTTCGGGTGGGGTCGGGTTGTACATGGCCTTGTTGTAGCCGGGGTCGTCGGCCTCTTGGTCGTAGACCTCGTCGGGGCCGATGGGGGCTTCGTGGCGGGAGGGGTGGGGGGTGTGGCCGTTGCCGTTGGGGGCGGCGGGGGCTGGGGCGGTGCCGCTTTGCTGGGCTACCGGAGGGGTGGCTTGGGAGGGGGCGGCGGGGTGGGGTGCGGGGGTGCTGCCGTTGGCAGGGGTGTGGGGGGTGGCGGAGGCGGCGCCGTTGGGGTGAGGGGCTGGAGGTACCTGCGTCCCGTCTCCTGGGTGCGGCATCCGGGTTGCGCTGCTGGGTTGGGCGCCCGGGAATGACTGGGCCTGGGTGGCGCCGGTCAGTTGAGGGACAGCAGGCGCCGGGGTGGCGCCGTTGGAGTGCGTTGCCGGACTGGCCGCGGGGGTGGCGCCGTTGGTGTAGGCAGGGGTCGGCTCGTCCTGCGGGAGAAGGGTTGGGTCCTCCGGGTGGACAGGCGGGTCGACCTGGGTGTGCGCCTCGGCCTGGGCGTGGGCCGTGGAGGCCGGCTCGGGCAGGAGGTCTTCCTCGTCGTCGGCGAACGGGTCCGGCTCTTCGTACGGCGCGATGATCGGCTGGGTCGGTTCGAGGTCGCGGTCGGACTCCGGGGTGGTGCGCAGGAGGTCGGCGACGCGCTGGCTCGGGATGTCGATCTGGACGGTGGCGACCTCGTCCCAACGGTCGCGCATGATGCAGTGACCGTGCCGGATGCTCTTGCCGTTGCCAGCGGTGTTGATGCCGCGGACAAGCGTCTGGTACGGCGGGGTCTGCGGCCGGCCGAGGAGCTCGAGCAGGGAGTCGACCTGCTCGCGGGAACGCAGCGAAAAGGCGAACAGGGTGGTGATCTGCTCGACCAGACCGGGCAGCTTCAGGATCGACGCCGGGTCCTGCGTGTCCAGCACCAGCGAGGCGCCGAGGGCACGGCCGACACGGGCGATGTAGTCCAGGAAGCTGGCACCGTCCGGAGTCTTGGTGAGCAGGTGGACCTCGGGCACGATGACGACCTTGGAGCGGCCGCGGAACTCCCGGCGACCGGTCGTCCGGACCATCCAGGCCAGGCAGCCGCGCAGGCAGGCCATGCCGACGCGCTCGATCGGGGACCACGACTCGGGCGCGGACTCCGGCGAGGGCAGGGTGAGGCCTGGCATCTGGACGACCCAAAGGCCCGGGTTCGTGGTCAGCGAGGAGAGACCCGAAGGAGGGCCGGCGACGACCGAACCCAGGCCGGTCTCGACGAGGTCGCGCAAGGCGAAGCCGACGGTCCTGGTGGTCTCCGACTCGGAGGCGCAGAGCCGTTGGATGACGCCCCACGACGATGGATCGGGCGACTGGATCTCGGCGCGCGTCGCGGCGACAACGGGAGCTTCGGCCGCGCCGCGCAGATGTGGAGGTAGCAGAAGCATCAGCTGCGACGGGGCTTGCAGCAACGCGTCGTCCATCGGCAGCACGCGAAGCAGGTCCGCAGCACCGGAGAACTGGGCGGTGATCTCGATGACAGCCGTCGGTACGCCGTACTCCGCGGCGACGGCCGAGACGCCGCCCGCGTCGCCCTTCAGGTCGAGCAGCGGCACCCAGGCCCCGGCGAACGCGGAGTCGAGGCCCCCGAGCATCGCGGCCGTCGTCTTGCCTCGACCGGATCGGCCGAGGAACAACGTCGTGGTCGCGTCACCGAGCGCCGAACCGGCGGCCGCGTCGAAGCGGACCAGTCCGGGCGTGGAGCCGGTGAGGTAGCCGATCGCAGGGCCGGTCGCGTCACCGATCGACGCGCCGCCCCAGAACCAGGAACCGAAGAACGCGGTCGACTCACGGACATGGCCGAGGTCGGGCACCCGGAGCTGGTCGCCGGGCAGCGACTCCAGCCACAGGTCGCGCTGCTCGTCGGCGCCGGCGGCCACGGTGATGCCGCGGTCGGCGTAGTGCGCGATGACCGCGTCGACGTACGTCTCGAGGTCCTCGCGGGTGTCCGCGCTGACCAACAGACGGGGGTGGTCCTCGACCAGGGTCAGGCCGCTGCGGTTGATATCGCGCTTGACCTCGCGCATCACCCGCTCGGTCTCGACGATCTCGTCGGCGGTCTCCTCGGCGGTGCCCTTGGCGGCCGAGCGGCGCTGCTCCTTGGCGCTCTTACGGGTCTCGTCGACCAGGTGCCGCGCGGTCTTCTTGGTCAGCACCCGGAACCGGACCGACGCCTCGACGGTGACGTCGATCTCGTCGCCGTCGTCGTCGATCGCCTTGATCTCGGACAGTGTGCGCAGCCACTCCCCCGGGCCCGGGGTTTCGAGCTCCTCCGGGAAGTCGGTCATCGCCAGCACGGTCGTGTACGCCGCGATCTGGCCGCGGGTGTCGTAGATGCGCAGGTGGTCGGTGTACGGCACGACTCGTCCGGCCGTGAGGCGGGCCAGCGAGGCGCCGGTGATCAGACCCCGGCGGGGAGCCGCGACGGCGCCGCGGTGCATCTCACGGCTGATCAGCCAGGAGATCACCTCGGCCGGCGCGGTGTGCGCGCGCCAGACCGTCGAACCGAGCTGACGGGCGAGCTTGCGGACCCGCTCATCGAGGTGCGCGAGCTCGCGGGCGCTGACCCGCCAGGACGTCGTACCGAGGGCGTCGCTGATCGAACCGCGGACCTGCGCGGTGGCGCGCGGATCCCGGTCACTCAGGTGGACACCGAGCGCGACGTACCGCTCCGGCATGCGCATCTCGTCGATCCGGTCCGCGCGGGTCTGCGCCCAGGCCTCGTGGTCGCCGAGGCGGTAGTGGCCGGCGATGCTGTCCAGGTAGTCCTGGCCGGTGGAGCGGCCCCAGACCACCTTGAGGTGGCTGAGCCGGTCGCCGAGGATCGTCGCGGCCGCGCTGACCGCGGCGTCGAGAGCGGCGTCCTGCTCGGCCTCGGTGGCCAGGTCGGTGTTCGCGACCGAGATCAGGAACCACGCCTCGGCGCTGCGCTCGGTGACCAGCAGGCCGTCGGCGATGGCGACCAGGCGCGGCGGCGGCAGTCCGCGTTCGCGGCCGACCCCGACCAGGTTCAGGAGCTTGTCAGCGATCTTCATCAGTGCCTCTTCCCCGACGTCGTCCTGCGACTGACCCTCTGCACGTGGTCTGCCCCCAGTAGGCGGGCCCGCTGGTTCACGGTGATGTCCGCACCGGCGCGGACCTGGGGGTCGAGCTCCTCCACAACCTCGCGATCCCACTCCGGGGTCACCCGGGCCTTGGCCAGGCCGGCCATCTTCTGGGTCGCGACGCGCTCACGCCATGGCAGGTACTCCGTCTTGTCGGCGGCCCGGGCGCCGAGACCGATGATCGGGCGGTGCGCGCGCAACGCGTAGCGGACGGCCAGCGCCCACTCGGTCACCCGGCGGCGGCGTTCGTGGTGCTTGCCCGCGCGCCAGCCGAACGCGGTGATCACGAACGGCGGTACGACGTACAGGCTGACGGTGGGTTTCTGCGGCACCCCGATGATCGGGACGAGCAGGGCGATCCAGAGCAGGATGATCACCGCGCCGAAGATGATCATCCGCCGACGGGCGCCTTCTCCGAGGTCGATGCCGAGCAGGTCGTACTGCCGGGTCTCGATCTCGAAGTGGTGGGTCAGGGTCCGGCCGACACGCATTCAGCTACCTCCGGAGAGCAGTCCCCAGAAGCCCTTGAGCACGTTGATGGTCTGGTTGTTGGCGTAGATCAGCCCGCCGACCAGGACACCGGCGGCGATGTGCCCGAAGAGCTCGCCCCACTCCCGCTTGAAGTAGTGCCCGATGGCACGCAGCACGAGGATGGCGATGAAGATGTTCCCCGCGATGACGAGGACCCAGTCCTTGAAGTCCGCGCCGGTCGGGACGTTGGGGTCGGCGAGCGGCGCGGCGAGCTCCACCACGCTCGCGGCCAGTTGGTAGGTCGTCATCATTGCGGTGTCTCCCAAGGTGTTCTGGTGGTCCGACGGCGGTCAGCTGTGGTCATCCGACGGCAGCCACTTGCCATCGTTGTGCTCCGTCCGCGGCGACGGTCCGCCGCAAGGTGAGCGTGTAGGTCTGGTCGAGGGTGGTGTCCCCCGTCCCGTCCCAGGTGACGGCGGCGGTGGCCCGGCGCTCGTCATCGTTTCCGGTGAAAACCTGCCAGTCCTTCACGTCCGCGAGCTTGACGGCCCCGTTCAGGCTGCGGATCCCCGCGCCCGGTGCGGTCACCGCCTCGACCTTCGCATCGGACTCCGCGAACGCGCTGAAGAACGCCTCGGCGTCCTTCAGGGTGGCCGCGGTCAGGTTGTCGTCCGGTACGCCGGCCTCGGGCATGTTGTCCGGCAGCGGCACCCGCTCGTCCGCGACGAACGTCGGCGGGCCGCTGGCGACGACCCGCGAGGACGTCCGGGCGACCGGCACCGAGACGCGCTGCCAGGTGTAGGCGCCGCCGACCCAGCCGCGGCCCTGCTTGGTGAACGGCCGGACCTGCACCCGGACGTCGACGACCGCCGCGACACCGCCCGGGTCGACCTTGACCTCACCCGGGTACGCCGCGTTGGCGGTTTGCTTGCCACGCCCGTTCCAGCCGGCCCGGGCGTCGAGCCCGGCGGCGAGGTCGATGCCGACCTGGGCCGGACGCGCGTCCGGGTTGCCCTCGTCCCAGTTCAGGTACGAGACGGCGTACCGGGTGGCGACGGCGCGGGCTTCGTCGGTCGGGTAGCCCGACTGGTTGGTGACGACGGTCGACGGGCCGTTGACCGGCCGGATCCAGGACCGGACGCCGCTGATCGCCGCAAGCAGCAGAACGGCGACGACGAGGCCGCGGAAGAACCGCCGGGCCCAGGTCGAGAACGACGACTCTGGCTCGGTGGCCCACGGGGTCTGACTCGGCTCCACCGGTCCACGCGGCGGCTGGGGTGCCGCGTGGGCTCCGTGCGGAGACCGTTGCCTGAGCCGCTCGGGCGGCCGCGGGCCTGGGGCCACGTGCTGCGGCGGGGCCGCCGTACGAGCTGCGTCAGGGGGTTGCGGCCGTCGCGGAGGCGCCATCACGCCGCCGGGAGCCGGTGGGCCGCTGTACTGCGAGGCGACTCCCTGAGCCTGGCGAGGGGTGGGCAACACCGGGCCGTCGGGGTGCTGCCACCACTCCGGTGCGGTGTCCTGCGGGCTGGACTTCTTGCCCGGCTTCTTTGTCCGTCGCTGATCCGACCAGTGCTCACCTTTTGGCGGCAGATTCAGCAACGTTCGCCACCAACTCATCTCTCCCCGCCCCTCAGACAGCAGTTATGCGGACAGTAGCCGGGAGGATACGGCAAGCAACTGTCCACCGGGAGTCCTGAGACCAGGATCCGGATGCTCCATCGCTCCCCGCAGCCATACTGTTACCCCACTCGGAGGCAGATGCACACTTCCGTCCGAAGCGTGACACCTTCGACACCGTCGCCATAGCTCCTCTCTCATGCCTGCTCTCGGCTCGATCAGGCAGCGCACACCATGCCACACGCCGCGGACAGGTTCGAAAATCCGTGCGAAGGACATGGTAAGGAACGCATCAACCCGTCACGCATAGTAATGGGTTCCCGTGATCGGCCTGTGGAAAACTCTGTCGTGGCGCGGGGTCAAAGTAATAGGTTCTTCGTGACTGTGCTGACCCCTGGAAGGACTGGTTATGGAGACTCGACGGCTGGGACGGCTTGAGCACCAGAGCTCGGTCCTGATCTACGGCGCGGCCGCGCTGGGAGCGGTGGATCAGGACCGGGCCGACGCCTCGATCCAGGAGGCGCTCGACGCCGGCATCAACCACTTCGACGTCGCCGCCGACTACGGCGACGCGGAGCGGCGGCTGGGGCCGCGGATGGGCGAGATCAGGGACCGGATCTTCCTGGCGACCAAGACCGGACGGCGCACGTATCACGAAGCGTGGTCGGAGATCAATCGTTCGCTCGAACTTCTGCAAACCGACCGGATCGACCTGATCCAGATGCACGCTGTCTGCGATCTGGAGAATCTCGACCTGGTCACCGGCAAGGGCGGCTCGCTCGAGGCCGCGATCCGGGCGAAGGAGGAAGGCATGGTCGGTGCGATCGGCATCACCGGTCACACCGCCGCGGCGCCGTCGGTGCACCGGGAGGGGTTGCGGCGGTTCGACTTCGACTCGGTGCTGACGCCGCTGAACTACCGGCTCGCCTCCGACCCGCAGTACGCCGACGACTATGCCGCGCTGGTCGAGGTGGTGAAGGCGTCGGACGCGGCGCTGATGACGATCAAGATGATCGCCCGGCGGAACTGGCAAGAAGGCGAGCAGAAGAACTACGACACCTGGTACCAGCCGTTCGACGAGCAGCGCTACATCACCGCTGCCACCGCTTGGCTGCTGAACGGCCATCCGGAGATCACCGGTCTGGCGACGGCCGGCGAGACCCGGTTGCTGCAGCAGATGATCGTTGCCGAGCGCGAGCGGGCCGAGCTGACGCCGGAGGCGGCCGCGGCGATTCTCGACGAAGTGCACGACTACACCTCCCCGTTCGTGGACATGCCGTTCTGATCCTGCCCACCGAACACGTCGCACACCCCTCGCCGGAAGGGCAGATTCCCCGGGTTGCTGCGCTGCCCGGGGGATCTTGGGCTCGGTCAACCGTTTGTTCGTGAGAGGTTGGTCGGGTCATTCAGTTGTTGGTTGGTGGGCGTTCATGAGTGGGGTGCGCTAAGCCGGGCGGGCGCACCTTCGGCCGCTTGGTGCGGATCACGTCGACGGGCGGTTGCTGGCGTGGGGGCCAGTTGGCCGGCAGGAGTCGCTGGGGCGCGGCCTGAGTCGCTGGTGCGCGGCTGGGGTTCGTCGGCGGCGTCCCGGGGGACGGCCGCCGCTCGGGTCGGGCAAGCGATGAAGCCAGGTTGCGGACGTGCGGCGGGGCGACGATGCGCGGGCCTCGAGGTGCCGTGCCGGTGGAGCCGGCCCGGGTGAACGAGTCGGTCATCGCGTGCAACGGCCGGTGCCAGGACAACGGGATGGGGCGTACGGGATCGGCGCGGGGCCGGGGCGTCACAGGATGGGACACCGGCTGCCGGGCGTCGGATGGTGCCGTGGCGGTGCGACGGTGGTGCGGGGTTCAGAGCCAGGTGAGGGCGGAGTCTGCGAGGGCTCGACGGCGCGCGGCGGACAGGTCTGCGCGCAAGGCCAGCGCGTCGGAGGCGCCGTGGGGGTGGGACGGCGATGCGGCGTAGGCGGTGACGGGACGGTGGCGTCGGAAGTGATGCGCAAGGGGGCTGCGGCGTCGGAAGTGGGGGTGGCGGGCCGCTGCATCGGAAGTTGGGGTGGCGGGCCGCTGGGTCGGACGTTGGTGCGGGCGGGACCACCGGCCGCAGCGTCGGAGGTGCCACGGGGGGGTGGGGCGGCGGGCGGCGTCGCCGGACGTCCTGTGCCGGTGGAACGGCGATGCGTCGGCATCGGAGGTGCGGGGTACGGCGTCGTCGGGTGTCCGGGCGGGGCGGCGGCGGTGGCGAGCGCGTCCGAGGAGTCGAGTGGCTGGTCTCGCTGCTGCGTGGAGGCGGGGGCGGGACGGCGGGCGACTGCCGGATCGGAGCCAGGCGGGGTCGAAGTTCGAGGGCTGCTGGCCGGGATCCCGGTGAGCGGCGTCGGACTTCCAGTGCGCGTGAGAGGAGGTGCGGCGTACGGGGCTCGGTGCTGGCGACGGTCGGAGCCGAGGCTGGACGGCGGGTGCGGCGTACGGGTCCGCGCGAGGCTGGCGGTGTCGGTTGTCAGATGCGGGCGGGTCCCGCGTCGGGCACGAGGCGGCGTGGGAGTTGGGGCTGCGCGGCGGGTGTGCCGTTGGTGTCCGCGCGGCCGGCGGCGTCGGAGGCCCGGTGCGGGCGGCGCGGCGTACCGCGTCGGGCACGAGGCGGCGTGGGAGTTGGCTGCGCGGCGGGTGTGCCGTTGGTGTCCGCGCGGCCGGCGGCGTCGGAGGCCCGGTGCGGGCGGCGCGGCGTACCGCGTCGGGCACGAGGCGGCGTGGGAGTTGGCTGCGCGGCGGGTGTGCCGTTGGTGTCCGCGCGGCCGGCGGCGTCGGAGGCCCGGTGCGGGCGGCGCGGCGTACCGCGTCGGGCACGAGGCGGCGTGGGAGTTGGCTGCGCGGCGGGTGTGCCGTTGGTGTCCGCGCGGCCGGCGGCGTCGGAGGCCCGGTGCGGGCGGCGCGGCGTACCGGGTGGGGCGCGAGGCGGAGTCGGGGCTACCGAGGTGCTCGAGGAGGCGCAGTGAGCATCGTCAGGCCGTACGGGCTGGACGGCGGCGCGGGGTACGGGTCCGCGCGAAGTTGGCGGCGTCGGAGCCGAGGCTGGCGGCGTGGGCGTACTGCTGGGGCGCGGAGACGGCGCCGGGCGTTCGAAACGGGCTGGGAAGGCGGTACGGGTGGCGTCCGGTGGGGGTGTGCGGGCGGTTCGCGGGGTTGGGGTGGGTGCTGGGTGGGGTTCTGGGGTGTGGTGTGTGAGGGTGGGAGTGCTGCGGTGCGTTCGGCGGGGTGGGGAAGCTGGTCGGGCGGTGCGTGGGAACACCGGCGGGGGTGGCGGTGTTGTACAGCGGGTATTCCCTATCTTCGGAGGTCGTAGTGGCAACGGTCGAGCTGTCCCAGCAGAACTTCGACGAGGTCGTCGGTTCCGACGGGCTCGTCCTGGTGGACTTCTGGGCTGAGTGGTGTGGTCCGTGCAAGATGTTCGGGCCGGTGTTCGAGAAGTCGTCCGAGACGCACAGCGACATCACCTTCGGCAAGGTGGACACTGAGGCGCAGGTCGAGCTGGCGCAGGCGTTCCAGATCCGGTCGATCCCGACGCTGATGGCGGTGCGGGACGGTGTGGTGCTGTACTCCCAGCCGGGTGCGCTGCCGGCGGCCGCGCTGGAGGATCTGATCAGCCAGCTGCGGGCGGTGGACATGGAAGAGGTGCGTGCGCAGATCGCGGCGCACGAGGCCGAGCACGGGACTGAGCCGCACACGCACTGAGTGCGCTTGGACTGAGTACGCGTGCACTGAGGGGCGCGGTTTGTGCTCGCTGAAGTGAGCGGGCGTTGGTGGTGCAAGCTGAGGTCAGCGAGCCATCGACGCGCGGTCGCGCAGTGGCTGACGCACGGATCAAGGCCCCGGTGGCCGTCTTCGGACGGGTACCGGGGCCTTTTGAGCGAAACCGCAGAGAGCGTGGTTCCCGCGCCTTGCAGGGAGGCGGGGAACCACGCTTCTGGTGACCGGTCTCGGGGAAATCCCGGTCAGGTGGTGCTGCCCGCTCCTGTTTGAACGGGATGGTGCTGTCCGCTCCAGCACGAGCGGAGTGGTGCGCCCCCTCAGGGGGTCGGGGGTGGTGCGACCCGCTCCAGGCGCGAGCGGGGGTACTGCGTCCCGCGCAGGGGCGGGGTGGTGCGTCCCGCGCAAACTGCGGGGTACTGCGTCCGTCCAGGCGCAGACGGAGGACTGCTGCCCGTCCAGCCGGGGACGGGTGGTGCGGTCCCGCTCAGGGAGGCGGGAGGTCGGGGGTCAGCGGAGGGGGTCGAAGGGGGCCAGTTCGGACGGGCGGCGGCCGGTGGTGATGGTTTCGGCGAGCAGCTGGCCGGTGACCGGGCCGAGCGTGATGCCCCACATGCCGTGGCCGCCGGCGGCGAAGACGCGCGGGGACGAGGTGGCGCCGATCAGCGGCAGGCCGTCGGGGGTGCACGGGCGCGGGCCGACCCACTCGAACGTGCGGGCGTCGAGGTCGGCGTCGCGCAGCAGCGGGCGGGCGGCCTCGACGATGGCGTCGATCCGGCGCGGGTCGAGGGCGGCGTCGGGCTTGCGGAACTCCATCATCCCGGCCACCCGGAGCCGGTCGCCGATCGGCGTGCAGGCGACGCGCTGCGCCGGGAAGTACACCGGGCCGGCCGGAACGTGCGCGATCGGCACGCTGAAGGAGTAGCCGCGGCCGGCCTGCACCAGGGTCCGAACGCCGAACCGGCGGGCCAGGTCGCCCAGCCAGGCGCCGGTCGCCATCACGACCGCGTCGTACGGCGTGCTCTCGCCGTCGGCGGTGACGATCCGGACGCCGCGGATCTCGTCGACCACGTCGGAGACGTTCGCGCCGGTCAGGATCCGGCCGCCGCGGGCGACGATGGAGTCGGCGAGCAGCTGGACGTACTCGCCGGGGTTGATGAACCGCTGGCCGTGCAGCCGGATCGCGGCGCCGATCTCGTCGGACAGCGACGGCTCGATCTCCCGGGCGTCGTCCCCGGTGATCGCCTCGAACTCGATGCCCTGGCCGGCGGCGTGGATGTGCTCGATCTCCTCCAGCAGCACCGACCGCTCGGCCTCGGTCCGGTAGGCGGCCAGGAAGGACTTCGCCTCGTACGTCTCGGCCTCGACGCCGGCCTTGGCCAGCAGGTCGAAAGCGCCGAGCGCCTGCCGGTTGATCGGGACCAGCGACTCCATCGCGGTCTTCCAGCGGCCGGCGGTGCTGTTGCGGGCGAAGCGGGTCATGAACGACAGCAGGCGCGGGCTGGCGGTCGGCGGCACGTAGACCGGCGAGGAGGGGCTCAGCACCGCACGGACGCCGTACTTCAGCACGGCCGGTTCCGGCAGCGGAGTGGCCAGGCCGGGGGTGAGCCAGCCGGCGTTGCCCCAGGAGGCGCCCGCGGCGACGCCGTCGCGGTCGTACACGGTGACCTCGATGTCCCGCTCCTGGAGGAACCAGGCGGTGGCGAGGCCGACCATGCCCGCGCCGACAATGGCGACCCGGTCGGGGACGGTGTGTGCGGAAGAACCTGCTGCGACCATGCTTCGATGGTGCGCCGCCGCGACAGCACTGTCATGGTGCGATCCCACCACTGATGACACTGATGACAGTGCGCAGCGCACAATAACCTCATGATCACTGCGCCTGACCTAGTCGTCGCTGTCGGACCAGCCCTGTTCGAGACCGTTGTCACCGGCCGCGGCGACGGCGAGGTGCGTGACGTCTTCCTGGCTGATCCGCAGGAGCCTGCTACCGGCCAGCCGGGCGACCTCGTGCTAGGCCTGGGACTGCGCAACGCCGAAGAGGCGGTTGAGCTCCTGGAGCGCTGCGCCGCCGGCAACGCCTCAGGCGTCGTACTGCGAACCGGGCTGGCGCAGGAGCCGGCAGTGGTGGCTACAGCCGAGCGGTGGCTTGTCACGCTCATCGCGCTCCAGCCGAGCGTCAGCTGGGCCCACGTGGTGTGGCTGCTGCGCGGTGTCATCGACCGGGCCGCCGCGCCGGACTCCCCCGTCGCCGGGGACGCTGGAGTTCACCAGGAGCTCTTCGCCTTGGCCGACGCGGCCGCGGCGATCGTGGACGCGCCGGTGACCATCGAGGACAACCAGTCCCGGGTGCTGGCCTACTCCTCCCAGCAGGACCTGTCCGACACCGATCCGACCCGGGTTTCGACCATCGTCGGCCGCCGCGTCCCGGCCGAGGTCATCGCGCACTTCAGGGCCCGAGGGATCTTCCGGCGGCTGGCCCGGTCGAGCGAGCCGTTCCTGGTTCCGGACGGGCCGAACGGCATCCGTCCGCGCCTCGTCGTACCGGTGCGGGCGGGTGGTGAGTGGCTCGGCTCGATCTGGGCCGTGGTGGACGGGCCGGTGAGCGACGCGGTGACCGAAGAGCTCAGCAACGCCGCTTCGGTGCTCGCGCTGCACCTGCTGCGCCTCCGGGCGCAGGCCGACGTCGCGCGGCGCTCCGCGATCGACCGGCTCAGGACAGTACTGCGGCAGTTCTCCCCGGAAGCGCCGGTCGAGGTACGACTCCCTCCGCCACCGTGGCGGGTGGTCGCGCTCAGCTCCCCCGACGCGTACGACGTACCGCAGCAGCTGGACCTCTGGGAGTCGACTGGTCGCCGGCACGGCTGGAGCGAGCCGTTGCTGGCGGACCTGGACGGCACCGTGCTGGCCGTTGTCTCCGACGGCGAGCAGATCCCCGGTTCATGGCGCTGGCTGCGCAAGCTGGTGGCCGACCAGGCCAAGGACTCCCCCGGTACGGCGGCAGCCGCCGGCGGTCGCGCCCGCTACCCCGCCGATCTCCCCAGCTCTCGCGCCGAGGCGGTAGAACTCCTGGGCCTCGTACGCCGTGGGCTCGCTCCCGGTCCGGCGCTTCGCGTCGAGCAGGCCTGGCACGTGCTGACGGTGCACCGGGCGGTCACGTCCCTGGACACCACCAAGCTCGACGGTCCACTGGCCACGCTGCTGCGGTACGACATCGAGA
Organism: Kribbella flavida DSM 17836; assembly: GCF_000024345.1. Classification (NCBI taxonomy): domain Bacteria; kingdom Bacillati; phylum Actinomycetota; class Actinomycetes; order Propionibacteriales; family Kribbellaceae; genus Kribbella; species Kribbella flavida. Next base: position 2,668,276 of record NC_013729.1, on the reverse strand, counting down.
ACGACACCTCGTTCGTCGACACGCTGCAGGCCTGGCTCAACCATCCCGGACAGCCGCAGCAGGCGGCGAAGGAGCTGCACCTGCACACCAACACGCTGCGGCACCGGATGAAGCGCATCGGCGAGATCGCCCGGCTCGATCTCTCCGATCCGCGCGAACGGCTGGCACTGCAGCTGCAAATCGCGGCAGTGCGCACAGAACACTGAAACCACTCGTGGCACTGGTGTGCGCACAGCGCCGGAGTTCCCGCACGGCCTGAGATCTACACCACAGCCCGAAGTAACAAGGCTTCACATTCCGGCAATCGACGAGCAACATCCGAATGGAAAAGTACTCATCAGAAGGAACGAGGCGCACCGCAGAAACACCGCGGGGCGAGCTTCTCCTCCCCGGATCGTCCCAGCATTTCACCAGGATGCTGGGGCACCGTCCCAGCCTTTCACCAGGAGGCTGGGGCGGCTTGGTCCGAGCTTTTCACCAGGAAGCTCGGGCCGCGGCGTGCGGGGCCCGGCGATTGTCTGAGCGATCGCCGGGCCCTCGCGCATCTCCTCCCCGCAGCCGCCCGATCAAGGCCTGACCAACGCCGCCGATCGAAGCCCGCCGCTCAGGCGAGCCGGTTCACGATCGCCCCGTACACCCCCGGCAGCGCCGCCGCCGCCGGCACGATGCGGGGAGCGAGCAACGACCTGTTGCGGGCCCAGAGCAACGAAGCCGTCAGCAGCCGGCACTCCCGCGACACCCGCCGCCAGGCTGCCTCGTAGTCCTCCGGCCGATCCGCCGCCACACACCGCACCAGTTCGGCTGACGTCCGCAGAGCCACAGCGATTCCCTCGCCGGTCAACGCGTCCACATACCCGGCTGAGTCCCCCACCAGCAGCACCCGCCCGGCCACCCGGCGCCGGACGCGCTGCCGCAACGGCCCCGCCCCCAGCACGCCGGACACAGCCGACGCTTCCTCCAGCCGCGCCTGCAACCGCGGAAAGGCCTGCAGATGGGCCGCCAACGACCCACGCTCAGCCGTGAGCACCGCGACCCCGACAGTCGACGAGCTCACCGGCGTCACGTACGCCTCACCCAGTGAAGACCAGTAGACCTCCACCAGGTCAGTCCACGGCTTGATCGCGTAGTGCTGCCGCAACCCCCGCCGCACCTCCCCCGGCCGGCCAGTCGCCCCAAGCCCAAGCTGCCGCCGTACAGGCGAGTGCAGCCCGTCAGCTGCGGCCAGATAGCGAGCAGTGATGCCCGCAGCTGTCACCGCCTCGGCTGACTGCCGCACCGTGCCGACCCGCTCCCGCAGTACCGGCACTCCCAAGGCCGCCAGCCGATCGTGCAAGCCCCGCTGCAGCTCAGTACGCCGTACGCCGAGTCCCGGCCCGGCCCGAAACCGGGCGTCGACGCAGCGCGACCCGTCGAGATACCGGATCCCGTAGAAGGGCCGACCGGTCAGCTCGACGCCCAGCCGAGCCAGGTACTCCACCGCGCTGTGCGCGATCCCCTCCCCGCACGCCTTGTCGATCGGCGCCTCGCGCGGCTCGACCACGACCACGTCCAGCCCGGCCATTGCCGCCCGGATGGCCGTCGCCGCTCCGGCCGGACCCGCACCGGCCACCAGCAGATCGATCACCTGGTCAGCGCGGTGTCCAGCGCCGCTTCCTCAGCCCGGATGCGGACCGCGAGCAGCGGGAGATTCAGCACGGTGAAGACGACCGCCGTCACCCAGGACGTGTGCACCAACGGGAGCGCGACGCCTTCCAGCACCACGGCCACGTAATTGGGGTGCCGGATCCAGCGGTAAGGGCCACCGGCAACCAGTGACAGCCCTGGCACCACGATCACCCGGGTGTTCCACTGCCGCCCGAGCACGGTGATGCACCACCACCGCAGGCCTTGAGCCAGCACAACGACGGCCAGCATCGTCCAGCCGAGCTCGGGCACGAACGGCCGGTCCGCCACGATCGCCTCGACCAGACAGCCCGCCAGCAACCCGGTGTGCAGCACGACCATGAACGGGTAGTGCCCCTTGCCGGACTCCACCCCGCCCTGCGCGAAGCTCCACTTCGCGTTGCGCAGCGACACCACCAGCTCGGCCACCCGCTCCAGGCCGACCAGCAGCACCAGGACGACGTACCACCACAAAGACGTTTCCATCACCACTCCAGCAGAACGAGCTCGGAACAGAACCCCGGGCCCATCGCCAGCAGCAGCCCAGGACCCGCAGGATCCAGGGTCATGGTGTCACCGAGCACGTGCAGCACCGACGACGACGACAAGTTGCCGACGGCGTCGAGCGATTTCCAGGTCAGGTCGAGCGCTCCGGGCCGGAGCTTCAGCGTCTCCGAGACCGCCTCGAGCACCTTCGGCCCGCCGGGGTGGCTGACCCACGTCCCGATCTCCGGCACGGTCAGCTCGTGCCCGGCCAGGAACGCCGCGACGTCGTCGCCGAGGTACTTGCGGACCACCTCCGGCACGTCGGCGCCGAGCACGATCCGGAAGCCGCCCGCCCCGACGTCCCAGCCCATCACCCGCTCGGAGTCCGGGTACAGCCGACTTCGGGTCGCCACCACCGACGGCCCGGTCCCCTCGACCTCGGCACCCGTCATCACCACCGCCGCCGCGCCGTCGCCGAACAAGGCGCCGCCGACGAGATTCGGCAGGGAGGAGTCGTCCCGCTGCAGCGTCAGCGAGCAGAGCTCCACCGACAGCAGCACCGCCACGTGCGACGGCCAGGCGGTCAGGTAGTCGTGCAGCCGCGCGATGCCCGCCGCGCCGCCGACACACCCCAGCCCGAACAGCGGCAGCCGCTTCACGTCCTCGCGCATCCCCAGCCGCGTCGCCACCCGGGCGTCGATCGACGGCGCCGCCAGTCCGGTCACGGTGGTGAACAGCAGCAGGTCGACGTCCTCGATCCCGAGCCCGGCCGTCGCCAGCGCTCCGGCGATCGCCTCGGCGCCCAGGTCGACGGCCATCGCGATCCAGGCGTCGTTCGCGGCGCCGAAGTCCTTGAGTTCGGCGTACTGCTCCAGCGGGATGGCGAGGTTGCGGTGGGAGACGCCGGCGTTGGCGTGCAGCCTGCGCAGCAGGGCGTGCCCCTTGCCGTCGGGCAGGCAGAGCTCGGCGAAGGCGTCGGTCAGCTCGGCCTGCGCGTACCGGTACGGCGGCAACGCGGGCTGGACCGCGGCGATCCGCGTCATCGTGGCATCGTTGCTTCGGTGAGCCGGCTCCCGCAGAACCCCGCAGCGCGCTCGATCGGCCGCACCCTCAAAGGGCTGGCGCTGGCCTGCCACCCCGGCCCGACCGTCGCCGTCACCGCCCTGGTCACCGTCATCGCCTGGTCCGCGGGCCGCAGCCTCGTCGGATGTCTCTTCGTCGCCGCAACGATCCTCACCGGCCACCTCTCAATCGGCTGGAGCAATGACGCGATTGATGCCGCCCGCGACACCATTGTGAACCGCCGGGACAAGCCGGTCGTGCTGGGCTTGGTGAGTCGTCGCACGTTGTGGGCCGGCGCCCTGGTCATGCTGGCCGCCACCATCGCGCTGTCGCTCGGCAACGGCGTCCCGGCCGGCCTGGCCCACCTGCTCTTCGTCGCCTGCGCCTGGGCGTACAACCTGGGTCTCAAGTCGACCCCGATCTCCTGGCTCCCGTACGCCGTGGGCTTCGGCGCGCTGCCGTCGTTCGTCACCTTCGGCGCCGTCGGGAGCTGGGCGCCGTGGTGGGCGACGACCGCGACGGCCCTGCTCGGCGTCGGCGCGCACCTCGCGAACGTCGTACCGGATCTGGCCGACGACCTGGCCACCGGAGTCCGGGGCTGGCCGCAACGACTCGGACCGGCCGCGCGGCTGCTCGCCCCGCTTCCGCTCGCGGCCGCCACCGTCCTGCTGACAGTCGCTCCCCCGGGCCCGGTCGGCGCGGCCGGCTGGATCGCGCTGGCCGTCGTCGCGGTCCTGCTCGCCGTGATCGTCGCCTGGTCCCGGGCGCCGTTCCTGCTCACCATCGCCGTCGCCGTGGTCAGCGTCGTCGTCCTGGTCGTTCGCGGCGACACGCTGGTGGCCTGACCGGTCCGGTCCTCCTGCGGTTCCCCTCCACCACCATGCTCGCCTCCCAGCGACGTCGAGGCTCTGTGGTTCCCCGCGGCGGCACTCGCATGCGGTCAGGTGGCGGCCGGTTTCAGCGGCGCGTTGCTGCCGAGGATCGCGGCGGTGAGCGCCTCGGCGGGCTCCTTGGCGGCGCGGGGATTGGTGATCAGCACCAGGTCGATCGGCGGGAGATCGGGCAGGCCGGCGCTCGGCGGCGGCTCGACCAGGTCGGCCGGCATCAGCGAACGGGCGAAGATCGCGATGCCCAGACCGGCCCGGACCGCGGCCAGTACGCCGTTGACGCCGCGGACGATGCAGGTGATCCGGCAGGAGCGCCCGGCCTGTTCGAGCGTCTGGACACCGAGTGAGCGGCTCAGGCTCGGAGCTTGGTAGGCGACCAGCGGGACCGGCCCGTCCGGCGCGATCCGCGTCCCCTCGATGCCCGCCCAGACCAGCGGGTCGCGACGAACCAGCCGGCCGTTCGGCTCGTAGCCCGCGCCGACGCTGTGCTTCACGTACGCCAGGTCGAGGTGACCCGACTCGACCCGGCGAAGCAGGTTCGGGCTCTGCGCGACGGTGAGCTCGAGGTCGATCCGCGGGTAGAGCTGACGGAAGTCGCGCAGGATCCGCGGCAGCGGTGTCAGCGCCAGGTCGTCGGTCACCCCGAACCGCAGCCGGCCGCGCAGCTCCGAGCCGGTGAAGTAGCCGATCGCCTCCTCGTGCGCGGCCAGGATCGTCCGGGCGAAGCCGGCCATCGCCTCGCCGTCCGCGGTCAGCGTCACCGTCCGGGTGTCGCGCACGAACAACGGCCGGCCGACCGCGGCCTCCAGCTTGCGGATGTGCTGGCTCACCGTCGGCTGCCGGATACCGAGCCGCTCGGCCGCCTGGGTGAAGCTCAGCGACTGGGCGACGGCCAGGAACGTGCGCAGCTGGTCGGGGTCGTAGGCCATCGATTTCCCTCTCATAGTGAGACGCAATAAGACTAATAGGAGTAATTCGCTGTCGGAATCCGGCCCGGACCGATGAGGATGGAGCAGACCTCCCCTGACACGTCCACTCCGTAAGGGTTGACTCTTGACCACCCGGGCCACCGGTTCTGTCCCTGTCCCCGACTTCCACACCCACCGCACCACCCCGAAGACCCCGCCGGACGAGTTGCCGCCGACGCAGCGGCGCCCCGGTTTCCGGGAAACCTTCACCGCTCTGGAGGTTCGCAACTTCCGCCTGCTGGTCAGCGGCCTGTTCGTCAGCTCGACCGGCGGCTGGGTACAACGCATCGCCCAGGACTGGCTGGTGCTGACGCTGACCGGCAGCGCCACCGCGGTCGGCATCACGACCGCCCTGCAGTTCCTGCCCACCCTCCTGCTCGGCCTGTACGGCGGCGTGATCGCCGACCGCTTCCCCAAGCGGCGCGTCCTGCTGGTCACCCAGTCCACGATGGGCGCGCTGGCCGCGATTCTCGCCGTCCTGGCCTTCGCCGGCGACGTGAAGGTGTGGCAGGTCTACGCGCTGGCCCTCGTCCTCGGCCTGGCGACCGCGGTCGACAACCCGACCCGGCAGTCCTTCGTCACCGAACTGGTCGGCAAGCGGCGGCTGCGCAACGCGATCAGCATGGTGTCCTCCACCTTCCAGCTCGGCGGCCTGATCGGCCCTGCGCTGGGCGGCGTGCTGCTCGGCACGGTCGGCGCGGGCTGGGCGTTCGCGCTGAACTCGATCACCTTCTTCGGCTCGATCTCGGCGCTGCTGATGATGCGCGAGCACGAGATGCCCGGCCTGCACGCCGCCCGGACGGCCGGCCAGGGCCTGCGGATCCGCGACGGCCTGCGCGACGGCGTCCGGTACGCCTTCCACGAGCCGGCGGTGCGCTGGGCGATCGTGCTGGTCGGCATCTTCGGCATGTTCACGATCAGCCTGCCGGTGACGCTGACCGCCTTCGCCGACGTCGTCTTCCACACCGGCGCCACCGGGTACGGCGTACTGAACTCGGTGGTCGCGGTCGGCTCGCTGGCCGGGGCGCTGCTGTCGGCGCGCCGGATCCGGCCCACCCGGCTGCGCAACCTGGTCGGCATCGCGGCGATCCTCGCGGTCACCGAAATCGTTGCCGCGGTCCAGCCGTCGCTGTGGACCTTCCTGCCGCTGCTGTGCGCGCTCGGCATGGCGACGCTGATGTTCCTCACCGCCGCCCAGTCGATGGTCCAGCTGACCACGCCGGACGGACTGCGCGGGCGGGTCGCCGGCATCTACAACCTGGTGTTCATCGGCGGCGGCGCGATCGGCGGTCCGACCGTCGGTGCGATCGCCGAGCACTGGGGCGCCCGCACCAGCCTGCTGCTGGCCGGTCTGGTCCCGGCCGTGGCAACGGTTGCGGTCGGCATCAAACTGGCGCGGGCCGGCCGGTTCCGCGTGGTCGTTGTCCGCAGCACCCGTTCGCCGTGGCGGCCGCCTCCGGTCCGGCTCGGGCTGGAGCAGCTGCCGGTCCAGGTGATCCGGCCCGAACCGCCGGTTCCGTCCCGCCCACGCCCCTTCCTGCTGGGTCGCCGCCGGCACCGGCAACCCGATCCGCACAGCCGCCCCACCCGGCCCCGGCGCAAGCCGCTGCACCGGTGAGGACCACCCGTCGCCTGCCGGCCAGCTGCCGGGCGGCAGGCGACGGGTTCCCGGTCACGGCGCGTCGATCACCCCCACCGGCGGCACCTGCACCGTGCGGTGCTGCGGCGTACCGCCGAGCACGACCTTGCGCAGCGACTCGTTGTTCGCGGTGCTCGCCTCGAACAGCCGCTTCTCCGGGTTGGCGACAACCTGTACGTAGTACGTGCCGTTCGGCAGGTCGGTGACGTCGAAGGACTGACCGGGCAGCGACTGCACGTAGGTGTCGCCCGAGCCGACGTCGAGCACCTCACGGACCGACAGCGAGCCCTGGTTGCCGCAAGCAGTGTGCAGGTCGGTGTTCATCGGGTGCCAGTTGGCGTTCTTCACGGTGTAGTCGATCGCGTCCGTCGCGGCCAGGCAGAACGCCTCCTTCTGGCTCCGGACCACCTCGGACTGGGTCGCGTTGAGCAGGCTGTACCGGGCGAAGTCGGTGAAGTGCCAGTGGTTGTGACCGTCGCGCGCGTCCCACTCCATCGTGCCAGTCTTCTGGAAGCCGACCTGCTTGCCGCTGGTGTCGTAGAAGTACTGGTACGCGTCCATCAGGTCCTTGCCGGGCTGCCGGAACCCGTCGAGCACGAGTGTGGACGGACCGGCGTTCCAGACGTTCGCGGAGAACTGCAGGAAGTCCTTGCCCTCGTTCGGCGTGCCCTGCTCACCGGGCTGGACGCTGATCTGCCAGGCCGGCAGCGCCCGCAGATCCGGCTTGGGCCCCTTCGGCACACTGGCCTTGCCGGCCGGCCGCTGCGCGTTCGGCGTCGGCGCTGCTCCCGTGGCGCGCGCGACGTCCGGCTCCTTCGCAGCGCCCGGCAGGAGCTTGACGGCCTTGCCCTCGGCGGCGGCACGGCAGCCTTCGACCGTGCCGTGCCCACAGTCCTCGGCCTCCTTCACGGTCAGCGCGAGCGAGACGCTCGCGTCGGAGGCGGGGATCTTGAAGAAGTCCCGGTAGGCCCGGTTGACGCTCACCTTCGCGGTGTACGTGCCGACCGGCAGGTCGACCGGCTCGGTGTCGTAGCTGAAGGTGCTCGCCGACCAGCCGCCCTGCAGTCCCCACACCGCGCCGACGGTGAACGGGTTCGCACTGCAGCCGTCCGGGTACGGCGACGTGTCCGGAGCGTCCGGCCTGGTCCGCGATCCCTCGCCGTTCAGGCAGACCGTCTGGTCCCGGTCGACCACCTTCTTGCCGGTCGCATCGGTGACGGTGACGTGCAGGAAGCGGCCGAGCCCGGCGAAGTCGGTGACCGCGCCCTTCGGCAGCGCCTTCGGCCGGCCGTTCACCAACTGGTGCGCGACGATCGGATCGTGGTACGACGCTCTGGTGGCGCGGACCTCGACCGGCGCCTTGCCGGCCACCAGGTGGGTGCCCAGGTCCAGGTTGACGCCGTCGTCCTGGTACCGCTCCAACGTCACGCTGTTGCTCCCGGCAACCAGCTTCAGCGGCGACTCGGCGGTGCGCTGCGCCGCGGCCCCACTCGCGCCGGCGGTGACCAGCACCAGCGACGCCGCACCGGCCAGCGCGAGCGCCGTCCGGGTGTTTCTCCTCGAGACGAAAATGATGAACCCCTCCCGTTTCGGGCCTGGTCCGCCTCACACGGAACCACTGAGCCCTGACGGCTGTACGACGTCCACGACCCGGACAAGGGTTTGTCTCAGTTGTCACCCAGTTGCGTCACGCCTTCACGGACAGTGATGCACATGTCAGTTCCTCGCCTACACCGGCTGATCCGCAGCGACACCGCGGGCCGGCCTTCCCTGGGCCGGCCCCGCGCCGTGTACTGATCGGATGAGCAACTACCCCGAAGCAATCGTCCCGCCCGGCCAGCTCGCCCCTGTCCCGCGCCGGATCCGCGCGACGCTCGGCGGCCGCACCGTGCTGGACACCACCAGTGCGCAGTACGTCTGGGAGATCCCACCGTTCCCCCAGTACTACATCCCGGTGGCCGACGTCGCCGGCGGCGTGCTGGCCGACACCGGCGACACCCGGCCGTCGGATCTCGGCGTCGGCCGGGTGCACACCGCCGGCGCGGGCCGGGCCTGGCTGTACGACGACGGGCCGCTCGCGGGGCTGGTGCGGTTCGAATGGGATGCGCTCGACAGCTGGTTCGAGGAGGACGAGGAGGTCTTTGTCCACCCGCGTAACCCCTACAGCCGGTGCGACGCGCTCAAGTCCGGGCGCAGGGTCCGGGTGTGCCTCGACGACGTCGTGCTGGCCGACTCCACGTCCACGGTGATCGTCTTCGAGACCGGTCTGTCGCCGCGCCACTACTTTCCCCGGACCGCCGTCGCCTTCGACCACCTGGAACCGAGCGACACCGAGACTGCCTGCCCGTACAAGGGCCGCACGTCGGCGTACTGGTCGATCCGCACCGACACCCTGCATCCGGACCTGGCCTGGTCGTACGACTTCCCCACCGCCGCCCTGCTGCCGATTGCCGGCCACGTCGCCTTCTTCACCGAGAAGCTCGACCTCACCGTCGACGGTGTCCCCGTGGCCCGCCCGGTCACCCCGTTCTCGAACTGACGCTCAGCTCTGCCACCAGCCGCTGGAAGTGCGGACACTCGACGAAGTCCGGGGCTTCGCAGCTGAGTGCGTGGTCGACCAGTCGCTTCGACTCCTGGGCGGCGCGGATCCGCTCGTCCAGCTTGGCGTGCTGCTCAGCGAGCACCGCACGACGCTCGGCGACGCCGGATGCGTCGAACATGCGGCCCAGTTGCTCGAGGCTCATACCGGCCGCTTTGCCGCGCTGGATCATCACCACCCGGGCGACGTGCGACTCGTCGTACCGGCGGCGGCCGGAGACGCGGGCCGCGGGGGACAGCAGGCCGACGTCCTCCCAGTGCCGGAGCACGTGCGTGGCGACGCCGCACCGGGCAGCCAGGTCGCCGATGCCGAGGCGGGGGTCCATGGGCCCTCCCGGGGTCAGATCGCGGAGGTGACGCCGCCGTCCATGGTGATGATCGCGCCGGTCACGTAGCCGGCCAGCGGGGACGCCAGGAAGACGGCGACGTTGGCGACCTCGGAGGGCTCGCCGGCGCGGCCCATCGGGATCCCGGCGACCATCTCGGTGAGCAGTTCCTCCTTCGGCCGGCCCGACGCCCGGACCGCGGCTTCGAGACCCTCGTCGACCCGGCCGGTGCGGGTCAGGCCCGGGTTGATCACGTTGACCCGGACGCCGCGTCCGGCGTACGCCTTGGCGTAGCCGACCGACGCCAGCATCAGCGCCGCGTTGGCCGCGCCGCCGCCGATGTGCAGCGGGTTCGCGGCCCGGCCGCCCTGGCCGACCACGTTCACCACCGCGCCGCTGCCCCGCTCGGCCATGCCCCGGATCACCGCTTCGGTGGCGTGCATGTAGGTGAAGTACTTCGCCTCCATCGCCGCGTGCAGCGCCTTGCTGTCGAGCTCGTCGACCGGCGTCCGCCGCGCCGCCCCGGCGCAGTTGATCAGGATGTCCGGTACGCCGATCCGCGCGAACACCCCCGCGGTCGCGTCGGCGTCGGTGAGGTCGACGGCCTCGGCGGCGTAGCTCAGCCCCTTCGCCGCGAGCTCCGCCTGCGCCTTGGCGAGATTGCCGGGATCACGCGAGATCCCGGTCACCGTCGCCCCCTCGCGCGCGAGCGCCTCCGCGCAGGCCAGTCCGATCCCCTTGCTGGCACCGGTGACGACCGCGGTCCGCCCTGACAACTGAAGATCCATCAACTCTCTCCCGGTTCGGCTGGTCCGATCGTAGTGCGGCCGGGCTCACCCGAGCTGTCGACGACCGGTGTCCGGACTGTCACCGGCAGCTGTCCGGCCGGCCGGAATCCGTGCGGTAGGCAACGATTTCGCCACGGTGCCGCTGACGTGCGCCGTGGGCAACCATTTCGGCTCGTCCGGCCTTGTGCCACTGGGTACTATGAGTGACCAGATCGACACTCTTTGTTTCGACGTTCTGATGCTTCTGTGCACCGACGCCGGAGGGACCCGTGCCGACCATGTCAACTTCCCACTCACCGCCTCCGCGCGAGCCTGCCACCGAGCAGATTTCGTGGAGGTCCATCGTCCGTCATGACCTGCCGGCCTCGCTGGTGGTCTTCCTGATCGCGATCCCGCTCTCGCTGGGCATCGCCGCGGCGTCCGGAGCCCCGCTGATCGCCGGGCTCGTGGCCGCCGTCGTCGGCGGCGTGGTCGCCGGCGCGCTCGGCGGCTCCCCCTTGCAGGTCAGCGGCCCCGCCGCCGGCCTCACCGTTGTCGTCGCCGGACTGGTCAGCCAGTACGGCTGGGCCGCCACCGCGGGCATCACCTGCGTCGCCGGCCTGCTGCAGATCCTGCTCGGCGTGACCCGGATCGGCCGGCTCGCCCTCTCGCTGTCCCCCGCGGTCGTGCACGGCATGCTCGCGGGCATCGGCATCACCATCGCCGTCCAGCAGTTGCACGTCGTGCTCGGCGGGCAGGCGCAGAGCTCGCTGATCGCCAACCTCGCCGAGCTTCCGGCCCAGCTCATGGCGCACCATCCGGCGTCCGTCCTGGTCGGGGTGCTCACCGTGGTGATCCTGCTGGTCTGGCCCCGGATCCCCAGGGTGAAAGCCGTGCCGGCGCCGCTGGTCGCGGTCGTCGCGGTCACCGCCCTGGCCGCGGTGTTCATGGTCGAGGTGACCCGGGTCGACCTGCCGGACAACCCGTTGCAAGAACTGATCGTGCCCACGCTGCCGACCGGCAGCGCGCTCGGTCTCGCCACCGCGGTGCTGACCGTCGCGCTGGTCGCCAGCGTCGAGTCGCTGCTCTCGGCCGTTGCCGTGGACAAGCTGCACAACGGCCGCCGGACCAACCTGGACCGCGAGCTGATCGGTCAGGGCGCGGCGAACGCGGTCTCCGGCGCCCTCGGCGGGATGCCGGTCACCGGCGTGATCGTGCGCAGTACGGCCAACGTCGCGGCCGGGGCCCGGAGCAGGGCCTCCACGATGATGCACGGCCTGTGGATCGCGGCCTTCGTGCTCGCGGCGGGCGCGCTGCTGGAGCTCATCCCGATGGCCGCTCTCGCGGGCGTGCTGCTCGTCACCGGGCTCCGGCTGGTCCAGCTCGCCCACATCCGCACCCTGCGCCGCCACGACGAACTGCTCGTGTACGTCGTGACCGCGGGCGGCGTCGCGGCCCTCGGTCTGGCCGAAGGCGTTCTGGCCGGCCTGGTGCTCGCGGTCGGGCGGGTGCTCTACCGGCTGGCTCGCGCCACCGTCACCGCGACCGAGGAGAACGGCGTCTGGACCGTCCGGATCCAGGGCACGCTGGTCTTTCTCGGCGTCGCTTCGCTGGTGCGGACCCTGCGGACCATTCCCACGGGTGCCGCCGTCCGGGTGCAGCTCCAGGTCGACCACCTGGACCACGCGGCGTACGAGGCGATCGAGGACTGGCGGCGCGGGCACGTCGCGCGCGGCGGTTCGGTCGAGGTCAACCGGGCCGCGTTCCGGGCCGCTCTGAACGGCGACTCGGCCCGCCCGCGCTGGCTGGTTCCGTGGCAGCAGCGCCGGCTGGTGCCGGAGCCCGACCAGCGCGCCTCGATGCTGGACGGCATCCGCGAGTTCGAGCAGTCGGCCGACTCGATCCGCCCGATGATGGCGAAGCTCGCGGCGGACGGCCAGCGGCCGACGCAGCTGTTCATCACCTGCGCGGACTCCCGGATCGTGCCGAACCTGATCACCACCACCGGTCCGGGCGAGCAGTTCTGCGTCCGCAACGTGGGCAACCTGGTCCCGCCGCACGGGGCGAACAGCAGTTCCGTCGACGCCGCGGTCGAGTACGCCGTGGAGGTGCTCGGCGTGACCTCGATCGTCGTCTGCGGCCACTCGCACTGCGGTGCGGCCGCCGCCGTGCTGGACGGGTCGGCGGACGACGGGTCGGGGCTGCGCAGCTGGTTGCGGCACCTGGAGCCGTCGATCCGCCGGGCCCTCGCGCTGCCCGACATCGCCGACCCGGCGACCGGCGTACGGCTGTCGCCCGCGGACAAGCTGTCGGTGGCGAACGTCGCCGTCCAGCTGGAGAACCTGCGCAGCTTCGCCTGTGTCCGCAAGGCCGAGCAGGAAGGCCGGCTCGAGCTGGTCGGTCTCTGGTTCGACATCGGCGCGGCCGCCGCCCGCCTGGTGCTCGAACGCGACCCCTACCTGGTCCGCGCCGACGAGGAACTGGCCACCGCGGCTGCCCCCGCCGACCGCTGACCCCCCGATTCCGCCCGTACGATCGCCGGCCCTCGCCCCGTTGCTCCCTCAGCCGCGGAGCGGGGGCCGGCCCCTAGACCTGCCGGCGCCGGGACGCGACCAGCACGCCGGAAGCGAAACCGTCCGCGCGCAGCCACTGGCCCGGCGACACGTCGAGAATGTCGATCTCGACCGGTACGCCGGTGAGGTCTTCCGAACTGATCGGCCGGTCGTCCAGGTACAGGTCGACCCGGTCCATCCCGTCCACGTCCAGCCCGACCGTCAGCGTCGTACCGGTCAACGTGGTGGCCAGCCCGAGCCGCCGGTGCGGCATCGCGGCGAGCAGCGCCCCCGCCGCGGCGAGCAGATCCGCGTTGCCGGCCAGCAGGTCCGCGCGGGTCATCCGGTGCGTGGCGTGCGGCCGGACGCCCAGATCCTCCACCGGTGTGCCCGACAGCTCACCGACCCGCAGTGTCCGGCGGATCGCCACCCGCAGGTTCGCCCCGTTCGGCAACGCCTCGTACGGCGTGGTCGGGTCGGCCGGCGGCGGCTCGTTGAGCAGGGTGGCGAGCAGTCCGTGCGTCCACACGTTCGCGCCGCCCGCGCCGGTGTTGTCGTCGACACCGAGGATCGTGCCGATCTCGTGGTCGGCGAACCCGGCCGCGAAGATGTCGGTCGCCGAGTAGCACCGCGCGTCGGTGATCAGCACGACCGGCCCGTGGTAGGTCTGGCCCAGGTCGTTCGCGCCGTGCTCCGGCGTGATCGGTTTGGCCGCCGAGTAGGCCGCGCCGGTCTCGGTGGCCAGCTCGAGCGAGTCGAACCACGGCCCGAGGTCGATCCCGGCCGGGTTGTCCTTGTGCCGCCGGCACAGCCGCAGGTTGAGCGGCGAACTGACGAACTGCACCGGCTCCGGCGCGATCCGCCGCGGCGTCATCGTCTGCAGGGTGAACTCGCTGGCGTGGATGTGCCCGCCGCCGTTGTCCCGGACGTCGACGATCAGCCCGTCCTGCGGCAGCGCGGCCGCCAGCCGGACGAACTCGTCGCGGAAGGCGACCGGATCGTTGACGCTGAAGGTGAAGATCCGCAGGTGGCCGAAGGTGCCGTGGGTGCCGGTCACCACCCGGGCGCGGAAGACGCCGGGCATCGTCGTCGGCAGGTCCGCCGCGCCGACCGCGACCGGAGCCGTCAGCTCGGCCGAGCTCTCGCCGCCTTCCAGCTCGACGACGTCGCGCACGTACAGCGCCTTCTTCGCCCGGGCCTTCTCGTCGGAGTCGAGGTCGAGGCCCATCACCGCCGACGCCTCGGTGACCGCGTCCAAGTCGGTCATCGGCGGCAGGTTGGTGGTCACCTTCCACTGCTCGCGCAGTTCCTGGACCGAGCCGTCCAGCCCGACGTACGTCACCGTGACCCAGTCCTCGTCCGGCGGCGCCTGGATCACCAGCGGGCGCAGGGTGAGCGACTCCAGGCCGCGGGCCAGGTTGGCCGCGTCGTTGCTGCCGGCGAACGCGGCACCGTTGAGCGCCACGGCGCGGGCGATCGGCGTACCGTTCCAGTGCGTCACCTCGGCGCCCGGGCCGAACTGCGGCGCGGTGAAGCCGGTGATCGTCCGGGTGATCAGGTAGTGCTCACCGGCGTTGTCGAAGCACTTCTCGATCAGGAACGGCAGGAACGCGATCTTGCCCGCGAACGGCGCCGGCAGCAGGTAGTTGGTGTGCAGGTCACGCACACAGTGGAAGATCCCGGACATCTGCCGGTGGAACAACCACTCGGCCTCCATCGACGCGTCGGTCTGGCGCTCGGTCCGGGCCCGCAGCACCCGCAACCGCTGCAGCGGGTTGACGGCGTGCATCGCTTCCTTGAGCGGCAGGTGCACGTAGTTCTGCTCGAGCATCAGCAGCGCCTGGTCGATCAGCAACGTGCGCTGCGCGAGCGTCAGCGTGCCGGCTCCGGCGAGGAACTGCGGCAGCGGTACCGCGGCCGCCGCCGTCTCGGTGGCCCGCCTGCGGCTCCCGGTACGCCGGTTCGGCGGCGCACCGCGATCCGCCTTCCGGGCAACGGATTTCTGGGCGGTGGTCTTCTGGGCGGTGGTCTTCTGGGCGGTCTTGCGTGGTCCGGCCATGGCATCCCCCAACGAGGCGGCCCCTCCCCTGGGCCGCGATCCCTCCACCGTCCGCCGCACCCCCACCGATGTCAACGCCTGGCTCCACCGGCCTGGCGCTAGTGTGCAAGGACAGAAGGAGGCCCACCCATGGATGCGTCCCACACCGACGGCCTGCCGCTCGTCGACGAGCACGCTCGCACCATCAACGCTGCTCGCGACGCGGTGTGGCGAGGTCTCTACGACCACGCGACCGGCGGCCTGCTGCTGGGACCGCGCAACCCGCTCGCCACCGTTCTCGGGACCACTCCGCGGGGCGGCTTCGAGATCGTCGACAGCGTCGACGGCGAGTCACTCACCCTGGCCGGCCGCCACCACTTCTCGCGGTACCGGCTGATCTTCACGCTGGCGGACGCCGCGGCAGGCGGCACGGTGCTGACCGCCCTGACGTACGCCGTGTTTCCCGGCCTGCACGGACGCGTGTACCGGGCTCTCGTCATCGGCTCCGGCGCCCATGTCGTGGCGACACGTGGCATCCTCCGCACCATCGACCAGCGGTGCACGGCACTGTCCCGGTGAATGGTGAAGGGTTACCCGGCCGGCCTGCAAGGATGTCCAGGTGACTGAGGTGTGGGACAACATCACGTCCGTGCAGGCCGACCCGTCGCTGCAGGTGGTGATCGGAACGGGCCTCGCGGCGCTGCTGCTGATTGCCTGGCGACCGGTCTGGCGGCAGACCCGGCAGGTGGTGACGATCGCCCACGAGGGCGCGCACGGGCTGATCGCGCTGCTGGTGGGCCGCAAGCTCGCCGGCATCCGGTTGCACTCGGACACCTCGGGCGTCACGGTCTCCCGCGGCAAGCCCAACGGCGCCGGAATGATCGCTGTGCTGCTCGCGGGCTACCCCGGTCCGGCCCTGTTCGGACTCGCCGCCGCCTTCGTGCTGAGCCGTGGGTACGCCGTGGCACTGCTCTGGGGACTGCTGCTCGCGCTGCTGATCCTGCTGCTGCAGATCCGGAACCTGTTCGGCCTGTGGTCGGTGGTCGCCTTCGGCGCCGTGGTGTTCGCGGTGTCGTGGTGGGGTTCGGAGCAGGTGCAGTCGACCTTCGCCTACCTGCTGACCTGGTTCCTGCTGCTGGCCGCGCCCCGGGCAGTGCTGGAGCTGCAGAGTTCCCGGCGGCACGGCGGAGGCCGCAACTCGGACGCCGATCAGCTCCGGCGCCTCACCGGCGTACCGGCGATCCTGTGGGTCGGCATCTTCGGTCTGATCACGCTCGGCTGTCTCGTGCTGGGCGTGCTCTGGTCGGACGTCCTGCCAACCTGACCGCGACGCCCAGCTGCGAGCGGCGGAATCAGCCTCGACCGCCGGTGATCGAGCGGCCGCGCTGCTCGACCCCTGGTACGCCGTACGGGTAGTCGGCCGCGCCCGGGTCGCTCGCTTCGTCCAGCCGAGCCCGCTCCTCGTCGGTGAGGTGCAGGTCGGCCGCCGCCAGGTTGTCGTCGAGCTGCTCCAGCGTGCGAGCGCCCAAGATCACCGACGTCACCGCCGGACGGTCGACCAGCCAGGCCAGCGCGACCTGGGCCATCGAGATCCCGCGTGCCTCGGCGACCTCGCGCACCGCCTCGACGACGGCGCGGACCCGCTCGTTCTTGTTGCGCCGAGCCCAGGCCTCGACGCCGCGGTCCGGGTTCTCGCCGAGCCGGGTGGAGCCGGTCGGCGCCTCGTCGAACGAGTACTTGCCGGTCAGCCAGCCACCTCCCAGCGGCGACCAGGGCAGCAGGCCGAGCCCGTTGTCCTGCGCGGCGGGCACGATCTCCCACTCGATCTCCCGGACCAGCAGGTTGTACTGCGGCTGCAGCGTGACCAGTGGCGACCAGCCCCGCCGGTCGACCAGGTCGCAGGCCTTCTGCAGCTGCCAGCCGGTGAAGTTGGACAGGCCGCCGTACGAGATCTTGCCGGCCCGGATGGCGTCCTCCAGGAAGCTGAGCGATTCCTGCAGCGGGGTGATCGGGTCCCAGGAGTGCAGCTGGTACAGATCGATGTGGTCGACCCCGAGCCGCCGCAGCGACGCGTCCAGCGCGCGGCGGAGGTGCCGGCGCGACGTACCCACGTCGTTCGGGCCGTCGCCGGTCGGGAACCGGCCCTTGGTGGCCAGGACGATGTCGTCGTGGGCGGAGCTCCTGGCCAGCCAGCTGCCGACGATCTGCTCCGACGCGCCGGCGGAGTACACGTCGGCGGTGTCGACGAAGGTGCCGCCGGCCTCGACGTACCGGTCGAGCTGCCGGTGCGCGCCGGTCTCGTCGGTCTCGTGGCCGAACGTCATGGTGCCGAGCGCGTACGTCGAGACGACGGCGCCACCGGCTCCCAGGGTGCGGTACTCCACTGCTGCTCCTTCGGTCGGTTCCCACCACTCTAGGACGCCTTGACCGAGCCGCCCCGGACCGAACCGGCACGCCGTCTCGGCGACCGCACGAACTGTCCGGAGCGCGGAGTACGGTGGCAGACGTTCCGCGTGACGAAGGGAAGACGATGAACACCAGCGAACTGCTGCTCGACGGTTTCGGCCGGATCCAGGAGGTCGTGCAGGAGGCCGTCGACGGACTGAGCGACGACGTGCTGAGCACCCGTCCCGACGGCTCGGGCAACTCGATCGCCTGGCTGGTCTGGCACCTCACCCGGATCCAGGACGACCACCTCGCCGACGCCGGCGGCTACGAGCAGGTCCTCACCGCCGACGGCTGGCACGAGCGGCTCGGCCTGCCCTTCGACCCGGCCGACACCGGCTACGGGCACGGCCCGGACGACGTCGCCGCGGTGAAGCTGTCCGCCGAGCAGCTCACCGGGTACTACGAGGCCGTGCACACCCGCACACTGCGGTACCTCGAGGGCCTGACCGACAAGGACCTCGACCGAATCGTCGACCACCGCTGGAACCCGCCGGTCACCCTCGGCGTCCGGCTGATCAGCGTGCTGTCCGACGACCTGCAGCACGCCGGCCAGGCGGCGTACGTGCGCGGCCTGCTGACCTGAGCCTCCGGGTACTTCGGCGTCGGCCGTGCCGGGTCTTCCACAGCCTCCGGGGGCGTCGGCGTCGGCCGCCGTCCTCCACAGCCTGGCGGTTACGTCGGCGTCACCCGAGGTCGGTCTTCCACAGGGTGGCGGGTGCGTCGGTCGCGCCCGCCAAGAGGTAGAGCGTCCGGCCGACCAGCCGGGCCTCCTTCACCTCTCCCGACGGTCCGGTCGACGCGCGGACCGTCCACGCCCCGTCCCGTCCGCCGACCACCTTGATTTGATTGCCACCAGCAACCATCTGGATCACCTCGTCGCCGGCCAGCACCGGAGCCGGCAGCGGCGCCTTGTCTCCGACCGCGATCTCGGGCAGCCCAGTGAGCCGCTTCGCCCCCGCGCCGTCCTTGGCCGACGGGTCGAACTGCCACAGCGCCAGCTTGCCCTCGACCCACCCGGCGACCGTGCACAGCTTCTCTCCGCACGTCACCCGCAGCCCCTGACTGCGCGCCCCCGGCTCCGGCAGCGCGAACCGCGACCAGCCGTCGTTCAACTTGGTGGACCGCCAGACGGCGGCTTCCTGCTGAACGACGTTCGGTGCGAGCCGCACTTGCGAACCCGTCTGCACGATCGCGTCTCCCCAGCTGGTGGCAGCTCCCGGCCCAGCCAGCAGAGTCGGCGTACTGCGCAGCACGGTGCCGGTCGAGTCCTGCCGGATCCATTTGGTGCCCTGCGGCAACCAGACAGCCGCGTCCAGGCCGGACGTCGTACTGGCCCAGGAACCGAGCAGCGCCTGACCAGCCGGGGTGATCACCGCGGAATAGAGGTGGCCGGCGTCCTGCCCGCCGAAGGTGTTGAACGTTTGCGGGAGCTCCGTGAGGCCGGCCGTCGTCCCGGTCCATACGGTCCACCGCACGTTGGAGTGCGCGCCGCCGGCCGCTCCGCCGAGCGCCAGCACCCGGCGTCCGTCGTACGCGATGGACGTCCAGACCGCGAGGAAGGCGTACGGGCTGGTCGGCGCGACCTTGATCTCCTGCTGCCGGTCGCCGTCGACCAGCAGCAGCCGCGGCACCACCTTCGCCCCGCGGTCGCGCAGTCCGACGACAAGCTGATCGCCGCTGCCCGCCAGGACGACCGGCTCGGCGGGCAGTTGCACCCGCGACCAGGTGATCGGCTGCGGCTCCGCCGACTGATCCGCACTGCACGCGGCGGCCATGCTCGCGCCGGCCAGCAGGAGCGCGAGCAGTCGGACCGTCCGCATCAGCGGTTCTGCGGCAGCTTGGTGGTCCGCTTGCGGCCACCGCGCGGGTTCGACGGCGGCGGCACCACCGGCCCGATGTCACCGTCCGGCGCGACGTCCAGGTCGACGATCACCGGCGCATGGTCGCTCGGGCCGGTGCCCTTGCGGGCCTTGCGGTCGATCCAGGCCGCCTTCACCCGCTCGGCCACCGGGTCCGAGGCCAGCGTGAGGTCGATCCGCATGCCGAGGTCCTGGTGGAACATGCCGGCGCGGTAGTCCCAGTAGCTGAACACGCGCTCGGTCGGCCAGCGATCCCGGACGACGTCGTGCAGCCCGGTGGCCATCAACTCGGCGAGCGCCTGCCGCTCCGGCGCCGTCACGTGCGTCGAGCCCTGGAACGCGGCGGGGTCGAAGACGTCGGCGTCGGTCGGGGCGATGTTCATGTCGCCGCAGACGATCTGCTCGGCCGGGCCGCCCGCGACCACGTCCCGCAGCGCGGCCAGCCAAGCCAGCTTGTAGTGGTAGTGCTCGGAGTCCGGGACCCGCCCGTTCGGCACGTAGAGGGAGTGGATCCGGATGCCGCCGCAGGTCGCCGCCACCGCGCGGGCCTCCGGGTTCGGGAAGCCGGGCGCGTTCGCGACGCCGGTGACGACGTCGTCCAGCCCGACCTTGGACAGGATCGCCACGCCGTTCCACTGCACCTCGCCGTACAGGGCGGTCTCGTAGCCCCGCGCGGTCAGCTCGGCGCCGAGCAAGCTGCTGAACGCGTCGTCGGCCAGCTTGGTCTCCTGCAGGCACACCACGTCCGGCGCCCGCTCGTCCAGCCAGTCGAGCAACCGCGGCATCCGCTGCTTCACCGAGTTCACATTCCAGGTCGCCACTCGCACTCGCCTACGGTAGCCCGCCGACCGGATCGTGCAACCCGACCTCGCGGTGCATCCTCAGGGCACTCTCAGGGCATTGGCGCTGCACCGGACCGGCACTTCGGTCGATTCGGCGCTCGCCGCCGGTGATGATGGACCGGTGCCCAGACTTCCAGGACTTGTCGTCACCGATCACACGTTCACCGTGCCGCTCGACCACGCCCGGCCGGACGGGCCGACGATCGAGGTGTTCGCGCGGGAGGCCGTCGCGCCGACCAAGGTGGACGCCGACCTGCCGTGGCTGGTCTTCTTGCAGGGCGGTCCCGGCTCCGGGTCGCCGCGGCCGACCAGCGCGAGCGGCTGGCTCGAGCGCGCGACCCGCGACTTCCGCGTCCTGCTGCTCGACCAGCGCGGCACCGGCCGCAGTACGCCGGTCACGCGGCGGACGGCGACGGCGCGAACGCCCGAGGAGCTGGCGGCGTACCTGAAACACTTCCGCGCCGACTCGATCGTGGCCGACGCCGAGCTCATCCGCGCGCAGCTGAGCCCGGGCAGGCCGTGGTCGACGCTAGGCCAGAGTTACGGCGGCTTCGTCACGCTGACCTACCTGTCGAAGGCGCCGGAGGGGCTGAAGGCCTGCTACGTCACCGGGGGTCTGGCCGGGCTCGACGCGACCGCGGACGACGTGTACCAACGGACCTATCCACGCGCGAAGGCGAAGAGCCTGCGCTACTACCAACTGTTCCCGGACGACGTGGCGAAGGTCAGGCGGATCGCCGACCATCTTCGGTCCCACGACGTGCGGCTGCCGAACGGCGACCGGCTCAGCGTCGAGCGGTTCCAGGCGCTCGGGTTCGGCCTCGGGATGAGCGAGTCCGCGGAGTCGCTGCACTGGTTGATCGACGAGGCCTGGGACCGCGACGAGCTCGCGGACACCTTCCGGTACGCGGTGATGGACCGGACCGGCTTCGGCCAGACCCCGCTCTTCGTCGTTCTGCACGAGGCCGCCTATGCCCAGGACAACCGGCCGACCAGCTGGGCCGCGGCCCGCGCCCTGCCGGCCGAGTTCGCTGCGGACGCCGACCCGCTGCTGTTCACCGGCGAGATGATGTTCCCGTGGATGGTGCGCGAGATCGACGGCCTGCACCCGTTTGCGGAAGCCGCCGACCTGCTCGCCGCAGCGACCGACTGGACGCCCCTGTACAACCCCGAGCGCCTCGCGACGAACCGCGTGCCGGTCGCCGCCGCCATCTACCATGACGACATGTATGTCGACGCCACGCTCTCCCTGGAGACGGCCGCGCGCCTCGGCAACGTGACCACCTGGATCACCAACGAGTACGAGCACGACGCCACCCGCACGTCCGGCGGCCGAGTCCTCGACCGCTTGATCCACCTGGCCAACGATCTGCCCCCGGCCTGACATGCCTGGCCGCTCCTCTCGCCCCGGTGCCTCGCGCCCCGCTGCGCCTTCCTCCAGCCCCGCGACCACGCGCGTCGACGCCTCCGCTCCCACCGGTGCGGCGTCTTCTCCGCGCTCCGCGCCTTCGTCGCCGCGCACTGCAGGGCTTTCTCCACGGCTGGCGGCCGTCGTCGACGCCTTGCCGCTGGTCCCCGGCCTGCGGGTGTTCGAGATCGGCTGCGGACCAGGCGCCGCGGCTCGCGAAGTCGCGCGGCGGGTGCAGCCCGACGGACACGTGCTCGCCATCGACCGCTCCGCCACAGCGATCGCCCTCGCATCGGCCCAAGCCGTGCCCGGCCTGACCTTCCGCCAGGCCACCATCGAGACCTTCACCCTGGACCCGGACGAACCGCCGTACGACCTCGCCTTCGCCGTCCGCGTCGGCGCCCTGGACGGCCGCCATCCCGACCTGGAGCAAGCTGCCCTCGAACGAATCGCCGCCGCACTCACGCCCAACGGCCGCTTCTTCCTCGACGGCGGCGACCCCTTGCGTGAGGTCAGCCTCTGAACGCGCTTTCGATCCAGTTCACGACAGCTCGAACGACACGCTCGGCGTCGAACAACCAAACCTCTGCCTTACCAACCACCCCACGCACCCCGACCCCCGCCGCGACTGCCTGAGCAGCGAGGGTTCCAACGGCACTGCCCTCCCACTCGCGGTCAGGCAGCGCACCGTAGAACGTGTCGAGCGTCGTGTACTCCCGCCAAACATCTCCGCCACTCGTCCGGACCGGCATGCGATAGCTGTGATACCGCTTGCCCGCCACCTCGGCCATCGCCTCGGCGTGATGGCACAACGTCAACGTCTCCAACGGCGCCCCCAGCATCAGCACCTTGCCACCGAGCCCTACCAGCCGCCCCAACGCCCCGTCCCGCCCCCACGGGTCTCCGTCGTCCGGCTCCGCAACCAACCCTCCGCTCGCCGCCCGAGCGCCGCGAAGCTGACCTCCGGATGCGTACTCTGCACCGCCCCGGGCCAGGTCCGCAACCGCTCCGGAAACCGCCCGAAGTCCCGCCGCGCCGACGACACCGCCGGGTCGAAACCAGGCATCTCGGCGTACGCCTCCTGCCAGCGCGGCGGCCAGAACCCAACGTGGTAAGGGCTGTCGTCCCAACCGCAGGTCAGCAACGTCCCGTTCTCCCCGACCGCCTCCCGCAACGCCGCCACCACCGTGTCGATCCCACCCACCACCCACCCGAACGCCGACAGCCGCACATGGACCATCACCGTGTCGCCCGCCACCACACCCAACTCCACCACCGAGCGCCGAATCTGCTCCCGCGTCACCGGAACAAAGCCCTCGTCACCCAGCAACTCCGCCGAAGGAAACGCCACAGTCCCCACCCGTCCCAGCCGGCAGACCGCCAGCCTCCGTCGTCGTGCTCGCGGGGACGGCGCCGCATGGGGCAACGGCCGGCCCCACACGGTTTCGCCCAGGCCGCACAACACACTCAGCACCACGGTGATGCTGGCGACATGCCCCACCAGCGCAACCGTCTCACGCTCTTGTGGGGTGGCCACCCGCTCCAACGCCCCCACCATCCGCCCGACCACCTCATGCCCACTCTCCCCCGCCAAGAACCACCGCTCCAGCTCCCCCTCAACCGCCCATCTCCGAAGCACCTCGCCGCCATGGTCCCTTGATCTGCCCCGGCCGGTGGCCTGGCAGGATCTGCCCCGGCCGGCGCCCCGGCTAACGGTCCGCCGGACTCCACCCCGGCAAGCTTTGCGGCCGTGACCACCTCTGTCCCGCGCGCTTCAGCGATGATCGCAGCGGTTTCCACGGCCCTCATCGCAGTGCTCGCACAAACGCGGGCGAGCGGCTCGCTCGCCAGCCGGGCCACCGCTGCCTCCGTGTGGCTGCGTCCCAGAGGCGTCAGTCGTGCGTCCGGCATCGCTCCCATCGCCCGCGCAACGTTGCTCCCGCCTCACCGTGCCGCAAGCACCAGAGCCGCACACCGACCATCTCCGCGCGCCCGAGACTCCCACAGCAAGACGTCCGCAGTTTGCATGATCATGCAGGACACTGCATACTTATTCTCATGTCCAAGGTGATCTCCTCCCTGCCCGTCGGCGAGCGCGTCGGCATCGCCTTCTCCGGAGGGCTCGACACGTCGGTCGCGGTCGCCTGGATGCGCGACAAGGGCGCGGTGCCGTGCACCTACACCGCCGACATCGGGCAGTATGACGAGCCCGACATCGCCTCGGTCCCCGGCCGCGCGAAGGCGTACGGCGCCGAGATCGCGCGCCTGGTCGACTGCCGCGCGGCGCTCGTCGAGGAAGGACTGGCCGCGCTGACCTGCGGCGCGTTCCACATCCGCTCCGGCGGCCGGGCGTACTTCAACACCACCCCGCTCGGCCGCGCGGTGACCGGCACGCTGCTGGTCCGCGCGATGCTGGAGGACGACGTCCAGATCTGGGGCGACGGCTCGACCTTCAAGGGCAACGACATCGAGCGGTTCTACCGCTACGGCCTGCTCGCCAACCCGAACCTGCGGATCTACAAGCCCTGGCTCGACGCCGCGTTCGTCACCGAGCTCGGCGGCCGCAAGGAGATGAGCGAGTGGCTGCTCGCCCACGACCTGCCGTACCGGGACAGCACCGAGAAGGCCTACTCCACCGACGCCAACATCTGGGGCGCCACCCACGAGGCGAAGACGCTGGAGCACCTGGACACCGGCATCGAGACGGTGCAGCCGATCATGGGCGTGCGGTTCTGGGACGCGGACGTCGAGATCGCGCCGGAGGACGTCACGATCGGCTTCGAGCGCGGCCGGCCGGTGACGATCAACGGCAAGGAGTTCGGCTCGGCGGTCGACCTGGTGATGGAGGCCAACGCGATCGGTGGCCGGCACGGTCTGGGCATGTCCGACCAGATCGAGAACCGGATCATCGAGGCGAAGAGCCGCGGTATCTACGAGGCCCCAGGGATGGCGCTGCTGCACGCGGCGTACGAGCGGCTCGTCAACGCGATCCACAACGAGGACACCGTCGCGTCGTACCACAACGAGGGCCGGCGGCTCGGCCGGCTGATGTACGAGGGCCGCTGGCTCGACCCGCAGTCGCTGATGCTGCGGGAGTCGCTGCAGCGCTGGGTCGGCGCCGCCATCACCGGTGAGGTCACGCTCCGGCTCCGGCGCGGCGAGGACTACTCGATCCTCGACACCACCGGCCCGGCGTTCAGCTACCACCCGGACAAGCTGTCGATGGAGCGCACCGAGGACTCCGCGTTCGGCCCGCTGGACCGGATCGGCCAGCTGACCATGCGCAACCTCGACATCGCCGACTCCCGCGCCAAGCTCGAGCAGTACGCCGGCCTCGGCATGATCGGCACCGCCCACGCCGAACTGATCGGCACCGGCGTCCCCCAGCTCATCGGCGACATGCCCGAAGGCGGCGCCGACCTGATCGCCTCCCGCGGCGAGGTCGACCCCGACGACGAACTCCTCGACCGCGCCGCCATGGAGTCCGGCACCGACTGACTCCCTCCCACCGCCTCCTCGCCCCGACGCCCACGCGCCGGCTACTCCTGGCTGACGCATACGCACCGGACCGAGGCCTCTCGGTCACCTACCGCGGGTACAGGAGACGGGGTCCGCGCCGCACAGCACCGGCCCCAGCCCGGAAGCGCCGGGCCGAGCTCGGCTGGTCTGGCTGGTCCGGGCGAGCTGGGCTGGCTGTTCCGGCCTGGGCCGGGCCGGGCTGGGCTGGGCTGTTCCGGTCCGAGCTGGGCCGGGCCGGGCTGGGCTGGGCTGTTCCGGCCTGGGCCGGGCCGGGCCGGGCTGGGCTGGGCCGGGCCGGGCTGTTCCGAGCTGGCTGGGCCGAGTTCGGCTGGTCCGTGCTGGTCTGGGCCGACCTCGGCTCGTCCGGGCAAGCGGACACCCGCGACGCAGACCGCTGGACCCGCTGGCCTGCCGGAATCCGCGCGGACGGCGATGGACGCGGACGTCAGCGCCACCCGACCGCAGCCGCCCGCCTGAACCACCGCTGCCTCCACCTGCGTCTCCACCTCCACCTCAGCCGTTTCAGGGGTTAACCCACGAACTACAGGGTTGGCCCACCAAATTCCGGTGGGCCAACCCTGCCTTTGACGGGTTAACCCCTGAGAGGTTCACGGCTGACCCCGCGGCTTCCAGGCTCGACGCGGCTGCGACGTTCTTGACGGTCAGCATGCGGCCGCACGCCTGGCGGTCCTGTCCGCTCCAGCGGCCGGTTCGCAACGCCAGCGCATGTTCCCCGTGCTGCCCCTGCACCAGGGGCTCGGTCGCCGGAGTCTCGAACCGCCGCGGCGGAACTCGTTGCCAACGGCTACGAAGGACACCGAGAAGTCCGCGTCGTTGCCGCCGACCCGCAACGACGTAACGCCTAATGCACTTGTCGACAAGCCCGTTCAGCGGTCAGGATCACCGGATGACCCGCGTCCCTGACCCCCTCGAAGCCGCCCGCCGGCTGGCCGCCGAATTCTTCCCCGACGCCACGTGGGTCATCCTGTCCGGCAGCGTTCTCACCTCGGCACGCACCGACGGTTCGGACCTCGATCTGGTCGTGCTGCTGCCCGAGGGCAGCCCCGAAGTACCTCGCCG
This sequence comes from Kribbella flavida DSM 17836, assembly GCF_000024345.1. Taxonomy (NCBI): domain Bacteria; kingdom Bacillati; phylum Actinomycetota; class Actinomycetes; order Propionibacteriales; family Kribbellaceae; genus Kribbella; species Kribbella flavida. The sequence continues at coordinate 2,642,135 of NC_013729.1, read as the reverse complement.
CGAGTCGCTGTACTACGCCGGCTGGCCGGTCGAACTCTTCCTCCACGACACCGCGAGCCTCGACCATTACCTAGCCAAAGAACTGCCCGGCCGCCGCCCCGTGATGAACCGCATGATCGCCCAAGGCACCCCGGTGACCGGCGACCCGGGCTCCCTCCGGACGGACTGTCAGCGAATCCTCGCCGCCGGGCCCGGCTCACTCACCGCCGCGGAGACCGACAGCCTGCGCTACGCCCTGACCGACCTGCTCGACGACCTGACGCACGCCTCCCCCGACGAGCGCCCGGTGATCGCCACCGTCCTCTGGCTGCGCACCGCCGACGCCACCCTCGGGCTTCACCGCCACTGGATCGGCACCGGCAAGTGGATGTTGCGCGAACTCCGCGACCACGACCCGCAGTACGCCGCCCAGTGGCTCGCCGCGCAGACGGACCTCGACCAGCTCACCGCCCTCGCCCGCCAGGCCCTCGCTCTGGCCGGCGGCCCGCTGTTCGCCGGCTACCGCGTCCAGGGCGAACGCCCTCCGTCCTGAAAGCCGTACCTCCTGAAGAGGGCCAGCACAGCGAGAGCCTCGCCGACGACCATCGGCGAGGCTCTCAGCGAAGCTGCGGCAGATCAGGGCTTCTTGGCGACGCCGACCCAAAGGCTGCACATGACGTCGGTGAACTCGCCCTTCTCGACCAGTTCCTCGGTCTTCTCGTCCGGGTGCCAGCGGAACGGCGCGGACACGCCCGGCTCGACGAGCTCCAGGCCTTCGAAGAAGCGGGTGATCTCTTCCTTGCTGCGGACCTGCGCGTCACCGCCGTCGGCCTTGTAGACCTGGATCGCCTTCTCCCACAGCTCGGGGGCGAAGTCCGGCGTGCAGTGCGAGAACAGCAGGTACGACCCCGGCGCCAGCGCGTCGACGAGCTCCCGGACCAGGTCGTACGGCTTGAGCGCGTCGGGCAGGTAGTGGAACACCCCGACCAGGCTGAGCGCGACCGGCTTGCTCAGGTCGAGCGTGTTCTTCACCTCGTCGGAGGTCAGGATCGACTGCGGGTCGGTGACGTCGGCCTCGAGGTACGCCGTCTTGCCGCGCGGCCCGCTGGTCAGCAGGGCGCGGGAGTGGGCCAGCACGATCGGGTCGTTGTCGGCGTAGACGATGCGCGCCTCGGGCACCACCTCCTGCACGACCTCGTGCAGGTTGGGGCTGGTCGGGATACCGGTGCCGATGTCGAGGAACTGGGTGACGCCGCGCTCGGCGACGTACCGGGCCGCCCGGTGCATCCACATCCGGTTCGAGCGCGCCGCCGTCCGGAAGCCGGGGAACGCCTCGAGCAGGTGCTCGGCGGCCTGTCGGTCGATGGCGAAGTTGTCCTTGCCGCCGAGAAAGTAGTCGTACACCCGAGCACCGTGGGGCCGGTCCAGCCCGAGGCGTGCGTCCACGGATTTCTCGTCCTGGTCGACCATCAAAGCTCCCGAGTTCCTACGCCAACACGACAAGGGCGATCGTAGCCGATCCGCGACGCCACGTGATCCCCACGACTCAACCCTTTGCAGAAGGTTGACTACTGTCCTGTCGTACCGACCGGCGATGCGACGCGGAGGACGACGTGAACCCAGGCGAGAAGCTGGTGCGGGACCGCATCCCCGAGCTCATCCGCGCCAACGGCGAGGTCCCGATCAGCCACCAGGCCGACCCATCGGAGTACCGTCAACGCCTGCGCGACAAACTGACCGAGGAGGTCGACGAGTACCTCACCGCCGCCGACGAACAGGCGGTCGAGGAGCTCGCGGACGTGCTCGAAGTTGTCTACGCGCTGGCGGCCGATCTCGGCGTCGGCAAGGAAGAACTGGAGAAGCTGCGGCGAGCGAAAGCCGACCAGCGGGGAGCCTTCAACGACCGGGTAGTGCTGCGTGGCGTGATGCCTCGCGTCAGGCGGGGTTCTTGACACCGTAGCGGAGGTAGACGACGCCGTTGGCGAAGTGGCGTTGGTCGAGCAGTTCCAGGTCGACGCGGATGTCGTCGGGGAAGAACCGGTGGCCGCCGCCGACGATCGCCGGGCCGAGGAGGAGCTGGTACTCGTCGACCAGCCCGGCCCGGATCGCCTGCGCTGCCAGCACGGGGCCGTCGACGGTGAGGTTCAGCTCGGTCTCGGCCTTGAGCTTGCGCACCAGCTCCGGGTCGAACGACCGCTCGATCCGGGTCCGCTCGCTGGAGACCTGCTCGAGCGTGGTGGAGTACACGATCTTGTCGGCCGCCTGCCAGATCCGCGCGCAGTCCACGATGTACGGCGGTGCGTCCGGCAGCAGGTGCGCGGTCTCCCAGAAGACCATCGTCTCGTACATCCTGCGACCGACGAGGTAGGTCCCGGTCGAGCGCATCAGCTCGTTCATGAACACGTGCGACTCCTCGTCCGGGGCACCCCAGCCGAAGTTGCCCTCGGAGTCGCTCACGTAGCCGTCGACCGACGTGATCATCGAGTAGATCAGCGTGCCCATCGCCCACCTCACCTGCCGTAGAACCGCTTGCGATCTGCAAGCAGTTCGAGCAGCCTAGGGTAGACTGCTTTCAGAACGCAAGCGGTCGAACCCGCAGGAGGAGGAGACCGGATGACCGACGAGCACCGCTCGGGCTGCCCGATCAACCTCTCGCTCGAGGTCTTCGGCGACAAGTGGAGCCTGCTGATCCTGCGGGACATGATCTTCGGTGCGCAGCGGCACTTCCGCGACCTGCAGAAGGGCTCCCAGGAAGGCATCGCGTCGAACATCCTGGCCAGCCGGCTGAAGCACCTGGTCGAGCTCGGCATGCTGACCAAGCGCCCCGATCCCGCGCACAAGCAGAAGGCGATCTACAGCCTGACCGAAGCGTCGATCCAGCTGGTCCCGGTGATGGCCGCGCTGGGCAGCTGGGGTCTTCGCTGGCAGCCGGCCAGTGAGGAGCTGTCGATCCGCGCGCAACTGCTGGAGGAAGGCGGCCCCGAGCTGTGGAACCGGTTCATGGCCGAGCTCCGCGACGAGCACCTCGGCATCCCCGCGGAGCCGTCCGCCGACGGCAAACTCGTCCGGGAACGCCTGCAGGAGGCGTACCTCGCAGTGCTCGCCGAACGCGGCAAATCGCTTCCGTCAAAGGCCTGACTCGACCGACACGTGCGGAGCCAACGCCCGCAGGAAGTCCACCGCGTCGAACACGGCACCGGCCGAGCCCAGCCCGGTCCTCCGTGTCCGGCCCGCGAGGATTCGGCGTACGGCCTCGACGGCCAGGGGTGCCGTGACCGCGTAGATGTCCTGACCGCGGGCAACGGCTCGTCGCTCGTCGCCGTCCCTCCGCACGACGACGTCGACGACGAAGGTCTGGTCCGAACGCCCCGACTCGTCGACCGCCTCCGGCGCCGGAGTGTCCGTGTCGGCCAGGTCCCGCGCAGCCTCGACGGTCATGTACGTGCGGACTTCGGGGATCGGCAGGTGACTGGGAACGGTGACCACATCGGCCATGGTGAACTCCGCGATCACCACCCGGCGGCCCAGCGGCTCGGGAAAGGACCAGTCCTGCTCGGACGCCTTGTCCTCGTGGTACACCAGCCCGCCGCCCGTGAACCGCACCCGTCGACCCGCTCGACGCTCGTGGGACACCTGGCCCGCCAGCCGGGTGCCGGGCGTTGGTCGCCAACTGCTCAACCCGTACGCGACGTGCGCCTCGGCCGCGGCGGTCCAGTCCCCCATCGCGGCCGTGACCAGCAGATCGCCCAGCCCACCGAAGAAGGCCATCGCCGGCACCACCGACGTACCGGCCTCGCGAGCTGCGTCCGCGTAGTCGCCGAAGGTCGAGAGGTTCGCCTCGATCTCCGCAGCCACGTCGACGTACGGGATACCGGCTCGCAAGGCCGCCTCGACGACGGGCCCGGCCGTCACCGCGAACGGCCCGGCGCAGTTGATCACCGCCGCGGCACCACGCAAGGCGCGATCCAGCGAGCTCGGGTCGTCCACGGCAGCCGGCCGTACCTCGTGGTTGCCCTGGGCAAGTTCTTCCAGCCGCGCCGCGTTCCGCCCGGACAGGATCGGAACGAAACCCCGCTCGACCAGTTCCGCGACCACGAACCGCCCGGTGTGCCCCGTCGCCCCGTAGACCACGACTGCGTCCGCCGTACTCATGACTCTTCCCAACTCTCGACGTCCTGACGGTGCAACTCTCGCCGGACCCGAAGCGCGGGCGTGAGCGTCCGGAACGACGTCATGCGTACACTTTCGGACATGCACACCGTCGCGCTCGCGACTGCCGGTCGGCTGCTGCACTTCGAGCTGGCGGTGGCCTACGAGATCTTCAGCAACCCGCCGCTGGGCACCACCAACGGCTGGTACGACGTACTGCTCTGCGGCCCCGAGGCGATCCAGGTCGGCCCGTTCACGGTCGAGCCGGACCACGGCCTCGACCGGTTGGTCAGCGCGGACACCGTCATCGTGCCCGCATGCGTCGACGTGGACGACCCTCCCCCGCCGGAGCTGGTCGACGCCGTACGAGCTGCGCACGAGGCAGGTGCCCGAGTCGCGTCGCTGTGCACTGGCGCCTTCGCACTAGGCGCCGCTGGACTACTCGACGGCCGGCGCGCAACCACCCACTGGGCCCACACCGCCGAGCTGAGCGCCCGCCACCCCCGAGCTCTCGTCGACCCCGACGTCCTCTACACCGACAACGGCTCTGTTCTCACCGCCGCAGGCAAGGCCGCAGCCGTAGACCTGTGTCTGCACCTCATCCACCTTGACCACGGCGCGACTATCGCCAACACCGTCGCCCGCCGCCTGGTCATGCAGCCGCACCGTCCTGGCGGCCAGGCTCAGTTCGTCACCACCCCACTGCAAGCCGGCAGCGACCACCTGCTGGCCGGGCTGCTCGCCTGGACCCAGGAACGCCTGGACCAACCGCTCACCGTCACCGACCTGGCCCGCCAGGCCAACCTCAGCCCCCGCCACCTGACCCGCCAGTTCCGCGCCCTCACCGGCCAAACACCCCTGCAGTGGCTCCTGACCCAACGAGTACGCCGCGCCCAGCAGTTGCTGGAGTCCTCCACCGAGAACATCGACTCCATCGCCCGCTCCACCGGCATGGGCACCCCCACCACCCTCCGCCGCCGGTTCAAGAAGGTCGTCGGCGTCCCACCCGACACCTATCGCCGAAGCTTCCGTCCGGCCGTAGCAACCGTCGACACAGCAGCCGACTGAATCACTGAAGGCTCGTTGCCGAAGACGCCTGCAGCAGGCTGAGGACTTCGGCGGTGGGGCGGACGTCGCCGAAGGTGCGATAGACGGTGTGCAGCGTGGCGTTGAGGTCTTGGTCGCGGCGGGCGGCTGTGGCGTCGGCGACCATGAGGACGCGATAGCCGAGGGTGCTTGCGTCGCGAGCGGACGACTCGCAGCAGACGTTCGCCACGGTGCCGGTGATCAGGACGGTGTCGATCCCCCGGTCCTCCAGCAGGCCGGGCAAGTCGCAGCGTCCGGGGAAGAACGCGCTGGCGGCGGTCTTCTCCACCAGCAGGTCCTCGTCGTGGACCTCGAAGTCGCGCCAGACCCGATCGCGCAGTGGACCCGTGCCGCCGGACTCGCTGAACATCTTCGCGATGTCCGCGCCGAGGAACTCCTCAGTCACCGGCGATGGCTTGGTCCACCCGGGCAGCACCCACGCGACCGTCCCGCCGAGCCCGCGCAGCGTGTCCGCGAGCACGCTGATGTTGGGCAGGATCCCGCGCTCGTGCTCACCGTGCTCGACGAAGAAGGACACCATGTCGACGACCACCAGCGCCGTCCGGCTCGGCACCAAGCGCTGGTAGGCGTGCCGTCTCCCTCGCCGGGATTCCTGCCGCGCGTACTCACGGTCCTCGATCATCCAGTTGTGCAGCCTGGGAACCACCGTCGACGTCATGGCCGAACGGTCCCATCCGCCACCGACAATCGGCGTACTGGGCTCAGAAACCGAAGAGGCTCGGGTCGTCCGCCAGTTCTTTGAGGTGCTGCTGCGGGGCGGCGACCAGCTTCCGCGCCTGCAGATCCAGCAGACCTGCGACCGACTCCAGCTCCGCCGCGACCGTGCCGTCGGTCTTGCGGATCGTCTGCCGTACCCGAAAGGTCTTGCCCTCGGCCCAGTCGAACACACAGGTCACCTCGACCTCGTCGCCCGCGAGCAGCTCCCGCTGGTAGCGGATGGTGGTCTCCAGGACCACCGGCCCCACGCCTCGGCGGATCAGGTCCGCCTGCCGGATGCCCGCCGCCTCGAGCATCGACCACCGGGCATGCTCGGCGTAGTTCAGGTACACGGCCTGGTTGAGATGGCCCTGGGTGTCGGTCTCGTAGCCACGGACCGTCACAGACACAGCAAACACGGCTTCTCCTCGGAGCGCTGGTTTCCGGTCCCAGAGCCGGCGTGGGTGCTCCGGGACCGCGCGGCGGGTGGATCAACGGGTGGCGCGAGCCGCCCTGTGGATGAGCGTAGCGACGTCGTCCGGCTCGGAGACGGCGACCGCGTGCGAAGCGTCGAGCTCGACCGTGCGCGACTTGGCCCGCTCGGCCATGAAGCGCATCGACGCGGCGGGAATGGCGAGGTCCTCGGTCGAGATCAAAGCCCAGGACGGGATGGTTTTCCACGCTGCCCTCGTCGCTTCGTCCTCCAGCGCGGACTGGGCGATCGGGCGCTGGGTGGCGGCCATCAGCTCGGTCGTCCGCCGCGGAACATCCGCCGCGAAGACCCGGCGGAACTCCTCCTGCTTGATGTACAGGTCGGATCCGGTGGAGCCGTCGGCGGCCGGGAAGGGCACCGGGTCGAGCGCCGGCCCGAGCTCGCCGCCGGGGTACTTGGCGGCCAGTTCGCTGGTGCTCTCACCGACGTCGAGCTGGAAGCTGGCGATGTAGACCAGCGCCTTCACGTCACTGTCCCCGTCGGCGGCCTGGCTCATCACCGACCCGCCGTACGAGTGGCCTGCGAGCACGATGGGGCCCTGGACGCTGTCGAGCACGCTGCGCAGGTACTGCGCGTCGCTGTGCAGGCCGCGGAGCGGGTTCGCCGGGGCGATGACCGGGTAACCCTTGCGCTTGAGTTCGGCGATCACGCCGTTCCAGCTGGACGAGTCCGCGAACGCACCGTGGATCAGGACGACCGTGGGCTTCGCGGAGGGGGCGTTCGACGCCGTCGCGGCGACGCCGGTCGACAACAGACCGGCGATCACCACACCGGCGGCGATGGCGGTGCGCTTGAGTTTCATGGGGATGTCCTTCCGGGGTCAGCGCGATCAGTGGGTGGTGGCGCGGGCGGCGGCGTCGATCAGCTCGGCGACGGCGGCCGGGTGGGACACGGCGACAGCGTGCGAGGCGTCGAGCTCGACGGTGGTGGACTCGGCGCGCTTGGCCATGAACCGCATCGACTCGGCGGGGATGGCGAGGTCCTGGGTGGAGATCAGGGCCCAGGACGGAATCGACTTCCAGGCGGCCTTGGTCGCCGTGTCCTCCAGCGCCTTGGCGGTGATCGGCCGCTGCGTGGCCGCCATCAGGCCGGTCGTCTGCTCGTCCACGTCCGCGGCGAAGACGCGGCGGAACTCCTCCTGCTTGATGTACAGGTCGGATCCGGTGGAGCCGTCGGCGGCCGGGAAGGGCACCGGGTCGAGCGCCGGCCCGAGCTCGCCGCCGGGGTACTTGGCGGCCAGTTCGCTGGTGCTCTCACCGACGTCGAGCTGGAAGCTGGCGATGTAGACCAGCGCCTTGACGTCGTGATTCCCGTCAACGGCCTCGCTCAGCACGGACCCGCCGTACGAGTGGCCGGCGACGACGACCGGACCGGTCAGGTGGTCGAGCACGCTGCGCAGGTGGGCGGCGTCCTCGGACAGACCGCGCAGCGGGTTGGCGACGGCAACGACCGGGTAGCCGCGGCCGGTCAGCTCGGCGATCACGCCGTTCCAGCTCGCGGACTCGGCGAAGGCGCCGTGCACCAGGACGACGGTGGGCTTGGCGGAGTCGTGGGAGGTGGTGGTCATCGGGCTTTCCCTTCAGTTGGAGCGGCTGACTGCCGCTGAATGGAATATGCAATATATCGCTGACACTTGTCAACGCCGACTGCCGACTTGAACATTCCCCGAAGGTGTGAGCAATATATTGCATGCCCATCCCTCAGAACGCGCCGTCGATCGATCGGCGTCTGCTCCGCGACGACGTGTATCACCGCCTCCGCGACGCGATCGTCGACGGCACCTTCGCGCCCGGCGAGCAGCTGCGCGACGCCGACCTCGCCACCTGGCTCGGCGTCAGCCGTACGCCGATCCGGGAGGCGCTGCTGCGCCTGTCGGAGGCCGGGCTGGTCGTCGCTCAGCCGGGCCGGTCCACGACGGTGAGTTCGCTGGACCTGCGCGAGATCCGCGAGGCCCGGGACGTCGTCGCGGCGATGCACGAGCTCGCCGTCCGCGACGCGGTCGAGAGCCTCACCCAGGACGACCTCGAGGCGATGCGCGCAGCCAACGACCGGTTCCGGGTGGCGATCGAGCAGAACGACATCGAGGCGGCGTTGCGCGCCGACGACGAACTGCACGGCATCCCGGTGACCGTGGCCGCGAACCGAGCACTGGCCGCGGTGCTGGACCAGTTCACCCCCGTCGTACGCCGGGCCGAGCGGCTGCGCTTCTCCTCACTCGGCGGCCGCGCGTCGCTCGCCCGGCACGACGACCTGATCCGGCTGTGCGCCGCCGGCGACGTGGACCGGGCGGCGGCCGTCGCGTTCGACACCTGGCGCACCCTGCCGACGCTGGAAGAGGAGTGACCATGGCGTTGTCCGACTTCCCCCGCCATCGACTCACCTTCGGCCCCAGCCCGGTTCACCCGCTCCCTCGCCTGAGCACCCATCTCGGCGGGGCATCGATCTGGGCCAAGCGCGAGGACTGCAACTCCGGGCTCGCGTACGGCGGCAACAAGACCCGCAAGCTCGAGTACATCGTTCCGGACGCGCTCGCCCAGGGTGCCGACACGCTGGTCTCGATCGGCGGGTACCAGTCCAACCACACCCGCCAGGTCGCCGCGGTCGCCGCATCCCTCGGTCTGAACGCCGTGCTGGTGCAGGAGAACTGGGTCGACTGGCCGGACTGCGTCAACGACCGGGTCGGCAACATCCTGCTGAGCCGGATCATGGGCGCCGAGGTCCGGCTCGACCCAGCCGGTTTCGGCATCGGCTTCAAGGACTCGTGGGCCCGGGCGATCGAGGACGTGAAAGAGCGCGGCGGTACGCCGTACGCGATCCCGGCCGGCGCCTCCGACCACCGGCTCGGCGGACTCGGCTTCGCCAACTGGGCCTACGAGGTGGAGCAGCAGGAACGCGAGCTGGGCGTCTTCTTCGACACCATCGTGGTCTGCGCGGTCACCGGCTCCACGCAGGCCGGCATGATCGCCGGCTTCGCCGCGCTCGAGCACGCCGGCGGCCGCCCGCGCCGGGTGATCGGCATCGACGCCAGCGCCAAGCTCGACGAGACCCGTGACCAGGTCGCCCGGATCGCGCGCGCCACCGCCGAGCTCATCGGCGTACCCCGTCCCCTGCGCGACGACGAGATCACCGTCCTGCCCGGCTGGGCCGGCGACCTGTACGGCGTACCGGTGCAGTCGACGCTCGACGCGATCCGGCTCACCGGCCAACTCGAAGGCGTCATCATCGACCCCGTCTACGAGGGCAAGTCGATGGCCGCCCTGATCGACCTCGTCACCACCGGCGACATCCCGCGCGACGCCACCGTTCTCTACGCGCACCTAGGCGGTCAGCCGGCGCTCAACGCGTACAGCAGCCTCTTCACCCACACCCACCGTCTCCCCTGACGCCCGGCCGGTCGCAACTTTCGCCGAACCGCACTCATCGAGAGTGGTAGTCGGCGCTGCCGGCAACAACCGTCAGGAGCCTGACATGTACGCATCACCAACACGCACCAGACAACGCGCTGTGATCGGCGGCCTCCTGGCCTCGCTGACAGCTGCAGCCCTTCTGGTAGCGGGCAGCCCACCCGCATCCGCACACTCCGTCGAACCAGCCGTCCTCAGCAAGGTACTCGTGTCCTGCCTGGACGGCGGCCCCGGAATCGTCGCCAAGCTGCGCAACCCCAACAAAACAGCCATGGACTACATGGTCGCCTTCTCAGGCGGCGACTACGCCGAGTCGTACGTCGTCTCCCCTGCCGCCCACTCCTCCGTACCCGTCCAGTTCGGCGGCATGTCCAACGGCACCTACACCCTGATCGTCTGGAACGCCGCAGGCGACGTCATCGCCGAAACCCCGGTCGACGTGAACTGCTGAACCAGGCTTCCGCATAGTCGTTCGCGATCCACTCGATGAGGGCGATCGTGGCATCTGATGGTGGGGCGGGTGGGGCTCGAACCCACGACCCAAGGATTATGAGTCCTCTGCTCTGACCGGCTGAGCTACCGCCCCCGGCGCCTGCGGCGGCGCTCGGGAGATCGTATCTGGTCCGGGCGGTGGTTGTCGGCGACGGAGGATAGCGCGGCGGGGCGGGCCGGCCGCCGTGGTTATCCACAGACGGAGAGTTACTTTTCAGTCACTTGGTGTAGTTGTCCACTGATTGCGAATCCTCCCGTTCTGACGGTCTGAAACGCGGCACCATCCCTTTGAGAGAGAGGGGAGACGCATGGCCGAGATGGACTGCGATGCCGCCGACGTGACCGGGCTGGTCGCCTACCTGCGCGACCTCGGGCGGCACGATCTGCTGAGTCCGGACGAGGTGTACGAGTTGTCGTCGTGGATCGAGGCCGGGGTGCTGGCGGGCGAGCGACTGGCGCGGGCGGCACCGTCGGAGGCGGTCGCGCCGGAGGAGCAGGTCGAGCGGGCCGACCTCGCGGCGCTGGCCGAGTTGGGTGAGGCTGCGCGGCGGCGAATGATCGAGGGCAACTTGCGGCTCGTGGTTTCGCTCGCGAAGCGGTACACGGGCAAGGGGTTGTCGCTGCTGGATCTGATCCAGGAGGGCAACATCGGGTTGATGCGCGCTGTCGAGCGGTTCGACTACAAGCTCGGGCACCGGTTCTCGACGTACGCGATCTGGTGGATCCGTCAGGCGCTCGGGCGGGCGATCTCGGACCGGTCCCGGCTGGTGCGGATGCCGGCTCAGGCGTACGTCGATGCCGGGCGGGTCGCGGTGGTGCAACGGGAGCTCATCCAGCGGTTGGAGCGGGAGCCAACCATCGAGGAGCTCGCCCGAGCCACCTCCCTCACCGTCGCGCGGGTCGAGCGCGCGCTGGCGTGGAAGCTCCGCCCGGAACCACTCGACGGACACGACAGCGATCAGGTGATCGACGACGAGACGCTGCTGCAGCGGGCTGCCTTGCGCCGCGATCTGCACTGCCAGCTGGAGTTCCTGGACGACCTGAAGCAGGACGTACTGCGGTTGCGCTACGGCCTTCACAACACGCCGCAGTCCAGCTTGGAGGAGACGGCCGAGTACTTGAGCTTGCCGCCGGCCCGGGTGCGGTCGCTTGAGCTGGAGGCGCTCCGGCATCTGCGCAAAGCACCAGGCTTGCGGGAGTACGCGTCGCCATAGTCGGAGGCATGGTGAATGCCGCCTGGTCGACGTGGATCCAGTTACTCCCTTCTGCGTGTCCGATGGTCTGCTTGCCCCGGTGGCAGTGGCGGGTGCGCTCGGTCGTGACCTCGTTGTGGTAGTTGGTGCGCCGGCCAGGCGCCGGGGGTCACCTGCAGGGTGCTTGCCTGCAGGTGACCCCGCGCCGTCGCCGGAGGCGAACCTGGGGAGGATTGCGCGGCGGCGAATCTGCTGAAGGCTGAGACGAGGAGCACCTCGCGGCGTACCCGGATGTCGTCCCGCTTTCGGCACCCCCGGCACCCCGAACCCACTTCGCCACCACCGCCTCACCGGAACCGCACCGGGACACCCCTGATCCCGTGCGTCGCCCCAGCTCCACCGCGCCGATCCTCGAGGCCTCACAGCACCACCGCGCCAAGCCCGTCGCGTCATCCCAGGGGTGAGGCGGTGGGGGTTGGGGGTGGCTGGGACGATAGGAGGTGTGGTGAGACTTCGGCGTGGTGGGTGGCCCTCTGAGTTGGTCGAGGGGGTTCGGGTTGCTGCGGGTGGGCGGGACGACATCCTGGCGGCGGTTGAGTTGAGTGACGGGACGTGGGTCGCGGGGACGCGGGCGGCGGTCTATCTGCCGGACGGGGACAAGTTGCGGCGGGTGGGGTGGGAGGCGATCGAGCGGGCTGCTTGGGACTCGGAGGCTTCCGTGCTGCACGTGTTCGAGACGACTGCGTTCGGGACTCCGCTGCGGGCGACGGATCTGGCGGTGGACGACCCGGGGCGGTTCGGGCAGTTGCTGCGGGAGCGGATCGACGCGAGTGTACTGGTGCAGCGTCATGTGCCGCTGGTCGGGAAGAAGGGTGTCCGGATCGTCGGGCGGCGGAATCCAGCCGAGGCGGACGCTCCGGTCGCCTGGAACTTCGTTCTGGACAAGGGATTGGAGCCGGACCGGCCGGGGCTGATCGAGCAGGCGGAGGCGGCGCTGCGCAGCGTTCGGGAGGAGTTCGGCATCTGACCTGGAAGCGATCTCCGGCGGCCGGTTCGGGGCGGCGAATCCCGTTTTTGTAGTTCGGCCGGGGACTGCTAACCTAATCCGGTCCTCGGGGATCGGGGACAGGAAACACCACTGATCCCGCGTAGCTCAATTGGCAGAGCAGCCGGCTGTTAACCGGCAGGTTACTGGTTCGAGTCCAGTCGCGGGAGCAACAACCGACAAGCCGGTTCCGACCTCGGAGCCGGTTTTTCTGTGCCTACGACGTCGGTCAGGTCACTGCACGTCGCGGCGTGGAGCTTCGGCGTGATCGACCAGCTGGAAGTTGCCGAGAAACGCCCGTCGCTCTCCCGGTCGCCGGCGAGCGCGGCAACGCTCAGGACGTCTTGATACCGGGCGACAGCGTGCGCTGGCTGCGGGCCGAGGCCGGTCTGGCCGTCGATGAGTACTCGGGCGGAGTGAACACGAAGGCAAGGCGCACTGTTGCTGTGCCCACCGGCCCTGGACTTGCGGCCGCATGCGTACAGCCGGCATGCACTGGAGAGGTGTCACCCGCATCAGGGGTGATCGGACAGTTGAGTTGGTCGACGCGAGGACGTCGTGCTGCCGAACGACGACACCGACCCGCACGTGCCGGCCGGCACCCTCGACGTCTCACCCACCGCCCGGTCTGGGCCGCTCGTGCGAGCCCACTAATGCTGAGGCCGTGCTCCTTGACGCGGATGAGCGCCGAGCCTCGTCCGAGCAGCGCGCAAACGAAGCTGACAGGGCTGAGCTGCTCCTCTTGGGCCGTCCGGGGACTGGTCAGGAGATGCAGAATTCGTTGCCTTCGGGGTCTTGCAGGACGATGGCGCCCGACTGGCCGTCGTAGTGCTCGTCGCGGAGGTGGGTTGCGCCGGCGGCGAGGAGTTTGAGGGCGGTTGCGCGGATGAGGTGAGCGCGGGCGGCCAGGTTCCACGGGGGTTCGCCGGCTACGCGGATGTCGATGTGCGGCGGTTCTGGCGGTTTTGGGTTCGGGGACGCGGAGGAAGCCGATGGCGGGGCCCTTGCCGCTGGGGTCGACGATCGAGGCGCCGTCGGGGTCGTCGTAGCCGGGCTCGGGAACGTAGTCGAGGGCTAGGGCCCAGAAGGCGGCCAACCGGTGGGGTCGGCGGCGTCGCAACCCAAGGTCCAGTGTTTGGCCATGGGGAGCACGGTAGTGGGAACGCGGACGGGCCGCGTCCGGGACGCATAGCGAGTGTTGTCCGCGGACGCGGTCCAGGGACCGCTGGCCGGGAGTGCAGTTGCGCCACCCCGGTCAGGGGTGTCAGTCGGTGAGGAACCGCCGGTGCAGGCGGCGTACGGGGGGCTAGCTCTTGTTGTTCTTGCGGCGCTCGATCGCGCGCTGGATGCGGTGCTGTGGTTGCCCGGTCAGCTTGGCGATCAGGGGGACGCGGAACTTGTACGCCGCGACGGCGCCCACGAGCAGCACCAAGAGGATGAACCAGCCCATCGAACTTCTCCTTCGGTCGGACCTGGATACCATCATCCCTCGCCGGCGGGTGGAATCACTGGGTCATGGCCCTGACTGAGCCCTGGTTTCCGGCAAGCAGGCGGAGCCGGTGCCCCCGGAGGACCCGGTGCCCGGGGGAACCCGGCGACCGGCGACCCGGCACCCGGCACCCGGCACCCGGCACCCGGACCCCAACGACCCGGCGACCCGGCGACCCGCAAGAACTACAGCGCGCCGGAGATCGCCTGCTCGCGCAGTTCGGTCCGGTACTGCTCGAGCGCGATCAACTCGCCGAACATGCGGTTGTAGTCGTCGGCCTTGTCGATCGGGTTCGTGCGCTGCAGCTTCGACTTCAGGTCGGCGATCCGGCGCAGGCAGGTCAGTTCCTGCAGCCGGGCCAGGTGGGCCCGGGCGAACCGCTCGTCGGGCTCACGGCCGATGCGCAGGGGTTCGACGGCCAGCGCGCTGACCACCGCGGCGGCCGGATCGTTGCCCATGGCATCGCGCACCGCGACCACCCAGGCCTCCCCCGGCGCGGCCTGCGCCGGGCCGCCGACCTTGGCCATCGCGGACCGGACGGCGGCCAGCCAGGGATGGGTGAAGTCGTGGTCGTCGAGCTCGTCGAAGGCGACGCCGACCAGGGCCGGGTACTGCATCGCGAGCTTCAGCACGTCCCACTCCATCAGGAACCGGGGATCGCGCGGGGACGGCAGGTTCACCTTCGGCGGCGGCGGAGCCTCGGTCTGTACGACGACCGGCCCGCGATCGGCCGGAGCCGACTTGGTCGGTGCCGGGCGGGACGCGGCGCGGTGCACCTCGTTGCGGACCTGGTCGACCTCCATGCCCAGCAGGCCGGCCAGTTCGCGGGTGAACGCGTCCACCTTCGACCGGTCGCGGATGCTCACCACCAGGGTCGCGGCGTCACGGAGCGCGTCGATGCGGGTGTCAGCCCGGTCGAGGTCGTACTTCGCTAGCCGGTTGGTCAGCACGAACCGGTACAGCGGCACTCGCCGGCCGATCAGCTCGCGCACCGCCGCGTCGCCCTTCTGCAGCCGCAGGTCGCACGGGTCCAGCCCGTCCGGCTCGACCGCGACGTACGTCTGCGACGCGAACGCCTGGTCGCCCTCGAACGCCTTGACCGCCGCCCGCTGGCCGGCCTCGTCGCCGTCGAAGGTGAAGATCACCTCGCCGCGGAACTGGTCGTGGTCCAGCAGCAGCTGCCGCAGCACCCGCGCGTGGTCCTCACCGAACGACGTGCCGCAGGTCGCGACCGCGGTCTGTACGCCGGCCAGGTGGCAGGCCATCACGTCGGTGTAGCCCTCGACCACGACGGCCTGCTTGCCCTTGGCGATCTCCCGGCGGGCCAGGTCCACGCCGTACAGGACCTTGGACTTCTTGTAGATCACCGTCTCGGGGGTGTTGAGGTACTTCGCCTCGATCTTGTCGTCGTCGAACAGCCGCCGGGCGCCGAAGCCGATCACGTCCGAGGCGGCGTCCCGAATCGGCCACATCAGCCGGCCGCGGAACCGGTCGTACAGGCCGCGCTGGTTGTCGCCGACCAGTCCGGAGGCGACCATCTCGGCGTTGCTGAAGCCGCGGCCGCGCAGGTGCGTGACCAACTGGTCGCCACCGCGCGGCGAGAACCCGACGCCGAAGTGCGCGGCGGCGTCGCGGTCGAAGCCCCGCTTGTCCAGGAACTGCCGGCCCAGCGTCGCCTCGGGGGCGCCGAAGAGCAGTTCGGAGTAGAACTCGGCGGCGACCCGGTGCGCCTCGACGAGCCGCGGCCGCTGGTTGCTCTGCGACTTCGGCATCGGCGCGCCGGACTCGTCGTACCGCAGCTGGATGCCGGTCTTCGCGGCCAGCGTCTCGACCGCCTCGTGAAAGCTGATCTGGTCGATCTTCTGGATGAAGTCGATGACGTCGCCGCCCTCTTGGCAGCCGAAGCAGTAGAAGAACCCCCGGGCCGGGGTCACGTTGAACGACGGCGACTTCTCGTCGTGGAACGGGCACAGGCCCTTCAGCGACCCGCCGCCGGCGTTCTTCAAGGTCACGTACGAGCCGACGACCTCGTCGATCCGCGCGCGCTCGCGCACGAGCGCGATGTCCTCTTCCTTGATCCTGCCTGCCACCCCGCGAGTCTACGGTCATCCCGAAGTGGCGCGCTGCCCCGGTCAGCTACCCCTGGACGTCGGCGAGCCCCACCGTGGGATCGGTCAGCCGGGCCGGGTCGACCGGCCGTCCGGAACGGATCAGCTCCTGGATGCCGTCGATCGCGCCCCAGGTGTTCACGTGCATCCCGGCGAGCACGTGCCGCGCCTCGTCCAGCCAGAACGCGAGGTACGCCCCGGACGCCGGATCGCCGCGCAGCACCACCTGGTACGCCGTACCGCGCGGCACGTCGCCGGCGTACTCCATGCCCACGTCGTACTGGTCGGTGAAGAAGAACGGCAACGCGTCGTGCGCCACGTCTTGGCCGAGCATCGCCTTCGCGGCGACGGCGCCACTCTGCTTCGCGTTCGACCAGTGCTCGACGCGGACCGGACGGCCCAGCAGCGGGTGCTGCCACCGGGCCACGTCACCCGCGGCGTACACCCCGGCCACGTTCGTCCGAAGGTCCGGACCGGTGACGATGCCGGCACCGTTCTCCCGCGTCGCGACCTCGATCCCGGCCGCCTCGGCGAGCTCGGTGTTCGGCTGGACGCCGACGCCGACGACCACCAGGTCGGCCGGTACGACCTCGCCCGCCGACGTCCGTACGCCGGTGACCCGGTCGCTGCCCTCGAAACCCTCGACGCCGGTCCCGAACCTCAGCCGTACGCCGTGCTGCCGGTGGAGCTCGGCGAACAACGCACCGACCTGCTCCCCCAGCACCGACGCGAGCGCCGTCGGCTGCGGCTCGATCACCGTCACCTCGCAGCCGCGCTCCTTCGCGGCGGCCGCAGACTCCAGGCCGATCCAGCCGGCGCCGACGACCACCACCCGCGGCTTCGCGGCGTACGCGGCGGTGAGTGCCTGGGAATCGCCGGCGGTTCGCAGGTAGTGCACGCCGGCGAGGTCCCCACCCGGTACGTCGAGTCGGCGGACGCGGGATCCGGTGGCGATCAGCAGTTCGTCGTACCCGGTGGTCCGGCCGTCGTCGGTGGTCACGGTCTTGGCCGCGGTGTCGAGGGCGATGACAGTCGTCCCGAGGCGCAGCTCGATCGAGCGGTCGTCGTACCACTGCTGGTCGTGCAGCTGGGCCGACTCCGGCTGGTCCTTGCCGAGCAGAACGCCCTTGGACAGCGGCGGCCGCTCGTACGGCAGTTCGCTCTCGGCGCCGATCAGCACCACCTGGCCGGGGTAGCCCTCCGACCTGAGGGTCTCGGCAGCCGAGGCCCCGGCCAGACTCGCTCCGACGATTACGATCCGCTGTGCATCGGTCATGGAATGAGGTTAAGCCTTGAATCACCGAGGTCGAGGGGCGCGGGCGCTGGAGCAGCGGGTCGTGGACGTCATCCATGCCCGCGGGCTGCGGCCGGGCATGGCGCTGCCGACCGAGCCGCAACTGGTGGAGCTGCTCGGCGCCAGCCGGAACAGCGTGCGCGAGGCCGTCCGGGCGTTGCAGGCGCTGGGCATCGTGGAGATCCGGCACGGGTACGGGACGTTCGTCGGGGACGCGTCGTTGAGCGGGTTGTCCACGTCGCTCGCGTTCCGGGTCCGGGCAGGGGTCGGAGCGATCCAGGATCTGGTGGAGGTCCGTGAACTGCTCGAGACCGGGCTGATCGGCACGGTCGCGACCGACGGGTTGAGCACGGCTCGGCTGGCGGAGCTGGACGAGCTGGTGGCGATGATGGCAGTGGACAGCGAGGCGGACCGGGCTTTCCACGCGCTGCTGTACGCCGACTGCGGCAACGAGCTGGTCCTGCGGCTGATCGAGCTGTTCTGGGACACCTACCACGAGGTCGAGCACGTTCTCGGCGAGCCGGCGGAGCGGACCGAAGCCACCGTCGGCAACCATCGCCGGATCCTCGACGCCGTCCGGGCCAAGGACCCGGCCGCGGCGCGCGCGGCGATGCAGAAGCACTTCGCCGAGGTCCGCACCCGGATCGCCCAGGCGACGGAGACGTAGGCCGGCCGCCCGACGACTTCCACCGCGCCGTTCGCTCCGGACGACGCGCGGCCGCCGCCCGAAAGGAACCCACCGCGAGATGGGTCCCTGCGTGGGGGACGCGCAGAAAGCAGGGGTCAGCCGGTGAGGTGCCGGTGCCAGGCCTGGGCCGAGGGATCGGTGAGTGAGGCGACCTGGTCGATGACGACGCGCAGCCGGGTCGCGTCGTCCGGGGCCGCGCGGAAGTCGGCGGCGAACGGGGCGTCCAGATTGTCCGGAGCGGTCTTGCACAGCGCCTCGACGAGCTCGGTGAGCAGCTCGCGCTGGATCGCGCGGCGGTGCTGAAGCTCGGGCGAGTTGAGCACGTGGAACATGCCGACACCCTTGAGCAGCGCGATCTCGGCCCGGACCGCGTCGGGAATCACCAGGTCGGCGTCGTACCGGACCAGGTGGGCACCGCGGCCGAAGCGGGCCCGGGTGGCCTGCTCGGCCGCGGTGCAGAACCGGCCGATCAGCTGGCTGGTCAGGTCCTTCAGGCCACCGAGCGCGCGCCGGCTGTCGTCGAACGGCGCGCGCGGCCAGTACGGCAACGCGGTCAGCCGGTCCCAGCCCTCGTCGAGCTCCGCGTCCGTGGCGTCGGGCAGGTACGCGTCGCGCACGGTCTGCCAGTACCGCGCCCGCTCGGCGCCGACCCGGTCCAGGTCGATGCTGTGGGCAACGATTCCGTCCTCGACGTCGTGCACCGAGTAGGCGACGTCGTCGGCGAAGTCCATCACCTGGGCCTCCAGGCAGCGCTCGTCGCCGAGACCCTGCCGGAGCCACTCGAACACCTCGAGGTCGTCGTCGTACACGCCGAACTTGCGAACGCCGGCGCGACGCGGCCACGGGTACTTCGTGGCCGCGTCCAGGGTCGCGCGACTCAGGTTCAGGCCGGCGCTGCGGCCGTCGGGGGTGAAGGTCTTCGACTCCAGCCGGGTGAGCAGCCGCAGGGTCTGCGCGTTGCCCTCGAAGCCGCCGATGTCCGCGGCGAGCTGGTCGAGCGCGCGCTCACCGTTGTGGCCGAACGGCGGGTGGCCGAGGTCGTGGGCCAGGCAGGCGGCGTCGACGATGTCGGGATCGCAGCCGAGCGCACCGGCCAGCTCGCGGCCGATCTGGGCGACCTCGAGGCTGTGGGTCAGCCGGTTGCGCACGAAGTCGTCGCTGCCCGCCGTCGCGACCTGCGTCTTGGCGGCCAGCCGCCGCAGCCCCGCGCTGTGCAGCACCCGCGCGCGGTCGCGCGCGAACGCCGTCCGCCCCGGCCGCTTGACCGGCTCCGCCACCCAGCGCTCGGCGTCGTGCTCGTCGTAGCCCTCCGACTGCTTCCTCATCACCCCCTACGCTACTGGCCGGCACCGACACTTCCCGCCGGCGCTACTGCGGCCGGACGTTGTGGTTGGCGGCGAACAGGTTGGCCGGGTCGTACTGCCGCTTCACCGTCGCGAGCCGCCGGTAGGTCTGCGCCGGGTAGATCGCGGCGACGTCGTCCTCGGTGGCGGTGGCGTGGAAGTTCGCGTAGATGCCGCTGACGTACGGCGCGAGCCGGCCCCAGATCGCGTCCAGCCCCGGGCGTGCGGCCTCGACGACCGGCTGCGGGCCGGCCGTGATCGTCACGAACATCAGCTCCGCCTGCCGGTGCGGGAAGGCGGTCGCGTCGTCGGCGACCCGGGACACCGCTCCCCCGACGCTGCGCACGGAGATGAACGGCGACCGCTCCGACCGCGCGGTCTCGGCGAGGGCGTCCAGCGCTCCGGGCACCGACGACGGGTCGACGAACGCGCTCCGGGTGCTGACCTGGAAGCCGGGCGGCGGCGTCATGCCCTCCTCGAGCGTGTCCGCGTACGGCCGCAGCACGACGTCGTCGTCGATCACCGTGCCGAGCCGGCGGATCGGGTCGATCGCCCGGGCCGCGGCCTCGGGGTCGTCGCCGTCGAACGCGAGGTGGATCTCGACCGGCGCCTCGGGCCCGCCGGCGAAGGGGTTGGCGAGCAGGGCGATCGAGGTGAGTTCCTCGGGCGCTGTGCGCAGGTGGTCCGCCCAGCCGCGCAGTACGCCGGGCAGTTCCGCCGCCGGGAAGGTGATCTTGCCGAAGAAGACGTCGGTGGTCGGGTGGGCCCGGAACTCGAAGGTGGTGACGACGCCGAAGTTGCCGCCGCCACCGCGAATCGCCCAGAACAGCTCCGGGTTGTGCTCGGCGCTGGCCTGCACGACCTCGCCCGCGGCGGTGACCACCTCGACGGAGACCAGGTTGTCCAGCGCCAGCCCGTACTTCCTGACCTTCCAGCCGATGCCGCCGGTGAGCGTGAGCCCGCCGACGCCGACGCTCCTGGTGTCGCCGGACGAGATCGCCAGGCCGTGCGGGGCCAGCGCGGCCGCCACCTGACCCCAGGTGGCGCCGCCGCCGATCCGGACCAGGTGACGTTCCTTGTCGGTGACCTCGACCTCGGCGAGCTCGCCGAGGTCGATCACGACCCCGCCGTCGTTGGTGCCGAAGCCGGGAAAGCCGTGGCCGCCGCCGCGCACGGACAGCGCCAGCCCCGCCGCCGCGGCGAAGCGAACGCCGGCCCGCACGTCATCGGCACTCTTCGGCCGCAGCACGACGGCCGGGCTGCCCGCGACGAGCACCGAGCGGCTGACCGCTGCGTACTGCGTTGCGCCCGGCTCGATGATGTCGCCGCCGAAGTCGCGGCGAAGGGTGTCCAGCGCTGAACTCATGGTGTTCCTTCCGAGGAGGTTCTGTTCCGCGCCGGCCGGCCCCGTCGTACGGCGGGGCCGGCCGGACGAACACTTGACTCCTGCGGCCGACCCGATGTGACAAGCCACCGAAGTGACCTGCACCACACGAGTCGGCCGGACACCCCTAGGCCCACCCTCCTTGAACCATGGTCTGGAACTTCCACTCGCCGTCGATCCGGATCAGCAGATCGCCGTAGCGGATCGGCGTGACGTGACCCTCGTACGTCATCGTGCCGTCGCTGATCACGAAGACCAGGCTGTCGGACAGGAAGTGCGGAGTGCGCGTCGTGCTCAGCTGAACGTCACCCGCGCCACCCATCACCTGCGCCATCTGGGCGACGTACGACTCCCGCCCGAGCTGCTCGGCCTTGCCGTTGCCCTTCCCGTCGTCGGTCACCTCGTTGAGCGGGAAGACCGCGACGTCGGCCATGCCCTCGTAGTCCTGCGCCGCGGCCAGCGCGTCGAACCGCTCGAACCACTGCAGCACGCTCGCCACGTCCGCCTCGCTCGGCACGAATCCGGCCGTCGGCACCTGCTGTGTCTCGGTCAAGACATCTCCTCCCGGGTAAACTCCGTACAGTGTACCCAGTTCAACGGCGCACGTCGCCGGTTTGTTCCCGGAGCGGGAAAGAGGTCAGCCGGAGACGCAGTAGCGCAGCCAGACGACGCCGCGCTCGAAGACCTCGACATTGGCCGGCGCCAGGTCGAGCCGGCCGGTGAAATCGCCGTGCCAGCGGGGGCCGGAGCCGACGACGACCGGATGGATCAGCAGGCTGAGCTCGTCGACGAGACCGAGCTCGAGCAGTACGCCGAGCAGCGTGCCGCCGGTGTCGACGCGCACCACTCGAGCGTCCCGCCTCTTGCCCAGCCACTGCAGGGTCTCGGCGAGGTCGACGCGGTCGTACCCGGTGACCAGCTCAGGCGTTGTGCTGTCCGGCGGCCGGGCCGGGGTTTGATCGGCGTACAGGGCGAGGACGTCGGACCAGTGGCCGAGGTTGCGCAGGCCCTCCCACTCGCGCACCCGTGCCCGGCTGTCGACGACCGCGAGCAACGGACCAGCTTCCCGCGGACCCGGCTGCGGCGCCGAGCGGACCGCGGCCTCCTGGGCGAGGATCGTGTCCGCGCCGACCAGCGTCACGTCCTCCTGCCACAACGTCGCCATCGCGTAGAACCGGGCCAGGTCCACGTCGAAGCCGGCGGTCGCTCCGTCCACCGAGACCGCCAGATGACCCACCACATGTGGCCGCATACCTCGCACAGTAGGGGCCGCCACCGACAGATTTCGGCGGAAGTCACCAGGGCAGCGGGGTGCCGGCCGGGGCGGCCGACTGCAGGCGGGCACGGATCGCCGTTCGGGCCTGGCCGTAGATCGTGTCGTGGTCGTCGCGCAGCAGCGAGGCGAGGTTGGCCGAGTCGTAGAAGGCGTTCAGCTCGAACGCGAGGTGCGCCGGATCGGCGTCCAACTCCCCCAGCTCGACCGCCTCGGCGACAACCTGCTCGACCAGAGCCATCCACTCGCCGTTGACCTCGGCCAGGTAGTCGCGCACGCCGCCGGGCCGCGCGCCGAACTCGTGGGAGGTCTTGGCGAAGAAGCAGCCGCCAGGGAAGACCCGCCGGCGCGAGTAGTCGAGCCAGCTCTCGCTGAGCGCCCAGACCCGACCGACGCCCGGCGGTACGGCGTACGCGGGCTCGACGACGGCTCGGGCGTAGATCGCGCGGGCAGCACGAACGGTGGCCAGCTGCAGCTCCTCCTTGGAGCCGAAGTGCGCGAACAGGCCGCTCTTGCTGATCTGGAGCTCCTTGGCGAGGCGGCCGATCGACAACCCTTCGAGGCCGTCGACCGAGGCGATGTCCACCGCGGCGCGCAGCACGGCGCGACGCGTCTGGTCACCGCGGACCAGCCGGCCGTCCACCCGGGTCGTCCCCATCGCCACCTCCTCGGACCGAAATCCTAAGGCCGTTGACGGCTGCCCCCGGCCGAACTAATAATACGATCGTTCGTATAGTTTCGTCGAGTGAAGGAGACCGGTGAACGATCCTCGGGTGTTGGACGAAGCGGCCGCGGCCGTGTGCCTGGCTGTGGTGGGGCAGGTCCGGCCGGACCAGCTCGACCTGCCGACGCCGTGCACGCAGTGGTCCCTGGGCGAACTGCTGGCCCATCAAGTCGCGGAGAACCGCGGCTTCGCGGCCAACGTGATCAATCCGCCCGGCGCGGTCAACCCTGAGATCTGGCAGCCGGGCCGGCCGGAGACCGCGCTGGAGGATTTCGCGGAGTCGGTGAACCTGGTGACCGGGGCGTTCCGGATCGCCGACCTGGAAGCACCGGTCGAGGTCCGCGAGTTCGGGGTGTTCCCGGCCCGGGTCGCGATTGCGATGCACTTCGTCGACTACCTGGCGCACAGCTGGGACATCGCGCGGGCGATCGGCCTGGCGGACCCGATGCCGCCACGGCTGGCCGAGGCAGCCATCCAGTACGCCGCGCTGATCCCGGCCGACCGCCCGGACGGAAGCGCGTTCGCGCCCGTCGTGGCGATCGCCGAGGACACCTCGGCCAACGACAAGTTCCTCGGCCTGACCGGCCGGGACCCAGGATGGACAAGCGGAGAGGTGAACAGCTGATGGTTCGCGTGGTGGGGGCTGGACTGCAGGCGCTGGCGGCGGTGTCGCCGGAGGCCGCGGGGCGGGCGGCGTTCGAGTTGTGGCGGCGCCCGTTACGGCGGGGCAAGGTGCGTCCGAGCGAGCTGGCGGTGCACGAGGCCGCACGGGTCGAGGTGGTCGACGGCGTGGTGACCTACGCGTGGGGTGACGGCGAGCGGCCGGTGCTGCTGGTGCACGGCTGGCGGTCGCGCGCCTCGCGGTTCGTGGTCTTCATCGAGCGGCTCCTGGAGCTGGGCTACAGCCCGGTCTCGTACGACGCCCCCGGCCACGGCGACAGCCCCGGACCGGCCGGCACGATCCTCGACCACGAGCGCGTGATCCGGTCGCTGGCGACCCGGTACGGCGGGTTCGACGGCGTCGTCGCGCACTCGCTCGGCGTTCCGTTCGTGCTGTACGCGCTGCGCGGTGGCGTCGCGGCCGAACGGGTGGTGACGATCAGCGGGTTCGCCGACTTCGACTACCTGGCCGACGCGTTCTGCCGCGCGCTGGGCCTCGGCCCCCGGGCGAACCAGGCGCTGCGACGCTCGATCGAGCGCAGGCTGTTCGCCGGGGACCGCGACATCTGGACCAGGTTCTCGGTCGGCCCGGGCTCGGTCGACCTGCTCTCGATCCACAACGACGAGGACGACGTGGTGACCCCGGACCAGGCGCCGCGGCTGCTGACGGCGTACGGGCCGCGGGCGACGTTCCGGCAGACGACCGGCCTCGGCCACCGCCGGATCATGACCGATCCGGACGTGGTCGCCGAGGCCGTTGCCTTCCTGCGGGGTTCAGATGTCGCGGAACGTCTCGATCTGGGCGCCTAGCGAGTTCAGCCGGGTGGCCAGGTCCTCGTAGCCGCGGTTGATCACGTAGACCGAGCGCAGCACCGACGTGCCCTTCGCGGCCATCATCGCGATCAGCGTGACGACCGCCGGGCGCAGCGCCGGCGGGCACATGATCTCGGCACCGGAGAAGTGCGTCGGCCCTTCGACCATCACCCGGTGCGGGTCGAGCAGCTTGACCCGGCCGCCGAGCTTGTTCAGGTCGGTCAGGTAGATCGCGCGGTTCTCGTAGACCCAGTCGTGGATCAGCGTCTGCCCGGTCGCGGTCGCCGCGATCACCGCGAAGAACGGCAGGTTGTCGATGTTCAGGCCCGGGAACGGCATCGGGTGGATCTTGTCGATCGGCGCGTGCAGCGTCGACGGCCGGGTGGTCAGGTCGACCAGCCGGGTCCGGCCGTTCTCGGCCAGGTACTCCTGCGAGCGGCTGTAGTCCAGCCCCATCTCCTCCAGCAGCGCCAGCTCGATCTCCAGGAACTCCACCGGCGCGCGCCGGATGGTGATCTCCGAGCCGGTCACGATCGCGGCGGTGAGCAGGCTCATCGCCTCGATCGGATCCTCCGACGGCGCGTAGTCGACGTCCACGTCGATCTCCGCCTTGCCGTGCACGGTCAGCGTGGTGCTGCCGACGCCGTCGATCCGTACGCCGAGCAGGTCCAGGTAGAAGCACAGGTCCTGGACCATGTAGTTCGAGCTGGCGTTGCGGATCACGGTGACGCCGTCGTGCCTCGCGGCGGCCATGATCGCGTTCTCGGTCACCGTGTCGCCGCGCTCGGTCAGCACGATCGGCTTGCCCGGCGTGACCGCCCGGTTCACCATCGCGTGGTACTCGCCACCGGTCGCCTTGATGTCCAGGCCGAACGGCCGCAGCGCCGACATGTGCGGCTCGACGGTCCGGGTGCCCAGGTCGCAGCCCCCGGCGTACGGGAGCTGAAAGGTGTCCTCGCGGTGCAGCAGCGGGCCGAGGAACATGATGATGCTGCGGGTACGCCGAGCCGCCTCGGCGTCCATCGCGGACAGGTCCAGGTGCTCCGGCGGCACGATCTCCAGGTCGCCGGCGTCGTTCAGCCAGGTGGTCTTCACGCCGATCGAGTTCAGCACCTCGAGCAGCCGGTTGACCTCCTCGATCCGGGCCACCTTGCGCAGCGTGGTGCGGCCCTTGTTCAGCAGGCTGGCGCACAGCAGCGCGACGCCGGCGTTCTTGCTGGACTTGACGTCGATCGACCCGGACAACTGCCGGCCGCCGGCCACCCGAAGGTGGACCGGACCGCCACCGAGAGAGACAATTTCGGAGTCGAGGGCCTCGCCGATGCGGGCGAGCATCTCGAGAGTGAGGTTCTGATGACCCTTTTCGATCCGGTTGACGGCACTCTGGCTGGTGCCGAGCACGTCGGCGAGCTGGGTCTGCGTCCAGCCGCGGTGCTTGCGGGCGTCACGGATCAGGTTTCCGATCCGGCTCAGGTAGTCATCGGTCATGGGCCGGACCATATCTCACATGTGAGATATCGCTGCGCCGACCCGCCGCTGCGAGCGTAGCCGAGGTCACCTCGCACCGACCGGCCACCGCTGCCGCACCCCGCGCCCCCTACAGTAGGCGCCACCCCGCCGCCGCCCTCGGAGAGGACCACCAGATGCCCGACGACGTCAGCACCGCCGGTGTGACCGAGTTCGAGGCCGAGTCCTGGCCGCTGGAGGCGGCCGCCGAGAGCCTGGCCCAGGTGATCGACGGCTTCCAGAACGGCGACACCCGGCCGCTGGTGATCGGCGACGGCGACCAGCCGGTGCTGGTCGTGCTGGCGATCGCGGACCTGGCCGACTTCCGGGCCCGGATCGCGGAGCTGCTCGGCAACCCGGTCGACGCCGGCTGGCTGCGCTACTACCTGCGCTCGAACTTCGACATGAGCTCGGAGACGCTGATCGAGCTGCTCGGCGTCGACGCCGACCACGGGCTCAGCTCGCTCGCCAGCCAGGTGAACGTCGAGCAGGCGGCGGTGCTGCTGCCGGACCACCTGCGACGGACCGAGGCCGGCGGCAACCCGCTGATGCTGATCGGCGACGGCATGCTCGCGACTGCCGCGCTGATCGCGTTCCCGGCGTTCTCGGTGCTGCTGGCGATGGAGAGCGAGGGCAAGGTCGAGGACGACTCCTGCGTGCACGACGACGAGGAGAAGCCGACCACCCCGCTGGAGGTGCTGGCCGAGCGGATCGGCCCGATCGCGACCCAGATCGTCGCCCAGATCAACGCCGGCCGCGAGCCCGGGCTGCCGCGCTACGACCTGCACTTCGAGGACGACCTGGTCGAGCACCTCAAGGACCTGGAGCAGCGCGCCGAGAAGGCGCCGAACGGTGGCGCACACGGCGAGCTGAGCGATCTGCTGCACTCGTTCGACCAGATGCGCAGCGGGCTGCTGGCCGAGCAGGAGGAGGAGCCCGCCGAGGCGCCGTACATCGAGGTGGACGACCTGGCGGCCGCGCTGCCGGAGGTGCGGGACAGCTTCCGCTCGGGCGCCGACGACCCGTACCTGATCGGCGTCGACGGGCACCCGCTGGCGGGACTGATCTCCTACGACCTGTACGAGATGCTGCAGCAGGTGTCGGTCGACCTGGACGGGACCGAGGACGCGCCGGTGCTGCCGCTGCCCAAGCCGCACTGGGAGAACGGCCCGGAGCTGGTCGCCTTCGAGGCCGCGATCGAGGTCTGCGGCGCCGTGCTGGACGACATCAAGGCCGGCCAGGGGTCACTGCTGTTCATCGAGGACGACGGCGGCGAGCCGGAGCTGGTGCTCGGGCCACTCAGCTGGTTCTGGGCGTACGTCGACCACCTCGATCTCGAGGCCGCCGAGGCCTGAGCCGGCTCAGCCCAGCGGGAACAGCGGCTGCCACTCCTTGAGACTGGCGATCTCGTAGACGTCAGCCGGCGTGTACGGGTCGGCGGCGAGGATCTCGCGCAGTTCGGCCTCGTCGGCGACGTCGTAGATCAGCAGCGCGCCGGTCTGGTCACCGAACGGGCCGGCGGTGACGAGCTTGCCCGACTCCTTCAGCGAGGTCAGGTACTCCCGGTGCGCCGGGCGCACCTGCAGGCGGCGGTCGGTGTCGGTGAAGGTCAGCTGCACAGCGAACAAGGCCATGCCGGAACCCTATAAGAAAAAGGGATTTGGTGCGGGAAGGGAGTCACGAGCCGCCACAGCGGCTGGTTCGAGTCAGACCCGAAAGTCGACGTGTGATGCCCTTCCCGCCCGGCCATCTTGGACTGCCGGACGAGGCCGGCGCAAGGCTTCGGCCCGGCCAATTGCTGCAGTCAGTAGAGCAAGGTAACGCTTCGTGACCGCGCCGCCGTTCGCCTCGATCTGGCCGCCGACGCAGCTGTACGGACGGTCACACGCCCGCGGTGTCAAGGCCCGCGGGGACGGAGTACGACGACAGCAGGTCGGCCGTCCCCGGTCGTACAGCTCGCCGAAGGTCAACTCCTGCCGGCTCATGGCTGCAGGCCGACGGCCGCGCCGGGCGCTCGCCGCATTTCGGCGCGCCGATCGGGGTACCGCAGAGCATGCGGATCGTGATCACGGGTGCCAGCGGAAACCTCGGAACGGCTTTGCTGCGTCGGCTGGCTCCCGACGGGCACGAGCTCGTCGGTCTGAGCCGCCGTCCGCCGGAGGATCCCGGCGACGTCCAGTGGCAGGCGGTGGATCTCACCGACGACAGCGCCACGGTCGTGCTGCGCCAGGTCTTCGAGGGCGCCGACGCGGTGGTGCACCTGGCGTGGGCGTTCCAGCCGTCGCACGACCTGGACTACCTGGAGAGCGTCGGGGTCGGGGGCACCGAGAAGGTGCTGCGCGCGGCGGCGGTGGCCGGCGTACCGCACGTGCTGCATCTGTCGTCGATCGGCGCCTACTCCGCCAAGCGCGGCGACGAGCCGGTGGACGAGAGCTGGCCGACCGACGGCGTGCCCAGTTCGCCGTACAGCCGGCACAAGGCGGCGACCGAGCGGCTGCTCGACGAGTTCGAGCACGGTGGCGACGGCCCGACCGTCACGCGGTTGCGGCCGGGCATCGTCGGTCAGCGAACAGCCGGCAGCGCGCTGCTCCGGTACGCCGTGCCCGCGCTCGTCCCGGCGAAGGCGATCGGGCTGGTGCCGCTCGTCCTGCTCGACCGGGCGCTCGCCGTTCCGGTCGTTCACGCCGACGACGTCGCCGACGCGATCGCGCGTTGCCTCGAACGCCGGGCCGGCGGCGCGTTCAACGTGTGCGCGCCGACCCCGGTCACCACCACGTTGATCGCGCGGGCGCTGTCCGCGCGAGCGGTGCACGTGCCGGCGGCCGCGGTCCGCGCCACAGTGGCCGCCAGTTGGCACGCCCGGATCCAGCAGCTGGACCCGGGCTGGATCGACCTCGCGTACGCCGTACCGCTGATGGACTGCTCACGGGCCGAACGCGAGCTGGACTGGCAGCCGCGCTCCGACGGCCCGGAGGTGCTGCGCGAACTGATCGACGGCCTCAAGGATGCCGCCGCCGGCCGGACCCCGGTGCTGCGTCCCCGCACGGTCGTCAACCGCCTCCAGGATCTGCTGCACCGCGGCCCGGTCGGCGAACGCCGCGAGACCTGAAACCGGCGCTCAGGCCGGACTTGAGCCCCAGCCGATCGACCTGGGGCTCGGGCGCCGGTCTGCTCAGTCGAGGGACGCTCGGCCGGCTTCCAGCCGGGCCACCGGGATCCGGAACGGCGAGCAGGAGACGTAGTCCAGGCCGACCTCGTGGAAGAAGTGAATGCTGTCGGGGTCGCCACCGTGCTCGCCGCAGATGCCGAGCTTGAGGTCGGGCCGCGTCGACCGGCCACGCTCGGCGCCGGTGCGGACCAGGGCGCCGACGCCCTCGCGGTCGATCGACTCGAACGGCGAGACCGCGAACACGCCCTTCTCCAGGTACCGGGAGAAGAACGAGCCCTCGACGTCGTCGCGGCTGAAGCCCCAGGTGGTCTGGGTCAGGTCGTTGGTGCCGAAGGAGAAGAAGTCGGCGGCCTCGGCGATCTGGTCCGCGATCACCGCGGCCCGCGGCAGCTCGATCATCGTGCCGATCGGGATCGCCCGGTCGACGCCTTCGGCCGCCGCGACCTCGGCCAGCACACCCTCGACCTCGTCGCGGGCCAGCTGCAGCTCCTGGATCGCGCCGACCAGCGGAATCATGATCTCCGGCCGCGGGTCCTTGCCCTGCTTGCGCAGTTCGGCCGCGGCCGACGCGATCGCCCGGACCTGCATCGCGAACAGGCCGGGAATCATCAGCCCGAGCCGTACCCCGCGCAGGCCGAGCATCGGGTTCTGCTCGTGCAGCCGTTCGACCGCGGCCAGCAGCTTGACCTCACGCCCCGGCTCCTCGCCGCGTTCCTTGGCCAGCGCGACCTTGACCGCGAGCTCCTCCATCGACGGCAGGAACTCGTGCAGCGGTGGGTCGATCAGCCGGATCGTCACCGGCAGGCCGTCCATCGCGGCCAGCAGCTCCAGGAAGTCTTCGCGCTGCAGCGGCTCGAGCTCGGCCAGCGCGGCGTCGCGCTCCGCGTCGTCCTCGGCCAGGATCAGCCGCTCCACCGATTCGCGCCGTTCGCCGAGGAACATGTGCTCGGTCCGGCACAGACCGATGCCCTCGGCACCGAACCGGCGGGCCCGCGCGGCGTCCTCGGCGGTGTCGGCGTTCGTCCGTACGCCGAGCCGCCGGATCTCGTCCGCGTGGCCGATCAGCCGGTGCACCGCGGCCACCAGCTCGTCGCCCTCGTCCGGCGCCAGCGAGCCCTCGAAGTAGCGCACGACCGGTGACGGTACGACCGGGACCTCGCCGCGGAACACCTCGCCGGTGGTGCCGTCGATCGAGATCACCTCACCGGCGCCGATCGTCGTACCGTGCACGGTGATCGTCTCGGCGGCGACGTCGACGTCGAGCTCCTCGGCGCCGCACACGCAGGTCTTGCCCATGCCGCGGGCGACCACGGCCGCGTGCGAGGTCTTGCCGCCGCGGCTGGTCAGGATGCCCTGGGCGGCGATCATGCCGTGCAGGTCGTCGGGATTGGTCTCCCGCCGGACCAGGATCACCTTCTCGCCGCGCTCGGCGGCCGCGACCGCAGCGGCCGAGGTGAACACGACCTGGCCGGACGCCGCGCCCGGCGACGCGCCGATCGCCTTGCTGATCAGCTGCTTGTCCGCGTCGCTGTCGAACCGCGGGAACATCAGCTGGGCCAGCTGCGCGCCCTTCACCCGCCGCAGCGCCTCGTCGAGATCGATCACGCCCTCGTCGACCAGGCTGGTGGCGATCCGGAACGCCGCGGCCGCGGTCCGCTTGCCGACCCGGGTCTGCAGCATCCACAGCTTGCCGCGCTCGACGGTGAACTCGATGTCGCACAGGTCGCGGTAGTGGCCTTCCAGGGTGGCCATGATCCGCATCAGCTCGTCGTACGACGTCTTGTCGATCTGCTCCAGGTCGGCCAGTGGCACGGTGTTGCGGATGCCCGCGACCACGTCCTCGCCCTGGGCGTTCTGCAGGTAGTCGCCGTAGACGCCGGGCTGACCGGTGGAGGGGTCGCGGGTGAAGGCGACGCCGGTGCCGGAGTCCATCCCGAGGTTGCCGAAGACCATCGAGCAGATGGTGACCGCGGTGCCCAGATCGGTGGCGATCCGTTCCTGGCGGCGGTAGAGAATGGCGCGGTCGGAGTTCCAGGAGCCGAACACGGCTTCGATCGCGAGGTCCAGCTGCTCGCGCGGGTCCTGCGGGAACTCGCGTCCGGTGTGCTGCTCGACCGCGGCCTTGAAGGTGCCGACCAGGGTCTGCAGGTCCTCGGCGTCCAGGTCGAGGTCGCTGCTCGCACCCTTGGCTCGCTTGGCGGCCTCGATCGCGTCCTCGAAGACGTCACCGTCCATGCCGAGCACGGTCTTGCCGAACATCTGGATCAGCCGCCGGTAGGCGTCCCAGGCGAAGCGCGGGTTGCCCGACTGGTGGGCCAGACCGTTCACGGAGTCGTCGTTCAGGCCGACGTTCAGCACCGTCTCCATCATGCCGGGCATCGACACCGCGGCACCGGACCGGACCGAGACCAGCAGCGGGTCGTCGGCCTGGCCGAGCTTCTTGCCCATCTTCTGCTGCAGCACGTCGATGTGGTGGTCGATGTCCTCCGTCAGCTGCGGCGGCACCGAGCCGGTGGCCAGGAACACCTTGCAGGCCTCGGCGGAGATGGTGAATCCGGGCGGCACGGGCAGACCGAGGTTGGTCATCTCGGCGAGGTTCGCCCCCTTGCCACCCAGCAGAACCAACATGTCCTTGTTGCCTTCGGCGAAGTCGTAGACGAGTTTCGGCACGGTGACTCCCTCGTGGTCGGGGCGGCGCTGGGTCGCGGCACGGTGGCCGCCGGCCCGTCGACTCCGGTGGCGCTGGGCGTCTTGTCAGCGTAAGGCCGAAAACCAGTCCAGTTGAACACTGGTCTCACGGAAATCGCGTGACGCTGGCCACAGCAACCCGACCGGAAACCCCTTACCGCGTTGACAACGCAGGACAGTCGCGCCCGCTGCCATCGAAACGCGGAAACAGGGTGTCACCCACCTTCAGATGGGTAACACCCTGCGTTTCGGGGTTGTCAGTGCCTGCGTCGCGTCCGCAGGTAGTCGCCGACCACCGCGGCGCCGAGGCGGTCGGCGTCGGGGGCCAGCACCCGGCCGCCGCTGCGCCGGGCCAGCAGGTCGACGAACGCCTCCAGCCGCGGGTCGTCGCCGAGCCGGAAGACGGTCAGCGAGGCCCCGAGCTTGGCCAGCCGGTCCACCTCGAAGATCGTCTTGCGCAGCGTGGCCGGCTCCGGCGGGTAGGAGAACTCGGCGGTGCCGTCCGGCTCCAGGTGGGCCGTCGGTTCGCCGTCGGTCACCATCAGCACGACCGGCTGGGCGTCGGGGTGCCGGCGCAGGTGCCGCCCTGCGAGCAGCAGCGCGTGGTGCGCGTTGGTGCCCTGCTCCCACGTGCCTTCCAGGCCGATCAGCTGCGGCAGCTCGACCACCCCGGCGTACCGGCCGAAGGTGATCAGCTGGAGCGCGTCGTTGCGGTAGCGGGTCGAGATGAGCTGGTGCAGCGCGAGCGCCGTCCGCTTCATCGGCAGCCAGCGGTTCTCCTGGACCATCGACCAGGAGGTGTCCACCAGCAGCGCGACCGCGGCCCGCGCCCGGTGCTCGGTCTCCGCGATCTCCACGTCGGTCACGTCGAGCCGGACCCGTCCCCCGACGTTCGCGGTCCGCAGTACGGCGTTGCGCACTGTGCGCGGCACATCCCACGCCTGGGTGTCGCCGAACTGCCACGGCCGGGTCGAACCGCTCAGCTCACCGGCCGCGCCGGCCGAGGCCGAGTCCCGCTCCCCCGACTGCCCCCGCGCTGCGCGCAGTACGTCGGACAGCGCGGTCTGGCCGAGCTGCCGCAAGGCCTTCGGGGACAGCCGCAACGATCCGTCCGGCGCGCGCTCCAGCAGTCCCTGGTTGCGCAACTCCCGCTCCAGCTCGCTCAGCCGGCGCGCATCGACGGTCGCCTCGTCGCCGAGCTGGCGGGTCAGCGCGTCCAGGTCGATGTCCTCCAGCCGCGCGCCCGGGTACGCCTGGGAGAGCTGCTCGGCCAAGGCGTCCAGCTCGGCCAGGTCGGACATCGCCCGAGCCCCCTCGGCCAGGCCGAGCGGGTCGTCGCCGCTCATCCGCTCACCGGAGGACCAGTCCTCCCCCGGCCGCAGCGCCTGCAGTTGCGCGTCCAGCTGGGACAACTGCTGCGCGAGCTGCGGACTGCCGAACGCCTGCTGGGACAGCTGAGCGAGCTCTGCCCGCTGCTCCGGGGTCATCGAGTTCAGCATGCGTTGCGCTGCCGCCGCGCGCCGGGCCAGCGCGTCGATCAGCTCGTCCACGGTCCGCGGGCTCTCCGGGAAGAACTCGCCGTGCTTGGCCATGAACTGCTCGAACAGCTGGTCGGTGTCCGGCCGACCCTGCGCATGGGCGGCGAGCAGGGCGTTCAGGTCGGCGAGCATTTCGTTGACCCGCTCGACGTCCTCGGGCGTCGTGTTCTGCAGCGCTTCCTTCATGCCCTCGAAGCGCGACCCGAGCAGCTCCTTGCCCAGCAGCTCGCGGATCTCGTCGTACTTGCGGCGAGCCTCCGCCGACTGCCAGTCGTACTCCGCCAGCTCACGCACCGCGGCCGCCGTGCCCGAGGGCAGCGCGTCGAGCTGCGCCTCGCGGAACCGGGCGTCGTCGGACGGGTTCGGGAACAGGTCGCGCCGCTCGGCCTCCAGCGCCTCGTCGAGTAGCCGCTGGACGTCGCGCAACGTGCCTTCGAGGTTGTGCCGGCGCTGGATCTCGCGACGCCGCTGCCACAACCGGCGGGTCAGGTCGTCGAGCCCCTGGGTGTTCCGGGTGCCGCGCCGGAGCAGCTCCTCCAGCGCGGACCGTGGCGACGAGCCGGCCATCACGTCCTGGCCGATCTCGTCCAGCGCGTCGCGCAGGTCCACCGGCGGGGCCAGCGGGTCCGGCCCTTCGTGCCAGGGACCGTACGACCAGCCTTCCGGGATCGCGGCCGTCATCGCACTCCTCCTTGCCCGTCTGCCTTCCGGCTCCGCGGCGCCATCAGGCTCCGTAGACGGTCGTGTCGTCGTCGGCGTCCTTGGCCAGTCGTTTCGACAGGTAGAGCGCCTCCAGCGCGAGCTCGACCGCGGCCGCGATCCGGCCCGGCGAGTCGTCCGCCTCGACGCCCGCCCGCGCGGCCACGTCGTGCAGCACCGGCAGCTCGGGCAGCGCCGACAGCACGTCCCGGCCGGGGATCCGCTCGCCGGTGGTGACGAGATGCCCGTCGGCCACCGCGTTCGCCAGCGGGGTCAGGTCCAGGCCGGCGAACCGCTCGCGGGCGGTGTCGGCGACCGACCGGCGCAGCAGGTACTCCAGCAGCTCGGTCTCGCGGCCCTCCTCGCCGGGCTCGAACTCCAGCTTGCCGCGCAGCACGGCCGGCACCGCTTCCAGGTCGACCGGACGGGCGACCGCGGGCTGCTCGCCGGTGATCGCACTGCGCCGCAGGGCCGCCGCCGCGACCGTCTCCGCCGCCGCGACCGCGAACCGGGCGGAGACGCCCGAGCGCTGGTCGATCGCGGTGGACTCGCGCAGGTGCCGGACGAACCGGGCCAGCACCTCGAGCAGCGGCTCGCCGACCTCGGCGGTCAGCTCGGCCTCCTGCCGGACCACGTCCACCTCGGCGTCCACGTCGAGCGGGTAGTGGGTCCGCACCTCGGCGCCGAACCGGTCCTTGAGCGGCGTGATGATCCGGCCGCGGTTGGTGTAGTCCTCGGGGTTGGCCGTTGCCACCAGCAACACGTCGAGCGGCAGCCGGAGCGTGTAGCCGCGGACCTGGATGTCGCGCTCCTCCATCACGTTCAGCAGCGCCACCTGGATCCGCTCGGCCAGGTCGGGCAGCTCGTTGATCGCGACGATGCCGCGGTGCGCGCGCGGGACCAGACCGAAGTGGATCGTCTCCGGGTCGCCGAGGCTGCGGCCCTCGGCCACCTTGACCGGGTCCACGTCGCCGATCAGGTCACCGACCGAGGTGTCCGGCGTGGCCAGCTTCTCGGCGTACCGGAGGCTGCGGTGCAGCCAGGCGACCGGCAGGTCGTCGCCGAGCTCGGCGGCGCGCCGCTGCGAGGCCGGCGTGATCGGGTCGAGCGGGTGCTCGGGCAGCTCGGCGCCCTCGATCACCGGGGTCCACTCGTCGAGCAGCCCGAGCAGAGTGCGCAGCAGGCGGGTCTTGCCCTGGCCACGCTCGCCGAGCAGCACGACGTCGTGCCCGGCGAGCAGGGCACGCTCCAGCTGGGGGATCACGGTGCGGGAGAACCCGACGATGCCGGGCCAGGGGTCGTCGCCGGCCCGGAGCTTGGTCAGCAGGTTCTCGCGGATCTCGGCCTTGATGGTGCGGGGAAGGTAACCGGCGGCGCGAAGCTCGCCGGCCTTCCGGGGAAGGTCAGCAGGTGCACTAGTCACTTTGACGACGTTAGCTCGCCGCACCCAAACCACCCCGGTGACGTCTCAGTCGTGAGCGGGGACCGTGGACAGGAAGCCGGGACCGAGCCCAGCTGATGTCTTGTTCAAGATCCCGTCTGGGTGTTCAGGATCCGTCCGAAGGATGGATGAGGTAGTTGTGCAGGAGGGCGGCGCCGTGCAGCATCGCGCGGGTACGGCGGTCGTGCGCGGCGCGGCGTTCGGCGACGGCGGCACGCAGAGCCTCGGTGCTGCCGGTCCGGCGAAGGCCCTCCAGGACCGGGCGGATCTGGTCGAAGCTGTAGCGGCCTTGGCGGAGCATGAAGATGATCCGGGCGTCGCGGATCTGCGCGGGCTGGTAGCGCCGGTAGTTCGTCCCTCGCTCGCGGGTGGGAGTGAGCAGGCCGGCCGACTCCCAGACCCGCAACGCCGACGTCCTGATCCCGAGCTGCCGAGCGAGCTCACCGACCCGCAACGGCGGCCCTGCCACGGGCTGACCGTCCAGGAACTGCTCGGCTGCGGCACCCAGCGCTTCGCTCGCGGTGTCGGTCGCCCGGCGCTGCTCGTGCAACGCCGCGTGGGTCTCGTCGACGACGCGCAGCGCGAACGCCTCGTCGCCGTCGTGCACCGCGCGCATGATCGCCTGCGCGCTCTCCGCGCCGAAGCCCGGAGCCAGCGCCCGGTACGTCAGCAACGCATCCAGGTGCCGTTGCCCGTACTGGCGGTACCCGCTGTCCGACCGTGGCGCCGGCGGCAGGACGCCGGCCGCCTCGTAGTTGCGGATCAGCTGGGTCGACACTCCGGCCCGCCGGGCCAGATCGACCGGCCGCAGGCTCATCGAGAACGGACCCGCGGCGTGACCCGGCCCGAGTTGAACACGTAGCCCGGCCGGAAGGTGACCGGCGCCCACGGCTGATCCTCGGCCTCGCGAAGGACGAAGTGGTCACCGTCGAGCGGCGCCGCCGGGTGCAGCTCGAACTCCTGCACCGGCTCCTCGGCGAACGCCAGCCGGTCGCCCGTCGCCTGGAACGTCAGCACCAGCTTCCCGTCGCGGCGCAGCACCTCCATCGCCACGCTCTCCCGCTCGTACCGGCCGAGGTGCCGCTCGCCCCACAGTTCGCCGTCGATCCGCTCGCCCGGATCGTCGTCGGGCTGCGGACCGGCCGGGACGCCCACTCCGGTCAGCGCGGTGAAGACCTCGGTGGCGAGTGCCTCGAACAGTGCCGGCGCGTTGCCGGAGTTCGTGAGCAGGCAGAACGCGACGTTCGCCTCCGGGTCGATGCGCAGGAAGGCCAGCTGCGAGATGGTCATCCCGTCGTGCCCGAACAGCGTGCGCCCGGACCAGTCGTACAGCCGCCAGGTCAGCCCGATCTCGGTCAGCCCGCCGACACCGCCGCCGGGGTAGGACACCTGCGGCTCGCGCATCCCAGCGTACCGGTCGTCGTCCAGGTGCAGGCGGGCGAAGGCGAGCAGGTCGCCCGCGCTCTGCGTGATCAACCCGGCCGGGCCGATGCTGCGCGGCAGCTGCCAGGTCGTCACCGGCGTTCCGTCGCCGGCGAGGTGACCGACCGCGGCCCGGTGCAGGATCGCCTCCTCGGGCAGCGTCACGGTCGACTTCAGTCCGAGCGGCTCGACCAGCCGCGCCCGCAGCGACTCGTCCCAGGTCCGGCCGTCGAGCACCTCGACGATCCGCCCGAGCAGGACGAACCCGGCGTTGCAGTACGAGTACGCCGTACCGGGCTCGAACAGCTGGTCCACGTCGGCCAGCAGCCCGACGTACCGCTCGACGCAGTCGTCACCGCGGCCGGTGTCGGTGAACACGTCGCCGTCGATCCCGCTGCCGTGGGTGAGCAGCTGCCGGACGGTGATCCGTGGATCGATGGATGCCTCCGGCAACAACGAGAGCACCGGGTCGTCCAGTGACAGCCGCTGCTCGGCCGCCAGCTGGACGATCATCGTCGCGGTCCACGGCTTGCTGACCGACCCGATCTGGAACACCGAGTCGGCGGTCACTTCCACACCGGTCGCCCGGTTGAGCACGCCGTACGGCGCGACGGTCTGCTGCCCGTCGGCCCAGATCCCGAGCACCGCGCCGGGCACGTCGTACTGGGCGGCCAGGTGCTTCAGTCTCTCTGTCCAGTCGGGCACGGGGCCAAACTACTGGGTGCCGGTGAGCTTCTCGAGTGCGGCCCGGACTCCGTCCCGGGCCGCTTGTTCGGTCAGGCCGAGCTGGATCAGGACCTTGGCCGCGACCCCGTCCGGGTACTGGTAGAAGGCGAGCAGCAGGTGCTCGGTGCCGATGTAGTTGTGGCCGAGCAGCAACGCCTGCTCGGCCGCCTGCCCGATCACGTGCGACGCCCGCGGGGTCATCGGCAGCTCCTTGGTGGCGCCGGGCTCACCGCCGGCGGACGGCGGAACCTCGGCGTCGATCGCGGCCAGCACGTCGTGCTCGGTGAGGCCCGCCTCGGTCATCAGCAGGGTGGCGACCGACTGTGGCTCGGTGAAAAGACCGAGCAGCAGGTGCTCGGTGCCGACGAAGCTCTGGCCACGCTCCCGGGCGATGCCGGAGGCGGCCTGGATGACCACCTTGGTGCGCAGCGTGAACCGCTCGAGGTCGAGCTTGCCCGGCCAGGCGTCGGCGAACCGCTTGTGCGCGGCCTGCTTGCTGACGCCGAGCACGGCGCTGATCTCGACCCAGGACTTGCCGGCGCCACGTGCGCGGTCGACGAAGTAGCCGAGCGCCGCGTCGGACGTCGCGTTGAGGTCGGTGATGGTGCTCGAGGCGGTCGCGAGCTGGGCGAGCACGTCGTCGCTGCCGGCGTCCGCGCGGATGAGGTCGATCAGTTGCTGCAGGTTCGGTGCGGGAGTCATGTCGTCAACCCTAGGTTGACGATCTGTGAGCGTCAACCCCGGGTTGACGATACGTCGTGGCGTCGGCGGCCTAGGGTTTCGGCATGCAGGAACTTCCCGATCTGATCCGGCCCGGACTGCGTGTGCTGTTCAGCGGGATCAATCCGAGCTTGGTGTCGGCGCAGACCGGGCACCACTTCGCCCGGCCGGGCAACCGGTTCTGGCCGGCGCTGCACCTGGCCGGCTTCACGCCGCGCCGGCTACTGCCCGCCGAGCAGGCCGAATTGCTGGACCTCGGGCTCGGCATCACGAACGTGGTCGACCGGCCGACCGCCCGGGCCGACGAGCTCAGCCGGGCGGAGTACCAGGCCGGTGGCGAGAATCTCGTCCGCAAGGTGCTGGAGTACGCGCCGGAGTGGCTCGCGGTCGTCGGCGTCACGGCGTACCGGACCGCGTTCGGCGAGCCGAAGGCGGCGATGGGCCCGCAGGACCGCACGATCGGTGCGACCCGGATCTGGATCCTGCCGAACCCGAGCGGCCTGAACGCGCACTACACCTTGCCGCGACTGGGCGAGGTGTACGCCGACCTCCGCGTCGCCGCGTCGGTGCCGGACCGCACCAGCGGCCCGGCACCGGGGGGAAGCTGCTAGCTGAGCGCCTTGAGCACGAGGTCGGCGACCGCCTTCGGCTGGGAGACCGCGACCGAGTGGGAGCCCGCGACCTCGATCGTCGTTCCGCCCGCGCGCTCGGCCATGAAGCGCTGAGCGTCGGGGTGGATCGCGTTGTCCTCGGTGGCGACCAGCGTCCACGTCGGCAACGCCTTCCAGGCCGGCTCGCCGCTGAACTTCTCCTCCAGCCCCTGTACTGCGATCGGCCGCTGGGCCACCGCGAGCACCCGGCTCACCTCGATCGGCAGGTCTCCCGCGAACACGTCCGGGTAGGCCGCCGGGTCGAGGTGCACCTCCGGCGCCTCGGTGCCGTCCGGCTGCGGGAACATCGTCGGCCGGACCGCCGCGCCGAACGGGGTGTTGGGGAAGCCGGCCGAGATGCTCGCCAGGCTCTCCCCCGTGTCGGGGACGAAGGCCGCGACGTGCACCAGGCCGACCACGTTGCCGAGTCCCCGGGCGGCAGCGTTGATCACCGCACCGCCGTACGAGTGGCCGACCAGCAGCACCGGGCCGTCGATCTGGCGGACCACGGCGGCCACGTACGCCGCGTCGGGGGTCAGGCCGCGCAGCGGGTTCGCGACCGCGGTGACGGTGACACCGGCCTGCTGCAGCTGGTCGATCACGCCGGTCCAGCTGGCGGCGTCGGCGAAGGCGCCGTGGACGAGGACGACAGTGGTGTTCTTCTTCTCGGTCATGCGAGGGTCCTTTCGGAGTCAGGGAGGGATCAGGCGAGCGCGGTGCGGAGGGTCCGGACGGCCAGGTCGATGGCGGCCGTCGCGGCGTGGGTGTCGCGGAGGGCGTCGAGCATCACGAAGTCGTGGATGATGCCGCCGAAGCGCACGGCGGTCACGGCGACGCCGGCCTCGCGCAGCTTCGCGGCGTACGCCTCGCCCTCGTCCCGGAGGACGTCGGCCTCGGCGGTGATGACCAGCGCGGTCGGCAGGCCCGACAGCTGCTCGGTGGTGGCGCGCAGCGGGGACGCGGTGATCTGGTTCCGCTCGGCCTCGTCGGTCGTGTACTGGTCCCAGAACCACTGCATGCCTTCGCGCATCAGGAAGTAGCCCTCGGCGAACTCCTGGTACGACGTGGTGTCGAACGACGCGTCGGTGACCGGGTAGAAGAGCACCTGCTGCCGGAAGGTCAGGTCGCCGCGCTCCTTGGCCAGCAGCGTCACCGCAGCCGCCATGTTGCCGCCGACCGAGTCACCGGCGATCGCCAGCCGGGTCGCGTCCAGGCCCTTGCT
This sequence comes from Kribbella flavida DSM 17836, assembly GCF_000024345.1. Taxonomy (NCBI): domain Bacteria; kingdom Bacillati; phylum Actinomycetota; class Actinomycetes; order Propionibacteriales; family Kribbellaceae; genus Kribbella; species Kribbella flavida. The sequence goes on along the minus strand of NC_013729.1, from coordinate 2,602,020 downwards.
CTTGCCCTCGGCCACGATCCAGCGGGCGACCGAGTAGCTCTGCTCGATCGCGTGCGGGTAGCGCGCCTCCGGCGACCGGTCGTACTCGGGGAAGACCACCGCGGCGCCGGCACCGACGGCCAGCTCGCGGACCAGCCGGTCGTGCGTGTTCGCGTCACCGAAGACCCAGCCGGCGCCGTGGATGTAGAGGATCACCGGCAGCTCGCCGGTCACGCCGGCGGGCTTGACGATGCGCGCCCTGGTGCCGTCCGCGGCCGTCACCCACTCGTCGTCGACCGGCAGCTTCGGGTAGTCGGTGGTCTGCACCTGGTCGACCGCGGCGCGGCCCTCGGCCGGCGGCAGCTCGAACAGGAACGGCGGCTTGGCGGTCGCGTCGGCGAACGCCTGTGCAGCGGGCTCCAGAACGGTCATCGGACTTCTCCTCAGAAAGATCAACTCGATGAGAACGGTCGTTCTCCGTCGATGTCCGCTACTCTAGAGAACGTTGGTTCTCCGCGCAAGGCGGGTGACCCGGATCACAGTGCAGCGGGAGGATGACGATGGCGATCGACACGGCGACGGCCCAGCAGCAGGTGCTGGCGGCGGCGGACTCGCTGTTCTACGAACGCGGTGTGCAGGCCGTCGGCATGGACGCGATCCGAACCGCGTCCGGGGTCTCGCTGAAGCGGCTCTACCAGCTGTTTCCCTCGAAGGACGCGCTGATCGAGGCGTACCTGCACCAGCGCGACCAGCAGTGGAAGGACATGCTGGCCGAGCACCTGGACGCCGCAACCGATCCGCAGGAGCGGATCCTGGCCGTCTTCGGCTTCCTGCACGACTGGTTCACCCAGCACGACTTCCGCGGCTGCGCGTTCATCAACTCCTTCGGGGAGCTCGGTGCGATCTCGCCGAAGGTGGCCGAGCTGACCAAGCAGCACAAGGCCGGTTTCCAGCGCGTGCTGACCGAGCTGGCGGCGGCGGCCGGAGCGGCAGATCCGGAGCAGCTCGCCGACCACCTGATTCTGCTCAGCGAGGGCGCCATCACCCGGTCGGCGATCTCCGGATCGGCGGAACCGGCCCAGCGCGCCCGGGAGGCCGCCGTCCTGCTGATGCGGGCGTCTCTGCCCTAGGGTCCGTTTCTGCCGGCGAGCGTTTCTCAGGGGCCGTCGCTGCCGGCGAGCGTTTCCTAGGGGGCCGGCCGCCGGTACGCAGGACTTCCGGCTCGGGCGACTAGGATTCGCGGCGACCACCGGGGCCGACAGAGGACGGATGATGGCCGACCTGCCGCAGGATCTGCGGACCGCGCTCGACGCGGTGCTGAGCAACGCGCCGAGCAAGGAGCTGAGCGCCTCCTTCCAGCGGCTGAGCACCCGCTACCGCGAGGAGCAGGCCGCGACCGCGCCGATCATGGCGACTCCGACGGACGTGGTCACCTATTCGGCGTACCGGATGCCGGCGACGTTCGCGGCAGTCCGCTCGGCGCTGGAGCAGGTGGCCGCGGTGCTGCCGGAGTTCGGGCCGGCGAACCAGCTGGACCTCGGTGGCGGTACCGGCGCGGCGATCTGGGCCGCGGCCGACACCTGGCCGTCGCTGTCCGCGGTGACCGTGCTGGAGCAGGTCACGGAAGCGATTGCCCTCGGCAAAAAGCTTGCTCGCGGCGCCGCCTCCCCCGCCGTACGCGGCGCGAGCTGGATCCCCGGCCGGCTGGACCAGTCCGCGGCCTTCGAGCCCGCCGACCTGGTCACCGTTTCGTACGTGCTCAGCGAGCTGTCGGCCACCCAGCAGCAGGATCTGGTCGCCCGCCTCTGCGCGCAGCAGGGACTGGTCGTCCTGGTCGAGCCCGGTACGCCGGGTGGCTACGAGCGGATCGTCGCCGCCCGGGACCAGCTCATCGCCGCCGGGCACAGCGTGATCGCGCCGTGCCCGCACGACCTGGCCTGCCCCATCCCGCGCGGCCGCGACTGGTGCCACTTCACCAGCCGGGTCAACCGCAGCGCGGTCCATCGCCGGACCAAGGGCGCCGAGCTCGGCTTCGAGGACGAGAAGTTCTCGTACGTCGTCACCAGTGCCGTCGCGCGCGGCCAAGCCGGGAACCGGGTTCTCCGGCATCCGCAGCAACGCAAAGGGCTGGTCTCACTCCGGCTCTGCACGGATGCCGGTCAGCTGCAGGAGGCGATCGTCTCCAAGCGGCAGGGTCCGCTGTACCGGGCGGCGCGTGACACGGAGTTCGGCGATCCCTGGCCACCACTGGGCGACGCCGGCAGCTGATCCGTCGTACCGCGCTCGGACTGGCACTGATCCGTCGAACCGGGCTGCGGACTGACACCCGGGGTCGGCAGGATGTGCGCTATGCGAGCTCAGGACCTGCTGCGGTCGATCGACCAGCTTCCGTATGGCGAACGCGTGCGGGTGATCGTCCAGGAGGCCCGGCGGCTGCGCGACAGCGCCGAGCTGGACCAGTTGCTCACCGAACTCGGCGACGGTCCTGCTGACCAGAAGGCGATCGGGCTGCGCATCGCCGAGGTCACCAAGCGGGCCGACTACGTGACCCGGCTGCTGCGGGACCGCGATCCCTCGGTCCAGGCGCGGGCGCTGGTCGCGGTCGGCCGCGGCGTGCCGGTCTCGGACGACGAGCTGCGCATCCTGCACGACGACGCACCGGCCGCGCTGCGTCCGAAGCTGCTGCAGGTCATCCGGCGGACCGGGCGCCGGCGGCTCGCCGCGAGGTTGATCGACGAGCAGCGCGACCGCTGGGGTGACCGGTACGCGGCGGCACTGCTGGACAGCACCGACGACATGACGGTGGAGCGGCTGCTGCCCGATCTGGCGTACTGCCTGTCGCCCGGCCAGTGGGAGCGGCTGGCCGGCAAGCACCCCGAGGCCGTGCTCGCTCACGCCGGCCGGACACTGCCGACCGGGCCTGACCGCGACGAGTGGTGGGCGGGCGTCGGCTACGGAGTCACCGCAGCCCTCGATCATGACGCCACCCGCGTTCTCGGGCTGATCAAGGCAGCCCTGCCGCCGCATGAGCTGCCGTGGGCGGTGACCGGAGTTCTCGGCCGGCTGACCGATCTCGATCCCAGCGGCGTGCTTGCCGTGCTGCTCGTCCCGGATCGCGCTGGGTCTGTCCAGAGAGCGCTCACTCCGGCGTTCCGGCGGCGGCTGCACCGGTTCTCGGACGCGGAGCTGGCTGCGCTCGGCCGGGTGCTCTGGCCCGACCTGGCCGGTCTGCTCGGTGACCTGCCGCCGTCTCGGCGGGCGACTGTGTTCGCCGCGGTGACGAGTCGGGTGGAGCTCGCCCAGAGAGCGCTCCCTGGCTCTCTGCTCGATGTTCTGCCCGTGACGGCCCGGGGCGAGAACGCACGTCGCATGCTCGGCCTGACCGCGGTCGCCGAAGACCTGCACCGGCGCTGGGACATCACCTCGTACCTGCCGTACGAGGAGGCTTTCGCCCTCCTGGAGCCGGAGGTCCGGCGTTCGGAGGCCGAGGACCGCGCGGTCGTCTACCGCGCCGTCATTGCCGCGGCCGGCCGGTCCCGCCGGCCGGAACACGTCCAGGAAGCGCTCTCTTGGGCGGCCCGGGTGCGCAACGACCGCGATCCTGTCCGGCAAGCGGTGCTGACGGCTGCGGCCGAGCTGCCGCCGTCCGTGCTCGCCGACCAGCACGTGCCTGCGTTGCAGACCCTGCTCACCGACGCACTGGAGGCCGGCGACACCTCCTGGGCGAGCCGGTCGGCTCTCACCGAGCTGGCCCGCCGGGCCGTGCATCAAGGGGCTCTGCGCAACCAATCTTCCCTGCTCGGCTGGGGTTTGGCAGCCCACGCCGCCATCACCCAGGACACCGGAATGCTCGACCTCTACGGCCTGACGGACGGTCTGCCGCACGGCCGGGAGTCCGAGGTGTACGACGCGCTCCGGCCCTACCTGGAGAGCGCTGCCGAGCGGTCCGAGTTCCAGCTGCTGTTCGCTGTCGCGGAGGCGTTCGGCCGGCGCGGCTGGACCAACGAGCACCTCCACCGCCTGCTCGAGCAAGCACTCTGGTCGAACCAGGAGTACACGGTCGGCACCGCCGCGCGCCACTGGCTCCGACCGACCGCCACGCGGGCCGAGCGGGTCGGCCGCATCATCAAGCGGGACGTCGGGATGACGCAGTGGGACGCGGTCTGGGAGGCCGTCACCGAGCACCGCACCGACCTGCTCGACAAGGTGCTCACCCGTCCTCGCCGCAGCCGCCGGTTCGAGCGCAATCACGCGTCCTGGAGCGTCACCGATGCCGCTCTCCGCCGGTGGCTCCCCCGCCAGCACCGCCGGTACGCCGACCTGCTGGCCGACGTGGCGAACGACTCCCGCGTCCCCGACTGGACCCGCTCCGAGGCCGTGCTGATGCTCGGTAGGCTGCCGGGCATCGGGCGCGCGGCGCTCGACCCGTTCCTCAGCAGCCCGGACGTGCGGCTTCAGGAGGCCGCGCTCCGCGCCCTCGCCTGGACCGACCAGCCGCAGCTCGCCCTGCCAGTCCTGCTCGGCCATGCCGGTGACGACCGAGCCCGAGTTGCCCTGTACGCGGCGACCCGCGCGGCCAGGTACGTCCCGCCGAGCACGTTGCCCGGGTTGCTGCACCCGGTGCTCGCCGGCCAAGGCGTGAAGGTCACCTCCCGCAAGGAAGCTGCACGCCTGCTCGGCGAACTGCGTGCGCCGGGAGCGAGCGCCGTACTGGCTGAGGCGTGGGTGGCGGCGCACCGGGACGTGCGGGCGGCGATCACCAGCGCGGCTTCGCAGTACCTGCTGCATGAGCCGGCGACCTGGGCGCTCCTCCAGCAGGCCGTGCACGACAGCGCGGCCACCGCGTCCGTGCTGACGCAGCGGACGCCGTACGGGCTGGCTGCCCAGTACCGCGGGCGGTACGCGGACCTGCTGATCGCGGTGACCAACCGGCCCGAGCCGGAGGTGGTCCGGCTCGCGCTGCTGTCGCTGCATCGCTGGTCGCCGTGGAATCCGGCCGCGGCGCCGGTCATCGCTGCCTTCATCACCGACCTGACCGCCCGCGACCGGACCTGGAACGACGCGACGACCGCGCTGGTGGCGATCGTCGCGGCAGATCCCGAGCGAGGGCTCGACGAGGTCGTCGGTGTGGTGCGGCTGCTCGTTCGGCTCGAGAGCGACCCGCAGGTGCCGAATGCGCTGGCCGATCGTGATCACCCCGCCCGGCAACGGCTGACCACCGTAGTGCAGCGGCTGACCGCGGCCGTCGGCCGGCGATCGGCCGAAACCCGGCAGGCGCTCCGTCCGGTGGCCGACGAACTCACCGAGCCGGACTTCCTCCACCTCCGCCTCAAGCTGCTCACGTCGGCCTTGCGGTGGTCGGCGCTCGCCGAGGATCTCGCTGTACTGCGTGCTGAGGTCACCGGCCGCCCGCTGGCGGCGGCGACGGCGGCTGAGCTGGTCGCCGCCCGGCTGAGCAACGACGAGGCAGGCTGGACACCGGAGGAACTGCTCTCGGCGGCGGCCGACCTAACTGCTGCAGGGAGCGATCCGGCGGGGGGCCTGCTTGCGCTGGCCCTGATCTGCGCTGCCGGCCCTCGATCGGGCTGGAACGGTGACTGGCGCGCGCTGCTCGTTGCCGTGCGCAACCACCCGGCGCCGGACGTCCGGCAGCGAGCGCTCGAGGTGCTCACCGCGACCGAAAGCTGAGGCGCACCCGCCAGCCCCCGAGTTGTCGCCGAGCCGAACTCACGCTGGCTCAGCTCCGGCATCCAGGCGCTGTAGGACATTGCCGGCAAGCCGGCACCGACTGGCTGAGCCGGCGCGTCCGGCCCCGAACTGCGGCGTCACTTCTGCTCTTCGGCAGCCCGCTTCGCGCGCGCCCGGCGCTTGCCTTCGTGCATGGCGACGACCCGGGCGATCGGGATCGCGCGGCCTTCCTCCAGCAGATCCTCGGGCAGCGTCTGCGGCGCCGGCAGCTCCGCGGACCAGCGGTCGGCCGTGGCAAGCAGGCCGGGCACACTGCGCAGGGTGAAGTCCGCCGGGCTGACGTTGTCCAGTTCGTCCCAGCCGACCGGGAACGAGACCGGCGTACCGGGGCGGATCCGCGGGCTGTACGCCGCGACGACCGTCGCGCCACCCGACCGCGTCGAGTCGACGAAGACCTTGCCCTCCCGGTCCTCCTTGATGTACGCCGTGGTCGCCACGGCCGGGTCGATCCGCTCGGCGCGGGCCGCGATCGCCCGGGTCGCGGCCGCGGCGTCCTCGATCGACACCTTGTCGTCGATCGGCACGTACACGTGCACGCCCTTGGCGCCGCTGGTCTTGACCGCGCCCGCGAGCCCGGAGTCGGTCAGCGCCTGGCGGACCAGTTGAGCCGCCTGCACCGCCATCCGGAACGTCTCGCCCTCGGGCGGGTCGAGGTCGAGCACGAGGTGCGTGACCCGGTCCCAGCGTTCGGCGCGCATCAGTGTCGGGTGGTACTCGACCGCGCGCTGGTTCGCGAACCACAGCAGCGTCCGCCGGTCGTCGCACAGCGCGTAGGACACCTCGCGCTTCGACGCCTCGGCCCACACCGTCACCGTTTTCACCCAGTCGGGCGTGTACTTGGGCACGTTCTTCTGCATGAACGGCTGCTGCCCCGGCCGGACCCGGATCACCGACAGCGGCCGCTCCCGCAGCTCGGGCAGCAGGCGCTCGTGCACTGCGTCGAGGTAGTCGACCAGGTCCCGCTTGGTCGCCTCCGCGCCGTCGAACAACGGCTGGTCGAGGTTGGTCAGGTCGACCCCGTCCCGCGTCTCGTCCGGTTTGCTCGCCATGACCTGAGCCTAGTGTCTCGCGGACGGGACACCAGGGCGTTCCTGCCGATTCCGGCCTGCTGCGCGCCGGCGCCAGCCGCTCTACGGCGTGTTGATCGATTCCCTGAGTCGCGAGCAGGTGCCGGGTACCGCGCAGCACGCAGGGAATCGCTCAACACGCCCTAGACTGCTCGACGGTCGAGCCCGCCGGCGTCGGAACCGCGGGCTTCGGAGCAGAAGGAGCGGGCGATGACGTTTTCGATCGTGGCGTACGACCCGGAGTCGGCGTCCTGGGGCGTCGCGGTGGCGTCGAAGTTCCTCGCCGTCGGCGCGGTCGTGCCGTGGGGCCGGGCCGGCGCGGGCGCGGTGGCGACCCAGGCCGCGGCGAACCTGTCGTACGGGCCCGACGGTCTGGACCTGCTGGCCGGCGGCCTGGCGGCGGACGAGGTCGTGGCTCGGCTGACCGGGGCCGACGACGAGCGGGACAGCCGGCAGGTCGGGGTCGTCGATACCGCCGGACGCGGAGCGACGTTCACCGGCCCGGACTGTCTGGACTGGGCGGGCGGCCAGGCCGGCGACGGGTACGCCGTGCAGGGCAACATCCTGGCCGGACCGCAGGTGGTCGAGGCGATGGCGCAGACCTGGCGGGAACGCGCGGACGAGCCGTTCGAGCGCCGGCTGCTGGAATCGCTGGTGGCGGGCGATCGCGCCGGCGGTGATCGGCGGGGCCGGCAGAGCGCCGCCCTCCGGGTCTGGCGCGCGGGCGCGGCGTACGGCGGAGTGCTGGATCTCGCGATCGACCTCCGCGTCGACGACCACCGCACCCCGACCGAGGAGCTGGGCCGGCTGCTCGCCCTGCACGAGCTGTACTTCGGCAAGCCGGACCCGGCCGGCCTGCTGCCGCTGGAAGGCGCTCTCGCCGAGGAAGTCGCCGCTCTGCTCGACCGTCTCGGCTACTCCACCACCGGCTCCACTCTCGCCGACGCCCTCGACACCTGGGCCGGCACCGAGAACTTCGAAGAACGCCTGGTCCCCGGCCGGCTCGACCCGGTCGTTCTCGAGCAGCTCCGCAACCACGCACCGCCCAGCTGACAGGGGCCCTGGGCACCTGTCGGCGCGTACTTCTCCCAGCGGACGCGCGATCTTCGCGACCGGCGCAATCGCCACCCCCGAAGGAATCAAGCTCGGTACGAGCAGGTTCGCCCTCGGTGCGGTCGGATCCGACGGGCCACTGACCAGCAGCTCAGCCGACCCGCACCGACCGCCGTCGCCGGTCCCGCGTGAGTCTCCACCACTCACCAACCCCCGCCGGCCGTGGCCCGCACCAGCTCACCAAGCGTAGGACCGGCAGCGCTGGCCGATGTTGGTGAGTGCTGCGGATTCAGCTGGTGAAGCGCCGAGGTCGCCACCCGGTGAGGCGGGCCCCGGAGCAGGACGGGGCGCGGGCTCAGCCGCCGGAGACGCCGATCTCGGCGTCGGCGAGGTCGCGGTTCAGGCCGTCGGTGTCGTCGAGCCAGCCGTGGGGCAGCACGACGTGGTCGCGCGGTGAGCCCTGACGGCCGCGGGGGGCGCCGAGCTCGGCGACCGGGAACGGGGCGGTCGGGTCGAGCTGGGCGAGCAGTTCGTCGAGGCGGGCGAGGGAGTCGACCATGCCGAGGGCCGCACGCAGCTCCCCGCCGGCCGGGAAACCCTTCAAGTACCACGGGACGTGCTTGCGGAAGTCCCGCAACCCACGCTGCTCCCCCATCAGGTCGGCCAGCAGCTCGCCGTGCCGACGCATCACCGTCGCGACCTCACCGAGCGTCGGCAGGTTCAGCGCCTCGCCACCGGCGAAGGCGACGGCCAGATCGCGGAACAACCACGGCCGTCCCAGGCAGCCGCGGCCGACGATCACCCCGGCGCACCCGGTCTGCTCGACCATGCGCAGCGCGTCCGACGCCTCCCAGATGTCGCCGTTGCCGAGCACCGGGATGTCGACGTGCTCGACCAGTTCGGCGATCTTGGTCCAGTCCGCCTGACCGGAGTACGCCTGGGCGGCCGTCCGCCCGTGCAGCCCGATCGCGGCCGCGCCGGACTCCTCGGCGATCCGCCCGGCGTCCAGGTAGGTCTGGTGCTCACTGTCGATGCCGATCCGGGTCTTCATCGTCACCGGTACGTCGTACGGCGTGGCGGCCTTCACCGCGGACTGCAGGATCGCGCCGAGCAGGTTGCGCTTCCACGGCAGCGCCGCGCCGCCACCCTTGCGGGTCACCTTCGGCACCGGGCACCCGAAGTTGAGGTCGATGTGCGCCACGCCGTACGCGTCGCAGAGCAGCTCGACCGCGCGGCCGATGTAGACCGGGTCGACGCCGTACAGCTGGACCGAGCGGACCGTCTCCCGCTCGTCGAAGGTGAGCATGTCGAGGCTTTTCTGGTCACCTTCGACGATGCCGCGCGACGTGATCATCTCGCAGACGTACAGCCCGGCGCCCTGCTCCGCGCACAGCCGCCGGTACGCCGCGTTGGTGATGCCGGCCATCGGCGCGAGCACCACCGGGGTGTCGATGGTGAGGTTGCCGAGCCGCAGTGCCTGACCGGGTGGGATGCGGGTCACGGTCACGCCTTCGAGACCAGGACCTGGCCGTTGCCGGAGATCCGGGCCCGGTACGGCTGGACGGCGTTCTCGACGGTCGTCACGTCACAGGCGATGCCTTGCGCGGTGTGCTTCACGACGGTCACGTCATCCATTGTGCAGGTCACCTTCGCCGCGCCCGACGCCGCCCGCTGGACCGCGTCGACGACCTTCGGCTTCACGATCGCGACCGACTGCGAGGTGAACTTGTACGTCGCGCTGTACTGCTCGGCGTCGACGGTCAGCTGACCCCGGTAGGTCTTGCCCGCGTAGTTCACCGTGCAGGTCAGCTCGTGCTTGCCGGGCTCGTCGGCGTCCTCGATGCCCGGGCAGGTCACCTTGGTCGTCGCGGCCTTGCCGGCGGCGACCTGCACCTGCTTGGCGATCGCGAACCGGATCCGCGTCGCCAGCGGGGCGTCGTCGTCCGGCGTCCCGGTCACCTTCGGCGTCGGCCACGGCTTCGACGGCGTCGGCAGCGGCGTCAGGGTCGGCGCCGACGGAGTCGGGATCGGGGCGCTGCTCGGTCCGGTCGAGGCCGCCGGAGCCGACGGCGACGGTGTGCTGCCGGCATCGGCCGACGGCGCGTCGTCGGAGCAGCCCGCGAGCAGCAGGACGACGGCAGCACCGGCCGCCAGCACCCGTCCGGCGTACGCGATCGGCATGCTCAGCAGCCCACCAGACGCTGGGCCAGGTACCCGGTGACCTCGGTGAGCGCGACGCGCTCCTGCTTCATCGAGTCGCGCTCGCGGATCGTCACGGCGTGGTCCTCGAGGGTGTCGAAGTCGACGGTGATGCAGTACGGCGTACCGATCTCGTCCTGGCGGCGGTAGCGCCGGCCGATCGCGCCCGCGTCGTCGAAGTCGACGTTCCAGCTCTGCCGCAGCTCGGCGGCCAGGTCCTTGGCCTTCGGGGACAGGTCGGCGTTGCGCGACAACGGCAGCACGGCCGCCTTGACCGGGGCGAGCCGCGGGTCGAAGCGCAGCACGGTCCGCTTGTCCACGCCGCCCTTGGCGTTCGGCGCCTCGTCCTCGGTGTAGGCGTCGAGCAGGAAGGCCAGCACGTTGCGGGTCAGCCCGGCCGCCGGCTCGATCACGTACGGCGTCCAGCGCTCGCCCTTCTCCTGGTCGAAGTACGACAGGTCGGCGCCGGAGTGCTTGCTGTGCGTGGACAGGTCGAAGTCGGTCCGGTTCGCGATGCCCTCGAGCTCGTCGAACTCCTTGCCGCCGAAGTTGAACTTGTACTCGATGTCGACGGTCCGCTTCGAGTAGTGGCTCAGCTTCTCCTGCGGGTGCTCGTAGAAGCGCATGTTGTCCGGGTTGAGCCCGAGGCCGACGTACCAGTCCCAGCGGGCCTTCAGCCAGTACTCGTGCCAGTCCTCGTCGGAGCCCGGTACGACGAAGAACTCCATCTCCATCTGCTCGAACTCGCGGGTCCGGAAGATGAAGTTGCCCGGCGTGATCTCGTTGCGGAAGCTCTTGCCCACCTGGGCGATGCCGAACGGCGGCTTCTTGCGCGCGGTGCCCATCACGTTCGCGAAGTTCACGAAGATGCCCTGGGCGGTCTCCGGGCGCAGGTAGTGCAGGCCTTCCTCGGACTCCACCGGGCCGAGGTAGGTCTTCAGCAGGCCGTTGAACATGCGCGGCTCGGTGAAGGTGGCCTTGTTGCCGCAGTTCGGGCAGGCGATCTCGGCGAGCTGGACCTCGTCGGCGTTCTTGTTCTTGCGCCGGGCGTAGTCCTCGCGCAGGTGGTCGTCGCGGAAGCGCTTGTGGCACGACTGGCACTCGGTCAGCGGGTCGACGAACTCCGACAGGTGGCCGGACGCCTCCCACACCTTGGTCGGCAGGATCACCGAGGAGTCGAGCCCGACCACGTCGTCACGGCTCGTCACCATCGCCCGCCACCACTGGTTGCGCACGTTGTTCTTCAGCTCGACACCGAGCGGTCCGTAGTCCCACGCCGACCGCGTACCGCCGTAGATCTCGCCGCACGGGTAGACGAAGCCCCGGCGCTTGCTGAGGCTGACGACGGCATCGACGGTATCCACGGGCACTTTTCGACTCCAGTGAGAACACAGGTTGGGGAACGGAAGGGTCCAGGCTATCGGGCCGGGGGACCCCACGTCGCATCCATCAGGTAGCTGCTACGGCAGGTGAGCGGCCTCGAACGACTCGTACGCCGTGGGCTCGTCGATCGCCTCCGACAGCAACGGCACCGCCGCCATCTTCACCTCGAACGGCGACAACGCCCGCCGGTAGCTGCCGACGTTCTCCCACTCCATGGTCAGCGCGAGCAGTTCCGGGTCGTCCACGTTCCGCCCGGTCCGCGCCGCCACGAACCCCTTCTGCCGCGACAACACCTCCACAGCAGCCGCCAGCCGCGGCCCGAACTCCCGCTGCACCGCTTCCCCCACCCGAAACCTGATCACGACGAACACTCCGTCACCTTAAGCGCCTGCATCCGCAGCCCACGCGGCGGGCGGCTCCGGCTCATCGGTCCCTCGGGGGCGGCCAGCCCGTTCCGCTCGGCCGGCCGGGCCCGCTCGCAGCACGTCCCGCACCCGCGGTCCGCGCCCGCGACGGTGAGGGGACCGACGGACCGGCACGCTGCCCCGTCCCGGGAGGCGCCAGTGGCCGTGAGGAGGCCAGTGGCATCTGCCCCGCCCACGCGTGCGCGATCGCGCGCTTGGTGTCCAGCTCCGCCTGCCGTTGCGCCTGACTCGCCTTGGCACCTGGAGCGCGGTCGCCGAAGCGGTTCAAGCCAGGCTGGCGGTCGGCCGGGTGCCGGCCGAGGCGGGCGCAGACGTGTTCGTAGACGTTCCCGGTCCCCTGGCGGGGTTTCACCGCCAGCAGTTCCCGCCGCGGAAGCCCGCCTGGTGCCGCAGGGCCGAGCTCCCGGAACACCAGCCGGTGATTAGCCTTCGCCTGCGGGTCGGCCGCGACGTACGCGGTCACGCAGTCCCTGAGATCACCCTTTCCGGCTTCGTAGCCGAGCGCGTGATGCCCGTCGCTCACGCCGTCGCGCAGGTCTTCGATCAGCCGCAGGACCTCGCGGTACAGGTGCAAGTGCCGGGCCGGGTCCGCTTTCGCACGTGCCTGCAGGAGCTTGACGTCCAGGGCGAACTGCGGACTCGCCTCCAGCAGGTACCGCTGCCGCTCAGCGCTTGTCATCCGGTGACTGCCGGTCGGCCCGGATCTCCCGGAGCAGCTCCTGCGTGAACGGATCACCCTCGGCGAACTCGTCCAAGTCGAACGGGCGGCTCGTGGGCAGTGGCTCGGTGGGGTAGGTGCGTTGGGTGGGGTCGTCGGGGACGCCTGCTGGGGGTTCGTCGTCGCCGCGGAGGGTTCGGTAGGCGGAGGTGGAGAGCAGGACGGCTTCGGGCTCGCCGTCTGTGCCCCAGACGACGGGGATCGCGGAGCCGGCCCGGAGGGTGGTGAGCAGGGCGGGGAGCTGGGCGGCGAGGGCGGCGGGCTCGAGGACCTCGTCGCCGACGGCGAACTTGGTCTCGCCGCCGAGGTCCTCGAACTCGTCGTAGGTGAGCAGCACGGCTTCGGGCACGCCGTCGCCGAAGCTGAAGGCGTGCGTGTCGCCGGTGCGGAAGCGGGTCAGGACGGCCGGAAGGTCGGCGCGAACGGCGGCTACGGAGGGCAGTGCGGTCATGACAGGAATGTATCCGCGCCCGGTGCAGCGGCGTGGGAGTTGTCCACAGGGATGGAACAATGGGCGGATGAGTACTTCCAGCAGTCAGCCGGTGAGTCCGCTTCGGCAGCGGGTGACCAAGGCCAGCTACCCGGTCGTGGCGAAGCTGCACGCGATGCCGAAGCTGACCTTGCCGGCCATCACCCTGGCGCTGGCTCTGCTCGGAGTGTTCACTCCGGTGGCGATCGCGGTCCCGGCGCTGATCGTGCTGGCCCTGCTGCTGGCGTGGCTCGGGTTCCTGTCCTGGCCGGTCGTCACCAACGGCCAGCGAGCCGTCCGGGTCTTCACCGTGCTGGTGATCGTCCTGTTCGCGGTCTCGAGAATCGCCGGCGGCTAGGGCGCCATGCCCTGGGCAGACATGCCCTGAACTCCCGGCCGCAAGGCGTCGTACGCCGCGGCTACCGCGGCGGTGCGCAGCTCGTCGACGTCGACGTCCTCGAACGCGACCGTGCAGTCCGACAGGCCGCCGAGCGCGACCATGCCCCGGACCTGGTGCTCCAGGGACGGCGACGGGCCGATCAGCAGCGCGACGATCCGGCGGCGCCAGTCGAAGACGTGGTCGGTGAGGTCCATCTGCTGCAGCACGCTCAGGTCCCGGATCGCGACCTGCAGCAGCACTCGGTGCCGGTAGGTGACGTCGAAGTACGCGCCGAGCAGCTCCCGCGGATCCGCGGGCGAGGCCTCCAGCCCGGCGAGGAACGCCGTCATGTCGTCGATCAGCGGTATCGCGAGACTGCGCACGAGCTCGTCGCGCGACGCGAAGTGGTAGTAGAGCGCAGGCTTCGTCATGCCCAGCTGGTCAGCGATGTCCCGCAGGCTGGTCTGCTGCAGGCCCTTGCTCGCGAAGAGCTCCAGCGCCACCGCCTGAATCCGCGCCTTGGTGTCGCCGCTGCGTGCTCTGGGCATGCCGGAAGACTAGCTGACCGCCCGTTAAGTGAACCATTGACAGATTCACCTCTCGATTGCTTACCTTCCGTTAAGTAAACAACCGAGAGGTGGCGTCATGCAGAAGGTTCTGATCTCCGGCGCGAGCGTCGCCGGGCCGGTGCTGGCCTACTGGCTGCGGCAGTACGGCTTCCGGCCCACCGTGGTCGAGCGCACCTCGGCCGGCCGCCACGGTCTCGGCGGTCACGCGGTCGACCTGTTCGCCGCCGCCGTCGAGATCACCGCCCGGATGGGCCTGGCCGACCGGATCCACGAGGCCCGCACGCGAACCCGGTGGCTCAGCATGGAGCGCTACGGCAAACCACCGGTCGACGTCGACCTCGACAAGCTCAGCGCCGGCCTCTCCGACCAGCACGTCGAGATCCTGCGCGGCGAACTCACCAGCATCCTGTACGACGCGACGCGGGCCGGCGTGGACTACCGGTTCGGGGACTCCATCGCTTCGCTGCACGACGACGGCGACGGTGTGGACGTCACCTTCGAGCAGGCGCCGCCGGAGCGGTTCGACCTGGTGATCGGTGCCGACGGCATGCACTCGACCGTGCGCCGGCTGGTCTTCGGCCCGGAGCAACAGTTCCGCCGGCCGCTCGGCGGCTACCTCGGCGTCTACTCGCTGCCGAACTCGTTCGGCCTCGACAACCGGATGCTGACCCATCTCAGCGTCGACCGGCTCGTCGGCGTGTACGGCGTGCACCAGACCGGCCAGGCCCGTGCGACCTTCCTGTTCCGGACGAAGGAGGAGCTCGGCGACGACCACCGCGACAAGGAACGGCAGAAGCAGTTGCTGCGTGACCAGTTCCGGGGCCACGGCTGGAAGGTGCCGCAACTGCTGGAACACCTCGATGCCGCAGACGACTTCTACTTCGACTCGATCACGCAGATCACTCTCGAGGACTGGCACCGGGGCCGGGTGGCGCTGGTCGGCGACGCGGGCTTCTGCCCGGGACCGGCGGTCGGCGGCGGGACCAGCCTGGCCGTCGTCTCGGCGTACGTGCTGGCGGGTGAGTTGGCCGCGGCGCGCAGTGATCTGCTGTCGGGGCTGCGGAACTACCAGCGGCAGGTGCGGGACGTCGTGCAGCAGAGCCGTCGGATCGGGCCGAAGCTGATGCGCTCGATCATCCCGGCGAGTCCTACCGCCGTTCGGCTGACACCGGCCGCGACAGCCGTGCTGATTCGGCTGCCGGAGCGGGTGCAGCGCTTCGTGTGGGCTCGCAGCGGTTTCGGCAAGGTGCTCAGCTCGGTGCAGCTGCCGGACTACCGGGACCTCGTCCGGACGCCCTGACCGGCCTGGCCCCGCCGGCCCAGCGGCCCGTGCGAGCAGTCGGTCGAGATGGGACGGCCTGGACTGGTGACATCGCGGACGTCTCGTTGGAGACTGTCGGTGACCGATTCCAGAAATTCGGCCGCTTTAGGTCACCGGCGGTTTCCGGAATCAGCGAAGGTGATTCGCCAGGGGGGCGGAGAGGTGATCCGAGTTGCCATCGGTCACCGCGGCACGCTGGTACGTGGGGCGTTGGCCGCGGTGCTCGGCAGGGAATCCGATCTGAAGGTGGTCGCGGAGTGCGCTCGCGCCGACGAAGTGCTGGAGGTGTCCGGAGGGCCGGAGGTGGTGGTGCTCGATCCGCTGCTGCCGGGCGCGATCGGGATGGAGGAGCTCTGCGGCCGGCTCGAGGGCTACGCGCTGCTGATGCTGATCGAGCGGGACGACGGCGGGTCCATCTCGCTGGCGCTGGCGGCGGCCAAGCAGTCGGCGAAGGTCGGGGTGATGACCACCGACGCGTCGCCCGACGACCTGGTCGACGCCGTCCGGGAGGTCGCCGACGGCAGGCCGGTTTTCGACGTCAGCCTGGCGCTCGCGGCGCTGAGAGCCGGTGACAACCCGCTGACCGAGCGGGAGTGCGAGGTTCTGCGGCTGATCGGGACCGGCGCCACCGCGCAGGAGGTGGCGCAGATCCTGTGCCTGAGCCCGGGCACCGTGCGGAACTACCTGTCCCGCATCCTCAGCAAGACCGGCGCCAGAAGCCGGATCGAAGCGATTCGCAAGGCTCAGGACGCCGGCTGGATCTGATCCTCGGCCAACTCGGTCCGCACCACGTCCGGACCGGCCCAGTGACCGACCAGATCGGCGTACAGAGGGCTGGTCGCGAGCAAGCTGGTGTGGTTGCCGATGGCAGCGCGGCTGCCGTCCAGGACAAGGACGCGCCGCGCCCGTACGGCGGAGCTGATCCGGTGCGCAACGACGACGAGACTGCCGCGTCTGTTGGCGAAGGCCTCCTCGGCGATGCGCTCCGCCTCCGGGTCCAGGTGACAGGTGGCTTCGTCCAGCACGGCCAGCGGCGCCGGGGACAAGTAGGCCCGAGCCAGTGCGAGCAACTGGCGCTCCCCGGCCGACAGGTCCGACGGTCTGATGACGGTCGCGGGTCCGCCCAGTCGATCGACCAGGCCGGCGGCACCCACGGCTTCGGTCGCCGCGCGGACCTGGGCCTCGGTGGCGTCCGGCCGCAGGTACACCAGGTTGGCCAGGATCGTGCCCGTGAAGACGTACGCCTCCTGCGGAATGAGGACCCGCGAGCCGGTCAGCTCGGTCGGGAGGAGAGCCGCCGGCGGTACGCCGCCGAGCAGTATCTTGCCGTCCGTCGGCGGCAGCAGCCCGCAGATCAGCCGTGCCAGCGTCGACTTACCGATGCCGCTCGGGCCGACGACTGCGAGGTGGTCGGACTCCCCGACGACCAGGTCCAGGTCGTGCAGCACCGGTGCGGCGTCCGGGCCGTAGGCGAAGGAGACCCGCCGCAGCCGGACCTGATGACCGGTCGGCAGCTGGCCGAGCGACCGCGGCTCCGCGACCTCGCTCATGTCGAGCACCCGGCCCAGTGTGACCACGTAGCGCAGACCGCTGTCGCCGAGCGCGGACATCACCGTGTTGAGCGCCGGCTGAAGTCCCAGCAGCACGTACGTCATGCCACCGAGCAGGGTTCCGGTGCTCACGCCGCGGTCGGTGAGCCAGGGCGCGGCGGCGAGCAGGACGACCAGCGGCAGCCAGCCGCCGACCGCGAAGCAGAGCGTTCGCAGCGCCGCGACCTTCGCCAGCGACCGCTCCGCCGCGGCGTGGGCCGCGATCGGCACGCCGACCAGGCCGGCCGCGAACCCCTCGGCCCCGGTCGCCGCGACGTCCCGCACCCCCGCAAAGGCCATCCCGGCCGAGGTGGTCAGATCTTCGTCGGCCCGCAAGGACGCGCGGACCCGGGTCGCGGCCAGCCCCAGCACACCGAACGACAGCAGGAAGCCCAGCAGGAACGGCGGTACGACGAGGGCCGCCACCAGCGGATCCAGGGACAGCAGCCCGACGACCACCCCGATCACCGTCACCGCGAAGCTCCGGACCACCAGGACAAGCCCGGCGAAGGTGTCGCGGACGATCTCCACCTGTCGGTTCAGCCGAGCGACGGCCCCGTCGGCGCACGCCGTACGCAGCGCGCCGGACACCACCTTGCGGACCAGGTCGTCGCGCACCGGCTCAACCAGTTCACCGAGCCGTCGGTAGACCTGGCGTGCACCGACCGCGCCCAGTACTGCGGCCGCAAGCAGACCGCCGAGCCAGGCCAGACCTGTCTCCACCCGCCCACCGAGAAATGCGTCCGCCGCGTGAGCGACGGCGAGCCCGTAGCAGGCCGTCGGCAAGATCTCCGGCACCGACCAGGCGGCCAGCAGCACCGCCGACCGACGGCGTACGGCGCCTACCGCGTACTGCAGTTCGCGCTTCATCCGAAGACCTCGCGGTACGCCGGGTCCGCCCACAGCTCGTAGTGCGGGCCGACGCCGCGGACCCGGCCGCGGTCCAGCCACACCACCAGGTCAGCCCGAGCAGCGGTGGCCGCGCGATGGGTGACGATCAACCGAGTACGGCGCTGCCGGTCGCCCATCAGCGTCTTGCTGATCTGCAGCTCGGTCGCGGTGTCCAGGCTGGAGGTGGCGTCGTCCAGGATGAGCAGGCGGTCGGCGGTCCAGGCCCTGGCCAGCCCGAGCCGTTGCGCCTCGCCGCCCGACAACGGCGCCTCGGCGAGCGGTGTGCGGTAGCCGGCCGGCATCCGGCTGACGAAGTCGTGCACGTGGGTGGCGCGGGCCGCCGCGAGCAGCGGCACCGAAGGGACGGAGCCGACCGACACCGCCTCCCCCACGGTCGAGCCGACCAGCGCGGGTCGTTCGAACGCGCACTTCACCGCGCGCCGCAGGGCGCGGTGGCTCAGCCCGGCGAGGGGCATCCCGTCGAGCTGAACCTGTCCGGAGTCCGGGTCGCGCAACCGGCCGGCGACAGCGGCCAGAACGGACTTGCCCGCGCCGCTCGGTCCCACCACGGCGACGGCGGCTCCGCCGGGCAGATCCAGGTTCACCCGGTCCAGCAGCAGTCTGTCGCCGGCCCGGACGACGACGTCGTCGAAGGTCAGCCGGCCGGGACCGGCCGGCAGCGAAAGGGTGCCGTAAGCAACAGGCGCCACTCCGGTCACCTCCGCGGCCCGGTTGATTCCGGCCCGGGCCCTGGCCAGCTCGCCCAGTACGCCGGTGAGGCTGCCCAGGCCCGCGCCGATGACGGCGTACTGGGCGGCGGCGAAATACTCGCCCGGCGTGATCCGGCCGTTCACCAGCTGGATGCCGCCGACGGCCAGGACGGCGATCAGCACCAGCGGCCCCGCCACGGCGGCCTGCGCTCCGGAGCGGGCCAGGACGCGCCACGTCCGCAGGCCTTGGTCGTGCAGTTGTGGCAGCGGTCTCAGGATCCGGCGCTCCTCGCGCAGCACGGTCCCGGCGGACACGATGGTCCGGATACCGGCCAGTGCCTCGGTGAGTGCTGCGGCAATCCGGCCCTGGGTTTTCTGATAGGCGAGGCTGATCTCGGCGGTCCGCCGAGTGAACGCCCACAGCACCACGCCGACGAGCAGGACCCCGGCCAGAAAAGCAGCAGCCAGCCACGGGTCGATCACCGCCAGCAGGACCAGACTGCCGACCGGTGGGACGGCCGCGGCGACCGCAGTCACCGTGGCAGGACCGGCCAGCGCCGCGTCGTGGGCGTTGCTCGACACCCGGGTGACCAGGTCTCCGGTGTCGAACTTGCTCGTTCCCTCGGGTCCGGACGCCAGGACGTGGCGGACCAGCCGGTTCCGCAGCCACGCTGTGGTGCCGGCGACACAGGCCGTGCCGGCAACCACCTCGACCAGGTCGCAGGCGACACCGATCGCGATCAGGCAGCAGGCAACCACCACCCAACGGCCGGCCGGCCCTTCGGTGACGACGGCATCGACGGCCCTCCCCAGCACCGTCGGCAAGGCCAGCACGGTCAGACTGCCCAGCAGCGCGGCAGCCCCGATCAGCGGAAGCCAACCCCGTCCGTGGCGCAGTACGGCGCCGAAGGTGGTCATGGGCGCAACCCGGTGTGGCAGGCAAGGAATGCCAGCAGGTCCGCAGCCAACCCGATGCCGCGGCTGACGCCCGCCGGAAGGTGCCCCGCGTCGTGCTCGTACCTGAGCAGGATCGGTCGTGAACCGGTGGTCGCGTGCTGCAGAGCCGCACACATCTTCCGTGCGTGCAGCGGATCCACCCGCGTGTCCGCCCCGAAGATCGTCAGCAGCACGGCCGGATAGTCCATCGCTGCGACCCGGTGGTACGGCGAGTAGGCAAGCAATGTCGCCAGTTGCGCCGGGTCGTCCGCGGAGCCGTACTCGCTGACCCAGGCCTGGCCGAGACCGGACCGCTGGTAGCGAACCATGTCGAGCACCGGCGCCGAGCAGACCGCCGCGGCGAACAGGTCCGGGCGCTGGGTGAGTGCCGCCCCGACCAGCAGTCCGCCGTTGGACTCGCCGCAGATACCGAGCCGGTCGGGCGTCGTCCAGCCGCCGGCGACCAGGGACTCGGCCGCGGCGAGGAAGTCGTCGATGACCGACTGCTTCCCGTCCAGGACACCGGCCCGGTGCCACGCGTCGCCCTGTTCGCCTCCGCCGCGCAGGTTCGCCGTGACGAACAGGCCGCCGGCTTCCACCCAGGCCAGGGCGAACGCCGAGTAGGTGGGGGTGAGCGACAACCCGAAGCCGCCGTACCCGTAGAGGACCGTGGGACGGGGTCGGCCGGCGCCTGGCCGGCCGGCCACCAGCATGCGGAGCGGCGTACCGTCACGGGAGTGGTACGTGACCTGACGCGCCTCGACGTCGGTCACCACCCGGGAGTCCGAGGTCCATGGCGTCACCAGGCCGCTGCGGGCGTCGTACCGATGGACGCCGGGCGGCGTGACGCTGTCGGTGTAGCTGAACCACGCTTCCTGGCCACCCTCCGGGCGGGTGCTGAGCTCGCCGAGCGTGCCGAGACCGGGAAGCGGTACCTCACGCAGGCACTCACCAGTCGACGGATCGTGGGCGAACAGCTCGCTCGCCGCGTGCCGCGTCCGGCCGACGAGCAGCACCCCGTCGAGCAGCGCCAGGTGGCTCAGCGGCGCCCCCGGCTGCTCGCCGACAAGCTCGGTCCAGTGCTCATGACCAGGCCGGTGGGGATCGGCGACGCAGATCCGGCCGGACGGTGCGCCGAGGGTGGTCACGACGTAGAGCCGGCCGTCGGGGCCGACGGCGGGCGCGCTGCGGGCGTCGACACCTCGCTGCACCACCACTGGAACGAAGTCGGGCCGGCTGACGTCGACGAGCCACACATCGTTGCGGTCGGCAACTGCGGCGGAGATGGTCAGCCACCTGCCGTCCGCACTCATCTCCAGCCCGTACGCCGCTTCCTCCGGCAGCACCTGCACGTCGTCCGCCCGGCCGATCCGGTGCAGCCACAGCCGGCGCGAGCGAACGAAGTAGAAGGCCTTGCTGTCCGGGAGCCACCCCACCGGGGAGTACCGGCACCGGTCGATCGGCTCGTCGACGACCTCGCCCGTGCCGACGTCCAGTACGTGCAGTACGGACTGCTCGTCGCCGCGTGACAGCTGGAAGGCGACCAGCCGCCCGTCCGGCGAAGGCTGCCAGCGATCGAGCGTGGTGTGGCCGGAGGAGTCGTGGCGGGTCGGGTCGATCAGCGACCGCTCGGGCTTACCGGGGTCGGCGACGTACAGGGCCGGATGCTCCTGACCGGGACTCCGGCGGACGAAGAACTGCCGTGTGCCGCGCCAGGTCGGCGTACTGGTGGTGCCGACGGCGCTCAGTGCGGCGACCCGGGCCCGGAAACGGTAGCGGCCCGGTAGCCCTGCGGCCTGGGTGAGCCAGAGCTCGTCCTGTGCCGCTTGCCAGGCCTGCGTCCGGGCATCCGTGGCGTCTTCCAGCCAGCGGTACGGATCCGCCACCGCGTGGCCGTGCAGGAACTCGGCGCCGGCCAGCCGCTCGGCGTCGGGATAGCTCAGATCGGGTTTCCGCACGGGACTCCTGGTTCCCGGTGGCGGCCGCAGTTCCGGGCGAGCTCAGGGGGCCTCGCCCGGAACCTACGCGCCTCAGTGACAGAGCAGAAGGCTGAGGTTGCTCGGCTTGGCGGAGCCACAGCCGAGAACGGTCAGCGTGCTGCCCCCACCGCCACCCCCGCCGCCCCCAGTGGGGGCTTCGAGGCCCTGCAGGTCGAGAAGTGCCATTGTCTACACCTCCTCTCGGCGCTGGTAGGAACCGAACCCGGGACCGGGCTCGAGAAACGGGAGGGCCGCCGGCTGCTCGTGCAGCGCGGCACCCAGGGCCAGCAGAACGCCGGCCGAACCGGTGGCGACATCCATCGACAACCGGAGCAACTGGTTGCCGGGAAAGGCCAGTCCGTCGCCGTAGGGCAGCGAGTGCCAGCCCAGTCCGGCGATCAGCTGCTCCGACGCGCTCGGCTCGAGCTGGGCCGCCGCGAGCAGAACGCCGGCGCGACCCATGAACAGACCGGGCTGAACGAAGTAGCCGCAGCGAGTGACCTTCCGCAGCGGCTCGAGAGCCGTCGCGAGTTCGTCGTCCGGCCGGTGGCGCAGATAGCGGTCCAGCACCAGCGCGATACCCGCCGAGCCCTCTTCCAGGTAGGGCAGCGTGCGCCACCCCTGATTGACCTGGAGCATGCCGTACTGGTCGGCGGTGCAGCGGCGTAGATCCTGCTGGAGCGCAATCTTGGCCAGATCGAGCAGGCCGGTGTCGCCGGAGCGCTCGTAGGCGTGCAGGAACAGCAGGGCCGGACCGGACGAGCCGAACATCAGGCCCGCACGCGGACGCCCGTCGCCGCTGAGCTCCGCGACGTCCTCGGGTCCACCGAGCCGGTCTGCCACCTCGTCCACGATCCGGGTGGCGGCGGCGAGGGCAGCCGGCTCGGCCCCGAAGTGCAGCAGGCTGAGCCCGATGCCGGCGAGCCCGGAGTACAAGCCCAGCTCCAGCACTTCGGCGGGCTGGGTGCGGCCACGGTCCAGGGCATCCAGCCCGTCCTGGTGGTGACCCAACTCGTGCAGAACCAGAGCGACTCCGTGCAGCCCGTTGTAGAGACCGGGCACAGCGGCGGAGTCCCGGGTCTGCCTGCGCAGCCAGTCCTCGTACTCCGGGAAGCGGCCGGCACCGCAGCGGTCCAGGGCGTACAGCACGCCTGCTGCCCCGTACGCCAGGTTGATCCCGCCCCCAGGCTCGAACTGTGCGATGTCTCCCGGGAACAGCCGGTCGTCCCGCTGCGGTGTCGCGGACGCCGCGATCGCCTTGGTGATGGCCGAGCGCAGGTCCTGCCAAGGTGCCTTGCCGGGCAGCGGCGGGTCGGCCTGCAGCGCCGGCCGGTCGCCGAGCACCGTGCCGGCCGCCGGCGCGATCGTTGCCCTCGGCACCTGGAAGGTCTCGCTGATCAGGTCGGCCAGCTGGTTCACCTTGGCCGGGTGGAGCCCGAGCAGCATGGTGGCCTGCGGTGCGAACAGTCCGAGCGTGAGGCAGGCCAGCGCATAGCGGTCCACGTCGACGCCGTGGCGGTCCGGCGGGGCGGCGAAACCCGGGTGCGCGAGCGCCGACCGGGCCTGCTCGGTGGCCAGCGTGGCCACCTCGAAGTCGATGAGCACCAACCGGTCGTCGGCGTCGATCAGGATGTTGTCGGGATGCAGGTCGTTGAAGACCACGCCGCGCTCGTGCAAGGCTGCGACTGCCTGCTCGATCCGGGCCAGCGTGCCCAAAGCCCACTCGGCGTACGCCGTCCGCTGCTCGGCGGAGGCATCCGGCCGGGTCAGCGGGTAGCGCCCGACGATCAGCCGTTGCAGCGAGTTCGAGTCGATGAACTCCTGTACCAGGAAGTGGTGGTCGCCCAGCTGGAAGTAGTCGCGGACGGCCGGCACGACGTCCAGCCCGGCCAGGCGCTGGAGGATGTCGCGCTCGTGGCCGACCCGGGCCACCGCGTCCCGGCCGAGAGCGTCCAGCCCGGCCAGCGGGCGGCCCTCCTTGAGCACCACCTTCTCCGCGGTGTCGCGGTGGTGGCCGAGGTAGACGCCGCCGCCGTTGGAGAACTGGATGACGTTCTCGATCACGTACGCCAACTCGTTGGTGGTGACGGCGTTCCGGGCCTCGAGGTGCGGCTCCAGGAAGGAGGGCAGGGTCACCCACGGCGGGATCGAGAAGGTGGCTCCGCGAACGTCCGGAACCAGCCGGCCCTCGCCGTTGGTCAACGCGTAGACCCGCTCGCCGCTGTCCGACAGGCAGTACCGGGTGACGAAGGCGCCGTACCGGACGAACAGCGGGCCGTCGGCGTACCGCAGGTCGCTGAGGATGTAGGGGCCCTGGACACCTTCGAGCAGGCCGTCGAGCTCCTTCAGGACCAGCTCGAGCTGCGCCTCGTCCGCCGGGTAGATGGTGACCAGCTTGCCGCTGGAGCCACGGAAGGCCGACTTCGAGTTGAACATCATCAGGACGGGCTTGCTGCGCAGGAACTTGAACGCCAGCCCGCGACCGACGCAGTAGTCCCAGACCGCCGCGATCGTCCGGTCGGCGTCGTCCAGCCCGGCCGAGACATGGATCTTCCAGCCCTGGGCCGGCAGGTCGGCGTCGGCCGGCGCGTAGTGCATCCAGACGTCACCGGCATCGTGCTGCCAGCCTGCCGGCACCGGACGGGCACAGGCCGCGAAGTCCGGCTCCTGCTCGCCACGGTTGGTCGGGGTGTCGTAGAACAGCCGATCGGCCAAGCAGTAC
Organism: Kribbella flavida DSM 17836; assembly: GCF_000024345.1. NCBI lineage: Bacteria > Bacillati > Actinomycetota > Actinomycetes > Propionibacteriales > Kribbellaceae > Kribbella > Kribbella flavida. The sequence continues at coordinate 2,577,883 of NC_013729.1, read as the reverse complement.
AGCTCGTACTGTTCCACTTCGGCCTCCCCATGATCCGGTCTCGTCGTCACATGGTGTCGCCGTCCCAGGCCGCTGCGTAGTGCCGGGCGTCACCACCGCCGTGTGAATAACTCAGGCGCTACGCCTGGGTATCTCCGAACCGGCCGGTCAGTAGACGATTCGGCGAGTTGCCGACGATGTGGGCAGTGGAGAGCGTGGGCGGCGAATGAAGTAAGCGTTGGAACTGCGCCGAAACAAACGAATGCATGGTGGCGATCGTCGGGCGAATCAGGCCGGCTCGACCCCGAACCGCCTGCACTAGAACGAAGCGGGCGACAGCACGCGCACGCACAATGGCCGGGCGGATGGGAGCAGGCACCGAGCGAGCGACAGCGAGCAAGGCGCCCGCGCGGACTGGAACCAGCCGAAGTCAGCCGAGCGCGGCGAGTTGTTTGCGCTGGCCGGCTCGGGTGCTCTGGATGCTGCCGGCCAGCTTCTTGACCGCCGGTTCCTGACCGGCCGTGGCGACGCTCCTGGCGACCAGCGCGGACTGGTCCACGTGCTCCCGGAGGTTTTTCACCAGCAGCCGGTCGAAGGCGGCGCCCTTTGTGTTGCTCAGGGCAAGGATCTCCGGACCGGTCATCATGCCGGGCATGTCGTGGCCCGCGTGCACGTTGGTGCTCGGCGCTCCGGAGCGGTCGCGCAGGGCGATCAGCTGGGCTAGCTCGGCCCGGTGGGTCACGGTGATGCTCGCGGCCAGCCGGCGTACGGCGGGATCAGCGGCCTGCTTGTCGGCGAGTGCAAGGACGCGGAGCAGTTGCTCGTCCATCGGCACCATCAGCTGCAGCCACGCGCGATCGGTGGTGTTGAAGGCGGAGGAGACCGACGGCTCCGGCCGAGGCGGCTCCGTGGCGGCCGACGCCCCACAGCCGGTGAGCAGTCCAGCCAGCAACAGCGCAGTACCGAGAGCTCTCATGCTCGAACTCCTTCGTGACAGGCAGGTGCGGGGGCAGGTCTGGGACGAGACCTGCCCCCGCGGTTCACAGGGTCACGGGCGCCCGTCGGCGCCGCACTTGATGATGGGGCGGATGCAGTCGTTGACGCGGCGCTCCATCTCGGCCTGCGGCCAGGCGTTGAAGAAGTCGCCGTGCATGGTGAACCCGCCACCGGACGCGAGCCGCAGCCCGGCCGTCGAGCCGTTCACCGGGTAGCGCAGTACCTGGCGCAGCTTCGGCACCGGCACCGGGTGGGTGGACGGGCAGTCGCCGTTCACCGGGTACGCCATGTGGCTCTTGTGGTCCGGTGAGTCCAGGTCCCGCCCGTTCCAGCACTGCGGGAAGTCCAGGTAGGACTCCAGCATCGACCCGGTCGGGCAGGTGATGAAGTCGTGCCCGGAGCCGGCGTCCCCGGCGTGCAGGCAGGACCAGCGGGAGATGGTGTTGTCGTTCGGCCCGGTCGCCCGTGCGTTACCGGCCACGATGCGCAGCCCGAACGGCAGCGGCTGGATGCGGGCGATGACGTCGTCGCGAACGCCCTCCCCCAGGTAGTAGAAGGTGGTCCCGGTCGGTTCGACCGGCTGGTTGTCCTTGTACAGCGTCGGCACCCAGTACGACGACTTGTCCGTGGCCGGGTTGCAGGACGTCGGCGAGTTCACCAGGTCCTCGACGGTGGTGTGCGCGTTCGTCACGGTGGCACCGAAGAAGCTGTGCATGTGCGAAGCGCCCGGCAGGTTCGGGAACACGATCGGGTCGTCGGGCAGCCGGTGCGTGAACGGGCAGTCCGCGAGGAACTCGGCCACCCGGACGATCGGCCCGCCACTCGGCGTCCCGGCGTACACCTGGAACTCGAACAGCGAGGCTCCCCACTGGGTGGCCCGCTGGGTGACCAGCACCCGCACGTACCGGCCGGTGCCGGTGACGGTCAGGTTCTGCTCACCGCCGGTGCCGTTGGTGGTGGTGTGGATCGTGGTCCAGGTGCTCGCGTTCGCGGACGTCTGCAGCTGGAAGCCGCGCGCGTACGCCGCCTCCCAGCGCAGCACGACCCGGTTGAAGGTCTGGCTGGAGCCGAGGTCGACCTGCAGCCACTGGTTGTCGGAGAAGCCGCTGGCCCAACGGGTCCCGGCGTTGCCGTCGACGGCGGCCGACGCCGGGAAGGCGCCGCTCTCCACCGACGAGGCAACGGCCGGACGGCCCTGGGACAGCAGGGTTTCGGCGGCCTGCGCGGGCCTGCTGGTGCTGACCAGGTAGGCCCCGAGCAGCGCCAGCAGGGCGACGGTGAGCGTGCCGAGCCGGATGACGGTACGAGATGGTGCGTTCATCGGAGCTCCTCGCTTCACCGGTAGACGCGCACGTAGTCGACGAGCATGCGGGCCGGGAACGGCGTACCGGCGTTCGGCGGGCCGGGCCAGTCACCGCCGACGGCGAGGTTGAGGATGATGTAGAACGGGTGGTCGAAGACCCACGGACCCCGGGTCGCCTCCACCTGGGCTTTGTCCAGCGTCACGACGGGCCGGCCGTCGAGGCTGAAGACGATGCCCTTGCTGTCCCAGGCGGCCGCCCAGGTGTGGAAGTCGTCCGACAGATCGGCCCCGTCCGGCAACGTGTACGAGCCGCCGACTCCGCCGGCGCCGTTGTAGGCCGGGGCGTGCACGGTGGAGTACGAGGTCTTCACGTCCTTGCCGAGCACCTCGAGGATGTCGATCTCACCGTTGTACGGCCACGGACGGCCGGTCAGGAAGTCCGCGCCCATCATCCAGAACGCCGGCCACAGCCCGGCGCCCTTCGGCACCTTCACCCGGGCCTCGATCTTGCCGTAGGTGGTGGTGAACTTGCCGCTGGTGTTCATCCGGTGCGAGGTGTACTGGCAGGTGCCGCTGCCGGTCAGCGGGTCGGTCGGGCAGGCCGAGCCGGGCGTCGCCTCCTTGCGAGCCTCCATCACCAGGCTGCCGTTGCCGTCCATCGCGGCGTTGTTGTTGTTCGTGTAGTACTCCAGCTCGTTGTTCGGGCCGGTGCCGGGATCGATCGTCCACTTCGCCGGGTCGGGCTTGGACCCGGCCGCGCCGTTGAACTCGTCGGACCAGATCAGCTGCGGCGGGTTCGCCGGGTCACTGGGCGGGGCCGGCGGCGTGGTCGGCGCACCTCCGGTGCCGTAGACCTGGAACTCCCACAGCGAGTACCCGTACGGCGTGTTCCGCTGCGTGCCGTACATCCGGACGTACCGGCCGGTCCCGCTGACGGTCAGCGTCTGCTTGAAACCGGGGCCGGTGGTCGTCGAGTAGATGGTGGTCCAGTTGGTCGCGTCGTTCGAGACCTGCAGCTGGTACGCCTTCGCCGAGGCCGGGTCCCACTGCAGCACGACCTTGTCGATCTGCGCGGTCGCGCCGAGGTCGACGTAGATCCAGCCCGGGTCGACCCAGCCGGAGTCGGTCGCGGTGGCCCAGCGGCTGGCGGGGTCGAGGTCGAACGCACGGGCCGGCGTGCACTCCCAGCAGTTGCTGTCGTGCTGCTGCGTCGAGGCGACGCCCGGCTTGTTGTACGAGAGCAGCCGGCTGCCCGGATCGGGGCCGGGGCCACCACCAGTGGTCCCGAACACCTTGAACTCCCACAGCGAGTAGCCCCACTGGGTCGCCCGCTGAGTACCGAGCACCCGCACGTAACGGCCTGAGCCGGTGACGTTGAGAGTCTGGTTGCCACCGGCACCGGCGGTCGTGCTGTAGATCGAGCTCCAGTTGCTGCCGTCGGCAGAGGTCTGGATCTGGAATGCGGTCGCGTACGCCGACTCCCAGCTGAGCGCGACCTGGCTGATGGTGACGGACTGACCGAGGTCGACCTGCAGCCACTGCGGGTCGGCGAAGGAGCTTGACCACCGGGTGCCGGGGTCACCGTCGACGGCCGCGGACGCAGGGAAGGCGACGCTCTCGGACGAGGACGCGGTCACCGGCTTGCCTTGGGACAGCAGCGGGTCGGCGGCGTCCGCGGGCGGGGCGACCAGGAGGGCGAGCACGAAGCTCGTCGCGAGCGCGACCAGGGTTGCTGCTCTGAGGCGCGCGGAAGGGCGGGATCTACGCATGGGCATCTCCAGGGGGCGGGCAGGAAGAGTGCGAGGGAACGTTCCCTGAGTCTGAGAGTTGCCTGCTCCGGGAACGGTGTCAAGGGCTCGCCCGGAACCCGTCGCCGGGGGTGCGCCCGGCCGCGCGGTGCTTGACAAGGTTCCGGAACCGCCGGGATGCTCGTGCGTGGGGAACGCTCCCCTGTCACCGCCGAGGGGGTGCCCGTGAGACGACCGACGCTGCACGCGGTCGCGGCCCGGGCCGGCGTCTCCAAGTCGAGCGTGTCCCGGGTGATCAACGGCGAGCCGACGGTCGCGCCGGAGATCCGGCAGATCGTGATGGCCGCGGTCACCGAGCTCGGCTACGTGCCGAACGGCGCGGCCCGCAACCTGGTCACCCAGAAGACGAACACGATCGCGATCATCGTCTCCGACCCGCCGGCCGGGCTGGCCTCCGACGACCCGATGTTCGCGATGGTGGTTCGCGCCGCCAGCCGGCAGCTCGAGGCGGCCGGCAAGCAGGTCTCTCTCGTGCTCGCCGGGTCCGACGAGAGCCGCAAGCGCGTCGAGCAGTACCTCGCCGCCGGCCACGTCGACGGCGCGATGCTGGTCTCGATGGACGGCGCCGACCCGTTGCCCGCGGTGCTGGCCCGGACCGGGCTGCCGATCGTGTCGCACGGACGGCTGTCCACGCCGGGGCTGATGCCGTGGGTCGACAACGACAACCTCGGCGGGGCCCGGCTGGCCGTGCGGCACCTGCTGGACCAGGGACGGCAGCGGATCGCGACGATCTCCGGGCCGCTCGACATGACCGCCGCGCAGGACCGGCTGACGGCGTACCGGGAGACGCTGAAGGACACCGGGCGGCGATCGATCGTTGCCCTCGGCGACTTCACCCGGATCTCCGGGGCGGAGGCGATGCGGCAGCTGCTGGACGACGATCCCCAGCTGGACGCGGTGTTCGCCGCCAACGACCTGATGGCGATCGGCGCGCTGCGCACGCTGCGCGAGGCCGGCCGCCGGGTGCCCGACGACGTCGCGGTGATCGGGTTCGACGACATCGAGGCCGCGCTCTACACCGCACCGGCGCTGACCACGATCCACAGCCCGATGGGCGAGCAGGCGGCCCGAACGACCCGGCTGCTGCTCGACCTGATCACCCACGGCAGCGCGGACTCGGTCACCCTGCCGACCGAGATCGTCGTGCGCGAATCGGCGTAGGCAGTTGCTGGTAGCAACAGGTCAGGTGAGCTCTTCCAGGCCGTGCGCGACGATCCGCTGCCTGAGCCAGCTCAGCTCCGCGGCGATGCCCTCGGCCAGCTCCTGCTGGTTCGTCGGACCGTCGGGCAGGATCGACCAGGCGTAGGTTTCCGACTCCAGGTGGTGCGTCAGTGGATGGGGACCGCCGACCAGGTGGTTCAGGCAGTCCTCGAGTACGCCGGTCGTGCTGGTCAACGGCGCTCTGGGCGGCGCGTGGACCGGGACGTGGAAGTGCACCCGCCAGGCGGCATGGCCGGAGAGCTGGTCGGCCTGGTCGAGGTTGTCGACGCCCGGGCCGCCCCACTCGCGGGTCTGGTGCAGGAACTTGGGCTCGGCGAACTCGTTCAGCAACCGTTGCGCATCCTCATCGCGGGGATCGGGGACGTGCAGGGCGGCTGACAGCTGGCTTCGCACGATCTCCACCCCGGCGGCCTGCGCGACGGCGAAGCTCGCGGCCGGGTCCTCGAACTGGACCGCCAGGTGACAGGTGTCCAGGCAGAGCCCGATCAGCGCCGAACCGGCGTACGGGGTGAGCCAGTGGGTGGCCTGCGGAACCATCTCGAGCACGCAGCCGGGCTCGGGTTCGAGGGCGATCCGGATCCGCCGGCCGGCGTTCGTCCCGACCTGGGCGAGCCGGACCTGGAGCCGGTCGAACGCCTGCCGCGCGACCGCGTCCCGCCGGCGCGACCACGGGAAACGCCAGGCCAGCGGCGGCGTCGAGATCGACCCGTACGCCGCGTCGGTGGGCATCAGCTTGGCCAGCACCTCGATCAGGTCGAGGGTGTAGCGCAGACGCTCGGGCTGGGTCCAGTCCGGGAGGTACACCTGCTGGCCGACCACCTTGGCCCGGAAGTCGGCGTACGGGAGGCCGTTCAGCATCACGACCTCCAGGGCGTTCCGGCCGAGCGCTCGACGTAGGCGGTTCAGAGCGGCCGGGGAGTTCGCGAGCTGGTCGGCCAGTTCGTGCGCGAGCCACAGACCGATGCCGAGAACCGGGACGTCGAGTGCTTTGCGGACCAGCGACGAGCACCCGTCGAGCTGGGCGATCACGCCGTCGAGATCCTCGGCGGGATGCACGTGGGTGGAGTACGCGAGGTGAACGGTCGATCCGTCGGGATGCCGGAACCTCATGACCGGGCGCCCCGCAGCGCCGAGCGACCGGCGGAACCCCTGCGTCGACGCATGCGCGACTCCTCACCGTCGTGCCACGGAAAGTAGTCTGGGGCGGACAGTCCGTGACAGAGCGGCTACTTTAGAGTGCATTCCGGCAGGAGGGAAGCACCTGTTGACGCGGAGTCAGCGCAGGGTCACGACTCGCGCGGCTCCGCCACCGGATCGGCGTTCTCCTCGCCCGAGGCCAGCCGCTCCGGTCCCGCGACCAGGTCCCGCGAGCGGTCCGCCACCGCCATCGCCGCCAAGGCCGTCGTCAACGGCACGGCCGCGATCAGCCCCAGGCTGCCGACCAGGCCGCGCACGACCTCGATGGCGACCATCTCGGTGGAGATCAGGTAACCAGCCTTCGTCCCACTGATCGCGAAGACCATCAGGATCGGCAGGGCTGCGCCGGCGTACGCGAGCACGAGGGTGTTCACCACCGAGGCGACGTGCGCCCGGCCGATCCGCAGGCCCGCGCCGAACAGGGCGGCCCGGCTCGCCGCCGGGTTGGCCGCGGACAGCTCCCAGACGGCACTGGCCTGGGTGACCGTGACGTCGTCGAGCACGCCGAGCGCGCCGATGACGATGCCGGCGACCAGCAGGCCGGCCAGGTCGAGGTCGGGCACGTAGGCCTTCACCACCGAGGCGCCCTCGGAGCCCAGGCCGGACAGATCGCTGAACTTCACGAACGCCCAGCCCAGGAACGCGGTGAGCCCGAGCGCGGCGATCGTGCCGGCCAGCGCCACCGAGGACTGCGCGTTGACGCCGTGGGTGAGGAAGAGCGCGATCACCATGATCACCGCGCCTCCGACCACCGCGACCAGCAGCGGGTTCGAGCCTTTGAGAATCGCCGGCATGATGAACTGCGTCAGCGTGACCCCGGTGACGCCCAAGGCGATCAGCGCCGCGAAACCCCGCCAGCGCGACAGCACCACCACCGCGACGGCGAAGATCCCGGCCAGCAGCAGCAGCGGCCGGCCGCGGTCGTGGTCGACGTACTGGTAGCGCTCGGTCAGCGGTGCACCGTCCTGAACGCCGAGCAGGACCTTGTCGCCGACCTCGATCGGAATCGCCGCCTGCTTGCCCTTCGGGACCTCGACCGGAACCTCCCGGCCCTTGTCGGCCTCCGGACCGGAGTCGATCCGGACCGTCGCCTGGTCGCAGTCGGCGGGCGTCTCCGGGCACGGCTCCAGCTTCTGCACCGTGCCACCGGCGCCGGTGGAGTGCGCCGACTGGACGACGAGGTCGCCGCCCGGCCACATCACCACCATCGCGATCACCGCGGCGGCGATCAGCGGCACCAGCAGCGCCGCCACCACGACCCGGACCCGGCGGGCGACCACCGCGTCGCGGTCCACCACCGAGGTGTCGAGCACGTGCTCCCCGCTGTCCGCCCAGCCGCCGTGGCCGTGGCCGTGCCCGTGACCGGTGGGAATGCTGATCCGGCGGCGCCGGTTCCCCTTGGTGTCGGCTCGCCTGCGCCCTGCCGCCCGCCTGGCCATCGGTTTCACTCCCTGTTTTGACAACCATCTCCGATTAAATGAAAATGATTGTCATGAGATCTGGTTTTCGTGCTGTCACCGCCGGCTTCGCCGCCTTGGCCGTACTCACTCTTGCAGGTTGCGGTGGCGACGCCACCGACAGCTCCGGCGGTAGCGGTGACAAGCTCGACGTGGTCGCTTCGTTCTATCCCCTCCAGTTCATCGCCCAGCAGGTGGGGGGTGACGCGGTCGAGGTGACCACGCTCACCGCGCCCGGCGTCGAGCCGCACGACCTCGAGCTCACTCCCAAGCAGGTCGGCAGCATCACCGACGCGAAGCTGGTGCTGTTCGAGAAGGGCCTGCAGCCGGCCGTCGACGAAGCCGTCGCGCAGAACGCCGAGCAGGCCGGCTTCGACGTCGCCCCGGCGGCCACCCTGGAGGCCACCGGCGCTCACTTCGAGCACGAGGAGGAGCACGCGGAAGAAGCCGGCACGGACAAGCACGAGGAAGAGGGCGGCGCGGAGGAGCTCGACCCGCACTTCTGGCTCGACCCGGTCCGGTACGCCGCGGTCGTGCAGGCCGTCACCGACAAGCTGGCCGAGGTCGACGCCGCGCACGCGGACGGTTACCAGGAGCGCGGCAAGGCCCTGGTCGACGAGGTCACCAAGCTCGACACCGAGTACAAGACCGGTCTGCAGTCGTGCAAACTGAAGACGTTCGTGACGAGTCACGAGGCGTTCGCCTACCTCGCGAAGCGGTACGGTCTGCAGATGGTCGGCATCGCCGGGTTCACGCCCGACGCCGAGCCGGCCCCGCAGCGGATCAAGGAGGTCCAGGACATCGTGCGCAAGCAGCAGATCACCACGATCTTCTACGAGGAGCTCGTCAGCCCGAAGGTGGCCCAGTCGATCGCCCGTGACCTGCGCGTGCAGACCGCGGTGCTGAGCCCGATCGAGGGCTTGTCGGACGCGAACTCGCAGGAGACCTACCTGACCCTGATGCGGGAGAACCTCTCCGAGCTCCGGAAGGCGAACAGCTGCGCGTGACGTCACCCGACCCCTCCACCGTCCGTGGCCCCGAGCGGGCCGCGGGCGGTGCCGCCGTACCGAAGGCCGTCCAGGTCGCCGATCTGTCGGTGGACCTGGGCGGCCGGCTCGTGCTGCGCGGCATCGACCTGCAGATCCGGCCGGGTGAGGTGGTCGCCGTGCTCGGTGCCAACGGCTCCGGCAAGTCCACCCTGGTCCGGACGATCGTCGGCCTGCTGCCGGCCGCCCGCGGCGAGGTCCGCCTGTTCGGCACGCCGGTCCCCCGGTTCCGCCAGTGGAGCCGGATCGGGTACGTGCCGCAGCGGATCACCGCGGCCGGCGGCGTACCGGCGACCGTGGCCGAGGTGGTCACGTCCGGCCTGCTGTCGAAGCGGCGCTGGTTCCGCCCGTTGACCGCTGCCGGCCGCGCTGCCGTCGACCGTTCGCTCGAGCTGGTCGACATGGCCGACCGGCGCAAGGACGCCGTCGCCGAGTTGTCCGGCGGGCAGCAGCAGCGGGTGCTGATCGCCCGCGCGCTCGTCTCCGACCCCGAGCTGCTCGTGCTCGACGAGCCGACCGCCGGGGTCGACCTGGCCAGCCAGGACATCTTCGCCGACGCGATCCGCGAACGCGTCGCCCGCGGCACGACCGTGATCATGGTCAGCCACGACCTCGGCCCGATGGACGCGCTGATCGACCGCTCGATCGTGCTGCGCCGCGGCCGGATCGTGTACGACGGCCCGCCGCACGCCTCGCAGACGCACGCCCACGTCCACCCCCACCCGGTGGAAGACGAACCGGGATGGCTGACATGACCCTTTTCGAACTCGAGTTCATGCAGCGGGCGTTGATCGCTGGGCTGCTGACCGGGTTGTCGGCGCCGGCGATCGGTACGTACCTGGTGCAGCGCCGGTTGTCGCTGATGGGGGACGGGATCGGCCACATCGCGATCACCGGGGTCGCGCTCGGGCTGCTCACCGGGACCGCCCCGGCCCTGACGGCGATCCTGGTGGCGATCGCCGGAGCGACGGCGATCGAGCTGATCCGGGCCCGCGGCAAGGCCAGCGGCGACGTCGCGCTCGCCCTGCTGTTCTACGGCGGCATCGCCGGCGGTGTCCTGCTCATCGGCCTGGCCGGCCAAGGCGCCGCCACGCTGAACACGTACCTGTTCGGCTCGCTGACCACCGTCTCGCCGTCCGATCTGTACGTCGTGGTCGGGCTCGCCGTCGTCGTCCTGGTGGTGGCGGTCGGCCTGGGCCCTCAGCTGTTCGCGGTCTGCCAGGACGAGGAGTTCGCCCGGGTCACCGGCCTGCGGGTCCAGCTGCTGAACCTGCTGATCGCGGTGATGGCCGCGGTCACCGTGACGGTGGCGATGCGAACCGTCGGGTTGCTGCTGGTCAGCGCGTTGATGGTGGTCCCGGTGGCGACGGCGCAGCAGCTGACCCGCTCGTTCCGGACCACGTTCATGACCGCGTGCGGCATCGGCGTCTTCGCCTGCCTGGCCGGCATCGTCACGTCGTACCACGCGGACGTCGCGCCCGGCGCGACCATCGTCGTGCTGGCCCTGGCGTGCTTCGTGGTCGCCGCGGTCACCGGCGCCCTGCTCCGCCGGCGCCGCAGCACCCGCGCCCCGCTGGCCGACGAGGAGCCCGAGGTCGGCGTGCCCGGCCCCGAGCCGCACGTCGTCACCGACGAGCACCCGCACGCGCACAGTCAGCGCTGCGGCCACCCCAAGGTCGAGCACGGCGACCATGTCGATTACGTGCACGACGGTCATCTGCACGCCGCGCACGGCGACCACTGGGACGAACACTGACGGCCGGTCCACGAGTTGGGGCGGTCTGAAACAATGGCGAGTTGCCGGGCAGAATCGGCGATCGGACGACAGGAGGAACGGTGGCCATCGGAACGAGGTCGACCCGTCAGCGCGCGGCGGTGGCGTCGGCGCTGGACAACCTTGACGACTTCCGGACGGCCCAGGAGATCCACCAGGAGCTCCGGTCCTCCGGCGAGGCCGTCGGCCTGACCACGGTCTACCGCACCCTGCAGGCGCTGGCCGACTCCCACGAGGTCGACGTCCTGCGCACGGCCGACGGCGAAACGGCGTACCGCCGCTGCTCCAAGGGGCACCACCACCACCTGGTCTGCCGCAACTGCGGCCGCACGGTGGAGGTGGAGGGCCCCGCCGTGGAGCGCTGGGCCGACAAGGTCGCCGCCGAGCACGGCTACGCCGACATCAGCCACACCCTCGAGATCTTCGGCACCTGCAAGGACTGCCGGACCACCACCGGTTAGGCGCGTTCCCCCTCGTCGAGGTTCAGGGTCTCGGCGGCGATGGTGGTGGTGTCGCCGTGGCCCGTGTGGACGACAGTGCCGGTGGGCAGGGTGAGCAGGCGTTCGCGGATGGACTTCAAGATGGTCGGCTTGTCGCTGTAGGAGCGGCCGGTGGCGCCGGGGCCGCCGTGGAACAGGGTGTCGCCGGTGAAGACGGCCTCCAGCTCCTCGGCGTACAGGCAGGTCGAGCCGGGGCTGTGGCCGGGGGTGTGGATCGCCGTGAGGACCGTGCCGGCGACCTCGAAGGTGGTGCCGTCGGTGAGGTCGTGGTCGGGCGACTCGGCGTACAGGGTGGACCACAGCATCTGGTCGGCGGAATGGAGCCAGACCGGGCACTCGAGGGCGGCCTGGACGTCGCCGACGGCGTTGATGTGGTCGTTGTGGCCGTGGGTGCAGACCAGCGCGACCACCCGCCGGTCGCCGACCGCGTGCAGGATGCGTTCCGCGTCGTGAGCGGCGTCGATCACCAGCACCTCGTGGTCGTCGCCGACCAGCCAGACGTTGTTGTCGACGTCCCAGGTGCCGCCGTCCAGGCTGAACGTGCCGGACGTGACCAGGCGCTCGATCCGGGCCGGCATCAGAACACCACCACCGAACGGAGGACGTCGCCGTGGTGCATCTTGGTGAACGCCGCCTCGACCTCGTCCAGCGCGATCGTCTCCGACACGAAGCGGTCCAGCGGCAGCCGGCCCTGCAGGTGCAGGTCGATCAGCATCGGGAAGTCGCGGCTCGGCAGGCAGTCGCCGTACCAGCTGGACTTGAGTGAGCCGCCGCGGCCGAAGAAGTCCAGCAGCGGCATGTCGAGGCGCATGTCCGGCGTCGGCACACCGACCAGGACGACGGTGCCGGCCAGGTCGCGGGCGTAGAACGCCTGCTTCCAGGTCTCCGGGCGGCCGACCGCGTCGATCACCACGTCCGCGCCGAAGCCGCCGGTCAGTTCCTGCACCGCCTCGACCACACCGTCGTGGTCCAGACCGGTGGAGTTGACGGTGTGGGTCGCGCCGAGCTCCTGGGCGACGTCGAGCTTGCGCTGATCCAGATCCAGCGCGATGATCCGGGCGGCCCCGGCCAGCCGGGCGCCGACGACGGCCGCCGTACCGACGCCGCCGCAGCCGATCACCGCGACGGTGTCGCCGCGGCCGACGTTGCCGGTGTTCACCGCCGCACCCAAACCCGCCATCACGCCGCAGCCGAGCAGGCCGGCCACCTCGGGCTTCGCGGCCGGGTCCACCTTGGTGCACTGCCCGGCGGCGACCAGCGTCTTCTCGGCGAACGCGCCGATGCCGAGCGCCGGCGACAGCTCGGTGCCGTCGGCAAGCGTCATCTTCTGCTCGGCGTTGTGGGTGTTGAAGCAGTACCACGGCCGGCCGCGTTGGCAGGCGCGGCAGGTGCCGCAGACGGCACGCCAGTTCAGGACGACGAAGTCCCCGGGCTGGACCTCGGTGACACCGTCGCCGACGCTCTCCACGATGCCGGCCGCCTCGTGGCCGAGCAGGAACGGGTACTCGTCGTTGATCCCGCCCTCCCGGTAGTGCAGGTCGGTGTGGCAGACGCCGCACGCCTGGACCTGGACCACCGCCTCCCCCGGGCCGGGATCCGGAATCGTGAGCTGCTCGATCGTGACCGGGGCACCTTTGCTCAGGGCGACGACTCCACGCACTGTCTGGCTCATGGTCCCGACGCTAGCCAACCCGGCCAGCTCCCGTCTGCCCCCTGCCGCGCGTCGCGACGGGGAAATTCCGTTCCCCCGCGCCGCCCGTACGCCGGTCCGCGGCGCCCGGCGGACCTGGGCGGACGCGACCGGTGGACGCGGCCGTGTCCACCGGTCGGGGGACAGCCGGTCCGTCGTCCGGGGCTCATGCTCGACGGCCCGCCGGAGCGAGGCTGGAGCCATGACCGACAACGACTTCGCAGTACAGGTGCGTGGCCTCGTGAAGCGCTACCCCGGCAAGGTCGCCGTCGCGGGCGTCGACCTCGACATCCGGCCAGGCGAGGTGTTCACGCTGCTCGGCCCGAACGGCGCCGGCAAGACCACGGCCGTCGAGATCCTGGAGGGCTTCCGCCGGGCCGACGAGGGCGAGATCCGGGTGCTCGGGGTCGATCCGGCCCGCGGTGACCGGCACTGGCGGGCCCGGCTCGGCATCGTCGCCCAGAGCTCCCGCGAGGAGGCCGAGCTGTCGGTCGCCGAGCTGCTGCACCACTTCGCCGGCTACTACCCGAGCCCGCGCGATCCCGACGAGGTGATCGCCGCGGTCGGCCTGGAGGACAAGCGCCGGACCCGGACCCGCAACTTGTCCGGCGGTCAGCGCCGCCGGCTCGACGTCGCACTCGGCGTGGTCGGCGACCCGGACCTGCTGTTCCTGGACGAGCCGACGACCGGCTTCGACCCCGAGGCGCGGCGGCAGTTCTGGACCCTGATCGAGAACCTGCGGACCCAGGGCACCACGATCGTGCTCACCACCCACTACCTGGACGAGGCCGAGTACCTGGCCGACCGGGTCGGCGTGATCGCCGACGGGCGGATGCTCGAGGTCGCGACGCCCGGCACGCTCGGCGGTCGCGGCGCCCGCACCGCGCGAGTCTCCTGGCTGGACGCCGACGGAGCGCACGAAGTACGGACCGACGAGCCGGCCGCGGAGGTCGCGCGGCTGATGCGCCGGTTCGGTGGCGAGGTCCCGGAGCTGCAGGTACGCCGGCCGAGCCTGGAAGACATCTACCTGGACCTGATCGGCGCCGCCGAGGCCGCGCCGGCACCCCTCGAAGGAGCAGTTCGATGAGCACCCTGACGCCCACCCGCCCGCTGCCGTCGCCGCTGCGGGTCGGGATGTCCAGGATCGGGCTCGAGGTGAAGCAGTTCTTCCGGGAGAAGGAGCAGCTGCTGTTCACGTTCTTCTTCCCGATCATCTTTCTCGGCATCTTCTCCGCCGTCTTCAGCGACAACGGCTTCGCCGAGGGCGTCGACGCCGCCACCTACTTCACCCCGGGCATGATCGCGTCCGGCATCTTCCTGAGCAGCTTCCAGTCGCTCGCGATGACGATCGCGATGGAGCGCGACGAGGACCTGCTGAAACGGCTGCGCGGTACGCCGATGTCGCCGCAGTCCTACTTCATCGGCAAGATCGGGCTGGTGCTGGTGACGTCGGTCGCGCAGTTCGGGCTGCTGCTCGTGATCGCCGGTCTGCTGCTCGGCGTCGACATCCCGTCCGAGCCGGTCAAGTGGCTGCACTTCCTGTGGATCTTCGTGCTCGGTGCGGCGTCCGGATCGGTGCTCGGCATCGCGTTCTCGGCGGTGCCGAAGTCGGGCAAGGCCGCGTCGGCCGTGGTCACCCCGGTCGTCCTGCTGCTGCAGTTCATCTCCGGCGTCTACTTCGTCTACAGCAGCCTGCCGCAGTGGATGCGGACGGTGGCCGAGGTGTTCCCGCTGAAGTGGCTGGCGCAGGGTATGCGGTCGGTGTTCCTGCCGGACGGCTTCAAGGCCACCGAGCCGGGCGGGTCCTGGCAGCTCGGCACCGGCGCCATCGTGCTGTCGCTCTGGCTGGTCGTCGGCCTCGTCGTTGCCCAGCGCGCGTTCCGCTGGACTCGCCGGGACGCGGGCTGATGCTCGCGGCCTCCGCCCTCGGAGCCGTGCGTCGGGCGGTCGGTGACCGCCTGACGCGGTCGTGGCGGAAGATGGGAACCATGCAGGTATCTCCGCGGGCGGACCAGTCGGTCTGGATCCGGACGCTCCTCGGCTGGCACGTGGTGTTCTACACGCTGCTGGCCGTGGTCGCGCTGGCCGCGGCGACCTCGGACCTCAGCTCCCAGCGAAAGACCGCGTACCTGATCCTCGTGGCCGTGCTGGCGCTGGCGTACCGGTTCATCGCCATGCCCGCGATGACGTCGCGCAACGTGCTGCGGTCCAACCTGTACCGGTTGCTGATGATCGGCTGCATCGCCGCCGCGGTGGCGATCTACCCGCAGTCCGTCTTCATCCTGTTCATCGTCTCGCCGCAGATCTGGCTGCTGAGCCAGCGCACGCTGGACGCGATCGTCCTGAGCCTGCTCCTGCTCGTCGCCGTCGGCACCGCGCAGCTCTGGGCGGCCGGCTGGACGACCGACGCCTTCTGGAACATCCTGCCCTGGATGCTGATCAGCCTGGCGGTCAGCTCGCTGATGGGGACTTGGATCGATCGGGTGATCAGCCAGAGCGAGCAGCGCGCCGAGCTGATCGAGCAGCTGGAGGCCGCCCGGGACGAGCTCGCCGAGGCGCACCACACGGCCGGCGTGATGGCCGAGCGGGAGCGGATGGCGCGCGAGATCCACGACACGCTCGCCCAGGGCATGACGAGCATCGTGATGCTGGCGCAGACCGCCGCCGTGGAGCTGCAGCGCGGCGGTACGGCGTCCGCGGCGACCCGACTGGCCGCGATCGAGGACACCGCGCGGGAGAACCTCGCCGAGGCCCGCGCCCTGGTCGCCGCGTTCACCCCGGTCGCGTTGGCGGAGGCACCGTTGGCCGACGTGCTGCGGCGGCAGGCCGAACGATTCGCCGCGGAGACCGGCGTCGACGTCCAGGTCGCGCTCGACATGCCCGACGAGGAGGTCGCCGCGTTGCCGCAGGGCCAGCAGGTGGTGCTGCTCCGGGCCGCCCAGGAGGCGCTGGCGAACGTCCGCAAGCACGCCGGCGCGACCTCGGTGCTGATCACCCTGACGATGGCACCCGACGGCGTCCGGATCGAGATCAGCGACGACGGCAGCGGCTTCGTCACCGCCGCGCCGGTCACCGGGTACGGTCTGGCCGCGATGCGCGGACGGGTCGAGGAGTCCGGCGGCACCGTGCAGGTCGACAGCGCACCCGGGCGTGGGACGCGGGTGCAGGTCCTCATTCCCTCGACTCAGGAGAAACCGTGACGGCCACCGTGCGCGTCCTGGTGGTCGACGACCACCCCGTCGTTCGTTCCGGGCTGATCGGCATGCTCGCCGTCACCGACGACATCGAGGTGGTCGGCGAGGCCGGCGACGGCGAGGAAGCCGTCGCGCTGGTGGCGTCGACCCGGCCGGACGTCGTCCTGATGGACCTGCGGATGCCGCGCCGCGACGGCGTTTCCGCGACCGGCGCGATCGTGTCGGGCCATCCGGCGACGAAGGTGCTGGTGCTGACGACGTACGACACGGACTCCGACATCCTGCACGCGGTCGAGGCCGGGGCGGCGGGCTACCTGCTCAAGGACACGCCGCACGCCGAGCTGCTCGACGGGATCCGGGCCGCGTCCCGCGGCGAGACCGTGCTCGCGCCGCCGGTCGCGGCCCGGTTGATGTCCCGGCTGCGGACGCCGGCGGCACCGGCCGCGGTCCAGCCGTCGCCGCGGGAGCTGGAGGTGCTGGCCGCGGTCGCGCGCGGGCTGAGCAACGCGGAGATCGGGCGGGAGCTGTTCATCGGCGAGGCGACGGTGAAGACGCATCTGCAGCGCCTGTTCAGCAAGCTCGACGTGGACGACCGCACGCGTGCGGTGACGGTCGCGATCGAGCGGGGATTGTTGCCTTCGCCAAGGAACCGCTGACGCTTTCGTCGCCGCGTCGCGCGTCGCCGTGCAGCAGCGCGTCGTTGGATTTTTCCAGGCAGCGCTGGACCTCTGGCCCGACCTGCGGGGTGGCCCGTGCCCGCCTCGGCGTCTCGGCCTGGTTCGCTCGACCCGGTTGGTCGTCGCCGGCGGCGTTCACCGTCGGGTCAGCGGGTGACCTCGTTGGGCACCGCGCCGCCGTAGCGCCGGTCGCGCTGCGCGTAGATCTCGATCGCCCGCCACAGGTCGCGCCGGTCGAAGTCGGGCCAGAGCGTGTCCAGGAACACCATCTCGGCGTACGCGAGCTGCCAGACCAGGAAGTTCGACGTCCGCTGCTCCCCCGACGACCGGACGAACAGGTCGACCTCGGGGATGCCGGGGGCGTACAGGTTGCGCGCGACCGTCGCCTCGGTGATCCGGTCCGGCTTGATCCGGCCCGCCGCGACGTCGTGCGCGATCGCCTTCATCGCGTCGGCGATCTCGGCCCGGCCGCCGTAGTTCACGCAGAACTGCAGGGTGATCGTGGTGTTGTCCTTGGTCCGCTCCTGGGCGTACTCCAGCTCGTCGATCACGCTCTTCCACAACCGCGGCCGCCGCCCGGACCAGACCACCCGGACCCCCATCGCGTCCAGCTCGTCGCGGCGCCGGTGGATCACGTCGCGGTTGAACCCCATCAGGAACCGGACCTCCTCCGGCGACCGGGCCCAGTTCTCGGTCGAGAACGCGTACGCCGAGATGTACTTCACCCCGATCTCGATACCGCCCTTGATCACGTCCAGCAGCGACGCCTCCCCGGCCTTGTGCCCCTCGGTCCGCGCCAGCCCGCGCGCCTTGGCCCACCGCCCGTTGCCGTCCATCACGATCGCCACGTGCTGCGGCACCAGCTCCGCCGGCAGCACCGGCGGCCGAGCCCCCGACGGATGCGGCTCCGGCGCGACCACCTCCCCCCGACGCTTCGACTCCTGCACCCGACGACGACCCAGTGGCGACATACCCCGAAGTTTCTCTCATCCTCACCGGGCTCACCGCACCCACCCTCACCATGCCGTGCCCAGCCCCACCCCCCCGCTGCAGCAACCTGCACCCTGTGGACAACCGCCCCACCCGACCACCCTCCGTATGCCACGCTTGTACCGCCTGCAACACCCACCGAACTGGAGCCCACCCGCATGACGCCCCGACCGGCCTTCATCGCAGCCACCGCCCTGCTCACACTGGCGTCCTGCACCCAAACCCGAAAGCCGGCCAACCAGACGCCACGCCCGCTCCCACCAGCCAGTCCCCCAGCCCTTCCGCGCCGTCGACTGCAGCCTGGGCGCCGGCGGAGCAGGAGGCGATCAACAAGGCGAAGGCCGCCTACGCGACCGCCCGGGCCGCAGCCGGTGCCGCGCTGCGGGATCCGAGCAAGGCCACTCGGGGCGGCTTGGAGAAGGCAGGCAACGGTGGGACGTGGGTGATCGCGCTCGCCGGCCAGGTGGACTTCCAGCTGAGCCACGGGTGGTACCAGACCGGCGACGCCAAGATCGTCGAGACCAAGGTCCAGTCGGTGAACCTGGACCTCGAACAACCAGAGGTACGCCTCACCAGCTGCATCGACAGTTCGACCCTGATCACGCGCTACGTGTCGAACGGCAAGCCGATCCCGGAAGCGGGGAGCGACGGCAAGCGGCGGCAGTTCCAGTCGAAGCTGGTGTTCGCGCCGCCGGCCGGCAGCCAGGTGAAGCGGTGGTTCTTGGTGGAGGAGAAAGCGGTCGGGTCATGCTGATACGGCCGCTTACTGCGTGGCCACGCTTCCTGTTGCTCTGCACTTGTGCGGCCGTGTTCTTGGCAACGCTCTGGGCATCGCCGGCCGGGGCGACGCCGCCCAAGCCGCCAGGTGACTACGAACTCCGGTGCAACCCGTACAGCGGTGTCTGCATCTGGGTCCTTCGCTCGGCTGTTGACGACCCGGGCAAGAAGACGACTGCTCCCGCTGAACCGGTCCGCAAGAAGGCCAAGCCGACCTGCCAGCTCAACGGCGCCCCGCAGGCCTGCACCTCACAGCACGGCAACTGGTCGAACAGCCAACAGTGCTACATGCAGCGGGTGACCCCACCGCCCCCTGCCTCTGATCCCATTTGGCAGGGCCGAACGGACGGCTCCGTGTGGGCATGCGTTCGCGAACAGGGCTATGACGAGGGCCGGCACCTGGTCACACGATTCATCTGGCTCCCGGGCGAGCCCGACACCGTCGTCGTCGACCCACTCACGCTGGTCTACCGGGCAGTTGCGTCGATGCAGCTCAGCAAGCCGCAGGTGCGGACTGCGCCGGGGGCTGGGCAAGTCGGGCTGGTGAACATGCCTGTTTGGTTGTGGGTGGAGAAGTCGGAGCGCACCTGGGGGCCGATCACGCGGCAGGCGAGTGTGCCGGGGTTGACAGTGGCGGCTACGGCGCAGGTGAAGGCGGTGAACTGGTCCCTGGGCGACGGGAAGACGCTGCGCTGCGAGGGCGCTGGTACGGCGTACGACAAATCGTTCGGGATCAAGGACTCGCCGGACTGTGGGCATCGGTATGTGAAGACGTCGCGGCAGCAGGCGGACTGTCGGTACACGGTGAGCGCGACGGCTCAGTGGGACATCCGGTGGCAGAGCAGTTCAGGTGACACCGGACAGATCTCCATGACGCAGCAGGCGGCGACGCAGCTGCGGATCGGTGAGGCCGTGCCGGTGCTGGTCGATCCGGATGCGGCCGAGGTGGCGGGCGCCGCAGGGCAGGGCCGGAGCTGTTGAAAGAGGGACGAGGCTCGGCTCGGAGCGCCGGGTGAGCGAGGGACTGCTGATTAGACTCCCAGGTATGGCCGGACCTACGACCGATGCGCGGATCTACCTGCTGGCTGCGGGCGAGCGGCAGGTCGCGCCCGGTGGGCCCGCTGTGGTGGGGCCGGACGGGGTGCGCGAAGAGATTCCCGTGGCGGTGTTCGAGGCGGTTCGGCAGGTGGTCGAGGTGCTGCGGGCGGGCATGGCGGTGAAGGTTTCGCCGTTGCGGCCGGAGTTGCCGATCGACGAGGCGGCGGACGCGATCGGAATGGCACCGGACGACCTGCGGGCGTACGCGGCCGAAGGCGCGATCCCGTTCCGGTCCTCGGAGTCTGTCCACTGGGTACGCCTGGCGGAACTGGTCGCCTGGGACAACGATCGTCGGGCGAGGCGAGCCGAGGGTATCCAGGCCATGCTGGACGAAGACCCGTGGGACGCCCCGGACGAGGACCGCCCGCGCCCATGACCGCCTCCGAGCCGCTCCCCCCTGGGCGGCCGGAACGGGCGTTCCTGGACGCCAACGTTATCCGTGGGCAGCTGACCAACGACATCCTGCTGTCGATGGCGGCCCGCGACGTCTTCGAGCCTCGCTGGTCGCAGCAGGTTCTGGACGAGATGCGGCGCAACCGGCCGCCGGGCGTGCCGGGGGACAGGATCGACAAGCGCATCACCGCGATGAACAGGTATTTCCCGCGAGCCATGACGAGCGGTCACGAAGGTCTGGCGCTGCGGATGCAGGCCGACGACAAGGACAAGCACGTGCTCGCCGGCGCTGTGCACAGCGGTTCGGAAGTGCTCGTGACCGACAACGTCAAGGACTTCCATCCGCCTTCGACCGGGCCGGACAAGATGCGGGTCGAGAAACTGTCGCGGTTCCTCAACCGCAAGCTGGAGGAGAACCCTGGGCGGGTGCAGTCGGCCCTGCAGGACCTCGTTCGGCGCAACCAGCGTGATCCGCGGACCATGTCGGCGCTGATCGACAAGATGGCCGGACAGCCCGAACTCCGCGCCTTCGCGCAGAAGCTCAACTCGGTCGTGCCACCGGATCAGCGGGGTACCGCCGAGGTCCTCACTGCGAACCAGCGCCGGTCCGCTCAGTCGATCGCGCTGGACGGCATGGCCGACGCCCGGGGAGCTGTCGCCTCGCGGCCCATTGCGGCGACCGGCCAGCAGAAGAACTCACCGTCGATTCCTCAGCGCGACCCGTACCACGACCGCTGATCCGATCGAAGCATTTCGAGACCAACGCACGGGCTGTAGGCGCACGCCGCCGGCGGTGCTCCAGTCGGACGAGCGGTGCAGACGGCAAGCCCGCGCGGGGAGGTCAGTTGGTTTCGGCGAGGGGGAGGGTGGTGGGTGGGGCGGTGGTGAGGTCCAGGTGGGGTAGGGAGCGGAGCTGGCGGTCGAGGTGCCAGGCGACGAAGGCGGCGACCAGGGTGTCGGCTTCGCGGCGGGTCCGGGGGTCGGTGCGTTCGGCGGTGGGCCAGTCGCCGGTGAGCAGGGCGGCCAGCAGGGTGATGGTGGCGGGGGCCGGCATCGCGGAGGCGGGTGGGCGGCAGGTGGTGCAGACCATGCCGCCGGCGGCGGGGTTGAAGGCCCGGTGCGGGCCTGGTTCGCCGCACTTCGCGCAGTCGCCGAAGGACGGGGCGTAGCCGGAGATGGCGAGCGAACGCAGCAGGAACGAGTCGAGCACCAAGCGGGGTTCGCGCTCCCCCGTGGACAGGACCCGAAGCGCGCCGGCCAGCAGCAGGTGCTGCTGGGTGGCGGGTTCCTTCTCCTCCACCACCAGACGGTCAACGGTCTCCAGCAAGACGGTGCCGGTGGTGTAGCGGGCGTAGTCGCTGACGATGCCCTCGCCGTACGCCGCGATGGAGACGGCCTGGGTGACCACGTCCAGCGAGCGACCAGTGGCGAGCTGCAGGTCCACGTGGCTGAACGGCTCGAGCCGGGCACCGAAGCGTGACGACGTCCGGCGCACGCCCTTCACGACCGCGCGGAGCTTGCCGTGGGTGCGGGTGAGCAGCGTGGCGATGCGATCGGCTTCGCCCAGTTTCTGGGTTCGCAGCACGATGGCTTCGTCACGGTAGAGCGGCACCCCGTCAGTCTCTCAAATGATCGACGGAGACGACGGGGGGCCGGGCTACCACGCGCCGCGTCACGGTCGGCCCACCGCGGTACGACGGTTCAGCCGGCGGCACAGGCCGGCGGTCGTGCGATGGCCGCTGCCTTGCTCTTGACCGGCGGCCGGTTGTAGGCGCAGTGCAACAGACGGCTGCCGTCGGCGGCGTACGCGTCCAGCCCGACGGCCAGGTTCTCGACGAGGCCTTGCTTGCTGACCGGTCCCGGCGCGCCGTACTCCGCGTGGGCGAGGGTCCACCCGGGCATCGCCGCGAGCCGGTAGACGCGTGCCTCGTGCTTGAAGGTCCCGTGGTCGCCCTTGACGGTGTAGACCGCCCGCTGGACCTCGCCCCGGATGAGCATGCTCGACTCGAGATTCCTGCCCACGCCCGAGGTCGCCGGTCCGACCCAGCCACGGCTCCGCTCGGCCGCCTTGACGACCGCGGCGTGCACCCAAGTTTCCGAAGCCGGCGCCCCCGTGGCCTGCCACCTGGTCCGGTCGTGGCGGAACCACCGGTGCGCAGACACCTTGAACCACTGGTTCGCGGCGATCACCGGTACGGGCGCCGCCTCGACCGCGTCGACAGTGACGGGTTGCTGAGCGATCGCAGGTTCGGTACCGCGGTCGGACGGCACGATCGCCACCGTCCCGGCGACGACCGCGACGGTGGCGGCCGCCGCGGCTCCGCCCACGGCGATCCGGTGGCGGACGCGGCGCCGGCGGCCACCGGCGACCACGGTCGCGGAGTCCAGGCTCACCGACTCCGCCTCGAGCCGCCGGAAGGCCTGCTCGAGCTCGGCATCGTCGAAGTCGCTCGGGCGCTGATCAAGACTCATGCCAATTCTCCTGACGTGATGGTGGAGGAGAGTGCTCCAGAACGCCGCAGCTTGTCGCGTCCACGCGCGAGGGTGCTCTTCACGGTGCCGGGCGCGATCCCGACGATGCGGGCGGTTTCGGCCTCACTGAGGTTCTCGACGTACCGCAGCACCACGACGGTGCGTTCGCGCCGGGTCAGACCGGCCAGGGCCGCCAGCAGATCCAGCCGCTGGGTGACGGCCACCGCCGGGTCCGCGACGGACGAGACCGAGCGCACGCCGAAGTCGGCCTCGCCGACGGTCGCGAGCGGTACCTCGCCACCCGACCTGCGGCGCCAACCCATCCGGCACTCGTTCACGACGGCCTGCCGCACGTACGCGAACGGATCGGCCAGCCGGATCCGGCCCCACCGCACGTACGCCTTCTCGAGCGCGGTCTGCGCGATGTCCCGGGCCAGCTCGCGGTCCCCGCAGAGCATGTGCGCGATGTGCATCAGCCGGGCGGACCGTGCCGCCACGAAGGCCGCGAAGTCCTCGTCCTGATCGACTCGCTGGGGCATTCGACCTCCCGGTTGCTGAACAGTGCAGGCTCAAGATGCACCAACCGGCCGATCGGTTCTGTCGACCAGCGAGATTTCCGCCGGCGCGACGACCGCCTACCCGGACAGGCCCGCCAGGTAGTCGTGCAGTCCGGTCGGGGGCCGCCCGGTGAGGTCTTCGACCGCCGTCGAGACGGTGGCCAGCTCGCCGCCGGCGATCGCGGCGTACGACGTGACCCAGCCGGCCACCTCCCACGCGGGAGCGCCGTAGCGTTCACGGGAGCGGTAGGCCTCGTCGAGAGTCTCCGGTTCGTACCGGATCGTGCGGCCCCATACCTCGCTCAGCGCGGCGGCGGCCTCGGTCAGGGTGAAGGCGGTCGGGCCGGTCAGGTCGTACGTCGCGCCGGCGTGGGCGGTGGGTTCGCGCAGGACCCGGGCGGCGGCCGCGGCGACGTCGTCGCGCAGCACCGCGGCGACCCGGCCGTCACCGGCGGGACCGCGGATCGCGTCGTCCTCGCCGACGAAGCCGGGCACGAAGTCGAGGTACAGGTTGTCGCGCAGGAAGGTGAAGTCGACGCCGGCGGCGCGCAGGTGCTGCTCGGTGTGCCAGTGGTCGCGGGCGAAGGTGAAGGTCGCGTTCGGCGCGGCGCCGGCGAACGAGGTGTAGACGATGTGCCGCACCCCGGCCGCGACCGCGGCGTCGATGGTTGCCGTGTGCAAGGAGACGCGGTCGGCGGACTCGGTGGCGCTGAGCAGCAGCAGGGTGTGCACGCCGTCAAGGGCGTCCAGCAGCGCCGCGTGATCGCCGTACGCCGCCTGGGCGACCTCGGCGTCCGGCAGTTCCGGGGCGCGCGCCGGGTCGCGGACGACCAGCCGCTGCCGAACACCACCGTCGGCCAGCAGCCGCGCCACCCGGCCGCCGAGCTGCCCGGTCGCTCCGGTCACGCCGATCAGCCCGGCCGCCGCGCCCCCGGACGTCATCGGCCGACCATCTTCATGCCGCCCTCGTTGTAGCGGTCGCCGGCGACAGCGTCCGGCGGGAAGGCCTCGTCGAGCGCGGTCAGCTCCTCGGGGGTCAGGGTGATGTCGGCGGCGCCCAGGTTCTCGGCCAGGTAGCTGCGCCGCTTGGTGCCCGGGATCGGCGCGACGTCATTGCCCTGGGCAAGCAGCCAGGCGAGCGCGAGCTGGCCGGGGGTGACGCCGCGGGCGGCGGCGAGCTCCTTGACCTTCGCGACCAGGTCGAGGTTCTTCTGGAAGTTGTCGCCGGTGAAGCGCGGCATCGAGGCGCGCATGTCGTCCGGCCCGAAGTCGGCCGGCGAGGTGATCTGGCCGGTCAGGAAACCGCGGCCGAGCGGGCTGAACGGCACGAAGCCGATGCCGAGCTCGCGCAGCGTCGGCAGTACGCCGGTCTCCGGGTCGCGGGTCCACAGCGACCACTCGCTCTGCACCGCGGCGATCGGGTGCACCGCGTGCGCGGCCCGCACGGTCTCCCCCGAGACCTCCGACAGCCCGAGGTGGCGGACCTTGCCGGCCTGCACCGCCTCGGCCATCGCGCCGACCGACTCCTCGATCGGCACCTGCGGGTCGCGCCGGTGCAGGTACCACAGGTCGATGTGCTCGACGCCGAGCCGGCGCAGCGAGGCGTCGAGCGCCTTCCGGGCGTACTCCGGGCTGCCGTCGACGATGGTCGGCATCGTGTCGCCGGCCTGGTCGCGGCGGAAGCCGAACTTGGTCGCCAGCACCACCTGGTCGCGGCGGCCGGCCAGCGCGCGGCCGACCAGCTCCTCGTTCGCGCCGTCGCCGTACACGTCGGCGGTGTCGAGGAAGGTGCAGCCGGCATCGATCGCGGCGTGCACGGTCGCGATCGACTCGGCGTCGTCGTCGCGCACGCCGTAGGCCTGGGACATCCCCATGCAGCCGAGGCCGAGGCTGGAAACGGTCAGAGCTCCGAGCTGGGATTCACGCATGGCTCCGAACCTACCCCTGCCGGCGGCGGCCCCGGCCCGGGGGCACCGTCCGCGAGACGATCCTGGCTCACCCGTCCAGCGAGGTCCGGATCTGGACCTCCGAGTGCAGGGTGCGGTGCACCGGGCACTTGCCGGCGATGGCCAGCAACCGGTCGCGCTGCTCGTCGGTGAGGTCGCCGTCCAGCTGGATCCGGACGTCGATCCGGTCCAGCAGCCCGACGGCGGTCTCGCAGTTCTCGCAGTCGGTGGCGTGGATCCGGGCGTGCCGCAGCTGCACCGAGACCTGGCGCAGCGGGAGCTGCTTGCGTTCGGCGTACATCCGCAGCGTCATCGACGTGCAGGCACCGAGCGCGGCCAGCAGCAGGTCGTACGGCGTGGGGCCGGTGTCCTTGCCGAGCGGGACGGGCTCGTCCGCGGTGAGCTGGTGGCGTCCCGCGGTGATGCGTTGCCCGTACGGCGCGTCGGCGCTCTCGGTGACCACGACGCGGTGTGCCAGCTCGGCGGCCGACGGAGCCGGCGTCCCGGCGGCCGGCAGGTGCCGGGCGACCCACGCGGCCAGCACGGCCGCCGCGTACGCCGCGTCGGCCGGGTCGCTGAGCAGGTGGTCGGCGCCGTCCAGCGCGATGAACGACTTCGGGTGCCGCGCGGCGACGAACAGGTGCCCGGCGTGCTGGATCCCGACCACCTGGTCGGTCGGGGCGTGCATCACCAGCAGGGCGGTGTGGGCGGGTGGGATCTCGCCGGACGGCGCGTTGACCGTGACGACCGCGCGGGTCTCGGCGATCCGCCGGGACGCCGCGAGCACGGCGACACCGCCGGCCGAGTGGCCGATCAGCACGCTCGGCGCCTCGAAGTTCGCTCGCAGGTGGTCGGCGGCCCGCACGACGTCCTCGACGTCGGTGCTCTCGAAAAGCAGCACCGCGAGCCCGGATCCGGCCAGGGTCTCGGCGATGACGGCCGCCGCGGCTGCGGACCGGTGCGCGAGTACGGCGTACGCCCGCACCTCACCGCTGGGCAGCGCGAGCAGCGCCTCCAGTGATCCACCCCGCGACCTGTCGAGCTCCACTGCGACCATCGAATCCGTCATGCGCACAGCATTGCTCACCGACGCAACAGGTGCACTCGCCGTGAGCGGTGATGCTCGCTGGGTACCGATCGACCGCAGCCGAGGCAACAAAAGCGCATCGGTGCCCGCCGACGCGGTGACGCCGAGACCTGCCGGTCCGTAGGTTCGCCTGAAATGAAACGGCGGCTGGGGGTGCCTGCGAGATGTTCCTAGGGCGAGCGTTGCGGTACCGGCGTTCCCAAGCGGTGGTGCTGGCCGGGGTCAGCCTGCTGATCGGCACCTGCGCGACCTTCGCGCCCTGGTTCGCCCGGGCCGTCGAGCAGACCGTGACGACCGAGACGCTGACTGACCGGCCACTCGTCGCCGCCTGGCAGCTGGAGGCCCTGCCGCCGCCGAGCAGTGCCGGCGCCAGCAAACCGACGGCGCCCGAGGAGCTGAAGAACCTCGTCCCGCCCGACCTGAGACCGCTGTTCGGCCCGCCGGTGTACGGCGCGCACGTCGACGTCACCTGGCTCACCGGCCCCGAGATCACCGCCCCGAAACCAGAAGGGCGGCTGCTCTGGCGCGACGGCTACTGCGAACGCCTGACGCTGACCGCCGGCCGCTGCCCGGACGCGCCCAACGAGGTGGCGGCGTCCACCGCGGACGTCGAGAACCACGGCATCAAGCTCGGGCAACGGCTGAACGTCAATCCGACCCAGTACGTCGGCAGCGGCACGCTGACCGTCGTCGGCCTGTACTTGCCCCAGGACGCGCAGGACCTGTACTGGTTCGGCCGGCCTCCGACCGGCCACTCGCACACCGGGCCTACCGACTCCGACCCCGGCGGGCTGGACTACCTGCTCACCGGGCGCAGCACCTTCGACCAGGCGGCGTGGGGTCACCGCAACACCGTCGACACCCGGCCGTTGCCCAGCATCACCCGCCTCGACGACCTGCAGCGCCTCAAGGACGCAACCACCACGGTTGAAGGCAATGCGAAGCAACTGGGCTACAACGCCGTCAACACGTCCGGTCTGATCGGTCTGGTCGATGCGGTGGCCGCCGAGCGACGGCAGGCGACCACGATCATCCCGCTGGTGATGGTGCAGGTCGCCCTGTTCGGAGTCGTCGTCCTGGCCCTCGCCCTGGCCGCGGTGGTCGACCAGCGTCGGCCCGAGCTCGCCGTGGCCCGGCTGCGCGGCTCCAGTACACGCCGAGCCGGACGCACACTGACGCTGGAGCTCGCGACGCCGGTTCTGGCGGGCACGCTGGCCGGTCTGCTGAGCGGTTTCGCCCTGCTGCTCGTCGTACGGGCGACCTGGCTGGACGGCGGTTCTCCGCTGGAGCTCCCCTGGACAGTGCCGGCTGCGCTGGCCGTCGCGCTTCTGGTCGGGGCCGGTGTAGTCGCGTGGACCGTGCGATCGGTGGTCCGGTTGCCCATCTCCACGCTGCTGCGCCGGGTGGTACCGCGGCGGCGCGGCCGGGCGGTGGCCATCGGGGATGTCGCGATCGTCGTGCTCGCGACGGCCGCACTGGTCGCCGCACTCACCGGCGGCGGACGTGGACCGCTACCCGTGCTCACCCCGACCCTGCTCGCGCTGGCGGTCGGTCTCACCTTCGCGCACCTGCTACTCCCGACGGCGGCGCTGGTCAGCCGACGGGCACTCCGGGCCGGTCGGCTGGGCCTCGCACTCGGTGCCCTGCAGGTCTCGCGGCGCCCGGCGGTGACCCGCATCGTGGCCGTTGTCGCGGTGGCGACCGCCCTGGTGTCGTTCGCCGGTCAGGCGGCATCGGTGGCCGGCAGCAACCGGGAGACCCGAGCCGGCTATGAGGTCGGCGCGGCCGGCGTGATCGAGGCGAACGCCACCGGCCTGGGCCCGATGCTGCGCGCGCTCGACGCCGTGGACCCCGACCGTCGCTGGTCGACACCAGTCCTGGTCGGTACGACGGCGTCGCCGGACGCGCTGCGCACGATGATGATCGAGCCGGACAGCTTCCGTCGGGTCGCCTTCCGCGGCGAACAGCTGACCGACGAGCAGGGGTTCCAGGCGCTGCGCGCACCGGCCGCACCGGCGCCGATCGAGCTGCGCGGGACCGAGCTCGAGGTCACCGCGAGCACCGGCCCGATGCGCGTGCTGCTGCCCAAGACGCTCGACGGGCAGGAGCCGCCATCGCAACCGCCACCGAAGGCCGTGATCCTGGAGGCCACCGTCGTGAGCCTGCGCGACGACAGCCGCTTCTCGGTGCGGTTCCCGGCGTTGCCGCTCGTCCCCGGCCGCAGCCGCACCCTGACCGCCGATCTCGCCTGTGAGGGCGGTTGCCGGCTGGTGCGCCTCGGGGTCACCCGGCCGATCGACGACGTCACCGGCGTCGAGGGCGACGTGGTGATCAGCGAGCTGGGGATTCCCGGCCGGCCCGGGATCGAGCTCGGCGGTCCGTCGGTCTGGCAGCCGACCGCGCAACTCGGCGGTCAGACCGGCGCACTGACGGCCACCGGTGGCTCCGGCAGCGCCCTGACGCTGCACCTGGCGAGCGTCGCCGTCGAGCAGTCGGTGCAGCACGCTTCGATACCGCCGGTGCTTCCCGCCCTGATCAGCTCCGGTCACCCGGTCGGCGAAGGGACGACCGTGCCCGGCCTCGACGGCATCGCCGCCCAGGTCCGCAAGCTGGACCTGCTGGACGGACCGATCAACCGGTACCCCGAGCGCACGGCCGTGGTGGACCTGGAGACGATGCGGCGGCTCGGCGGTGGCGTCGACCCGCTGCGGATCGCGTTCGAGATCTGGCTGACGCCCGAGGGCCTGGCGAACGCCGACCGGGTGCTCGCGGCGCTGGAGAAGGAACGGATCGACGCGAAGGTCGCCGACCGCAGCGACGACGTCGCCGCGACGTACGGGCGGTCGGCGAGCGCGCTGGCGTTGCAGCTGACGCCGGTGGTCGGGATCGCGGGCTGGTCGCTGGCGATCATCGTGCTGCTGCTGATGGTGGTCACCTCGTGGCGTTCCCGGGCCCAGGACTACGCGAGCCTCAAGATCACCGGCGTACCGGCGGCGACGACCGGGCGGGCGGCGCGCTGGGAGCAGACCGGTCCGGTCGCGCTGGCCGTGCTGCTCGGTTCGGCCTGCGGGGTCGTCGGGGCGCAGATCGCGCTGCCGCTGATCCCGCTGTTCGCCGACACCGGGCAGCCGTCGGCGATCCCGCTCGACCTCGGGACGAACTGGGTCGTCGCGGCCGTGCTCTGGCTGATCGGGACCGTCGTCCTGACCACCACCACCGTTCTGCTCGGAGCGGGCGTCAACCGCCGCGCCGGGTACCAGCGGATCCGGGAGGACCTGTCATGACTGTACTGATGCCTCGCCTCCGGCTCGGCGGGTCATGGGGCTGGAACTCCCGGCCTTCCCTCGTCACTCCAGTCGCTTCGCTCCCTCCGCTCCTCAGTCCAGGCCGGGAGGCCCCATGACCGCACTGATGCCTCGCGTCCGGCGGGGCGGGCTGGCGATCAGTACCAGCGGGCTGGTGCACATCTACCGCAGCCAGGGGCACGACGTGGCCGCGCTCTCCGGAATCGGGATCACCGTTCAGGCCGGGGAACTGGTCGGGCTGCTCGGCCCGTCCGGTGCCGGCAAGTCGACCTTGCTGCAGCTGTGCGGCGGTCTGCTCACGCCGAGCGCGGGCCGGCTCCGGATCGGCGACCACAACCTGGCCACGATGACCGAGGCCGAGCTGGACCGGATGCGAGCAGCCGACGTCGGCATCGTGCTCCAGGGCGCCGGACGCAACCTCATCCCCTACCTCGACGCGATCGACAACGTCCGTTACGCCCAGCGCGCGGCTCCGGCGGACCGGCACCTGCCCGAGCCGGCGGAGGTGCTCGAACTCGTTGGCCTCGGCAACCACGCGCGGACGCCGCTCGGCTCGCTGACGCCCGGTCAGATCCAGCTCTGCGCGGTCGCGGTGGGCATCGCGACCTTCCCCGGGCTGCTGCTCGCCGACGAGCCGACCAGCCAGCTCGACCACCAGGCCCGCGACGAGGTGCTCGCGGCCATCTCCACGATCAACCGGACCACCGGGATGACCGTGCTGCTGATCACCCACGACCCCGACGTCGCCGCGGTGCTGCCCCGGACGATCACCATCCGGGACGGCCGGATCGCCTCCGAAGGCCGCTCCGGCGAGGAGTTCGCGGTGGTCGCCACGGACGGCTCGCTGCCGCTGCCGCCGCACGTCGCCGACCTGCTGCCGCCCGGCACGTTGCTGCGCGTCACCACCACCGAGGACGGCGAGATCCGGCTCAGTCCGGTCGAGCAGGAGGACGACTGATGAGCACCGAGCTGGGAATCACCGCCGCCGGCCTCACCGTCGCGTACGACGGACTGGTGGCCGTCGCGGACGTGTCGTTCCGGGTGCCGCCCGGGTTCGTGCTGGCGGTCAGCGGCCCGTCGGGCGCCGGCAAGAGCTCGTTGCTGTGGGCCCTCGCCGGTGCGGTCGCGCCGAAGTCCGGCACCGTCGCGCTGGACGGCGTACCGATCACCGACCGGCCCGGAGCGGCCGGCCAGGGCGTCGTCCTGATTCCGCAGGGCAACGGGCTCGCCCGGGTGCTCACCGCCCGGGAGAACCTGGCCCTGCCGTTGATTGCCGAAGGCAAGGACGACGTGGAGGGGGTGATCGCGAAGGCGCTCACCGCGGTCGGCCTGGCCGACAGCGGCGACCACCTGGTCGAGGAGCTGTCCGGCGGTGAGCAGCAACGCGTCGCCGTCGCCCGCGGGCTGGCCCAGCAGGGCCGGGTGGTCCTCGCCGACGAGTCGACCAGCGAGCTGGACAGCACGAACCGCGAGCGCGTGCTCGACCTGCTCCGGGCCGAGGCCGACCGCGGCGCCGCGGTGATCATCGCCACCCACGACCCGAACGTCGCCGCCGGCGCCGACGGCCACGCGACCATGGACGAGGGCCACCTCAGCTGGGAGCGCCGGCTGTAGAGGCTGGGGCGTGTTGATCAATTCCTTGCAGTCGCGCAGCACGCACGGAATTGATCAACACGCCTTACAGGCCCAGCAGGTGCGGGCTCGCGGGCGGTCCGCTGGTGAGCAGGTCGGCGAGCAGCGCCGGAAGGGCCCGCGGCGAGAAGTACGCCGGACCGTCGTACGCCTGGAGCTCGGCCGGGGTCCACCAGCGGTGGCCGTGCACGTTCTCCGCGGCGAGCTCGGCGGTGCTCAAGCTGCCGGCCGGGTGGTGGCTGTCGACCCTGACCAGGAAGTAGTCGTTGGTGACGCCGTCGTAGCCCTTCGCGTGGCCGTCGGCAACCACCTCCTGGTGCCAGACGAGCGGCGCGTCGGCGGGTGCCTCGAGGCCGATCTCCTCGGCCAGCTCCCGGGTCAGTGCTTCGCGCAACGACTCTCCCGGCTCGACGCCGCCACCCGGCGCGGCCCAGGCCCGATGGCCGTCGGCGAACTCGAACCGCAGCAGCAGGATGCGGTCGTCGCGGTCCACCACCAGCGCCCGCGCCGCCGGACGCAGCTTCGGAGCGACGCGCTGGAGCTCGTGCAGCACCTCGACCGGCTCGAACCCGAAGCGGGCGTTGATCTTCTGCATCGCGCCGTTCGACTGCGCGGTCCAGGTGTGCAGCAAGCGTTGGGTCGTGCGCTGCTCGGCGAGCTGGTCCAGGTTCGCCAGCTTCAACTGGGTGCCGAGGTTGTGCCCGCGGTGCTCGCGCAGGACCAGGGTGTCGTCCTGCAGCGCGTGCTCGGGATCGCCGTTCAGCAGGTACATCAGCGTGTAGCCCGCCGGGGTGCCGTCGAGCGTGTGCGCCAGCGTGACCAGGGCGAGGTAGTTGCGCGCGGTGCGCTGCTCGTTCTCGACGATCCGCTCGGCGGTCCAGGGCGCCGGGTTCCGGATCATGCCGCCGGACGGCACGTCCCGGTCCATCGCCGTGTGCAGGTCGGCGTACGCCTGCCGGTGCTCGGGCGGGCAGAGGCCGACCCAGGACGTCAGCCGGTACGCCGTCAGCTCGCCCGCCTCGGCGCGGAGCCGTTCCCGCCGCGCCTCGTCGTACGGCAGCCGGACGACGAGATGGTCCTCCACGTTCTCCACGGTGAACCCGAGGCCGGCGGCGAACAGGCTTCCCGGCCACGGCTGACCGGGAATGCCCAGCTCGGCCTGGAAGATCGTCCGGCCCAGCTCGGCGGCGCGGGCCGACGCCCAGCGCCACAGCGCGGTGCCGGCACCGCGACGGCGTTCGGCCGGCGGCACGTTGATCTCGACGGCGACCGTGTCGGGGTTGTCCAGCAGCCAGTACTCGAACAGCATCGCGCCGACCATCCGGTCACCGTCGAACGCCGCGACCGGGATCCGGACCTTGCGGGGACCGCGGTTGCGCAGGGACGAGGCCAGCGCCTCCTGGGTGACCAGCAGTGCGTCCGGGCGGCCCTCAGCGGCTCCCGCCCGGAACGCAGCGTCCCACCGGTCGTACGTCGGCCGGTCGAACGGGTCCACCTCGCGCACGGTGATCATCCGCCGAGCCAACCAGCTCTTGCGCGCGCTCGCACGCCGATTTCGGGCACGGGCGGAACTGCACCACTCAGCAAGCGACCCGAGCCGGGCCGCGGAAGGCGGAGTCCTCCGCCGTCCGCGGCGGACGGCGGAGGTTGCTGAGTGGTGGCGATTCGCTCAGCGGGTGGCGCGGTTGATCGCGGAGACGACCGCCTTCAGCGACGCGGTGAGGATGTTGGCGTCCCGGCCGACGCCCCAGTACACCTCGTCGCCGACCTCGCACTCGACGTACGCCGCGGCCAGGGCGTCGCCGCCGGCCGAGAGCGCGTGCTCGTGGTAGTCCAGCACCCGGACGTCGTACTTCAGCGGCTTGATCGCGTCCACGAACGCCGACACCGGGCCGTTGCCCTCGCCGGTCAGCTCGTGCGGCACGCCGTTGGAGTAGACCTGCACGCCGACCGTCTCGTTGCCCTCGCCCCCGGACGTCGAGGTGACGGTCAGCAGCGACAGCTTGCCCGGGGCCAGGTACTCGGCCGCGAAGATGTCCCACATGCGGTCCGGGCCGACCTCGCCGCCCTCGGCGTCGGTGTGCTGCTGGATCACCCGGCTGAACTCGATCTGCAGCCGGCGCGGCAGGTCGAGCCGGTGCTCGGACTTCATGATGTACGCGACGCCGCCCTTGCCGGACTGCGAGTTGACCCGGATCACCGCTTCGTACGACCGGCCGACGTCCTTGGGGTCGATCGGCAGGTACGGGGCCTCCCAGGCGATCTCCGACACCGGCTTGCCCTCGGCCGCGGCCTGCTTGTCCAGCGCCTCCAGGCCCTTCTTGATCGCGTCCTGGTGCGAGCCCGAGAACGCGGTGTAGACCAGGTCGCCGGCGTACGGCTGGCGCTCCGGGACCCGCATCTGGGTGCAGTACTCGACCGTGCGGCGGATCTCGTCGATGTCGGAGAAGTCGATCTGCGGGTCGATGCCCTGGCTGAACAGGTTCATGCCCAGCGTGACCAGGTCGACGTTGCCGGTCCGCTCGCCGTGGCCGAACAGGCAGCCCTCGACCCGGTCGGCGCCGGCCATCAGGCCCAGCTCGGTGGCGGCGACGGCGGTGCCGCGGTCGTTGTGCGGGTGCAGGCTGATCGTGCTGTGCTCACGCCGGGTCAGGTTGCGGCCGAACCACTCGATCTGGTCGGCGTACACGTTCGGCGTGGACATCTCGACGGTGGCCGGCAGGTTCAGGATGATCTCGCGGCCCTCGGCGGGCTGCCAGACGTCGCTGACCGCCTCGCACACCTCGAGCGCGAACTCCAGCTCGGTGCCGGTGAAGATCTCCGGGCTGTACTGGTAGCCGAACTCGCAGTCGGCCAGCATCTCGTCGGCGTACTTCATCACGGTCTCGGTGCCCCGGACCGCGATCGCGCGGCACTCGGCCTTGTCGACGGCGAACACGACCCGGCGGAACAGCGGCGCCGTCGCGTTGTAGAGGTGGATCGTTGCCTTCGGCGACCCCTGCAGCGACTGCACGGTCCGCTCGATCAGCTCCTCGCGCGCCTGGGTCAGCACCGAGATGGTGACGTCCTCGGGAATCGCGTCGCCCTCGATCAGGCTGCGGACGAAGTCGAAGTCGTACTGGCTGGCGCTGGGGAAACCGACCTCGATCTCCTTGTAGCCCATCGTCACCAGCAGGTCGAACATCCGTCGCTTGCGGGCCGGCGACATCGGTTCGACCAGCGCCTGGTTGCCGTCGCGCAGGTCGGTGGACAGCCAGCGCGGGGTCCGGTCGACGGACTTGGCCGGCCAGGTCCGGTCCGGCAGGTCGATCGGCGGGAACGCGCGGTAGCGCTGCACCGGCATACCGGACGGCTGCTGGACGGGCTGGGGCTGGTTCTTGGGTGCCACGGGGGTTCTCCTCGGGATCGCTGCACTACGGGGTCGTGGGACGACCGGCGTACGACAGAACTCCGCGGCGAGGGAACCGGCCTGGTCAGGCCTCGCCGCGGCAGCGAAGGAGGAGAAGGCTGTGCCGCATGATGACGGTGAGTCTATGCACACCGGCCGCCACCCGTCGAACCAGGAGTCTCGATCAGCGAGACACGGAGCGTGACGAGACGGCGTCCCGGCTCGGCGGTACGCCGTACTGGCGGCGGTACTCGCGGCTGAACTGGGACGGGCTGTCGTAGCCGACGCGGTGCGCCACGGCGGTGATGTCGTGAGGCTGCGCGGCCAGCAGCAACCGCGCTTCCTGCAGCCGGACCTGCTTCTGGAACTGGATGGGGCTCAGCGCGGTGACGGTCTGGAACTGGCGGTAGAACCCCGACGCGCTCATGCCGGATCGCCGGGCCAGGTCCTCGACGCGGAAGGACTCGGCGTAGTGCTCCCGGATCCACCGGACCGCCCGGCTGATGTGGCTGAGGTGGCTGTCCGCGAGGCCGAGCTGGCGAACGGCACCGCCCGCGTCGCCGGTTATCAGCAGCCACAGGACCTCGCGTTTCACCAGTGGCGCCAGGACCGTGCGGTCCCGGGGCCGCTCCAGCAGACGCACCAGGCGGATCAGGGCGTCGACGAGCCCGTCGGTCAGGTCGGCGACGGCGACGCCGGGAAGCGCCCCGGCCCGCGGGCGGGGCAGATCGCCGGGACCCGCGTGCACCAGCAGGTCGGCGATCGTGGCCGGGTCCAGGACGAGCGCCAGACCGAGAGCCGGTCGATCGGGGCCGATCTCGAAGAAGTGACCGCTGACCGGTACGTCGACCGACGTGACCAGGTAGCTGCCCGGCCGGTAGGTGTAGATCCGGTCGCCGACCGCGAGGCGCTTCGCTCCCTGCACGAGCACGGCCAGCACCACCCCGGACATCGTCAGCTCCGGCGATCCGGCCCCGTCGATCCGCGCGATGTGCAGACCGTCGATCGCCGTCGTCTCGTCAGGCCGGACGTGCCGAGACAGCAGTGCCCGGAGCTCGTCGAGTCTCATGCCGCCATTTCACCACCCGGGCGGCCGGACGCTTCCCTTCAAGCCGGCTTGAGCTCCTAGGGTGACGTCATGACTGAATCTCTCGCCGCCCGGCTCGGCACCCACGGCCTCGGGGTGCTGGTCACCCTCAAGCGCGACGGCCGGCCGCAGCTGTCCAACGTGACGTACGTGTACGACGCCGGCAGCAACCAGGTCCGGGTGTCGCTGACCGACGACCGGGCGAAAACCAAGAACCTGCGCCGCGACCCGCGCGCCAGCCTGTACGCCGACGGGCCGGGCAGCCGCTCGTACGTCGTCGTGGAGGGCAAGGCGGAACTGAGCCCGGTCGCGGCCGACCCGCACGACGCGACGGTCGAGGCGCTGGTCGACTACTACCGCACCGCGTCCGGCGAGCACCCCGACTGGGACGACTACCGCCGCGC
The DNA here is from genome assembly GCF_000024345.1 of Kribbella flavida DSM 17836. NCBI lineage: Bacteria > Bacillati > Actinomycetota > Actinomycetes > Propionibacteriales > Kribbellaceae > Kribbella > Kribbella flavida. Next base: position 2,541,905 of record NC_013729.1, on the reverse strand, counting down.
GATGATCGAGGAGGGCCGGCTGATGTTCACGATGGCCGTCGAGCACGCGTACGGGATGCCGTCGCCGTCCTGACCACGCAACGGCCGGACCGGCGCCCGCGAGGGAACCGGCCCGGCCGTCGTTCGTTCAGACCTCGCGGTGCAGGTCGAACCGGTCGAGCTCCATCACCTTCACCCACGCGGCGACGAAGTCCTTGACGAACTTCTGCTCCGCGTCGGCGGCGGCGTACACCTCGGCCAGCGCGCGCAGCTGCGAGTTCGCGCCGAAGACCAGGTCGACGGCGGTCGCCGTCCACTTGACCTCGTCGCTGCCCAGCTCCCGGATCTCGAACACGTTCTCGTCCGAGGCCGAGGCCTTCCACTCCGTGCCCGCGGCCAGCAGGTTCACGAAGAAGTCGGTGCTCAGCGTCTCCGGCCGGTCGGTGAACACGCCGTGCTTGGCGCCCTGGACGTTCGCGCCGAGCGCCCGCAGACCGCCGATCAGCACGGTCAGCTCGGGCGCGGTCAGGCTCAGCATGTACGCCCGGTCGAGCAGCAGCGTCTCCGGCGAGAGCTTCTCCCCCGCCCGCAGGTAGTTGCGGAACCCGTCGGCCCGCGGCTCGAGCACCGCGAACGTGTCGGTGTCGGTCTCCTCCTGCGAGGCGTCCGTGCGGCCCGGGTGGAACGGCACGGTGACGTCCTGGCCGGCGTTGCGCGCCGCCTGCTCGACCGCCGCGTTGCCGCCGAGCACGATCAGGTCGGCCAGCGAGACCCGCTTGGCACCGGTCTGCGCGCTGTTGAACTCCTGCTGGACCTGCTCGAGCTTGGCCAGCACAGTCGCCAGCTCGGCCGGCTCGTTGACCTCCCAGTTGCGCTGCGGCTCGAGCCGGATCCGGGCCCCGTTCGCGCCACCGCGCTTGTCGGTGCTGCGGAAGGACGCCGCCGACGCCCACGCCGTCCGGACCAGCTGGCCGACGGACAGACCGGAGTCGAGCAGCTTCTGCTTCAGCGCCGCGGCGTCGGCGTCGTCGATCAGCTCGTGGTCGACGGCCGGGACCGGGTCCTGCCACAGCTGCGGCTCCGGCACCCACGGGCCCAGGTAGCGCGAGACCGGCCCCATGTCACGGTGCAGCAGCTTGTACCAGGCCTTGGCGAACGCGAGCTGGAACTCCTCAGGGTGCTCCAGGAACCGCCGCGAGATCTTCTCGTACGCCGGGTCGAAGCGCAGCGCGAGGTCGGTGGTGAGCATCGTCGGGCGGTGCTTCCTGGCCGGGTCGTGCGCGTCCGGCACGGTCTCCTCGGCGTCCTTCGCAACCCACTGGTACGCGCCGGCCGGGCTCTTGGTGAGCTCCCACTCGTAGCCGAACAGGTTCTGGAAAAAGCCGTGGCCCCAGCGGGTCGGCGTACTGGTCCAGGTCACCTCGAGACCGCTGGTGATGGTGTCCGGGCCCTTGCCGGAACCGTAGGTGCTCTTCCAGCCCAGGCCCTGCGCCTCGATCGGAGCGGCCTCCGGCTCGGGGCCGACGTGGTCGGCCGGTCCGGCGCCGTGGGTCTTGCCGAACGAGTGGCCACCGGCGATCAGCGCGATGGTCTCCTCGTCGTTCATCGCCATCCGGCCGAAGGTGTCGCGGATGTCGCGGGCCGCGGCCAGCGGGTCCGGCTTGCCGTTCGGGCCTTCGGGGTTGACGTAGATCAGGCCCATCTGGACCGCGCCGAGCGGGTTGGCGAGCTGCCGGTCCTCGCTGTAGCGCTGGTCGCCCAGCCAGGTGTCCTCCGGGCCCCAGAAGATCTCCTCGGGCTCCCAGACGTCCTCGCGGCCGAAGCCGAAGCCGAAGGTCCGGAACCCCATGTCCTCCAGCGCCACGTTGCCGGCCAGCACCAGCAGGTCGGCCCAGGAGATCTTCCGGCCGTACTTCTGCTTGACCGGCCAGAGCAGCCGGCGTGCCTTGTCCAGGTTCGCGTTGTCCGGCCAGCTGTTCAGCGGGGCGAACCGCTGCGCGCCGTCGCCGGCGCCGCCGCGGCCGTCCTCGATCCGGTAGGTACCGGCGCTGTGCCAGCTCATCCGGATGAACAGCGGGCCGTAGTGCCCGAAGTCCGACGGCCACCAGTCCTGCGAGGTCCGCATCACCTCGACGATGTCGCGCTTCAGCGCGTCGACGTCGAGCTTCTTGAACTCCTCGGCGTAGTCGAAGTCCTGCTCCAGCGGGCTGGCCTGCGGGGCGTGCCGGCGCAGGACCGAGAGGTCCAGCTGGTTCGGCCACCAGTCCCGGTTCGTCCGCGGGTTCGGCACCGCGGGCGTCGGGGAGTCGATGGCGGGGTTCTCGCTCTCGCTGCCGTGGGAGGCCACGTCAGGCGTCTCGGTCATGCTCTACCTCTCGATGTGGTGGCTGGTTCGGTGCTGGCTGCGGAACACTCCGGGCACAGCCCCCAGTACACGACCTCGGCCTCGTCGACGGCGAAGCCGTGATGGTCGGAGGGGTGCAGGCACGGGGCTGGACCGACGGCGCAGTCCACGTCTTCGATGGCGCCGCACGACCGGCAGACCACGTGGTGGTGGTTGTCCCCCACCCGGGCCTCGTAGCGCGCGACCGACCCCGCGGGCTGGATCCGGCGCAGCAGCCCGGCCTCGGTCAGCGCGCGCAGCACGTCGTACACCGCCTGGTGCGAGACGTCCGGCAACTGCTCGCGGGTGGCCCGGATGATCGCGTCGGTGTCGGCGTGCGGGTTCCCGTGCACGGCCGTCAGCACGGCCAGCCGCGGCCGGGTGACGCGCAACGCGGCCGCGCGCAGCAGGCGGGGGAAATCGGTGGTGCCCATCGCCGGAAAGTTTCTCGCGCATTCTGGAACGAGTCAAGAATGCTTGCCAAGACATCGAGCAGGCGTCGGCGGTGCTTTCCCACCGCGGTAAACCGGTCGCGGTGGGCGGCGCCGAGGGTCACTCTGGGTGGGTGGACATCACCAGGCTCTCCCCCGACGACGAGGTCGGGTGCGCGGATTTCGTGGCACTGCACCAGGCCACGCACAAGCTCGACTGCCCGGACGCGTTGCTGCCGACCGCCCGCGGCGTCGCGGCCCACCTGAAGTACGGCTGGGACGGCGATCCGGGCAACGCCTACCTGGCCCGCGACGCGGCCGGCACGCTGATCGGCGCGGTGACCGTCCAGACCCCGACGTACGACAACACCAACCTGGCCTGGTTCGAGGTGCACGTGCACCCCGATCACCGCGGCCGCGGTCTCGGCGGCGAACTGCTCGGGTACGGCGAACGCCTGGCCGCCGAGGCCGGTCGCAGCTCGTTCGGCCTGAGCGAGTGGGACCTGCCGAAGGCCGACGCGTTCGCCCGGCGGCAAGGGTACGAGCGCAAGACGATCGAGGTCAACCGGCGCCAGGACGTCGCCGCCCTGGACTGGACCAGCGTGCAGCGCCTGTACGACGAGGCGGCCCGCGCGGCGTCGGAGTACGAGCTGGTGCGGGTGTCGGGGACACTGCCGAACGAGCTGCTCGACGGCATGGTCGCGGTGACCGCCTCGATCAACGACGCCCCGAAGGACGACCTCGACATCGAGGACGACGAGTTCACCCCGGAGCGGTTGCGGGCCTACGAACACGCCCAGCTCATGCACGACCGGAGCCTGTACCGGGTGATCGCCCGGCACCGCGGCACCGGAGAGCTCGCCGGGCACTCGACGATCACGGTCGAGCGGGAGCGCCCGCACATCGGCGAGCAGGCCGACACCGCGGTCTCCCGGAACCATCGCGGGCACCGGCTCGGCGCGCTGGTGAAGACCGGCATGCTGCTGTGGATGCGGGAGGCGGAGCCGGCGCTCAGCCAGCTGGACACCTGGAACGCGGAGTCGAACGACCACATGATCGGCATCAACGAGCAACTCGGTTACCGGGTGGTCGCCCGCGCGATGGCCTACCAGAAGACGCTCTGACCCGGTCGTTCGCAGGTCTGCTCGCCCCGTCGGTCAGCTGGGTGGCCAGTTGCGCAGTGCGGTGTCGGCGACGTCCCGAAGCTCGTCGCGGCTCATGCCACTGGCCGCCTGCACCGCGAGACCGAACGACACCGTCATGACGTACCGGGCGAGCACCGCCGGATCGGCGTCGGGCGGCAGGTCCCCCTCGTCCACCGCCCGCTGGAAGCGCTCCTGCAAGCGCACCACGGCCTCGTTCCGCCACCCGATCAGCGCGTCGCGGGCGGGCTTGCCCGGCTCGCCGGCAGCCAGGGCACCCTGCACTCCCAGGCATCCGGAGGGGCAGTCGGGCCGGGTGGTGGCGTTGACCGTGCCCCGGAGGAACGCCGTCACCACCGCCTCGGCGGTCGGCTCGTTCAAGGCCCGGAAGCCGTAGGCCGCGGGGCCTTCGGTGTAGCGCTCCAGCGCCTTGGCGAACAGTTGCTCCTTGTTGCCGAAGGCGGCGTACATGCTGGTCCGGCTGATGCCCATGGCGTTGGTCAGGTCGGTGAGGCTGGCGCCCTCGAAGCCCTGCTCCCAGAACACCAGCAGAGCGCGTTCCAGCGCCTCGTCGGCGTCGAAACCGCGCGGCCGGCCGACGGCGGCGTTCCGGGGAGTGTCCACGCGGCCAGCCATACCTGTTCGGTACCGATCGATCCGGAAGTGCTATGGTCGAGTTCGGTACCGATTGGTACCGAACTCTGAGGAGGCAGCGCAGTGGGACATCTCGAGGGCAGGACCGCGGTCGTCACCGGCGGCAGCAGCGGCATCGGCTTGGCCGCGGCCGGGCGGCTCGCGGCCGAAGGAGCACACGTTTTTGTCACCGGCCGGCGGGAGAGCGAACTGAAGGCAGCCGTCGGCACGATCGGCTCGGCCACCGCGGTGCCGGGCGACATCTCCGACCCGGCCGACCTGGACCGTCTGTACGACGCGGTCCGCGCGCGGGGCCAGGGACTGGACGTGCTGTTCGCCAACGCCGCGACGGCATCGTTCGCGACGCTGGAGCAGGTCACCGAGCAACACTTCGACGAGACCTTCCGCGTCAACGTCCGGGGCACGCTGTTCACCGTGCAGAAGGCGCTGCCGCTGCTGAACGAGGGCGCGTCGGTGATCATCAACTTGTCCGTGCGGGCCGACGACGGCGTCGAGTCGTTCGGCACCTACGCGGCCTCCAAGGCCGCTCTTCGCTCCTTCACCCGGACCTGGGCCAACGAGCTCAAGGGCCGCGGCATCCGGGTGAACGCGATCTCGCCGGGCACGATCGACACCCCCGCGATCGTCGGCATCGTCGGGGCGGAGAACGCGGACGCGGTCAAGGCCCGCTTCGCGGCGCAGGTGCCGCTCGGCCGAATCGGAACGGCGGACGAGGTCGCCGACGCGGTGGCCTTCCTGGCCTCGGACCAGAGCAGCTTCGTGCTCGGTGCGAACCTCTACGTCGACGGCGGCGAGAAGCAGTTCTGACCGGTACCTAGGCCGGCTGGAGCAGCGTGACCTTCGACTGGTGACTGACCGAGAAGCCCAGCGACTCGTACAGCCGGATGGCGGTCAGGTTGCTCCCGCCGGTGTGCAGGAACGCCTGGTCGCCCCGGCGCTCGATGCCCGCCACGACGGCGCGGATCAGCCGGGTCGCGAGGCCGCGACCGCGGTGGCCGGGGTGGGTGCAGACGGCGCTGATCTCGACGAAGCCCGGCAGCCGGAACCGCTCGCCGGCCATCGCGATCAGCTCGCCGCCCTGCCGGATGCCGAGATAGCTGCCGAGCTCGATGGTCCGGGCGCGGAACGGTCCGGGGTCGGTGAGCGCGACCAGGCCGAGCATCTCCGGTACGTCGTCGGGGCCGAGCACCACGGCCTCCGGCTCGTCGGCGCCGAAGTCCGCCGGCGCGAGGAACTGGACGAGGTCGAACTGCCGGTCAGGCTCGAACACGTCCGGCACCGGCAGGTCCGGCCGCATCGTCGCGACCAGCCGTCCGGCGCCGACCAGCTTCGCGGCGTCGTGCCAGTCCTGCTCGGTCACGGCGTCCGGCAGGCCCAGGAACGGGGCCACGTCCGACGGGTAGACCCGAGCTCTCCCCCGGACCTGCGCGATGGCGGCATGCGGCCCGGAGAGGGCGGCGTACACCGGGTTCCGCAGCGCGGCCGGCGCGGCACCCTCGGCCGCGGGCGAGCCCGGCGTGGCCATCAGAAGCCGAGTTTCCTCAGGTGCTTGGCGTCGGTCTGCCAGTTCTTGGCGATCTTCACGTGCAGGTCGAGGTAGACCGGCGTCCCGAGCAGGGCCTCGATCTGGCGGCGGGCGTTGGCGCCGACCTCGCGCAGCCGGGCGCCCTTGTGGCCGATGATGATGCCCTTCTGGCTGTCCCGCTCCAGGTAGATGTTGGCGTAGATGTCCACCAGCGGCTTGTCGGCCGGGCGGTCCTCGCGCAGGCCCATCTCGTCGATGGTGACGGCGATGGAGTGCGGCAGCTCGTCGCGCACCCCTTCCAGCGCCGCCTCGCGGATCAGCTCGCCGACCAGGATCTCCTCGGGCTCGTCGGTGACGTCGCCGTCGGGGTAGAGCGGCCGGCCCGCGGGCAGCTGCTTGACCAGCTCGTCCGCGACCAGCTCGGTCTGGAACCCGTCGGTGGCCGACACCGGGATGACCGCGGTCCACTCGATGCCGACCGACGCCCCGAGCTCGGCGATCTCGCTCAGGTGCTCGGCCATCCGGTCCGGCCCGACCAGGTCCGACTTGGTCGCCAGCGCGATCTTCGGCGTCTTGGCCACCTTGGCGGCCTCGGTGACCAGGAACCGGTCACCCGGGCCGATGCGCTCGTTCGACGGCAGGCAGATCGCGATCACGTCGACCTCGGCCCAGGTGGTCTTCACCACGTCGTTGAGCCGCTCCCCGAGCAGCGTGCGCGGCTTGTGCAGCCCCGGCGTGTCGACCAGGATCAGCTGGGCGTCGGGGCGGTGCACGATGCCGCGGACCGCGTGCCGGGTGGTCTGCGGCTTCGACGAGGTGATGACGATCTTCTGGCCGACCAGCGCGTTGGTCAGCGTCGACTTGCCCGCGTTCGGCCGGCCGACGAAGCAGGCAAAACCGGAGCGGAACTCCGGGGTGGACTCAGGTGTGGACGACATCACGAACCTCTCCGTTGCCATCAGCAACGACTACGGGCAGCGCGGCGCCACCGAAGTACCGGACCACCTCGACGTCGACGGACTCGGCGCCGGCGTCGGTGACGACGGCGGCCGCCTCGATCCCCTTCACGCCGGACGAGACCGCCATCGCGACCGCGAGCTGCAGCGCGGACAGCAGCACCGTGTCGAGCTGGACGGTACACGCAGCGTACGTCCGGCCGTCGGTGTCCCGTACGGCGGCACCCTCCGCGGCCCGGGTACGGGCCCGGGCGGCGCGGGCCAGGGTGACCAGTTTGGCGTCCTCGGCGCAGAGGTCAGCGGGCAACGAAAACTCCAGGTGTCTTGGGGGCGATCAGGCCGTCAGGTGACTGCTGTCCTGCGGTAACTCGGCGAGCTCGTCGGTGCGCCGGACCAGGACCGTACCGACCTGGTTGCGGCGGCCGGACGGGCGCTCCGCGGTCAGCGACAGCCCGAGGCCCTCGATCTCCACCTCGGCGCCGGGAATCGGCACCTTGCCGAGCAGCTTGGCCATCAGCCCGCCGACGGTGTCCACGTCGTCGTCGTCCAGCGGAACGCCGAACAGCTGGCCGAGCTCGTCGATCGGGTACCGGCTGGAGACCCGGAAGGCGCCGTCGGACAACGCCTGCACCGACTCCGGCGCCTCGTCGTACTCGTCGGTGATCTCGCCGACGATCTCCTCGAGAATATCCTCGATGGTGACCAGGCCGGCCGTGCCGCCGTACTCGTCGACGACGATCGCGACGTGCATCCGGGCCGCCTGCATCTCGCGCAGCAGGTGGTCGACCGGCTTGGAGTCCGGCACGTACATGCACGGCCGCATCACCGACTCGACCCGCTCGGTCGACTCCGCCTGGGCGTTGTCGTAGACCCGCCGCATCACGTCCTTGAGGTAGACGACACCGAGGATGTCGTCCAGCGAGTCGCCGATCACCGGGATCCGCGAGTAGCCCGAGCGCAGCGCCAGCGAGGTGAGCTGACGCAGCTTCTTGTGCCGCTCGATGTAGACCATGTCGGTGCGCGGCACCATCACCTCGCGCACGATCGTGTCGCCGAGCTCGAAGACCGAGTGGATCATCTGGCGCTCGTCCGCCTCGATCACCGCGGACTTCTCGGCCAGGTCGACCAGCGCGCGCAGCTCGGACTCGGTGGCGAACGGGCCGGCCGCGAAGCCCTTGCCCGGGGTGAGCGCGTTGCCGAGCAGGATCAGCAGCTTCGGGATCGGGCCGAGCACCGTGGTGAGCGCCATGATCGGGCCGGCCGAGATCATCGCGAACCGGTCCGAGTGCTGCCGGCCGAGCGTGCGCGGGGCGACGCCGATGATCACGTAGGAGACCACCACCATCACCACCGCGGTGACCAGGATGTGCTCCCAGGTGACGCCGAAGACGTTCGACAGCGCCTGGGTGACCAGCACGATCGCGGTGATCTCGCAGATCAGCCGGACCAGCAGCAGCGTGTTCAGGTACCGCGGGGCGTCGGCCAGCAGGTCCCGCAGCCGGACCGCGCGGGTGTTGCCCTGCTCGACCTGCTCGTCGGCCCGCACCTTCGAGTACGCCGAGATCGCCGCCTCGGCGCCGGCGAACACCCCGGCGAGCAGTACGAGCACCGCAGCCACAACCAGCAGAACGCCGTCGTGGTAGCTCACAGCTGTGTCACTCCTCGCCGAGCCGGTTTCCGGGCGCGCGCCACGCTTCCAGCAGGCGGCCCTGGACGTCCCACATCTCCGCCTTCTCGGCCGGTTCCGCGTGGTCGTAGCCGAGCAGGTGCAGGATGCCGTGCACGGTCAGCAGCTCGAGCTCGGCCCAGGTGCCGTGACCGGCCTTGGCGCCTTGCGCGGCAGCGACGGTCGGGCACAGCGCGATGTCACCGAGGTGCCCGAGCGGCGGTTCGGCGTCGTCGTTGTCGCTGCCCGGCCGCAGTTCGTCCATCGGCCACGACATCACGTCGGTCGGACCGGGCAGGTCCAGGAACTCGACGTGGTACCGCGCCATCGTGTCCTCGTCGACCAGCTTGATCGACAGCTCGCACTCCGGGTGCAGGCGCAGGCTCGACATCACGAAGCGGCTCAGCCGCATCAGTCCGTGGGCGTCGATCTCCACGCCGGACTCGTTGTTGACCTCGACGTTCATCGGTTCGGCTCAGCCCTGGATCCGTCGCTGCCTTCGTAGTCCTCGTAGGCCGACACGATCCGGCCGACCAGCTTGTGCCGGACCACGTCGTGCGAGGTGAGCCGGCAGAACGTCAGGTCCTGGACGCCTTCCAGGATGTCCTGCACGACCCGCAGGCCCGAGTTGGTGCCGGTCGGCAGGTCGACCTGGGTGACGTCGCCGGTGACCACCATCTTGGAACCGAAGCCGAGCCGGGTGAGGAACATCTTCATCTGCTCCGGCGAGGTGTTCTGCGCCTCGTCCAGGATGATGTAGGCGTCGTTCAGGGTCCGGCCGCGCATGTAGGCCAGCGGCGCGATCTCGATCGTGCCGGCCGTCATCAGCCGCGGGATCGACTCCGGGTCGAGCATGTCGTGCAGCGCGTCGTACAGCGGGCGCAGGTACGGGTCGATCTTCTCCGACAGCGTGCCGGGCAGGAAGCCCAGCCGCTCGCCGGCCTCGACGGCCGGCCGGGTCAGGATGATCCGGTTGACCTCCTTGGCCTGCAGCGCCTGCACCGCCTTGGCGACCGCCAGGTAGGTCTTGCCGGTACCGGCCGGGCCGATGCCGAAGACGATCGTGTTCTTGTCGATGGCGTCGACGTAGCGCTTCTGGTTCAGCGTCTTGGGCCGGATGGTGCGGCCGCGGCTGGACAGGATGTTCTGGGTCAGCACGTCGCGCGGGCTCTCGACGGTCTCGGCCTTGATCATCGCGATGCTGCGCTCGACCGAGTCGGCGGTCAGCCCGTGACCGGTCCGCACGACCGCGATCAGCTCGTCCACCAGACGCTCGGCCAGGGCCAGGTCGGCGGGCTCACCGGTGAAGGTGATCTCGTTGCCGCGGACCATGATGTCGGCCGCGAACTCCCGCTCGACGATCCGGAGGAACTCGTCCCGGGCTCCGAGCAGCGCCACCATGTCGATGCTGTTCGGCACGACGATCTTGTGGGACGCCTTGGGCGGGACTCCGCCTGCGCTGCGGTCAGCGCTCGTCGCATCCGGGTGCGACGGCTCGATACTGCGTGGCCTGGACAGCCTTTCCTCCTGGTGCCTGGTGATGTGACCCTGCCCATGCTAGCCGCCTCACCGGACAGCCTCACCCGATAAAGCCGCGCTCAGCCCCGCGCAAGCCCCTGACCAGGACTTTTACCCCGTACGCCGGTGTCCCGCGCGGCGGTGTCCGCTCGCGCGCCGGTGTCCGCACGCGCCGCGGCCGCCCGCCCGCCCGCGTGCGGAGCGAGCACCTTGGCCAGCGCGGCCTTCTCCGACTCGGAGACCCGGCCGCTCTCGGCGCCGTAGTGCTGCACGCCGGGCTCCGGCAACGGGATCGTGCCCTGCTCCACACCCATCCGGTAGTCGCGCTCGGCCTGCCACGCGGCGTCCGGCGTCAGGCTGACCTCGACCCCGCGCGCCGACGGCTGCAGCAGCGGCTCCATCGTCTCCCGCAGCAGCTCCTCGGCCCGGTCCGGGTCCCGCAGCCCGCGCTCGTGCGCCGACAGCATCCGGTAGGTCGCCTCGATCGCGGCCTCGGTCGACCCGGACGCCGCCGGCGGCTTGTCGAACTCGTCGGCGTGGGTGTTCTTGCCGTCGTCGATGCCGACGGCGTGCAACGGGGTGAACACGTGCAGCTTGCTGACTCCGGCCGTCGGGTCGCCGCGGTACACCGACAGGTCGCGCCACGCGTGGGCGCCGCTGTAGCTGTCCTGCAGCGCGTGGGCCGCCGCGCCGAGATGCTGGATCATGTCGCCGCCGAGCGACTGACGCGCCTGCCGCAGCCGGTCGACGACGTACCCGGTGTCGACCGCGAGCTCGCGCGCCCCGTGCTGCTTGCCGCCCGGTTCCAGGCCGTTCGGGTACGGGTTGGCCATGAAGTGCTCGGCCTGCGCGTTCGGGTTCGCGTACGCCGAGTGCGCGGTCGGCCCGGGCCCGGCGTACGGGAACCGGCGGCCGGAGTTCGCGAAGTTGTCGATCAGCCCGGCGCCGACCGGCCGGTCCATGTAGGCCTGCGCCTTGTCCAGCGCCGCGGCGTACTGCTCCTGGGTGGCACCGCGGACCGTACCGTCCGGCCCGGCCAGCTCGGAGAACATCCGGCCGACCGCGGCGTAGGTGATCTCGCGGTGCCCGCACCACTCGTGGTCGCCGTGCTGCTTCACTGGGCCTCCTGTCGCCTCGGGCACCACATTCTGTCCCGGCGCGGGGTCGGCGACGTCAACCTGGGACACGACCTCCGCGTCAACGTCACGTGGCACAACCAGCCGTGGTGTATGACTCGTGCGTGGCTCAGGAGACCTCGTGGGATGCCGACGAGGCGCTGACGGCTGTCTACACGGCGCACTACACGTCGTTGGTCCGCCTCGGCGCCCTGCTGTTGCGGGACACCGGCGCGGCGGAGGAGATCGTGCAGGACGCCTTCGTGGCGATGCACGCCCGCTGGCACCGGCTGCGCGACCCGCACAAGGCGCTGGCGTACCTGCGGACGGCCGTGGTGAACCGCTGCCGCTCCCGGCAGCGGCACCTGGTGGTGGTCGACAAGCACCTGCCGCGTTCGCTGCCGGACGAGCCGAGCGCCGAGCAGGCCGTCCTGCGGACCGTCGAGACCGACCGGGTGATCGAGGCGATGCGCACCCTGCCGGAGAGACAACGCACCGTGATGGTGCTCCGGTACTACGGTGACCTGTCGGAGGCGGAGATCGCCGACACGATGGGAATCAGCCGGGGATCGGTGAAGAGCCACGCCGCGCGGGCGAGCAAGTCGCTGCGCCAGGTCCTGGAGCGGAACGTATGAACGAGCGACCGAACGACCCGTTCGACGAGCTGATGCGGCGGTCCCTGCACGAGGAGGCCGACCGGATCGAGCCCGCCGACGGCCTGCCCGAGATCCAGGCCAGGGTCCGTGCCCAGCGCACGCCGGTCCGTCGCCGGCCGTGGCTGGTCACCCGCCGGCGCCGCCGTGGTCGGCACCGCCGCGGCCGTCGGCGCCTTCACCTTGCTCGACGGCAGCAGCGAGCGACCCGGCGAGAGCGAAGTGGCCGGTCCGCCCGCGACCACGGTGACCGCCCCGCAGTCGGCCCCGACGCCGGCCCCCAGCGCGTCGCCCGTCCCCTCGCCGTCGTCCGTGCCGACCGAACCGCCGTCCGCGCAGCCGTCGACGTCCGGCAAGCTGGAGCCGCCGAGCAGCCGGGCCGTACCGGTGTACTGGCTGGGCAAGACCGCCGGCGTCGACGCCGGGGCGGGCGTCCGGCTCTACCGCACCTTCACCCAGATCAAGGGCCGGCCGGCGTACGAGGCGGTGCAGCTGATGACGGCGGGCAAGGTCGCCGACCCGGACTACTCCTCGCCCTGGCTGGGTGCCGTGGTGGGCTCGGTGCAGCAGTCGGAGCGCCTGATCACCGTGGACTTCAAGCAACTGCCGCGGGAGACCCTCAAGCCGGACCTGGCCCGGATGGCGGTGCAGCAGCTCGTCTACACGGTGCAGGCGGCCACCGGCACGACCACGCCGGTCGAGGTGACCTTCGCGGGCCGCCCGGTGGCGCAGCTGTTCGGGCTCGCCGTCGAGCAGCCGCTCGGCCGGGCGCCGGCGGCCGACGTGCAGGCCTTCGTCTGGGTCACCGCCCCGGAGAACGACGCGGTGGTCGGCATGCCGTTCAAGGTCTCCGGCATCGCCGCGGCCAACGAGGCGCAGCTGAACTGGCGGGTCATCTCCGACACCACCCGCAAGGTCGTCGCCGAGGGCAACACGATGACCACCGAGGCGTTCAAGTTCACGCCGTACTCGTTCACGGTGAGCAAGCTGCCGGCCGGTCGCTACACGGTCGAGGTGTTCGAGCTGTCCGCCGCGGACGGCCGCCAGACCTCCACCGAGACCAAGACGGTCATCGTCAAGTAGCCGGCGACCACGCGAAGCTGAACAGCTGCCGGCCCGGTTCGAGCGGCTCCGGTCCTCCGGTCAGCCGCTGGACGCCAACGGTCCACTCGACGTCGTCCGGCGCGTCGAACCACACCTCCTCGAACCCGCTCCCGGCGAACCATCGGCGGATCGCCGGCGTCAGGTCAGGCGCTCTGCGGACCCGGGTCCAGACCACCCGCGCGCCAGCAGCACAGAACTGCGGCAGCGCACGGATCGTCGCCTCGACGTCGGTGTCGCTGATGTTGCCGAACACGCCGCAGAACAGGACCAGATCGGCCGGTACCGCACCGGCGTACGCGTCGGTGCGGCCGGCGTCGGCTTCGACGACTTCGACGCCGGTCAGGCCGTTGCTGATCGCAGCTGCCCGGGCGATCGCGACATTGCGGGGGTCGAGCTCGACCAGGCGGGCGGCGACTCGGTCGCGAGCGGGATGCGTGGCGAGCACCTCCAGCAGGTCCCGGCCCTGGCCGGCACACGCGCTGACCACCCGGATCGGGCCGTCGGGCCGCGCGTCGAGGTGCTCGCGGATCGCCCGCTGCACCGCTCGCAGGCGCCGGCTCAGCGGCGACGTCTCGTCACCGTAGGCCTCGTGCCACTCCACCCAGTTCATCGAGCTCATACCGCGGTCCTTTGGTCGATGACGTGATGCAGGGGTCAGGTCCAGCGGGTGCGCGCGAGCAGGACCGCGGCCGCGGCAACGCCGGCGGTCGAGGTGCGCAGGACCGTGTCGCCGAGCAGGACGGGCTCGGCGCCGAGGCTGTCCAGCTCGGCCGGGGTGATGCCGCCCTCCGGGCCGACGACGACCACGAGATCGCCTGTCGCCGGTACGTCGAGGCCGGCCAGCGGGGCCTTCGCCTCCTCGTGCAGCACAGCGGCCAGTCCGGCGCCGGCGACCAGCGCCGCGACCTCCACCGTCGACGCGACCGGTGCGACCTCGCAGAACCAGCTGCGGCGGGACTGCTTGCTCGCCTCGAAGGCCCAGGCGCGCCACTTCGTGAGCGTCTTCTCGACCCGCTCGGGGTTCGCGCGGAACTGGCTGCGGTCCGCGTTCCACGGCACGATCAGGTCCGCGCCGATCTCGGTCAGCATCTCGACCGCGAGCTCGGCCCGCTCACCCTTCGGCAACGCCTGGACGACGACCAGCCGCGGCGCCGGCGGCGGCACCTCGGCCCGCCGGTCGACGGCCACCGTGACCCCGGACTTCGAGGCCGCGACCACGGCACCTTCGGCGAACGACCCGCGCCCGTCGGTCAGCCGCAGGCGCTCCCCCATCCCGATCCGGCGGACGACCGCCGCGTGCCGGCCCTCGGGTCCGTCCAGGGTCAGCTCGTCCCCGGCACCGGTCGCGGAACCGGCGCCGAGGTCGGCCAGGTGGAAGACGGGAAGTCCCATACCGGGTGACGGTTTCAGTGCGCGCCGAAGGCGTCGCGAAGCCGCCCGAAGACGCCCTTGTGCGCGGCCTGGACCTGGCCCTGCGGCCGCTCCTCACCGCGGACCTCGGCCAGCTGACGCAGCAGCGCCGCCTGCTCGTCGTCGAGCCGGGTCGGCGTCTCGACGATCACCTGCACGATCAGGTCACCCCGGCCGGCGTGCCGCAGCCGCGGCACACCCCGCGCGGTCAGCGTCATCGTCGTGCCGGACTGGGTGCCAGGCCGCACCTCCAGCGGTGTGGTCTCACCCTCCAGCGTCGGCAGGTTGATCGTCGTACCGAGCGCGGCCGCGGTCATCGGCAGCGTCACCGTGCAGTGCAGGTCGTCGCCGCTGCGGGTGAAGATCTCGTGCGGCTCGACCTCGATCTCGACGTACAGGTCGCCGGCCGGTCCGCCGCCGGGGCCGACCTCGCCCTGGCCGGACAGCTGCACCCGGGTGCCGCTGTCCACGCCGCCGGGGATCTTGACCGTGACGGTCCGTCGGGACCGGACCCGGCCGTCGCCGGAGCACTCGACGCACGGGTTCGGGATGGTGGTGCCGAAGCCGCGGCAGTTCGGGCACGGCCGCATCGTGCGGACCTCGCCGAGGAACGAGCGCTGCGTGTGCGTCACCTCGCCGCGACCGTGGCAGATCTCGCAGGTGACCGGCTCGGACCCGGCCGCCGCGCCGGAGCCGGAGCAGGTCGGGCAGAGCACCGCGGTGTCGACCTTGAGCTCGCGGGTGGTCCCGAAGGCCGCCTCGCTCAGGTCGATCCGCAGCGGGATCAGCGCGTCCTGGCCCCGCCGGGTCCGCGGCCGCGGCCCACGGGTCGCCCCGCCGGTCTGGCCGAAGAAGGCGTCCATGATGTCGGTG